>NZ_SZNK01000001.1:577500-1280000 GCF_005217615.1 Brevibacillus antibioticus
GCGCCCAAAGGTTCCCTCAGAATGGTCGGAAATCATTCGTAGAGTGTAAAGGCAGAAGGGAGCTTGACTGCGAGACCTACAAGTCGAGCAGGGACGAAAGTCGGGCTTAGTGATCCGGTGGTTCCGCATGGAAGGGCCATCGCTCAACGGATAAAAGCTACCCTGGGGATAACAGGCTTATCTCCCCCAAGAGTCCACATCGACGGGGAGGTTTGGCACCTCGATGTCGGCTCATCGCATCCTGGGGCTGAAGTAGGTCCCAAGGGTTGGGCTGTTCGCCCATTAAAGCGGTACGCGAGCTGGGTTCAGAACGTCGTGAGACAGTTCGGTCCCTATCTGTCGCGGGCGTAGGAAGTTTGAGGAGAGCTGTCCTTAGTACGAGAGGACCGGGATGGACGCACCGCTGGTGCACCAGTTGTCACGCCAGTGGCACAGCTGGGTAGCTATGTGCGGACGGGATAAGCGCTGAAAGCATCTAAGCGTGAAGCCCCCTCCAAGATGAGACTTCCCACAGCGCAAGCTGGTAAGACCCCTCATAGACGATGAGGTTGATAGGTTCGATGTGGAAGCGCGGTAACGCGTGGAGCTGACGAATACTAATCGGTCGAGGACTTATCCACAAATTCTTAGCAATCATGCGTATTCAGTTTTGAAGGAACAAACCTTCAATGTTCCTCGGTAGCTCAGTTGGTAGAGCAATCGGCTGTTAACCGATCGGTCGGCGGTTCGAGTCCGTCCCGAGGAGCCATATTATGCTCCTGTAGCTCAGTCGGTAGAGCGTTTCCATGGTAAGGAAGAGGTCGCAGGTTCGATTCCTGTCGGGAGCACCAGAAGTAATCTTATCATCTTGGCCCGTTGGTGAAGCGGTTTAACACAGCAGCCTTTCACGCTGTCATACAGGGGTTCGAATCCCCTACGGGTCACCTAGAAAAGTCCCTACATCTTGTAGGTGATTTGGAGGCTTAGCTCAGCTGGGAGAGCATCTGCCTTACAAGCAGAGGGTCGGCGGTTCGATCCCGTCAGCCTCCACCACTTATATTTAACGGACAAAGAAGGTCAGCTAAAAGCGCCACTTCCTGTGGCAACACTGACACTCAGTCGTCCTGACTATCGCGGGATGGAGCAGCTCGGTAGCTCGTCGGGCTCATAACCCGAAGGTCGCAGGTTCAAATCCTGCTCCCGCAACCAAATTTTCTACTTGCTCTACGTCGAGTAATCTACTTGATCAAGTAGGATCGGAGTGCCCATTAGGTGCAACCAAATATGGAGCTGTGGTGAAGTTGGAGTTCACGCCGGTCTGTCACACCGGAGGTCGCGGGTTCGAGTCCCGTCAGCTCCGCCATCTTTCTTAACAAGATGGCATAGTATTAACATGAAAAAGGTTTAACGGAATAAAAAAACGTTGATTTTTCATGAAAGATATGATATAATTAAAGATATGCCGGTATAGCTCAATTGGTAGAGCACCTGACTTGTAATCAGGGGGTTGTGGGTTCAAGTCCTATTGCCGGCACCATGAAATTGGGGAGATAGTGAAGTGGCTAAACACGGCAGACTGTAAATCTGCTCCCTCCGGGTTCGGCGGTTCGAATCCGTCTCTCCCCACCATTTTCATGAGCCATTAGCTCAGTTGGTAGAGCATCTGACTTTTAATCAGAGGGTCGAAGGTTCGAGTCCTTCATGGCTCACCAGTTTTCATAAACCCGAAAAGTGAGAGTCAGCTTGTTAACAACTCTGGCTTCTTGGATGGGAAAATGCGGTCGTGGCGGAATTGGCAGACGCGCTAGATTCAGGTTCTAGTGGTGGCAACACCGTGGAGGTTCAAGTCCTCTCGACCGCACCAATCAACTTCTTTTTACAATGCGGACGTAGCTCAATTGGTAGAGCGTCGCCTTGCCAAGGCGAAGGTCGAGGGTTCGAGACCCTTCGTCCGCTCCATAACATGTGCCCTTAGCTCAGCTGGATAGAGCGTTTGACTACGAATCAAAAGGTCGGGAGTTCGAATCTCTCAGGGCACGCTTCTTTACTACAAAAGTGAAGATGATAATTTGTCGGGAAGTAGCTCAGCTTGGTAGAGTACTTGGCTTGGGACCAAGGGGTCGCAGGTTCGAATCCTGTCTTCCCGACCATGATTTGCCCACGTTTTACAGGTTTGCCGGGGTGGCGGAATGGGCAGACGCAACAGACTTAAAATCTGTCGGGAGTTTCTCCCGTACCGGTTCAAGTCCGGTCCTCGGCACCAGCATTTATTTGATGCGGGTGTAGTTCAATGGTAGAACTCCAGCCTTCCAAGCTGGTCGCGTGGGTTCGATTCCCATCACCCGCTCCATACATAAAGCAGAGAGCCAATAGGTTCTCTGCTTTTTTGTGTCTAGGAAGGCAGACCTATTTTTACTTGAGCCGAAAGTATGGAGGCTTATCCAATCGCTGAAAGGATAAGCCTTTGTTCAATACAGGTATAAATGATTGTCGAAAGCTGTCTGACGTTTTCTATGGTAGAAACATATGTTTTTGTGTACAGTAAAACTAAGGTCGCTTACCGATGAAATTGGTAACGGATCTCTTGCGTTGCCTCCTGCATTGACAGGGGGCTTTTTTGCGTGATTCAAAAGAGAGCGACCTAGAGGGCTTCCATTCTTGGGCCGACTTCCTGGGCATTTGCAATCGGCAGAGAAAGGATAAAGCGTGTACGTTTTTCATTGGAATCACAATGGATCGTGCCTTGATGCTTTTCAATAATATTTTTGCAGATGGAGAGGCCGATACCTGTCCCATTTTGTTTAGTCGTAAAGAATGGTTGGAAAAGATTTTCCACGATCTCAGGTGGAATCCTTTCGCCGTTGTTTTCCACACTCAAATAGAGCCATCCATCTGAAGAAGTGGAAATGACATGAATATACTTGTCTGTACGATTTTGTACGGCGTCAATGGCATTGTTTAATAGATTGACGACAACTTGCTTCAAGCCTTCTTCATAACATGCGAGTGAGCAGGGGTGGATTTGTTTTTCAAAACGTATGTTTTCTCCCACGAGGCGAGGGGTAATCAGCATCTCTACTTCTTCAAGCAGTTCTTCTACTTGAACGGTTTTAAAAATTTCATCGAGAATTGGTTTCTTGGAAAAGCTGAGGAATCCGGTCAGTTGCCGATGTAAATTCTCAAACTCATGCATGACGACTTGGATATACGTCTGAAGCTGGGCCTGTTCCTGTGTAGACTCACCGATTAGCTTTAGGAACCCTTCAATGGCGCACAACGGATTGCGCAGCTCATGAGCCATATTGGCGGCAATTTTTCCGAGCATGGTCAATTTGTCGTTATGCAAATAGGAGATCGTTTCTTCCTTCTGAACCAGCTCTTTATTCATCATTTGTTCAAAGTGATAAACAGCCCAGAAGACACTTTCATCCATGGCCTTGCCCAGTTGGCTTTCCAAATAATGCATTTCCTGTGAGGAGAGGGACCATCTCTGTAATTCCGGTTGGAGAACCCGCCAGAATACATTCCGGTACAATTGATATGTGCGCAAAATGGAGGAGAAGGGGAATTCCTGGGAACGAAGCCACTCTCCCATATCTAATGCCCAAGTCTGCATGTCATGATCTACATCCTCAACCAGATAGCGAGCCAAGAGCACTGTTCGTTTTTCTGCAAAATCGCGAGGAATGGTTACAGGAATTTCCATGCTGCGAACAATTTCTTGCAGCCATATTGTGGTGATACTTGGTGTTAAGTCCAAAATCTTCCTTGAAACGTCATAAAGGTTCAGCGTCACAGTCTCCACCATCTCTTATCCACCCCATTAAAATCGTAAGGGAAAATGCCTAATTTAGACAAGGTATAATTAGCCTGATTTCGCAATAAAATGTATTTTTTCAGGAAGTTTTTATCTACAAAATCCGCTGAAAACCGCCTTTTTTCGGAAGAATATTCAATCATGAGTCCGATTCCAGTCGCATAAAGTAGAATGGACGAACTTTATTGGACCAGGGAGGCAGGGATGGGCGAGTATTTTTGGCTGGGTCTTGTACACATCTTCATGATCGATCTGGTATTAAGTAGTGACAATGCTGTGGTCATAGGTATGGCCTGCCGTGGACTCCCTCACCATGAGAAAAAACGGGCGATTTTATATGGGACATTGGGTGCAATCCTCTTGCGAATTGTTTTAACAGGAATGACTACCTGGATGTTGGATATTCCTCTCGTGAAGGCGATCGGGGGATTATTATTGCTATGGATCGCGTGTAAGCTGATGCTGGGTGAGTCTGAAGAGCTCGCAGGCGTATCGCATAATCAGACAATTGGTCAGGCAGTCAGGACCATCATAGTAGCAGATTTTGTCATGAGTTTGGACAATGTTTTGGCAGTTGGTGGAGCAGCACATGGCGATTTATGGTTAGTTTTGCTTGGGTTAGCGATGAGCATTCCATTATTAATGTGGGGAAGTGTGTGGATTGCCCGCATGATGAATCGGTTTCCTAGTATGGTCATCATTGGCGGTGGAATTCTTACCTTTACAGCAGTTGATATGTGTCTTCAGGATCCGTATGTTTGGAAGTGGGTGAATCCTTTGCTGCTCAACCATATGTGGTTGCCCGTATTTGCTGCCGTAGTGGTCATGTTTTGGGGGCGGATGAAAAGGACGTGAAAAGGTGATGAGGATTGTACATTCTAGGGCATACTACTACAAAGGTCATGACCGTTTTGCGTAAATGTAAGGGGTCACATCCAGCTTCATGAAAACATAGCGGGAAAGGAACTTTTTCGAAATGAATACAAGCCTCTTGATGCTATGGGGATACTGGGATGAAGTCTACCAACGCTGCACCAGACTTACCTATATTGAAAAAGGGAAAAATATATTTCGAGTAGTGGTTTTACGCTATCGGGGAGAGCCACTCGTTACTTCCGATAATTGCATCATTCATGACGGGGATTTGATCTTAAAACTACATATACACAATTATTATTTTGCTACTCTGTGCAAAGAAGTAAAGGATGAATTGCGCGTGGCACTTCTTTTGCGAAGACTTATCCTCCAATCACTGCCGACCCTAGCCACGTTCCTGAATTCGATGGAAAATAAAGATCAAATAAAAGGGATAGTGGGAACGACCATGCTACACAAAGGGGTAACACCTCTGGGCTTCTCGATTTCTGATGTACCTATGACTTGGTTTTTTCGATACAAGCGATGGTACTTGCGTCTCATGCTCAGAATCGTGCATCCCAATGGAAAGCGGCGGTTGCAATCATGGAATCATGAAATGCCCCTCAAGCGTGTTTATATGTCCAAGGAATTTTTACTCAATCGATATACGGAGGGCAAGCAGCCTCTAGGAGAGTCCTACTAATGGCAAAGCGGTTTCTGTTAGTGACAGAGGAATGGGCAGGGAGTGGTCATCGGATGGCTGCCGAAGCCCTGCAAGAAGTCTTACTAGAAAATGAGGGTACACGATCGGCGCGAGTGGTGGGAGGACTGAAAACCGCCAGTCCTGGCTTATGTGTGCTCTCTCATTTTTTTTATCGCAATATGCTGCGTTACGGTCAACCCGTGTGGCAACGCATCTATGAACAGGAAGAAATGCTGGGCCGTGCATTGACCAAAGCACTGGGATGGTGGCTATCTGCTAGATTAACCAATCAACTGTTGCAAGAAGAGAAGCCAGATGTCGTCATCGCTACGCATGCATACTGCTTGTCCGCATTGGCAGAAGCGAAGAAAAGGGTGTCCAAGTCTTTTCAGCTCGTTTGTGTTCCCACGGACTTTCATATTAATCGATTTTGGGTTCATCCAGAAATTGATGCGTACATGGTGGCACATGAGCAGATTGCGCAAATTCTAATGGAGCGCTATAGGATTGCCCCTAAAAAAATCCATGTTCATGGCATTCCAGTTCGGCCTGCTTTTACTACAGCGCTACATACTGACAAAGCGACTTGGAAAAAACAGCTGGGACTCGTGCCAGATCAATTCACGGTGCTGATTGGTGGGGGAGAAGGCGGTTATGGTGGAGTGGAGCAGGTTGTACGAGAGTTGATACTGGAAGAGCAACCATTGCAGGTCATAGTCGTCACGGGGAAGAATGCGAGCCTGTACAGAAGACTGGCGGACTTGTTACGTACAAAGAGTAATGACCATCGTTTTATATTGAAAGGGTTTGAGCCGCAAATGTGGCAGTGGATTGGAGCAGCTGACGCCTATATAACGAAGCCAGGTGGCATTTCGTGCGCGGAGTCACTTGCTCTTAAGACACCGCTCATTTTGTTCCACCCATTGCCCGGACAAGAAAAGCATAATTGCTCCTTTTTGCTCGAGCAACAAGCGGCGATCTTGGCTGAAACAACGGTGGAAATCAAAGAAATCATCAGGTCATGGCGTCAGCCTGAAAAAAGGGGTGCTTTTGCAGGAGATTTGGACAAGCTGGGGAGACCAGATGCGGTTTACCAAATTGCACAAACCCTTCTTCAATTAACAGACTAAAATTGGAAGAAAAAAAGGGCGCATGAACAAGCAAAACTTCACACATATTAAACTTACCAACGACGAGGAGGTGATATAGATGGCGAACAACAACAGATCCAGTAACAATCTGGTGGTTCCTCAAGCAAACCAAGCTCTGGACCAACTGAAATACGAAATCGCATCCGAATTCGGTGTTCAGCTTGGACCAGACACTACTTCCCGTCAAAACGGTTCAGTTGGAGGAGAGATTACAAAACGTCTTGTCTCCTTTGCTGAGCAACAACTGGCTGGACGTGGCTAATCTCATAAGCTGGATGAAGGGAGGCACCAATGGTGTCTCTCTTTTAATTTTTCTAGAAAAAGGGAAAATATTGTTAGATGAAAAGGGGGCAGACCACCGCATAAATAATGGGTGGAGGCGGATTCTATATGTGTTAGGAGGTGAGTGGATATGACAGTAGGAGCACAGGTGAAACAAACGCTTGCCAGCTTGAAAGGCGCACAAGCAGATTTTGAAACGTTTGCTCTTAGCACGCAAAACAAGAAAGCGAAGCAACTGTATTCGCAAGCAGCAGAGCAAACGCAATCCATCGTAGATAACCTCCAGCAGCGTGTAACAGAGCTGGAAAAGGAAGAACCACAGTTTAAGGGATTCTAGGAAGTATTGGGAAAGGGAGAGGGGCTTCCTCTCTCTTGGTTTTACTCTCTATAAAAATCACCTCAGGTGATGGAGGTGGCTTATGCCTGATTGGTTAATAATCCTTTTGCGCTCAATAGGCGCTGTTGCTTACTTATTTCTATTGACAAAGATCATTGGGAAAAGGCAAATCAAGCAACTTACATATATCGAATATATCGTCGGTATCAGCATCGGTTCGATTGCGGCTTTTATGGCAACTGAAATGGATGGGCCGGTCTACCATAGTTTAATCGGGATGGGGGTTTTTGCGCTTTTCCCTTATTTAATGGAGTGGCTTTCACTCAAGAGCAAGTTTCTCCGTGACCTATTTGAAGGGAAATCTACGGTTCTCATCAAGGAAGGCAAGATTTTGGAAGACAATCTGAAAAAGGAACGTTTGACCGCGGAAGACTTGATGGAACAATTACGAATCAAAAACGTGTTCCGAGTAGCCGATGTCGAGTTTGCATTAATGGAAACAAGCGGGGAAGTCAGTGTCCTCTTAAAATCAGAGAGTCAGCCGGTAACTCCCAAACACCTTGAATTGACAGTGGCTCCTTCGGAAGAGAATCAAGTGGTCATTATGGATGGGATGATCATGGACGAGCCTCTAGCAACAGCAGGTCTAAATCGCAGATGGGTTCGCACGGAGCTGCAAAAAGCGGGAGTGGCTTTGGAAAATGTTTTCCTCGGCCAAGTGGACAAAGGGGGAGAGCTCTATCTCGACCTGTATGACGATAAACTGATGGTCCCTGGGGCCCAAGCGATGAAGCTGGCTTTTGCTACATTGAAAAAATGTCAGGCGGATCTGGAGCTGTATGCACTCAATACAAAAAATGAACAAATGAAGCGTACCTACCAAATCGATTCGGAACAGCTCCAACAGATTATCGATCAAGTAAAGCCGTTCATGATACGGTAAAAAGGAGTGAGTGACATGGCAGATCAAAAAAAGAAAAAGCTTACCCCCGTCCAGCAAGAATACCAGCAGTTGGCAAAAACGCATGAGCCTCCGCGACCGCTTTTGCGCAATTTTACCCGGGCATTTGTAGTGGGTGGCATCATTTGTATGATCGGACAAGGGATACAAGAAATGTTCATTCACTACTTTAATTTTACGGAGAAAACCGCTGGAAATCCAACAGTAGCTGTCTTGATCATTCTTTCTGCTCTTTTGACCGGTCTAGGGCTATATGACCGGATTGCCCAATGGGCTGGGGCAGGTACAAGTGTGCCAGTAACGGGTTTTGCCAATTCGATTGCATCTGCGGCCATCGAGCACCGTAGCGAAGGATTTGTGCTGGGGGTCGGCGGTAACATGTTCAAACTCGCGGGGTCAGTGATTGTGCTAGGAGTGGCGGCGGCATTCGTCGTTGGCTTGATCAAAACATTATTTACGATGGGAGGCTGACAGATGCGTCAGGGCCATCAGTCTTGGGTCTTTCCTTTAAAACCTGTCATTCTCGGTCACGCTGCGATTGGTGGGCCTTTTGAGGCTAAGGGACCGTTAGCCGACGACTTCGATATCCTGCACGGTGACTTGATGATTGGACAAGATAGCTGGGAAAAGGCGGAAAAAGTCCTGCTGGAAGAAGCGTGTTCGAAAGCGGTGGAGAAAGCGGGGCTCACGAAAGAGCAAATAAACTTTATGCTTGCCGGGGATTTAATGAACCAGATCATATCTGCCAGCTTTTCGGCCCGGACGCTTTCGATTCCGTTTCTGGGGATTTTCGGAGCGTGCTCAACAGCGATGGAAGGCTTGGCCTTGGCTGCCCTCATGGTGAATAGCCAAGCTGCTGATTACGTCTTGGCTGCTACCTCCAGTCACAATGGGGCTGCGGAAAAGCAATATCGTTATCCGACAGAGTACGGCTCACAGAAGCCCCCAACGGCACAATGGACCGTGACGGGAGCAGGAGCAGCTGTTGTAGCCAGTCAGGGTAGGGGATTGCGGATTACGGGAGCCACGATCGGGCATGTCGTCGATATGGGATTGACAGACCCATTCAATATGGGAGCAGCGATGGCACCAGCCGCATTATCCACGATTGAGTCGCATTTCCGTGACTTTCAGCTCCCTCACGACCATTATGATTTGATTGTAACAGGCGATTTAGGACGAACAGGTCATGCCATTTTATCTGATCTGTTGCCCAAGCATCACATGCACATTCCACTAGACCGTTACGTCGATTGCGGGAAGCTCATTTATGGAGAAAATCCAAATGTGTGGTCGGGGGGGAGCGGATGTGGTTGTATTGCTACCGTAACCTATGGACATCTACTTCGGCGGATGAAGCAAGGAGAATGGAAGCGAATCTTGCTGGTTGCTACGGGAGCCCTTTTATCCCCGTTGACCTTCCAGCAGGGAGAAAGCATTCCTTGCATCGCGCATGCCGTGGCTGTTGAGTCGGAGCAACTTGGAGAGTGATACCATGATGTTTTTGTGGGCGTTTCTCGTAGGAGGAACAATTTGTTTAGTCGGTCAATTTCTTATGGATGTCGTCAAGCTCACACCTGCCCATACGATGTCCTCTCTTGTTGTGACGGGAGCTGTGCTAGACGGGCTCGGTCTATACGAGCCACTGGTTAATTTTGCCGGAGCAGGAGCGACAGTACCCATCACGAGCTTTGGAAATGCACTGGTGCACGGGGCAATGGCGGAAGCCGAAAAGCATGGAGTCATTGGCATCATTACCGGCATTTTTGAAGTGACGAGTGCGGGGATTTCGGCTGCCATCGTCTTCGGATTTATCACGGCAGTCTTGTTCCGACCAAAAGGATAATGGCAGGTACATGTTACCACTTGTGCCAAAATACTTGAATTGAACCTACTTTCGCCAACTTGTAGAATGAGTTGGGTAAAGGAGGGAACAACTTATGTGGTGGAGCAAGAAAGTAGTAACATCCTTGCTTGCTGCCTTTATGGCTGTAACGTTTATTTTCCCAGCCGACTCCCTGGCAGCCACACAGATTCAGCGTGGTAGTGTGAACGGGGATGTATGGGACTTGCAGTATCGTTTGCAGATACTGGGCTATTACAATGGGAAATTGGATGGCATTTACGGAGCGAATACAACAAAGGCCGTCAGACAGTTTCAAATAACATACGGATTACAGATTGACGGTATCACTGGTCCAAATACATGGCGCGTTCTCAAGAAAGTGTCGGTAAATCAAGCGGAAATGCAGATGCTGGCCCAACTGGTCTATTCTGAGGCTCGCGGAGAACCTTATGAGGGCCAAGTAGCTGTAGCTGCAGTTGCATTGAACCGTGTCCAGTCCAAAAACTTCCCTGATACACTTGCGGGTGTCATCTTTGAGCCATTAGCGTTTACCGCTGTAGATGATGGACAATTCTGGATGACTCCTAACAAGACAGCTTACAAAGCAGCATGGGATGCGGTACGAGGATGGGACCCGACAAACCATTCTCTTTACTACTTTAATCCTGTTACAGCGACCTCCGAGTGGATTTGGTCTCGTACACAAGTGAAAAAGATCGGCAAACACATTTTTGCCATTTAACCATTGACATGCAGCCCTTGAAGCAGTCTTCGTCATGATGCTGTTCGAGGGCTATCCTTTTGATTGGAAACTATTGTTCGTTGTTTTTGCAAAATAGTTCGATAAAATGGTACGAAAGGATTCGCATATTTCCCCATGGAGGTTGATGATGAAGAAACGGATGATCCTTGCCTCGCTGGCAGCCTTTTTGCTCATAGGTACGCCAGTTGTCGAGGCAGAAACAACTCACATGAACGAAACACCTTATGTAGACATTAGCGGCCATTGGGCAGAACAAAAAATCAATCAACTATACATAGCCAACGTAATTGGTCAAAACGAATATTTTCGACCTAATGACAACGTGACATTGGGTGAACTGCTCACGATGTTTATGAATGCCAAAGGAATCGAACCCCTTGGCAACAAGCAATCATCCTTTGCGGACGTACCGGCAAACAGCTGGTTGTCGACCTATGCCGAGACGGCCTATCGACTGGGAATTGTCCATGGGCAAAAGCAGGGGAATAACCTGTACCTACATCCAGATGCTCCAGTAAAAAGAGCGGAGCTCGCCTCTATTCTGGTAAGAACGATGGGGGACAGCGGAGCAGTCAATAACTTGAAGTGGTCTACGACGATCCAGACATTGAACCAATACCCGGATGGGAACAATGTGAAAGAGAAAGAGCAACGCCCACTCGTTTACGCCATGCAAAACAGGTTAATGAGTGCCTATGAGGACGGTACATTAAAACCGAACAAGTATATGACGCGAGCCGAAGCAGTCACATACGCGGCCCTTCACTTGCTTCCGAATAAGCTGAGAACGACAAAAGCCCTCGCAAACGGAACACCTTTTCGCCAAGAATTAACGGTACAGACGACTGCTTACAGCTACACGAACGACAAGATCCTGTCGTATCTGGAGTATCCACTGCGCGAAGGTGTTGTAGCGGTTGATCCAAATGTCATCCCGCTTGGTACACACTTGTACATCGATGGCTACGGCTATGCAGTGGCAGCTGATATCGGTGGTGCGGTAAAGCAACGCCATGTGGATCTGTATCTTCCGACGTTGAACGAAGCTGAAAATCACGGCCTGCAAAAAGGCGTTAAAGTATACGTACTTGATTAACAAAAATGCTGAACATATTTCCTGCTCTTTCCACTCATACTAACGTGGAAGGGGTGGGATTTTTTCATGGTATGGGTGTTGTTAGGATTGCTTTGTTTATTTGTCCTACTAGTGATCACGCCAATAAAATTGACGTGTTTTTACAGTCGCGAGGGCGAAAATGATCAATTGGAAATTACGATAGCGGCTTGGGGTATCATTCGCAGGAAATACGAAATACCCGTTCTCCTTTTGAAAATGACGGAAGCTGGTCCTGAGCTTGTCGCAAAGGTGGAAACCATTCAGCATGGAAGAAAGCTTCGGGAAAAGGTCAAAGATTTTACGCGGAGGCAAGTGAAATTATGGTATCGGAATTATCGGGATGTGCTGGAAAGAGTACGTGACTTGCTGCCTTTGCTAAAAGACCTGTTCAAACAAATTCGTTGTACGAAATTAGAATGGCATACCTTGTTAGGCACAGGTCAGGCGGCTGAAACAGGGGCACTGACAGGATTGATCTGGGGAGTGAAAAGCTTGATTGTAGGGATCCTCTCCCATTCCATCTCCTTACAAACGATGCCTGCCATGAGTGTACAGCCTGTCTGGAACCAAGCACTTCTACATACGAAAGTTCAAGCGGTGTTGCATTTTTATTTGGGGCAGTTTGTTTTCTACGCGTTGAAAGTTTTTCTGCGGATTCGAAAAAGTAAGCAGCGAAAATGGCAAGCTGCACCGACGCGTGCCTAAAAATAAATGTGGTACCAAACATATTTATTCCTTTGTACAGGGTACATGCTCCGGATTTGTTGGGGGAATGATAAAACATGAAACAGATAGGAAGGAGGAGCGACAAATATGGCAGACCACCCGATTCAAGGCCTCATGAGAACAGCGATGGAAAATCTCAAGCAAATGGTGGACGTGAATACAATCATTGGTGATCCTGTTGAGACACCTGATGGTAGTGTCATTCTTCCGATCTCCAAGGTAGGATTTGGTTTCGCGGCCGGGGGTAGTGAGTTCCAATACGATCACCATCATAATGGGCACCAACACAATCAACAGTATGAACATACGGGTAACCCATTTGGTGGGGGGAGTGGGGGCGGTGTTTCCATCACACCTGTAGCTTTCTTGGTCGTTGGCAAACAAGGAATTCGTTCGATTCCGCTTGAAAATACGACCCATCTCTACGACCGGATTTTGGATTCTGTTCCGCAAATCGTGGATAAGGTTCAGGGGATGTTTACCAAATCGGATGATACTCCTGTTTATTCCAATACGACGATTATTGCCGGAGCAGAAGAACAAGATTTGGAAGACCTTATGGATCGAAAGTAAAACAAACACAAAACAGGTATGCTCCATAGAAGGGGCATACCTGTTTTTTCAATAAGAGGCGTATGGCATTACCAGCGTTCGTTTACATACAAACCTGTTTTCGCAGCATGTTGATAATGAAGGCTAGAGCTAGATGAGGCGATATAAGGATGGAGGGCCATCGCTTCCTCGTAGTAACGTGAAAAGGAGCCAAGGGGCTTACTTTGCAATCCCAATGTACCTGCTCTGAATGCTTGGGCTACACGCTCCACTGTATTTATATAGTCAACATAGCTGCTCTGTACGGCCTCCAACCATTTCTCATCGTCCATTTCCAATTGTCCATCTGGTAACAGTTTGATTCCAAACGTTTGGAGTTTTTCCTCTTCGTCTTTTACCACTTGAGCGAATGCATCCAATTTTTGCGTCGTTAACGTATCTGCTTTTTCGGCAAGCAACAGCTGCAGACGATTGTATTTACTTAGTAGCGAGTGTGTGCGCTCCTGTAATCGCTCAATGTCAGTTCCAGCCTCGTCATCTTTTCCCGCAGCAATAAATTCGCGAGCACTCTTCTCCAAATCTGAGGAAAACCGGTACAGACGCGATAAGGAATCAGACAGCTCCGTTGTCCATTGCTGCTGGCGAGTGTAATACGGCTGCAAATTAAAACTGAGAATCGGATTCACTGGCGTGCTTAATTTTGCATGAAGCATATGGGAATGATAGCGGCCTACCCGCTGCGTAAATGGAACATGGCTGACTCGATTCGTTTTCATGTCGGTCACCTCCTCACAAGCAAATGGAATGAATCCCCAGGAACAATTTACTATCTTCTATTATAGACGATGCCTACTCCATTTCAATGAGCAGATCGCCGGTTTGAATGGCTTCGCCTGCTTTTACATAGACGGCTTTAATTTTTCCGTCGAGTGGGGCCTGAATCGTCGTCTCCATTTTCATCGCTTCACTCACCAAAAGATGCTCGCCTTTACGCACCTTGTCACCTTCTGCTACAAGCACCTTGAGCACTTTTCCTGGCATAGAAGCACCGAGATGGGCAGGGTTTTGCGCCTCTGCTTTTCGGCGGATCAGTTCAGAGACTTTTGCGGAGTGGTCTCGGATGAAGATTTCACGTGGCTGTCCGTTCAGTTCAAAATAGATGATGCGTCGGCCATCTGGATGAAGCTCGCCGACTGCGACCAGCTTGATAATCAGCGTTTTACCGCGCTCAATCGTAATGGCAGTTTCCTCACCCGGACGCAATCCGTAGAAAAACGTTCCCGTATTCAATACCGACAGGTCACCGTATTCCTTCATACGTTGTTCAAATTGCAAATAGACTTGCGGATACATGATAGAGGACAGGATGTCTAAATGACTGGGTTCACGTCCGATTTTGGCTTCCAGCTCAGCAGCAACTTGCGAAAAGTCAATGGGTGCGAGCAATTCGCCAGGACGTGCAGTAAAGGCATCGCGGCCTTTTAGCACGAGTTCCTGTAACTCCTTGGGGAATCCGCCTGGCGGTTGGCCAAGATACCCTTGGAAAAATTGAATGACGGAATCCGGAAAGTCGAGGCGTGTTCCTTTCTCCCAAATGTTTTCCTCATTCAAGTTGTTTTGGACCATGAACAGCGCCATATCACCGACGACCTTGGAAGAAGGGGTCACTTTTACAATGTCACCACACATTTGATTGACCACAGCATACATCTGCTTCACTTCGTCCCAACGACCTTCCAGACCAACGGCTTTAGCTTGCTGCTCCAGATTGGTGTATTGTCCGCCTGGCATTTCGTGAACGTATACCTCCGTGTTGCTCGCTTTCATGCCGCTCTCAAAGCCTTGGTAGTACGGACGTACATCCTCCCAGTAATCAGACAGCTTGTTGAACGATTCAAGAGATAAGCCCGTCTCACGCTCCGTATGGGCAAGGGTTGCGATCAACCCGTTCAAGCTTGGCTGGGAAGTGAGTCCAGACATGGAGCTGACGCAAGCATCGACGATATCCACGCCTGCTTCGATCGCTTTCAGAAGCATGGCTCCAGCATTGCCAGACGTATCGTGAGTGTGCAGATGGATCGGAATGCTGATTTCTTGTTTTAAGGCAGAGACGAGCGAATAAGCAGCATACGGCTTCAAAAGACCTGCCATATCCTTGATCGCGAGAATATGGGCACCTGCTTTTTCCAATTCCTTCGCCAGATTGACATAGTAGGCCAAGCTGTACTTGGTCTTGGTCGGGTCGAGAATATCTCCGGTGTAGCAAATCGCTGCTTCGGCTACCTTGCCGGATTCACGAACGGCTTCAATGGCTGTTTGCATGCCAGGAAGCCAGTTCAGGCTGTCAAAAATCCGGAAGACATCAATGCCATTTTCTGCAGATGCTTTGACGAAGGAGTGAATCACATTATCTGGGTAGTTGGTGTAGCCTACGCCATTTGCTCCGCGCAAAAGCATTTGGAACAAAACATTCGGTATGCGCTGGCGGAGAATTTGTAGCCGCTCCCAGGGAGATTCCTGCAAAAAGCGCATAGTCGTGTCAAAAGTAGCACCTCCCCACATCTCCAGCGAGAAAAGGCCAGAACCGAGCTTGCCTGTCGCCTCTGCAATGGAGGCGAGATCATAGGTGCGCACACGCGTAGCAAACAAAGACTGGTGGGCATCGCGGAATGTCGTGTCTGTAACGAGCACCTGCTTCTGCGCCTGAATCCAGCGTACCAGACCGTCGGCACCTTCTTTGTCCAGAATTTGCTTCGTGCCGTCCGGATATGGCTGAGTAAATGGTGTCCGCGGGATGCGAGGCGAGTCAAAGTGCGGCTTTTTCTCCGATTTCTGGAGACCAGGATATCCGTTGACAATCGTGTCTCCGATATAAGATAGTAATTTTGTACCCCGGTCTTGACGACCAGGGAAGATGAACAGCTCTGGTTTGGTATCAATAAACGACGTATCGTAGTTGCCACTCAAAAAATCAGGATGTGTCACGACATTTTCCAAAAACGGCAGGTTCGTTTTCACGCCACGAATACGGAACTCACGCAAAGTTCGCAGCATTTTCCGAGCGGCTTGATCAAAGCTCGCGCCATACGTGGAGATTTTGACCAGTAGCGAGTCATAAAACGGTGTAATGATCGCGCCTGGATAACCATTACCGCCATCCAGCCTTACGCCGAAGCCTCCACCAGAACGCCAGGCGGACAAGCGACCGGCATCTGGCAGGAAGTTGTTTTCAGCATCTTCTGTTGTGACACGGCATTGGATGGCAAAACCACTCATCTGGATATCACTTTGCGCACTGATGCCAATCTCCTCATCGGAGAGCGCATGACCCTCAGCTACGCGAATCTGCGACTGAACAATGTCGATTCCAGTGATAAGCTCCGTGATGGTATGCTCTACTTGAATGCGAGGATTGACTTCTATAAAATAAAAACGCTTGTCCGGCGTTAACAAAAACTCGACAGTACCAGCGTTCGAATAACCGGCTTTTTGCATGAGAGTGAGAGCAGCCTGGCAAATATCTCCACGTAGCTTGTCATCCAACGATAGGCTCGGTGCTACTTCGACCACTTTTTGATGGCGCCGTTGAACAGAGCAATCGCGCTCATACAAATGGACGATGTTTCCATGGTTGTCACCGAGAATTTGGACCTCGATGTGTTTGGGCTGTTCCAAGTATCGCTCTAAATACACCTTGGCATTGCCGAAGGATGAGCGGGCCTCGGAACGGGCGCGATCTAACGAATCTTGCAATTCATCCTGACTGCGGACGATACGCATGCCACGGCCTCCGCCGCCAGATACGCCTTTAATAATGATGGGGTAGCCGTATTCTTTGGCAAAGAGAAGCGCCTCTTGGAGTGTTTCGATTGGCTCCGGAGTGCCTGGAATCACTGGGATTTTCGCTTCAATTGCAAGACGACGGGCTTCTACCTTGTCCCCGAATTTGTCGATCAGCTCAGGGGATGGTCCAATGAAAATGATGCCTTCCTCTTGGCAACGCTTTGCAAACTCAGCGTTTTCAGCAAGAAATCCATAGCCTGGGTGAATGGCATCGATATCGTTGCGCTTGGCAATTTCGATGATACTTTCGATATCGAGGTAAGCCTCAATAGGCCCTTTTCCCGCTCCGACCAAGTAAGACTCGTCAGCCTTGAAGCGATGGATAGAAACGTTGTCCTGCTCGGAGTATACAGCTACTGTACGTATGCCGAGTTCCGTTGCTGCACGAAAGATCCGAATGGCGATCTCACCGCGGTTTGCTACCAGTAGGCGATTGATTTTTCTCTTTTTCATTATTCTCTCCCCCTTACGTCTCGAAAAAAAGACGTATTAAAATTATATATAGAACAAATATACAAAATTTTCTCGACACAAGACACCCTTTTTTCGATCACAGGAGGATGGATGAACGTGAACAATCAAAACGACAAGCTGCCTGTATTTGTGTACGGCACACTTTTGGCGGGCTTTGGAAATCATAGGAATTACGTGAATCCATATAAGCATGAGGCAACACCTGCGACGATTCGAGGCGAGATCTATCATTTGCTGGCAGGCTATCCAGGATTGCTGAAAGGAGAGCAGGAGGTCGTGGGGGAGATCGTTACGTTTGCCCCTGACGTGTACGAGCAAGCACTAGCTGGACTGGATGAGCTGGAGACGTATTATGGCGAGGGTGATCCGCGCAATGAATATGAACGGATCATCGTGCCCTCGACCATGGAAGGAACAGGTCAGGTCGTGAACGTCTACGTTTATCGTTATTTGGATCAAGACCTGGTCAAGCAAACAGGGATGCACATTTCCCATGGGAATTGGCGACGCTACATGCAGGAGCTGTCTGAATAGCCGGTGCTAGTTTTGCCAAAACTGGTAGGGAAAAGGAGGGAGCCCTGCCATGGAATTACTCCACTGTGAACCTGCACAAATCTGGCGTTACCTGATTCCGCAAAATCACTGGATGTTTCCCGACGAAGTTCCGGAAGATGAACTGATCTTTCATTATCGCGACCATATTTATTTTGTAAACAATGACGGCTCAGTTTTGTCCATGCCACAGCCTGCTTGCTTCGATACGCTTGATATGGGGACCTTGCTGGAGTATTTGGCAACATCGGACGACACCATTGATTTTGACGATGAAGGAGAATTCGATTACGGCCATGTCTTAAAGCGTATGGGATATATCGTGCCAGTCAGGGACAAGCGGGAAAAAGCCACGTATCAAATTGAGATTATCAACACGGCATTGCCGAAAGCACATGGAACGCGGTACGAAATGAAGCAGGTTACCTTCGCTTTTGCCCTCTATCACGCGCTGATGCGCTGTCATGAGCTAAATGCGAAAACGGATTGGGAGTACGAGCATGAAGTGAAGCGAATCGCCGTTGTACAAGCCAAGCAAAGCGGAAAAGTGCAAGTGAATCTGTAATTTCTACTATTGGCATAGTGAAAAAAAGTGAATGATAGGGTATGATATTGAGGTACATATGAAAGATTTGGTGAGGAGGAAGAAATCATGACAACTGCTGTTGAGCGTCAAGGCGCATTTGTATTCAAAGGTGGTCCTGTAACACTGCTTGGTCCTGAAATCAAAGTAGGAGATACTGCTCCTAACTTTACTGTAGTAGGTGGCGATCTGTCCCCTGTAACTTTGGAAGACTCCAAAGGTACTGTTCGCATCATCTCCGTAATCCCTTCTATTGACACTGGCGTGTGTGATGCACAAACTCGCCGTTTCAACGAAGAGGCTGCGAAATTGGAAGGCGTTACAGTGCTGACAGTTTCCGTTGACCTGCCATTCGCGCAAAACCGCTGGTGCGGTGCTGCTGGCATCGACAAAGTGAAAACAGTATCTGACCATAAAGACCTGTCCTTCGGTACAGCTTATGGCGTAGCGATCAAAGAATTCCGCCTCTTGGCTCGCGCTGTATTCGTAATCGATGCAAACGACAAGGTTGTACACGCTGAGTATGTGGCTGCTGCTGGTGAGCATCCAAACTACGAAGCTGCGATTGCTGCTGCACAAGCTGCGAAGTAAGCAATTTTCATAAGGAAGCTCCCTTTTTGTCCAATTGACGAGAAGGGGGCTTTTTTTATTTGCAGCTAGTGGAAAAATAATCTTGACGGCTTTAGTAACCAGTGGTTATATTATAACCAACGGTTACTAACCAATGGTTATAAAAAATTCAAAAAGCAAGGAGCTGAATTTCACGCATGGCAAGCAAACAAGAAATACGCTCAGAAGAAACGAAACGGGCGATTTTGACGGCGGCAGCAGACCTTTTCGCTACCCGAGGCTTTGATACGGTATCCATTAGGGAAATCGCCAAAGCAGCCGGCTGTTCCCATACAACCCTCTATATTTATTTCAAGGACAAAGAAGCACTGCTTCATCATCTGTCTAAGGAACCTTTACAAAGCTTGGCTCTCCAAATGGAAGAAATACTGTCCAAACTAGGACAAACACCAGAAGAGAATCTACGTGAAATCAGCAGACAGTTCATCCACTTTTGCTTGCGCAATCGAACGATGTATACCTTATTCTTCATGATCAAAGCCACACGGATCGATGTAGAGGAACCGGAAAAAGAATTGCAAACGCTGCGCAATCAATTGTTTGGTTTATTGAGGCAGGCTGTAAGGAGATGCTTGCCAAGTGACATAGAGGAAGAAAAAGCGCTGGCCCAAGCACGGATTTACTTCTACACGCTGCATGGCATTGTCGGTACGTATACACATTCCGAAGAACCTTTAGACAGCTTGATGGAAAGGCTAGCACCTACATTTGCTTTATCCATAGATGTCTTTCTCGCCGGAAGTCAAAAAATAATGAACAGGGAGTGACGAGAGAAAATGATGAGAGTGGAGCAAATCTCGGCCAACATTTGGTGTATCAAAGCGTGGTTGTTGATTCCTTTGCGGGTCTGGATTGTCAGGGAGGAAGATGGCATTACGCTTGTCGATGCGGGGATGCCATTTATGACGAAACGGATTATGGCCTTTATTAAGCAGTTGAATGCAGGACCACTCAAGCGAATTTTGCTGACGCACGGTCATTCGGATCACGTGGGGGCCGTTGAAAAAATTGTGGCGGCTGAATCCGTACCGGTCTATGCCCATCGAATCGAGATTCCGTATATGGAAGGAAAAGAGCTGTATCCGCGTCGTAAAAAGTTGGAAGTAAACGTCCAGCCTGGCTTGGCTCAGCCTTTGCCGGAGGATACCGAAGGGAATATAGCTCCCATTGGCGGACTGCAACCTTATCTGACACCTGGTCATTCTCCGGGGCATGTGGTGTATTATCACGAAAAGGATGGCGTGCTTTTGGCGGGAGACTTGTTTACTTCCAAACGCGGCAAACTGCATCGTCCCATGCCGATGTTTACGGCGGATATGGCCCAAGCACTCAAAAGCAGCTTGATCGTCCGCCAATTGCGACCACGTCATTTGGAAGTGTGCCATGGTAAACCGATCGAAAATCCGGCAGAACAGCTCGATGATTATTTGAAAGAAGTCTCTACTTCTTTTTCGATTCCAACGAGTGTTTGGCAATCATAGGACAATGATCGACTGAACCAAGTCGTATGAAACGAATCCCCTTTTTCTAGCGTCATAGGTTTGAGGTGATTCGATGAAAAAGGTAGGATGGATTAGTCAACTATTTCTGATAGTGACACTGTTACTGACGGGATGTGGGAACGGATCATCCGTGCAAGGGAATTCGCAGCTTGCGGAGCCACCACAACCAGTCATTGAATGGAGTGGAAAAACAGCCGCGACAGTCCCTGCATCTTCCTGCTGGAGCTATAATAACGAGGCGATCTGCAAGGATACGGCGGCACCACCTGAACTCGTCGCAGAGCATAAGCCTGCACCCCTGCAAGTGAAGCCGGGGGCGACGCTGACCGTCACTTTTGCCCAGCAGCCAACTGCCAATACGCTCAAGGTGACTCAATGGAACGGCATGAAAGTAGTAGAGCAGGCAGTTGAAAATGGCAATCAGTGGAAGGTACCCGAACAGCCTGGCTGGTATTTGTTCGATGTTCGCGGTCAGTGGACGCAAGGCGATGCAGGTCATGCATTTGTCATCGAAGTGAAAGACAACATCTGATAGATACTCTAGACGGTTATGGCCAAACAGCCATGATCGTTTTTTGCTATACTGAGGAGGAGGGAAGACTTAAAGGAGAGACAACATGCTAGAAGAATTAATAAGCTTCACGGTCGATGAGGCAGATGCAGGGCAAACCGTGCGAGAAGTACTGCAAAAGCGGTATGGTGTATCGCGTCGCTTGCTCATTCGTGCCAAGTTTAAAGGCTCCATTACACGGAATGGCGTCCTCGTATTTGTAAACGAAAAATTGCATGCTGGCGATAAAATAGCAGTCATGGTTGAAGAAGAGGCGGAAGAGACCGTTGCCCCAGAGGACATGCCGCTCTCCATCCGATACGAGGACGAGGATTTGATGGTCATCGCAAAGCCAGCGGGATTGGTTGTTCATCCGACAGGAAATCATCCCAGTGGAACTTTGGCAAACGGGATGATCGCGTATTGGAAAAAGCGTGGCGAGCACAGAAAGTTCCGAGCGGTGAACCGTTTGGATAAAGATACATCAGGCTTGATGATCGTGGCGAAAAATCAATGGGCGCACGAACAATTCAGCCGCATGCAGCAGATCAGGACATTACAGCGGACTTATCGAGCAATCGTTCAAGGGATCGTGGAATCAGACGAAGGTACGATTGATGCATCGATTGGCCTTGCAGAAAATTCGTTTATCACCAGACAGGTAAGGCCGGATGGGCAGACAGCTGTTACCCATTATCGTGTGCTTGCCCGAGGGGAAGGAATGAGTTTTGTCGAGGTGAAGCTGGAGACGGGGCGTACGCATCAGATTCGCGTACATATGAGTAGTGAGGGGCACCCACTTGCCGGAGATGATCTGTACGGGGGAGAACGGGAGCATATCGGCAGACAAGCTTTGCATGCATGGGGGCTATCCTTTGTCCATCCGCGTAGCGGTCGTGCGATGAGCTGGGAGGAGCCGCTGCCAAGTGATATGGAGCAGCTAGCCCAGCAATTTTTTCCCGATTATCCGTGCAAGGAAATGACTTAGGCGAAAAATTTCGTCATTTCCCTCTGGAAAGCGGTAAGCGTTTTCGATATGATAGAAGAAATTCGTAACAAACTTTGGAAACACAACAGTGAATAGCTGGCTGTCTGCGGGGGAAAATCCCGCAAAGATTTTTTTCAGTAGCAGACGAGACCCAGCTTGCGCCTGATGCCTGTTTCGGATCGTTTTGACAAAGAGGGCTTCCCTTTTTATTTGTCATGCACCGGAATCGCTTTGGGGGTGAGCTGGGTTTTCTTATCATATCGGAAAGCATAAACCTCTTCGGGTTTCTTCCCGATATTACGTAAAACATTCCGCTAATACGCGGTCGCTCATCCTTGAGCAAGCATCGATATAGGTTTTCTTATTGTCCAAGAGAAGGAGAGGGTTTCATGAAGCTGGTTTCCTATCGAGAATGGGAAAGGGATGCTTGGCGAGCGGGGCTCTTGCACGAAGGAAAAGTCAAAGATATTGCACATGCTTGTCCCGGGGCGCCGAGTACAGTGCTAGGTTTGCTCGAGGAGTGGGCGAACTGGTTACCTGTTCTCCAAGCAGCATACGAGGCACAGGATGGCTGGGATTTGGAACAAGTCGAGCTAGGTTCGCCACTTCCACGTCCTGCCAGCTTTCGTGACTTTTACGCCTTCGAGGCTCATGTGATGACAGCGCGAGCCAAACGAGGACTTCCGATGGTTCCCGAATGGTATCACTTTCCCGTCTTTTATTTTTCGAATGCAGCGGCTTTTACTGGGACGCAAGCGAATATTCGCAGACCAAAAGCAACCGAGTGGCTGGACTATGAGCTGGAAATCGCCTGCGTGATTGGAAAAGCAGGTGTAAACATTTCAGTAGAACGAGCGGAAGAGCACATCGCAGGATATTGTATCTTAAACGACTGGAGTGCCCGGGATATACAACGGGAAGAGGTCAAGGTCGGCTTAGGACCAGCCAAGGGTAAAGACTTCGCAACCTCCATGGGGCCGTGGCTAGTTACACCGGATGAGCTGGCGGATGTAAGTATGACAGGCGAAAAGGGCAGCCGCTTCGATCTGGAAATGGTGGCACGCATCAATGGTAGGGAGTATTCAAAAGGAAACTTCAAAGACATTCACTATACATTTGCTGAAATGATTGCCCGCGCCTCGGAGGATTGCTACTTGTATCCCGGAGATGTTATTGGATCGGGAACAGTAGGGACTGGCTGCATTTTGGAGCTGGGGACAGAGCAGTATGCTTGGCTTGCACCAGGTGATGTAGTAGAGCTAGAGGTGGAACGCCTCGGTGTGCTTCGCAATACGATTTGTGAATAACGATGAAAAAAGGAGGAAGGAACGTATGGCTTTTTATCAACGAATGGGGGAAGTTCCACAAAAGCGGCATACGACGTTTTACAAGCCGGATGGGGGACTGTACCGCGAGCAAGTGATGGGAACCAAAGGGTTTTCCGGGATTCAATCGATTCTGTATCACCACAATCCGCCTACCCAAGTAAGGGAGACGCGCAAATACGCAGATGTCCGCTTGGAATATGTAGAACAGGTTGATTTAAAGCATCAGCATTTTAAAACGTTTGATGTTCAGCCAGGCGGAGACCCGATTTTCGGACGTCGCTACATGCTGGGGAATAACGATGTCGTCATGGCAGTATGCGCACCGACAGAGCCGATGGATTACTTCTATCGCAATGCGGATGGGGATGAAGTTGTCTTTGTCCATCAAGGAGAGGGAGAGCTGCAAACGATTTTCGGTACACTCACTTACAAGCCGGGTGACTACCTCGTCATTCCGATCGGCACGACCTACCGGATTGTACCTTCTGTGCAGAGCCGTTTCCTCGTCATCGAGTCCCAGAATGAGATCGTGCCACCAAAGCGTTATCGCAACGAGCACGGACAATTGTTGGAACATTCGCCGTTTTGTGAACGTGACATTCGTTTGCCGGAAAAACTGGTGACGTATGTGGAAAGCGGAGACTTCGAGGTGCGCGTCAAACGCCAATCCGTGGTCTACAGCTACTTTTTTGACTTTCATCCGTTTGATGTCGTGGGCTGGGACGGATATTTGTATCCGTATGCACTGAGTGTTCATGATTTTGAACCGATTACTGGACGTATACATCAACCGCCACCTGTCCATCAAACCTTTGCCGGTCAAAACTTTGTCATCTGCTCGTTCGTTCCGCGGATGTACGACTATCATCCCCAAGCGATCCCTGCGCCTTACTACCATAGTAACGTAGAAAGTGACGAGGTGTTATACTACGTAGAAGGCAATTTTATGAGCAGAAACGGTATTTACGAGGGTTCGATCACTCTGCATCCAATGGGGATACCTCATGGGCCGCATCCAGGTAAGGTAGAGGCGAGCATTGGGAAAAAAGAAACGCAGGAGCTGGCTGTCATGCTGGACACATTCCACCCGCTTCACGTCACAAAGCAAGCGTTGGAAATTGAGGATGAGGCATATATGTCAAGCTGGTTGCCACCGAAGGAATAGAAAGAGGTGCAAAACGCAATGGAAATCGCTATTCACGAGATTGAACGTCAAGAAAAATACAAGCTCTTAATCGGATGTATCGTCCCGCGGCCGATCGCTTGGGTCACCTCGATAGGGGAGGGAGGAATCGTCAATGCCGCTCCTTTCAGCTATTTTAATGTCGCCAGCATTGAACCGATGATGGTTTCGGTTGCTGTCATGCGCAAGCCGGGTAGTGTCCCAAAAGATACGGCACGAAACATCATCCAAACGGGAGAATTCGTGGTCAACATGGTGGACGTCCACAATGTGGATGCAGTCAATCAGACTTCTGCTGATTATCCGCCAGAGATCAGTGAAGCAGAAGCATTGGGGCTGGAAGTCGCCCCATCTGTTCGCGTCAAGGTGCCAAGACTATGCGCATCCCGCATCCATTTTGAGTGCAAGCTGCATCAGATTGTGGAATTAGGTAGTCCGACGACTTCGGATCTGATAATCGGGGAAGTGGTGCATGTACATGTAGCGGATGAGCTGTATCATGCAGGACGGATTGATGCGACAGCGTTTGCCCCCGTTAGCCGATTAGCGGGTCATACGTATGCGACTTTGGGTGAACAGTTTGATCGTCCGCGCCCTATTTATGAGCCGCCTGTCAAATAATTGATCTCCGTCCAGCGACGGAGGACAAATCCCTCTACGGACCATTTTACCGGAATCGCCTATCGGGTATCCTGTAGATACAAGGCAAGCGGATACCGTGGAAAGGGAGGAATGTAATGATGGAAAGACGACTATACCGTTCTCATGATAAACGGTTATTTGGAGTTTGTGGTGGGATTGCGCAGTTCTTGCGCATTGACTCTACGCTGGTACGTGTAGGAGTGGTCGTTCTCACTGTTTTTACAGGAGTACCGATTTTGCTTTACTTGCTGATGGCGATGATCATGCCAAAGGAACCGCAGTGGTCATACGCTTCTGATGGTTTCCCGATGCAGGATGTTCCATATAGTGGACATGCACGTATGAACGATTTGGATCAGGAGATTGACCGTCTGGAGAAGCGTGCTTTGGTACAGGAAGTGTATCGTCTGCGAGAAGAGTTGGCTAAGTACAAAGGACTTTAAAACAATAAGGGATTTCCAGGGCAGAATTGTGACCCGTTAGATGGATGCTTTGAACAAAGTGACCGTCTAACGGGTTTTTGCGTTTTAATCATCATGAACAAGAAATGAGTACTAAACAATTGATACGCAATTTAACAAGTGAGGCACTGGGTCTCTATACTGAATCAAAGGAGAAATTTGATGATTCTTAAAAAAAGACGAATAGGAATTTTTGGTATAGTATTACTTTTTTTAGGAGTAGTTGTTCCGTTGGGCATTGCTCCAAAAGAAGCGTGGTACTACACATCTCTACCAGGTTTAATTCTGCTGTTGGTGTCAAGCTTCATAAAAAAGTAGTACTCATTTATAAAGTGCTTATTGTTCTCCGGTCACAGTTCAGGCGTAAAAGCCACAAGTCTCTTTCCGGTTTACCTATTTTGATCCCACAAAAAAATGGTCAGCAACTTCTGGCGATCGCTGCATAACATGTAAGGTGGAAAACCTACATAGGGAGGGAAAAGCAGTGTATCTCGGCGTGTTCGATTTGAATCAGCGTTTGGAGCAAACCCGCAAAATTCTGCGGGAAAAGCAACATCTGAAAAAACTGATTGAAGAAGACATCCATGACTTGGAACAAGACGTCAAAGAGTTAGAAGCAATGACGTCGAAACAAGACAAGTATGCGACCAGTGCTCAGCGCTAAAAAAGCTGCATGAGCGACAAAAAGAGGAAGTGGCAACTGCCCGAAGAAGGCAGGGAGCCACTTTTTTAATTGTGAAGCGCTTGATCCAAAACTTTTTCTACGATGGCAGGAACCATGCGGATCGCTGCACTATCGGTTCCGTACGTCTGGCTATCCGCATAAGTACCTTCCATTAACAAGATAAGCGTATAGGCCAACTCGCATGGATGCGCAGCGCCAAGAGCAGTCGTGCGATCCAAAAAAGCGTCGCGGATTCGTTTCTGATGGGAGCAAACCAACTCGCGAACAGGATGAACCGGATCAGGAAACTCGACAGCTATATTGATAAAGCAACACCCGCGAAACTGTTCGTTGGTCGCGCGCTCAGCCAGATCAGCAAAAAACTGAATGAGTTGCTCTCGTGGCCGATTAGGATGTTTCGCGATGCTCTCTTCCCACTCTTGCCAAAAAACGTCTTGCTTGCGCTTCATGTAGGCGAGAATCAGGTCCGTTTTCGAGGAAAACTGCCGGTAGACGCTCATTTTATTCATTCCAGCACGCTCGACGATGGCGTCTACACTGACGGCATGGATCCCTTCTTGATAAAACAATTCTTCCGCAGCGTTCAAGATGATCTCTTGTGCTTTTTCACGAGGCACGCGAGGCCGTTTTGCTTCCGTCATATACGATCCCCCATTTAAGACTTCCAGACGTCGGCGACTATTTCAAAAGAGCGCATACGATCGGCATGGTGGTACATTTGCGTCGTAATCATGAGCTCATCTGTTCCTGTAGCATTGAGCAACTCTTGCAGTTTGCTTTTCACGGTAACAGGGCTGCCGATGATAGAAGAACGCAATTGTGCTTGGACAGACAGTTTTTCGAATTCGCTCCATAGCTCATCCATATTGTCCACAGGTGGTTGGATGGGTTTGAGATCGCCGCGGACGAGATTTAAGAATGCCTGATAATGGGAGGTGGCCAGTCGATTCGCGAGCTCATCCGTATCGGCAGCCATCACGTTGACGCCAACCATGGCATATGGCTGATCTAGCACTGCCGATGGACGGAAACAATGGCGATACGTCTGCAAGGCAGGCAAGGTGAAGTTCGGTGAAAAATGCCCAGCAAAAGCAAACGGCAATCCGAGCATGCCCGCCAGTCGTGCTGAGAAATCGCTGGAACCAAGCAGCCAGATCGGGATGTTCAGACCTTCGCCAGGGATAGCGCGGATGGCTGAGGCTGACTCACTTGTTCGTGGACGAAAATATTCACGCAGCTCCTCCAATAACTCCGGGAAATCCTCTCCACCAATCCGCAAATCCCGGCGTAGCGCACGTGCTGTTCGTTGGTCCGCCCCGGGTGCCCTTCCTAGACCTAAGTCGATCCGGCCTGGATAGAGGGACGCCAGTGTCCCGAATTGCTCGGCGATCACGAGCGGAGCATGATTGGGTAGCATAATGCCGCCTGAGCCTACACGGATTTTGCTGGTGCCACCGGCTATGTAACCGATGAGTACAGAGGTGGCAGAGCTGGCTACGCTGGGCATTGCGTGGTGTTCGGCGAGCCAATAACGTGTAAAGCCCCATTTTTCCACTTGTTGTGCCAGATTGAGACTGTTTTTGTACGATTCAGCAGCGTTGCTACCCTCCGTAATGGGTGCTAAATCGAGAACGGACAATGGGATATCTCGTAGTTGCTTAGATGATATTGTATCGGACATAGGATGGACCCTCCTTGTGCTTAGCGGTAGCTGGTCAGATAGTTTGTTACTGAGTAGTAACAAAACGTACTTGCATCATACGGAGCAGCGGAAGGTATGTCAACGCTTGGATGTGCGACCGAGCACATTGGGAGAAAAAGAAAGAGCCCTGACAATGCAAGGGCTCCTTCGTACATCCTTATTGTTTTGTTAAGATAACAGGTCCATTCGTGGTAATAGCGAGGGTGTGTTCGTATTGAGCGGACAGCTTCCCGTCGCGTGTACGTGCTGTCCAACCATCTTCATCGACCGTCGCATGGTACGTCCCGATGTTTAGCATGGGCTCAATGGTAATAACCATGCCTTCTTTGAGGCGTTGTCCTCTGCCAGGAGGGCCAAAGTGAGGAACGAACGGCTCCTCATGCATTTCCTGACCGATACCATGTCCGGTAAAATCGCGCACGACGGAATAGCCTTGTTCTTGGGCATACGTTTGGATGGCGTGGGAAATGTCGCCGATCCGATTGCCTACGACAGCTTGCTCAATACCGAGATACAACGATTTTTCAGTGACTTCTAGCAGTCTTTTCGCTTCCGGGGATACTGTTCCCACTTCATAAGACCAAGCGGAGTCAGCCAGCCAACCGTTTTTGCGAACAACCATGTCGATTGTGACGATATCGCCATCACGCAGAGGCTCTTTTTTCGGGAAGCCATGGCAGATAACATCATTTACTGAACCGCATGTAGCATAGGGATATCCATGAAACCCTTTTTGCTCAGGGGACGCGCCATTTTCAGCCAAAAATTCTTCTACGAATTGATCAATCTCCCAGGTAGAAATGCCTGGACGAATCATCTTGGCAATCTCACGATGACAAGCAGCCAAAACCTTGCCTGCTGCATGCATGAGTTCAATTTCTTCAGGTGTCTTGAGGATAATCATCGACTCTCTCCTTCTCCTCGTTAGTCAGGAACTCTCTATAGTATATAGTGTAGTCCCGTTCTGCGCCAATTGCCACACCGAAAACGGCATGGTAGGATGAGGGAGAAATAATCAACCTTGGGGGTAGGTAGCGTGGACAAGTTTCAAGAACATCTGGCGAACTACCAGATTCATGTAAAAGAAGACGTGGAAAAACGTATTGCCTTTATTCGTGAGCAAATTGACGGAAATGGCCTCGGCGGTGCAGTCGTCGGTATTTCTGGAGGGATTGACAGTGCCGTTACGGCAGCGCTGTGTGTGCGTGCATTAGGCTCTGAACGCGTCATTGGCGTTTGGTTGCCTGCATACTCGCAAACTGTTCATGAAACGGATTCCAAGCAACTTGCTGAAGCGATTGGAATGAATTTGCACACGGTAGATGTAGGGCCAGCCTACGACGCTTTGGTTCCTGCTATCGAAGGTGTACTTGGGCTTGATGATAAAACAAAGGGAAATACAAAGGCTCGCTTGCGCATGACAGTTCTGTACGCCATCGCTAACCAAAAAGGATACTTGGTAGCGGATACGTGCAACCGCAGCGAGATTCATGTTGGCTATATGACAAAAGGCGGAGACGGTCTTGCTGACTTTAATCCAGTAGCTAGCCTGACGAAGCATGAGATGAGGATTCTTGCTGCTGAGCTCGGGGTGCCTGGAGAGATCATCACAAAGCCGCCTTCTGCCGATTTGTGGGAAGGGCAGACGGATGAACAGGAGATGGGCTTCACTTATGAGGATCTGGACCGTCTGCTGATTACAGGGGAAACTCGACCGGCAGCCAAGGAACGTATTGATTACCTGCATCGAATCTCTGAGCATAAGCGCAATATCATGCCAGGCATATAGATATGGCACAGACCTACAAGCTGTTTACAAGCTGTTTGTGGCAAACGACCAGTGCAGTCGTCTCAACCGAGCAACGTCTCTACTTGTTTGATCCGGCCTATTTTCCCCATGAGGTAGAGGCGATTGCTGATTATGTGCAGAGTGAGAGGAATGGAAGAGAGCTCGTTCTCGTCCTGACTCACGGAGATTGGGATCATATTGTGGGAGTCGGAAAATTTTCAGATGCCACAGTCATTGCACAAAAGGAAATCCTCACAGCTGGACGGATCGAGGCTAAGCTGAACAAGGCGAAAAAGTTTGACGAGTCGTATTACGTGGTCAGATCGTATGAAGTAGGAATGCCGAAGTTCACGAAATTTGTGGAGGATGCCCAAGAGTGGCAGGAAGTTTTTTTCCTGCCTGTACCAGGACATACACCCGATCAGATGGCGACCTTGTTCCGGGAGCAGAAGCTGCTTGTTGTCGGTGACATGCTATCCAATTTGGAGTTCCCGTTTATCGATGACAGTGGTGCCTATTTGGAGAGTCTGGAAAAGATCGAATGGTTGGTTCTTCAAGGAGAAGTGGAAGAAGTCATTCCTGGACACGGAGTACCTGCAAAAGGACGCGAGGAAATCCTGCATCGAATTGGACGGGATCGCCAATACTTGTTGGATGCACGTGCAGTTGTTTTCGAGGGTATCGCTAATAACGTAGGGGAAGAGGTACTGGGAGAGCAGTTTTCCCAACTGACGTATGATGGTGTATCGATCGATGAACATCTCCGTGTATCCCATGACCAAAACCGGGATCAACTAAGCAAGGAAGCTATTTCGCAGAAAGGTTGATTATTCCACGGTTTTATAAGATAATAGGGGTTACGCAAATCTTTCTAGGAAAGAGGTGGAACAGATGTCTACAACTGAATTGATGCTGAGAACAAGTCTGGAAGGACGTGTGAAGCGTACGTTGCAAACGTACTTTCGTCGCCCTAACGACGTGTTGATCAAGGAAAGCCTCGGAGCGAACGGTTTGTCCCCAGAGCAAGTGGAAGTAACCGTGAAGCTCTTGAAAGAAGACAAAACTGTTGCCGAAATCATGGAGCACCTGCACGATAAAGGCTACTTTGCATAACATTGCGAGCAAAAAAGACCGGACTGACATCGATTGTCGGACCGGTCTTTTTCGTTCGAGCAATTAAGGGGGAGGACTTTCCTCAGGTAATGAGCGCCGTAATTTCTTGCGGCGATACAATTGAAGGCCAGTTAAAACGAGAAAGTAGCTCGCGAACGCGACAATCAGCCCCATAATGGCACTCCCGGTAAAATAGACAAGTCCTTTTTCTTTCACCCAGACAAGCCATTGCATCCCAGACTCGTGATGATTCAAATGCTTTTGTAACGGTTTGCCGATCAACACGTATCCAATATTATAATTGAAAAGAATGAAAAGCGGTAAGATGAGCTTTCCGATGACAAACGCAACCAAACCAGCAGGCAAACTGGCGCGAAATAGCTTGCAGAGTGGGAAGAGCAACAGAAACGCGATGCCAAAAGTAGGCAGGGTAATAAACTCGATGAAGATTCCGAGCGAAAATCCGCGGGCGACGAAAGCTGGAGCCCCTTTCATTCTCAGCACCTTGTAGTACTCGAATTTTAGCTTGCGATATATTTTTTTCCACATCCGTGCTATCCCTCGTTTGTACCCAGTCATTTGTCTGTAAAATCCCCAAAGGGTCAGGCGAATGGTGAAGCTGGATTCGTTTTTCGGTTGATGTTGTAGAGTATCTCCAAGTTGGCAAAAATTAATAGTTGCCATCCGAGCTCTTATTTGTGAATGCGCCTTTCTTTTGGCATAATGGAAGAGGGTAGCTTGCTGGAAAAGTGGTGACATTCGTGGAAGGTGTAATGGGAACCTTCGGTGACTATATTGCGCAATATGGGTATGGCGCCTTGTTTGGATTGTTCTTTCTAGGAATTTTGGGGATGCCCTTGCCAGAAGAAACGCTGCTTGTTTTTTCAGGATTCCTTGTTTCAACGGGAAAATTGGAATATTGGCCTACTTTTTTTGTCTGCTTTCTCGGTTCCGTTACAGCGATGACGGCAGCATACTGGATCGGCAGAACGCTAGGCTACGCTTTTCTCGAGCGATATGGGAAACGACTGGGTATGGGCTATACCGTTTACAAAAAAACAGAAGAGTGGTTTAATCGCGTCGGAAAATGGGCACTTCCGCTAGGCTATTTCATCCCTGGTGTTCGTCAGTTTACAGCCTATTTTGCCGGGATCACGCGATTGCCATTTTCGACTTTCATGCTTTATACCTATTTGGGTGGGCTGTTTTGGAGCTTGCTTTTTGTGACGCTTGGCTGGCAATTAGGAGAACGCTGGGATGAGCTGTTTGATTTGATTGCCCGTAACCTTGCGATCTTCTTTATCACTTTGCTCGCTTTGATCGCAGCCTGGTCGTATTTTAGACACAAGGCGAATGTAAAAAAGCAATTACGGAGGGATCAGAATGAGTGAAGAAAACCACAACGAAAATCTATTGCCTGTGGTCCGGAAGCCAACCGAACTGGTTCCTGTAGTATTACCGGAAAAACATCAACGGTTTTATGATAAATTGCGTGAGAAAATCGAAACGTTCATTAAAGACAAGGGAGTCAATGATTCTGTAGCCAAATTTATACTGCTTGCACCCGATTTGTTTGTTCTCTTGGCGCGCCTTATGCTAGACAAGCGCGTAGGTGTTCAATCAAAAGCGTTAGCGGGTGTAGCCGTTGCTTACTTCATTACCCCGATTGATTTTATTCCAGAGGCATTAGTGGGCGGATTCGGACTTGTGGATGACGTTATTTTGGCTGTTTATGCTTTGCGCAAGATTTTGGTGGATATCGATGAATCGATTGTACGTGAGCATTGGAATGGCGAAGAAGACCTCTTGGTTGTCATTACGAAGGTGATTCGATCAGCGGATGATTTAGTTGGCAAGAAAATAGTGAAAAAGTTGGAAGACACCCTGTTCCGAAAAAAATAAGCTAGGATGAGACGAATAGATGAAATATTTATTGGACTATCAAGAGGGAGAGCGTGTTGTCGCTTTTTGCCTGATTAAAAACAAGGAAGCAGGCGTGGCGAGTAATCAGAGTGAATACTTGAATTTGGAGCTGGGAGATCGCTCCGGTACACTCATGGCAAAGCTGTGGGATGTCAATGCAGAAATGAAGGAATGGATTAACGTCAAGTCTGTCGTGAAGATCGACGCTGCCGTCCAAATGTATCGTGGGAAAAAGCAACTGGTGATTCAACGGATCAGACTGGCTGCCGCTTCAGACGAAGTTCAGATGGAGTCGCTCATTCCGATCTCGCCATTTCCAGTAGATGAACTGTGGACAAAGCTTACCCATGCAGTCGACAGCTTGCAGAGTGCCACGCTCAAGGCCATTATTCAAGAAGCGCTGGCAACAGAGGAGATTCAGGATCGCCTTCGTCATTATCCGGCTGGCGTTCGCATGCACCACAACTATTATCATGGATTGCTCGAGCATATTGTCTCTCTGTTGACGGCGGCACAGAGCCTCTTGCCACTGTATCCACAGGTAGACAGGGATGTACTGATTGCGACTTGTATCTTGCACGATATTGGAAAACTGTACGAGCTATCTGATCCTATCGCTCCGGATTACACCACGCCAGGTCAGTTAATTGGTCACCTGGTCATGGGAGTCGAGATGGTGAGCGGAATTTGCCGGAAGCTAGATATTTCGTTAGGGGACGCGGAGGTTCTGCACTTGAAGCATTGTATTTTGAGTCATCATGGAGAGGTAGAGAACGGCTGGGGCAGTGCTGTATCTGGAAAAACGCCTACAGCTGTCATGTTCCATTACCTGGACCAGATCGACAGCAAAATGAACGCTTTGAGCCAAACACTAGCGGATATGACGGAAGAAGAGGAATGGGCGTACGCTGGCGTGCTAAGACGAAAAGTCTGGCGCGGGTATTAATTCAATGAACAAAAAGCCAACTGCTAATCAAAACGAAGCAGTTGGATTTTTTTAGATAAATCAGAAACGTTTTTGCAGGAAGCTCGTCTTAACAGTAATGTCTTGAAATGAGGAGGTATTCCTGTGAAAAAGAGAAACAGAGCTGTCATGTTTGTGTTGGCAGTCAGCATGGTCACGACACCAGTGGCACTTCTACATCCGATATCTTCCTATGCGTATGATGGCAAATCGAGTTTGGAACCGATTGAGTTGCCAGAAGACATCGTCCATTTGTTAACAGAATTGAAGGAGGACTATGTGCCTCTCATGAAAGGCCTTCATGTGGACTCATACGGAGGGACAAGCAACTCGGGGTATGTCATTAATCTTTCGGATCGAAAGAGTGTTATTACCACGAATACGACGCTCACTGTCTCTACAAATGCAAAGGGAGATTTGACTAGTTTTGTCCTGCTTGATGTGAATCGGGACAAAACAACCAAGATCAAACAAAAGGAAGCCTATCAAAAGGCTGTGGACTTTATTCGGAATTACATAGCAGTTGACCATGTTATTTCCCCAAAAGCGATGCTTTCTTTCGATCGCGCATCTGAGCTGGATCAACTGGCGGTTGTCAGTGTCTACCCACAGTTGAACCATACATGGGTGGACAAAGAGACAGCGCGGGTCATGGTTGACGCAAAGGGTCAGGTTGTCCATTTTCAGCAAGAAAAGCTAAAGCTTCCTACCGCAGAAGAAGTAGCGGACCCAAGCAAGGCTGTACCGCTTGAAAAGGCAATGAAGGAGTGGCGAGACAAGGTATCCTTGGAATTGGTCTACGATGAGTCAGCGGGCAAGCTCGTTTACGTGCCTGACCAATTCCCAACGATAGATGCTCTGTCTGGTGAAGAAGTTCCGTCTGTGTATAAAACAGCGAATAAGGCGCTGAAAATCAAAGGAACAGCCGACATGGGTGTCTGGCGAGAGACGAAAAAAATGGAGCAGATGCTCGAGAAGGATTTTGGCCTGAAGCTAAATCAACGCACGTACAAAAATGTAAAAGAAGACAAAAAGTATAAAAACAGTGACATCGATCGCCATGAATGGAATGCGAGCTCGTATCAAAGCGCATGGATTACGCTCGACCGTAAAACAAAATCGCCCATTGAATTCAAGCTGGACGGCCCCGTAGAAAAGGAGCTTGAGAAGCCGCTCACGCATGATGAGGCAAAAGACATCGCTGTTCAATTTGTGGAGAAATACTTATTGTCCAAAGAACAATCTTTTTTTATAAAAGAGACGAGTCTTGTTGAAAATCTGCCGGGTTGGGCGGATCAAAATCTGGTGCGGCCGATCAGTAGCTTTGCTTTTCACCCTGAGATTGGCGGTATCCCTACCAAGAGACCACTGTTCTACCTGGAAGTGGACGCAAAGAAGGGCAATGTAGTCTTTGTTCACGTAAATGACCTGCCGTCTATGCCTGCTACGATCAGTAAAGACGGTATTATCAAGGATGAGAAAGCAAAGGATGCGTATGTCAAAGAAGCAAATCTGCGCTTGGCATACTGGTATCCGAGGGTAGGGACGCATTCAGCGAAACTGCCGCAGTTGGCGTATTTACCGACAACCGATGCCAAGGCGCTGCAGATCGATGCTGCAACGGGTGCAGTGGAGGAAACCTGGCTGGAATGGAAAGCGTCCCACTAAGCATGACCCGATATGGTGTAGAAGCCATGTCGGGTTTTCCTTTTCATCATTATCGGAATTCATAAACACTTCACGGCAGGTAGGATTTTTTTTCTTTTTGTAGAATATCTTCTTGATTCCCATTTGATTTGGCAAACAATGCCGATCACGCGAAGGAGAAAGTGCAATGAAACGGCCAACTTATACCCTACCAAGTATTGTAAAAAAGGTATTCCGGCCCGGTGAGCGCTCCCTTCCACGTACGGAGATCTGCTCCCGGATGGAAGCGAATGAGCTGAATGCTTTTTTGGATCTGGACTGCAAAACAATACTGGATAAAGTGTTGAACATGGAGCAGTCTCCAGTGCGAGTTGGAAGCTCAGAGGCGATCGTAGAGGTCACTCACCAGCCGCATCAAGTGTACGACCTGGCTCATCGCTATTTGCGCGATAGCCAAACACCAAAAAAGCTTGAGCAAATTGTCGCGGAGCTGCGTCGTCAAACGCAGTTTGGCTGGAATCAGATTCTTCGTATGCTGCAATTGGAACGCGATCCTCGCTTTGTGCAATATCAAGGCGACAGCAGATGGTTTTTGGCAGAGTGGACGTTGGGCAATGATCAAGTGTATGCGTTTTGCCGCGATAATGGCATTACGCAGGTAGCTGCTCGCACATTAGTCCATTTTCTGGAGCAGGAAGTAAGGATTGCTGCAGACGCTGCTTTTCTCCCTGCACAAGATGACCGCTTCCGCATTGACGGTGATACCATGTACATCATTGCTCGTAGCGAAGATTCCAAGGAAGAGCAGGCGGCCCTCGAGGTTGCTGTTGCTGCCCCTTCTGTATCGATAGGAAACAGCGAGTCCGTCTCAGAAGAAATTGCATCGGAAGAACCAGCGAATCCCTTACACCAGGTGGAAGAACAACAAGAACAATTATTTACCAAGGAGGAAGCTACTATGTCTACGATTACCAACCAGCAAGTTCTCGAGGAAGTACAAAAATTGATGCAAGAAGCTATCGACCGCTTGGAGACAAGAAACCAAGAAATGTCCCAAGAAGTTGTCGCTCATTTTCAACAAAGCAATATGCAAGCTATAGAAGTGCTGATGAAAGAGAAACATAAGCATGAGCAGATCGTACTTGGCATTCAACAGGTTCTGGCGACCAGTGAACAACAATGAGTAAACTTGAGGCTACGATCCGGTTAGAGCAGAGATTTGCCATCCTGCGCGAGGTTATCGCGGGCTATCGGATTCGCCTTCAAGAAATGGAGCAGGAAGTGGTGGAGCTTTTTACCACGAACCAGCTCTCTGCTATTTCAGCATGCATGGGCGAGAAGCAGCGCATCGTCAGGTTGATGAATCGACTGGAACAATTTATTGTTCAATGGGAAAGCAACAACACGGATGTGGGTATCGCACATGAACCAAAGCGAGAACACTTGAACACATGACGAATAATGCGGTAAAATAGGGGGATTGTGCATGATTCCCCGCGCATGCCGCGTGGGATGGAAAGGAGATCCAAACCCTCTATGTCGGTAGGAAGAAACGAACTGTGCCCTTGCGGGAGCGGAAAAAAATACAAAAAATGCTGTGGGGTTGTCACTCCCATTACGGAGCTGCGGAGCCGCCACGAGCAAAAGCTTCAAAAAGAATACGCTGGCTGGGTTGAAAGACTGAACCATTTTGTCGGCGCAAATGTAACCAGCGAGACGATTCAAGAAGCGCGGAATCGTTTTGCTGAAGAAGTAGGCTTGACCCAAGAGAGTGTTGCTCGTCCTGAATGGGCTGCCCACTTCTTCAACTGGTGTGTCTTGGACGTCAAAACAGGTGGAAGCACGCTGCTTGAGAACTATATCAAACAGCATGGACGTCGGATGGAGCCTGATCTTCGCCGTGCGTTTGCTGGATTGCACCTGAATGTTTATGAAATCGTGGAAGTGGATCGTGATGTCATCACGGTTCAACAACCGATTTCGGAAGAAAAACACTATCTGCTTCGTGCCAATACGTTGAATGTTGTCCCTGGACAATTGATCGTAGGGCGCCTGCTGAATCTAGGTCTGCGTGATATGCTCTTCTCTGGCAGCATCATCTTGCAGCCACATGTCAAGGAAAGACTGCTCGAGTGGTTACACCAGCATCCAGAAGTAGAAGCTGCGAAGACAGATACGAGCAAGAGAAGCTATACGACAGAGCTATATCACTTCATCGTTCAATTTGGTGAAGCGGCAAGTGAGTCGGAAGCACCGAAGCAAGAATCGCTTCTGCGTCGTACCTATGCGATGCCAGACCGTAAACAGCTGTTGAAAGTAATTGAGTCAAACCCTGCATTTGAGCTGAAAAAGCGGGATGGTGCTCGTGAGACATGGGTATATGCGACACGCAAGGAAGAGCATTTGTTCCCGAATTTAAAGGATGCCTTGCTGGAGCTATACGAAGTACAGGCAGAAGTGATATTGCAGGATGACAGCCTGATTCTGGAAGGGTATGCACCGCAGTTAGACGAAGTCGCAGAGCTTTTGCTGCTGCTTGCATTTGAGAACGAAGAGGAAATTCGCGTTCTTACTTCAACTGGCTCTCGTTTGTCCAAAGGAACTCTGTTTATCACGAGTCAGCCTACCTTGCCACCAAAAGTGTTGCAGTGGGCAGTCCAAACCTATTTTGCTGAAAAATGGCTGGTTACGTCCCATGAACAGCTCGATGATTTGGCTCCACTCCTGGTAGCGGCTACTGAAAACGAGGCACTGCATGAAAAACTCCACAAGCTGATGGAGCAAATGGAACAGGATCATAAAATCGGACAAGGCTTGGCTCGCTTTATCCGAATGGACATGCTTCGTCCGCGCCTCTCGTTGTCAAATGACAGCCTGCATGTGCATAACCTGCTGCGCCGTCCGTTGATCGAGGGATTGCCGGAGAGTGTGTACACCGTACATCCTGACAGACTTGCGGACATCAATCGCTTCGTGCAAGAGATGACCGATGGCAAGTCAGAAGCCACCGTCAAAAAGTACGATGAGGTGATGAACCACTTCCGTTCATTCGTCAGAGGAGCGTTTGGCCCTTCCTTCACATGGGGGCAGTTGCGCAGAGAGGACCTGGTATACTTCCTCGTCCACGACATTTTCACGCGCACGGACGCAACGACCAAAACATTGGCAACCAATCTGATGTCTGTTTTGACGGCGTTCTTCAAGTGGTTGGATAAGCAAGGACCATACGCGCTTTATCCTGTCATGCAGCCATTGTTCGCCGAGTTGAAGGAAACATTGCCGGAATCCTATCGCTTGCGTGGTATGCTAGAAAAAGAAGCGACGCAAAATCTTTACAGCAACCCGATGGCGATCCAAGATATCACGGAAGAATCCTTGCTTGTGCAAGAGGTCACTTCATCGGGTTGTACGGCAAAACGTGCGAATGGAGAGACAATCAAGCTGTCTATTGGTGCTGAATTAGGTACTGTGGTGGCAGCAGATTGGATGATCCATGGCTTGTTCGGTCAAGGTGAGGACGGTACTTGGAGACTGTATGGTACGCCAGAGGTGTATCCGCCAGTCATCGCCCAAGTGCTGGGCGCACCAACAGGTGTATTGGTCTAGATCCCCTAAACAGTAAGAAAACCCGAGGATTCGTGTCCTCGGGTTTTTTGTTTTGATTTTCCATTGGTATAGATTAGTGAGCCCATTCGCGGAGTGTCTTGTCCTTCGGGAGCAAAAAGCCGATAAACCCGATCAACGGGAGGAACGAACATAACAGAATGACAAAGCTTAGACTGTAAAGATCGGCGAGATAGCCGAATACGAGAGCGCCCATGCCTCCCATTCCAAAGGCAAGCCCGATAATCAGCCCGGATACGGTCCCAATTTTACCAGGCAATAGCTCCTGCGCATATACGACCGTGACGGAGAAGCTGGAAAGCATAATAAAGCCGCTGATCACGAGCAATGGAAAGGCCCAAAATCCGGAGACGTAAGGCGTCAGTAATGTCAGTGGAAGTGAACCGAGTGTGGAAATGATGAGCAAGTTCCTTTTTCCGAATCGGTCAGACAGCGGTCCGCCAAAAAATGTCCCAATCGCTCCTGCGAAAAGAAAACCAAAAATGACGAGCTGGGCATTGGCGTATTCCATATCTTTCACATACATCAAATAAAACTGGTAAAAGCTTTGGTAGCCAGCATTCATCCAGGAACGCACACTGACGATGACAATCAGGAGGCCTAAGGCAATCAGCCGCTTGTTCAGATTCGTATACGTAACAGGTGCGGCAGTAGCCTTTTTCAAACGCTGTTGCCCACGATACCAGAGAGCAACATAGAGCAAGATGCCGCTAGCTAATAGCGCGGGTAGCAGAAACCAGGCGGCTCCTGGCTGTCCCAGGTTCGCAAAGACCAGGATGGTCATCAAGGGAGCGAGTGCTTGCCCAGCATTTCCCCCCACTTGAAAAATGGATTGCCCCAGCCCTCTGCGAGGACCTGATGCCAAGTGGGCGAAGCGTGAGGCTTCTGGGTGGAAGATGGCTGAGCCAATCCCAACACAGGCGACTGCTGCAAGAACGAAATAATAATTGCCAGAGAAAGCGAGTGCCAGCATCCCCAATCCCGATACGATCAAAGCCAGTGGTGGCAATATTGGGATCGATTTGCGATCGGAGAAGTAACCGACGAATGGTTGCAAAACCGATGAAGTAAGATTCATGACGAGCAAAATCATTCCGACCTGTGTAAACGTTAATGCTAGGTTCTTTTCTACAATTGGAAGCAATGCAGGGATGACGGCTTGCAAGCTGTCGTTTAACAGATGCGCAATGCTAATGGCAAATAGCATGCGATAGACAGTCGGTGCTGCAGTCCCTGCGGGTGTAGAGTGAATGGGTGTCGATGATGCACTCATGCCAGTTCATCCCCAACCTTTCTTTCGTAACTTACTTTTTCGTTTTTTTTCAATGTAGCACGTATTCTACAGGACGTCATCCATGAATGATGGGAATATGGTGGTCGGAAATAAAGGATTTGATCTGTCAGGAAGTTTTTAAAAAGGTAGGTAAAAAGGGAGATGCTGTCGAAAAAAGAGTGAAGCACAATGGACTAGACCATGAGCAGAAGGCTAGGGGGAATGCTGGAATGCTGGACGGGATAACAGAATACTGGCTATGCGTGGGAGGAGCCAATGTTGACGTGCAGGGAGTCACTTCTGCCAGACTGTTGCCTGGAACAAGTAATCCGGGTGAAGTGCATCAAGTGGCAGGCGGCGTAGCTCGAAACGTGGCGGAAAATCTGGGATGGCTAGGAGAAGAAGTGCAGCTATTTGCTCTGGTAGGAGAAGATGCAGATGGCGAGTGGCTGAGACAGGTCACAGCAAATAGTGGAGTGGCTACCCATGGCATGTTGCGAATCGCAGGGAAATCGACTGGGCGCTACTTGGCTATTCGTGACCGTGACGGTGAATTGTACACGGCTGTTGCAGATATGGAACTAAATGAAGAATGGCCAGCGGAAATTGTCCAGCAAGGTCTCAAGCGCTTGCCGCAGGCGGCAGGCTTGTTTCTGGATGCCAACCTTCCCATCGAGGTTATGCGGGCATTCTTGACGGAAGCCAGGAGACTCGACAAAAAGATCATTGTAGACCCTGTTTCTGTGAAAAAAGCAGAAAAGTGGCAAGGATTGCTTGAAGGCGTTCATATACTTGTCGCGAGCATAGATGAGCTGGAAGTGTTAGGTGGCCAAACCCTTCATTCCTATAATGATGTGGAAGTATGCGCGAAAAAATTAGTGGCAGAGGGTATTCATCAGGTCATGGTCATTTGTGGGGAAGCAGGGCTATGGCTGTGTACCGCACAGGAGGAAAAATGGCTTGCTGCACCAACTATGCCGATCCGAGAAGCTGCGGGAGATGCGTTTGCTGCGGGGATCATTTATGCCCAAAACAAAGCGTTGTCCCTTGCAGAACAAGCAGCATTCGGCGTTGCTCTGGCCGAGATGAGAACAAAGGGAAATGGACGATACGATATCGATGTCCTTTTGGCACGAAAAGATTACTATACCACAAAAGAAAGACAGATCGTCGACAGAGAATGAAATTACATAGCTTGACGTACACTACCCGTTAGTTGGAATTAGGAGGAGTGTATGTCGTGGAAAAGAAATCGAATGATGTAAACGGAAAACAAGAGAGCCATGTTCGGCAGGGCGGAGATTCACACCGCTCCAAAAACAAGCGTTCTGACGGTCCTGTACAAGGATTTAGTCAGGCACCACGCGGCTTGCAATAAGCCGAAAATTATATGTGCAACTAAAGTCCCCTTATCGACAAAAAGATGGGGGACTTTTCGTTTAAAGGAACATTTTTCTACAAATGCAGACAACGATATGGTACAATACCTGAATCAGAGTATTGCCAACTGAAGAAAAAAGTGGTGCAAATTGTCGAGTGGCACAATTCAAAATCGTGCCTCCCTTTACTTTGTTAAAAAGCGTGCGCGAACAAGGAGACTGATTCATATGCCAGATACTGTTGTGAAAACACGCGCTTCAGCTTCTCGAAAGAAACAGCCGAGCCGTAATAAAAAAATACGTAAACTCGTGGTATCCTTCACGTTGATCACCTTGCTACTGGTTGGCGGTGTAGCTGGAGCAATTTATTGGAAAATTGAAGACACTCTGACGGAAGTAACGAGCCCTGCAAATAATGGGTTTACTTCGCCAGTATCCCAAAATGCTGATCCTGTTTACTATTCGGATAAACCAATGTCGTTCGTATTGCTTGGTTCTGATTCCCGTCCTGAAACAGGCTCCATGAATACAGACGTAATGATCGTGGCAGTAGCTAACCCGAAGACGAAGAAAGTTACCCTGGTATCGATTCCGCGGGACACACGTGTCAAGATCCCAGGCTATCGTGACTACCATAAGATCAATTCAGTCTATGCCAATGGCGAAGCAGAACGTAGGCAAGCAGAGCGCAATAGCCGGACGGTTACCGAAGATGGTATTTCTTTAACCAAGAAAACGTTAAATGAAATACTAGGTATTCCGATTGAGCATTTTGTAGCTATTGATTTCGATGGTTTCAAAGCAGTCATTGACGAATTGGGTGGCGTGGAAGTCAATGTGGATCGCAGACTGGTATACGATGATCCAACTGACAATACACATATCAATCTCCAGCCAGGACTTCAAAAATTGAATGGTGAGCAAGCACTTGGTTATGTACGACATCGTCATGACAATCGTGGAACGAAGTACTACTCCAGTGACTTCGACCGTAACCGTCGCCAACAAGAAGTCATCAAGGCAGTCGTGGACAAAACGGCCTCTCTTGAAGGCTTGACAAAGATATTTAACGTCATGGACGTAGGCGCCAAGAATATACATACCGATCTTTCCAAGGATCAGATCAAAGGCTTGGCCTATGATTTCAAAGGATTTAATTCCTCTACAGTCACTGCATTGGATAATGGGGCATATTGGCAGGGAGGATATACCCATCTCGAAAAAGAAAAGCTCGAGTCTGTTCGCGATTCCTTGCAATCAGAGATGGGATTGACTGGGAGCGTAGTAGCGACGCTCAACAATTCCCCGATTCTCGGCGCTGGTGAAGCGGTTGCGACTAGCAACAAGAAGAGCGTCAAGAAGAAAACGACAGAATCAGCTACGTCAGCGAAACAAAAAACGGAGGCTCCGAAAGAACATGAGCCGACGAATCCTACAGACAATCAAGACGGTACGGCAAATGAAGGCGCAATGCCACCACCTGATGTTGTAAATCCAGAAGGGCAAGGCCAGTCGACAGATCAAGGTCAGGGAGCACAGATGCCTGCGACTAATGCAACACAATCTCCTGGTACTGTACCAGCAGGTAAAAACGGCAACAACTCTACTCCACCGCCGGATATCACCCCGCCTTCCAGTCAGGATGCTGGTCCTGCACCTACAGATGGTCCGAGCACGAACTCCTAACAAGTACGAAAAACACCCGTTCATCACGAGCGGGTGTTTTTTATTTGTCGATTCATTGTAAATTTTTAAAAATTCGTTTATGGAAAAGGTTTAGAAAACACCAATTTCGTGGTACAATAATAATATGCTGATAAGACAGATTAATCAGATAATTATTACTAGCTGGAGGGATTTCTATGACGATTTTCTTGGTGAACCTGTTCTTGGTGATTGCTTTTGTGTACCTGATCAGCCGCCAACAAAATGAAGAGTTTGTGTATGATGAAGATTTTTTCCTCCAGAACCCTTCAGCTTTGGAAGAATATCAGCAGATGCCGATTGATTTCCAGCACGCCTTTTTCCGCAAGCATAAAGAGTGGATTAAGGAAAAATATATGCGCGGAGAAAGCTACATTTTAGGTTACTGTCCAAACAAAGAAGTACGTCGTGCATGGCTGTCAGAATTCATGAATCAAAAAAATATGAACAATACACCGACCCCTTCCTCGTGAAGGGGTTTTTCGCAAACTGTAGAACTCGTGCTATACTGCTACGAGAGGATATCGTGAAACAGGAGGAAAGAAGTACGTGCTACAATTTATGGTGGAAAAACTAAATCAACAGTTACCTATGCATGGAATGATTTCGGATATCGTTTTGCGCTCCGATCATTCTTTGTTGGAAGAAGCGGAAGGGCAAGAGGTTCTGATCACGTTTTCCGAGGCGGAGGACGAGAAGCAACCAACGGCAACCATCCATCTGTTTACGCTTGCGGAAGAGGACAGCTGTGAAATTGAGGTGGAAATTAACTATCCTTCTCGCTTGCAGGATGAGGAGATTCAAGGATTATGGACACAAGCAAAAAGCTTGGTAGCTGAGTGCGCGCTGACAGAAAAGCGCCGCTTTGTGGAGGCTGGCAAGCAGGCAGAAGTGAATGTCGTGCTGGATTATCACTTTGTCGTGCAGATGCCGCGAACAGAAGCTGAGGAAATGGCATTTACAGAAACCATCGCAAGATTTTCCGCAGATTTGGGGATGCTCGTCAAACTTGGCACATAAAAAAATGTACATACAAAAAGCTCAGGCGTAAATGTCCTGAGCTTTTTTGCATGAAAGGGGAGGAAGGAGGAATATGAAGAGGAGAGAGAGAATCGTATAGATAATTAAAATGAATGAGCATTCACTCGTTAGGAGGGCGTTTAACGTGGAACTTTCAAAAATATGGGAACCGATTCAAATTGGTCCGATGACGTTGCCAAATCGGATAATGATGGGGTCCATGCACGTTGGATTTGAAAAGCTTCAGAATGGTGTAGAGCGGCTTGCTACCTTTTACGCAGAGCGTGCTAATGGAGAGGCAGGTTTGATCGTGACAGGAGGGGCTGCCGTACATCCAGAAGGCGGCATGGGCGACGAGTATTGCAATGTATACCAAGACGAGGATATCGAGAAATTGCGCCTGATCACGAAAGCGGTTCATCAAGCCAATGGGAGAATTGCATTGCAGCTGTTTCATGCAGGGCGTTATGCGTACAAGGAAGCAACAGGATTAGACCCGGTAGCACCATCGCCATTGCAGGCGCCGATTAACCGTTGGAAGCCGAGAGAGTTAAATGCTGAGGAGATCGAAGCAACGATCCAATGCTTTGCTGATGGCGCCGTCCGTGCTAAAAAAGCTGGCTTCGATGCCGTAGAAATTATGGGTTCGGAAGGATACTTGATCAATCAATTTTTGTCCCCTGTGACCAATAAGCGAGAAGATGAGTGGGGTGGGGACTTTTTACGCAGAGCCCGTTTTGGCATCGAGGTGGCTAAGCGTGTCCGCCAAGCAGTGGGGCCGGATTATCCGGTCATCTACCGGATGTCGGGATTGGACTTGATGCCAGATAGTACGACGATGGAAGAGACATTGCAATTTGCCAACATGCTGGAGGAGGCAGGAGCTGATGCTCTCAATGTCGGAATTGGCTGGCATGAATCACAAGTACCGACGATTGGCATGATGGTGCCGCGTGGAGCGTATGTATGGGTGGCCCAGCAAATCAAGCAGGTCGTGAACATCCCGGTTATCGCGAGCAATCGAATCAGCGACGTGCGCCAGGCTGAAAAGATTTTGTATGAAGAATGTAGTGATATGGTTTCAATGGCCCGCCCATTTTTAGCGGACCCGTATATCGTTCAAAAAAGCAAGGAAGGGCGCTTTGATGAAGTAAACACATGTATCGCTTGCAATCAAGCCTGTCTCGACCATATCTTTGATGGGAAGGTAGCTTCCTGTCTGGTTAACCCTCTCGTCGGCAGGGAAGCAGAGTGGCAGTTGGTTCCCGCGGAAAACCGCAAGAAGGTAGCTGTAATCGGTGCGGGGCCTGCCGGCTTGGAGGCAGCTCGTGTGCTGGCAGAGCGAGGGCATCAGGTGGTCATCATGGAGGCCAAAAAACAGATCGGTGGCCAATTAAACTACGCCAGACAGGTGCCGGGTAAAGAGGAATTTAATGAAACGCTTCGCTATTATCGGACAGAGCTTGCACGTCTTGGTGTCGAAATTAGGCTGGGAACACTGGCAGAGGCAGAAGCCCTGATCGAAGAAGGCTTTGCAGAAGTGGTGGTGGCAACGGGAGTCATTCCTCGGCGTCCAGAGATTCCAGGTGTGGAGCTCGGACATGTGAAGGGATATGATGCGGTATTCGAAAAGCGCGCCAAGGTCGGTAGGCAAGTAGTCATCGTTGGTGCGGGAGGAATCGCATGTGATTTGTCCCATTTGCTGATGCACGACGAAACGATTTCACCGAAGGCAGCGGAATACTTGCAGGAGTATCGGATTCTAGATGGAAGAGCTGTACAGAAGCTGCAACAAAGAAAACGAAAAATCAGCATGCTGCGGCGTGGGAAGCATGTCGGATCGGGCTTGGGCAAAACGACGCGCTGGGCAGTTCTCGCTAACCTGAAGCGACGTGGCGTAGAGATGCTAACACAAATTGAATACAGCCGGATTGCAGAAGAAGGGGTATATTTCATTCAAAACGGGGAGGAACGCATGATACCTGCTGATACGGTTATTGTAGCGGCTGGTGCGACCTCCAACAATTCGCTATATCACACATTGCTTGATCGGTTGCCTGTGCACCTCATAGGTGGGGCGAAAGAAGCGGGAGAGCTCGATGCCAAGCGAGCCATTTTGGAGGGTGCGACCGTAGGAAGAGCGATTTAAGGCGCTGAAGAGATTTTCTATTTCGAAAACAAGGGCAATCGGATATGATTAAGAAAAGTATGTCGTCTTTTTAGAAGTTTTGTCGAATCGCTTTTCAACCTCCGCTAATTTTTGCAAAATGAAGTTATACTGTTCAAATTCATTTGATTGGGGGCTCTCGCCTTGATGAACCATAATGGCATTCTCTTAGGAAAACGTTACTTCCTGTACTCGTTAGCACCGCTAGTAGAGGTGGAGGGATGGACGTTTACAATAGCCCCGGGGTTTAAGATGATCGCAGGCGGGAGTGCCAATCCTTTACAGACATTAATCAGCGTTTACCGAGAGAATGAAAAGGTAGCGCAGCTCGTGCTTCATCATAGACGAAGTGATTCAGATGTCACTGTGCAGGCTGTATCGAGTGATCTCCTGTTAGAAATCGCCCCGGCGACTAGAACTGTAAGTGTAGCAGAAAAGCTGTAAGGCACCCTGAACGGGGTGCTTTTCACTTTCGATCTTCAATCATCATTCCGAGCAATCGAGGAGGCGCAGGATCATGGTAGGGAACGAATGGCAGGTAGGTCAGTTTCAATTGTCGTGGCTGAGAGGTGGACTCACGAAGCTAGACGGAGGCGCAATGTTTGGAGTCGTGCCCAAGCCCCTCTGGAGCAAAAGATATCCATCGAATGATCTCAATCAAATTCCTTTGCGTGCTGACCCGATCCTGGTACAGGCTCATGGCAAGCGTATTTTGATTGAATCGGGATTGGGAAATGAACGGCTAACGGAAAAACAGAAGCGCAATTTTGGCTTGGAAGAAGAGTCTCAAGTAATGGACTCCCTCGCTGCAAAAGGGTTGACTCCTGCCGATATTGATATCGTCATCATGACACATATGCACTACGATCATGCCAATGGGCTTGTCTCTATACGTGATGGGCAACTTGTCTCTACCTTTCCACAAGCCGCCATCTACGTGCAGGAGCAGGAATGGGCGGAGATGAGAGAGCCGAATGTTCGCTCGAAGAATACCTATTGGGAAGAAAACTGGCGTCCCATTGAGAATCAGGTGAAGACGTATGGAGCTTCGCACGAAGTTGTGCCGGGAATCACGCTTCATCATACAGGTGGTCACAGCCAGGGACACGCGATCGTCCGGATGGAGACGGAGGGGCAGCTGCTTTTGCATCTTGCGGACATCATGCCTACACACGCCCACCAAAATCCATTATGGGTGATGGCCTACGACGACTACCCGATGACATCGATCTATGCAAAAGAAGAATGGATCAACAACGGGATCAAGCAAGGCGCTTGGTTCACGTTCTACCACGATAGCGTTTACCGTGCCGTGAAATGGAACGAACAGGGAGAAATGATTGATCGGATAGAGGTTATTTTGTAAAAAGGACAAGCAAGGACCGTCAGTGTGTACTGGCGGTCTTTTACGTTGTTTAAGGTCACCGTGTCTAACCCTATCGAAATTTTGATTACTCTAATAGAAATGTTTCATAATCAAAAAATTTTGAATGCTCATTGACGAACGCCCATTGCCTCTCTACAATGGGAACATCACAGAGCATCTGTTCTGGCAAAGATGGGAAGGCATAACAGTGGTGAGGAGAGAGACAAATGAGCTGGATCAAGATGCGTTTACAGGAGTTTCACCCGATCGTCTGGTCGTTAGTCGTCGGGACCGTGTTCGTCCGGGCCGCCAGCTCGATGAGCATGCCGTTTTTGTTTTTATATTTGTCTAATCAAACAGATATGAGCTTGGCTATGATCGGATTGACGATTGGAGCAGGACCGCTCGCGGGTACAATCGGAGGCTTTATTGCGGGAGCATGGTCGGACAGAATCGGGCGCAGGCGAGTCATGCTAGGTGCGTTGTACGTGTGGACGCTCGTGTTCGTCGGGTTTGCGCTAAGTAAAGACCCGTGGATTCTGCTTTTGCTCAATATAGCAGGGGGACTCTGTCGATCCTTCTACGAACCGGTCTCACAGGCACTGATGGCAGATGTAACGCCACAAGAGAAACGGCTTCGTGTGTTCGGTATTCGCTACATGGCGATTAATGTGGGGGTAGCGGTAGGGCCGATCGCAGGGGTAGTACTCGCGAAAAGCTCTGTCGCCCTACCTTTCCTGGTGACGGCACTGATTTATCTCATCTATGTGATTAGCTTGCAAGGATTATTGAACAAGTTCGGTATTAAACAAATTGAAGGCCAAAAGAAAGAAGTTGTTACATTCAGCCGTGCATTCAGCGTAGTCGTGAACGACAAGGCGTTTCGCTTGTACATGCTGGCCGGTGTTTTAGGAGCAATTGGCTACTCGCAGATGTCTTCTACGCTGGCCAAATTCGCAGAAATGACGGTCGTGAATGGAACTGAGCTGTTTGCCATCCTGATGACAGTCAATGCGATTGTTGTCGTTGTGATGCAGCTTCCGTTGACGACTTGGGCAGAAAAAAAGACGCCTCTCACCGCAATTTTGGTGGGAAACGCCATGTATGCGGTTGGTGACGTGGGTTATGCCTTTGCCAATTCGTGGCTGATATTCATCGTAGCGATGGTATTTTTTACGATTGGTGAAATCCTTACGTTTACAGCAGGAGATGTCCTAATCGACCGAATGGCGCCAGAGAATATGCGCGGCAGCTATTACGGTGCGAAAAGCTTCAGCAACCTCGGCCAGTTCATCGGTCCGTGGATGGGTGGATTGCTGTTGGCACACTACGGAGGTACGACCTTGTTCCTGATTGTAGCAGCTACCTCGATGATGAGCAGTGCCTTCCAATGGGCGGGTGCTCGTGCCTTTGAGGTAACTCGTGGCAAGTCCTTGAATGAACCGAGGGTCGAATCACTCTAACGCTTGCAAGATACGCTCCGCCATCCGTTTATAGCCTTCAGCATTCGGATGGAAGTGGTCTGTAAACAAGTAGTTTTGTTCTTTACGCAAAAACAAGTCGTAGGTCGGCACCACGAATACTTGCGGGTATTTAGAGGCGATTTGGGAAGCCTGATTGTTCCAGTCGAGTACGGGCCCGATGGTGTCGACGGCTGCTTCGGTATTGCCAAAAGGATTGTACAGGGAAGTGTAAACAATTGTCGCCGTTTTGTTGACGCTGCGAATCTGTTTGAGAATCTCTTCATAGTTGACCGCAAGCTGATTAAGAGCTGTGGTCACTTTTTCTTTTTCAATGGTATACAGCCCGCCTGTCTGCCTGAACAAGTCATTGCCGCCGATGGTAAAAACAATCAGATCGGCTTCAACGAGCAGCTTCTTCACTTGCTCCTGAGACATTTGCTTGAGTAGCTCAGATGATTCCTGTCCATTAATCGCGAGGTTTGTGAACGTGATCGACTGGCCCGATTTTTTCTCCAATGCTTGGCGAACGAGTCCGACATAGCCTTGGCCGTTTGCGTCTCCGGCACCGCGCGTGAGGGAATCCCCTAGTGCGACTACTTTGTGGACACCCTTTTCTGGTAAAGGAGAGGGGGGCTGCTCTTTTTGTGCAGGTGGGCTTGCTGTGGATGGTGCCAACTGCTGCGGATTCATCGCGAGGACAAACCCTGTCGCAAATAAGAGAAAGGAGAGGAAAGACAAGAGACCTGCCGTGCGCCAAAGAAATTGGCCGGATGTGCGCATCGGGTATCCTCCTATTCGTTGTAAAGTGTATGGTCATGGTATAATGTGGATGGACATCTTATGACAGTGTACCATAAACAGAACGCCATCGTCAGTTGACGAGGCGTGACTCAGATAGGAGGGCGCACATTGGCCGAAACGGTCCTCTCAGTAAAGGGATTGCAAAAAGCGATTGGCAAAAAGCCGATCATTCATGATATTACGTTTGACGTTTTCGCCGGAGAGGTATTTGGATTTCTCGGGCCAAATGGCGCAGGCAAAACCACCACGATCCGCATGCTTGTTGGATTGGCAAAGGCGGATGGGGGAGATATTCGCATCGGAGGCATCTCCCTTCAGGAACAGTTTCCACAAGCGATTGCGCAGGTTGGTTGTATCGTCGAAAACCCGGAGCTGTACAAGTTTTTGACCGGCAGAGAAAATCTGGAGCAGTTTGCGAGAATGAGTGGTGGTATTACGCCTGAGCGCATTGAAGAAATCGTCCGATTCGTTGATTTGGAGCGGGCGATTGATGATAAGGTAAAGACGTACTCACTCGGAATGAGGCAGCGTCTGGGGATTGCGCAGGCACTTTTGCACCGTCCGAAAATATTGATCCTGGACGAACCAACGAACGGCTTGGACCCGGCGGGGATTCGTGAGTTGCGCCAGTTTATTCGCAAGCTTGCTGAGGAGGAAGGGCTCGCTGTCTTCATTTCGAGTCATCTTCTCAGTGAAATCGAGATGATGTGCGACCGGGTGGCGATTATCAGCCAAGGGAAGGTCATTTCGGTTGGATTCGTCAAAGAACTGATGGAGCAGTTTGCTGATCAGGTCGATTGGACAATCCCGTCTTCCCATATACAAAAGGCCGAGGAAGTCCTGCGAAATCTACCAGCAGTGACAGAAGTGTGGGTCGTTAGTGAAGAGCGCCTGAAATCACGAATGGATATAGAAAAGGTGAGCGAGGCTAACCAAGCGTTGGTCAATGGTGGCATACCTGTGAAGGGGATTGCGACGAAGACGGTTACACTGGAAGACCTGTTCCTTACGTTGACGGGAGGAGGGGGAAGTCATGGAGCAGAGCATGGTGGGACTCGTACAGAATGAAACCATAAAATTACTGCGTCGGCGCCGTTTTCTCGTCGTCGTGCTGATCTTGGCAATTCTGATCCCGATTTTTACATACGCACAGTACCGTTCGGTTGTTACTGCACAAGAACGAATGGGGACAACCGACTGGCGTCCGCTCTTAACCCAACAAATTGTCGATATGCAAAACAGGCTGGCATCAAGCCGTCTTCCCGAAGAGTGGCGAGATTTTATCAAGGTCAGGATTGCACAGCAGCAATATTATTTGGATCACGACATTAACCCGATGGCGCCGGGTGGACCTACTTTTGCCCGTGGCTTTATGGATCAGGCCATTTCGATGTTTTTGCCGATGATTATCGTCGTACTCGCGGTTGACCTCGTATCTTCTGAGTTTAGCGAGGGGACGGTCAAGCTGCTATTGACGCGACCCGTACGGCGTTGGAAGGTGCTGACCAGCAAATACATCACTCTGCTGCTATTTACCTCTCTCACGGTTCTCACGACACTGATTCTCGCTTATCTACTCTCTGGGGTCGTGTTTGGCTATTCGGGATGGGACCTGCCCATTTTGACTGGCTTTGAAGTAGCGGGGGGAGAGCTCGAGACATCTGGGGCTTTCATGCTACCACAATGGCAATTTTTGTTGATGCAGTACGGGTTAGGCTGGTTTGTCTGCGTCGTGGTTGCTACGGTAACGCTTATGGTCTCTGTGTTGGTTCGGAGTGCGGCTGCGGGCATGGGAATTATGATGGCAGCATTAATTAGCGGAACGATCCTGACGCAGATGGCATCCTCCTGGGAATCGTCCAAATACTTGTTCGTGGTAAACTTGCAGCTGACAGATTATCTTAATGGAACACTGCCTCCGATAAAGGGGATGACGTTGCCGTTCTCGTTGACCGTGTTGAGTGTATGGGCAATCGCAGCGCTGATCATTGCGTACGTGACCTTTATCCGTCGGGATGTCACATCCTAATTTGACTTTTTTCGTTACTTTTATCCAAGTCTGCTCGTCTTTACCATGACGAATGAAAAAGACAGCGAGAGGAGAAAGACGAAACAGAATGGATGTATTATGGAAAGCAGGATCGGTAACACTATCTGGCATGTTTGAGCTGTGGGCAGCGATCCCTGTAGGTTTTATGTTGCAGCTACCACCGGTTTTGATCGCAATCTTTAGTGCGGTGGGTGCGATTATCAGCGCAGGTGCTGTTATTTTTGTGGGAGGTTCTCTGCGCGCCTGGCTTCTAAAGCGTGTAGAGAAACGGGGCAAGCGTCAGGGGCGCATGTGGCAGATATGGAATAAATACGGAGTGGTCGGCCTTGGTCTGGCTTCGCCGCTTTTAACGGGAGCCCCACTGGGAGCTGCTATTGGTATCTCGCTTGGAGCCCCTACGAAAAAGCTCATGCTGTGGATGTCGGTGGGCATCATTATCTGGAGTGTGTTATTGACGGCAGGAGTGGCTTTTGGTCTTTTGCAATTCATGGTACCAGAAACCAAATAGTTATATGCATGAAAACCGCCAATTTCTGGCGGTTTTTTGTTCAGAATGAGAGTCTGTAAACAATCTCTCCATCGTATACGTCGCCAGTTTGTTCAAAACCGGATTGACTGTATAAATGTCTTGCACCTGCATTGTCTGGACATACGGTCAAGTTGACAAATCGGCTTTGCGGGAAACGGTTCCGTACTGTATCTACGATCGCTGCGAGAGCCGCTCTGCCATATCCTTTGCCTTGGTACTGGTGATCAATCAAAAAACCGTTGAACCAGTAACACCAATCTGTGGAGGCGTCATAAGCAATCATGACAAACCCAACCATTTCATCAGCGTCATACAAACAGAATGGTTCATATTCGCAGTTATCACCGTCAGGGCGGATATGAACCTTCGCCAATGAAACGGCAACAGACGGGACAAAGCGCTGCTGCTCATCCTGCACCTGCAAGCGTAATGCATCTTGCCAGTTATCTCTGGTTGTTGGAACCAATCGAATACGAGTGTCTTTGATAAGTCTTCACCTCGATCATCTTGATAGCTTAAGCGTAACCGATCCCACCCGAAAAATCTTCCTTTTCCGCGTGGGCGTTTTTTCGTAAAATAAACCAAGGATACAAATAGAAAAGTTCCCGAAAGTGAGGTAACTGACATGGATGAGAAAAAAGAAGCGTTGGTCCCTGAACTGGAGGATCTCGTTCGTAAATTTACAGAGCTGTTGACAGGAGACGCGACTCCTGAGCGCGTAGAAATGGTAAAAGTATGGTGTCTGTACACGACAATGGCAAAAGCAATGCCGCCGCTGATTCAGCATTGGGGAAGCGAGCCTGAGCATATGGAGGCACGCAATCAAATTCGGGAAATTATCGAGCAAATCAAGCAGTGGAATCAGGAGAAAAACCAAAAGCATTAAAATAGGAAAAAACGCTGTCTCTTGGCGAAAGAGAACAGCGTTTTTTTACTTCAATCCAATCTCTAACTGGCGTAGAGGCATCAACTCTCCTTGGTACTGTAGCAGGCATATTCTTTTTCACCTGATAAGCGTCCATCACCAATTTAGGAGGAAGGGCACCCGCGCTTTTTCAATACATAAGCTACCTCGTTGCGGTCTCCAGTTTAGGCCGAAGCAGATGTGAAATTAGAAAAAGACACGATCCTGAAAAGTAGCTCGTGTCTTTTCCAATTGTAGGGATCTTTTTATAGATTCCACGTGATATGTTTGGTAGCATCCATTAATTCATTTAAGGTAACTCCGTTTGCGGTCACTACCACATACAACGATTGGTTGTCGGATTGAGCGTTAAAATGAACCGCATGCTGGGCTGTTGAACCTTTTGAATCGGTTTGATCAAAAGAAACGGCGATAGCTTGCTCTCCGTTGACAGCGAACAACTGAGTAGCGGAGAAGGTGCCTGGGATAGAGAGGCTGCGCTTGCCTTCTGTATTACGCACCACATCTAGGCGAATCCAGTCGTTGTTCCGCTTGTAATCTGCTGTTAAGCGAGTCACCTTCTGACTGGTTTCGGATTCATATTGGACCGATACCGTACTCATCGAGAACCCATTCGGTGCTTGCGAGAGGGTAGGCACGGGCATATCTGATGCTTGTACAGCGGTGTTTAAATCCGAGAAGGAGGAGAGCGTAATGGGCTGATTCGCTACCGACGGCAGCGTTGGACCCACTAATGCGTTCTCAGCCTTACTGCCATCAGCAGTGTCTGGTTCCACTTGGGAAGCGATCCCAAAAGTCGTAGGCTTCTCACCAGCAGCGCCATTGGCTTTCTTAGCGGCTACATGGTTACCAGTATTTGCTGACACGGCTGGAACTTCCGATTTCGCTTTGGCTGCTTGATCAGCTGAGTTCCCTTGTAATCCGCGAGATGCCACGCTGTTTTGCCCGTCTTTATTGATAGTACGTGGCTCGGGTGCTACTACTTTTTCCTCTGGTTTCACCATCGCAATCGCATTGTTCGATTGGGGAGGTGTTGCAGGAGGTGTATGTTTTGCAGGTGCAGTCAGAGCGACCTGCGATTGTGTAGCAGTGGACTCTGGATTGCTTTCTGCTTTTTTCATCGTCGGAGTATCGGCTGCTGCTGGTATGGAAGCGATAGCAGGTGCTGGATCTGAGGGTGCCGATTTTGATGCCGAGTCTTCGAATGCAAAAGTGTTTTGGTTGTCTTTTATCTCGTTTTCTTGTATGGCAGCCATTTGAATATTATCCGGTGCCAGTTGTTGGTAGCTGACGAAACCAACTGCAAGCAAGACAGCCGCTGCGCTAACCAAGGCGTATGAAGGGAAGCCTTTGGTCCAACGCTTGTTTGGCTTTGTTATCACAGTGCTCGCTTGTTGCTCTGGAGATGCAGTAGCGGCGTGAGGGGGTACACCTTTTCCGGCGGTCTGGTAGATTGCTTGCATGATTCTATCTTCCAGGTTCGCTTGAGGTAGTGGAACCTCCTTCAAGAACTGCACCTCCTCTTCTGTTGTCATTTGCGTTTCTATCCAAGCGATGCATTCGTCACAGGTTTCAATATGTGAGTGCGAGTCGCTATCTGTGTCATCTAGCCATGCTTTTCTAAATGCCTGGCAGTTCATGTACGAGCCCCCCTTCCTTGCGGGATAACAATTTTGCGAGTTCCTGACGAGCACGCAAGTAACGGACGCGAGCTGTAGATTCGGCGATGCCGAGGAGTGTAGCTATTTTTTCAAATGGATATTCGTGCGTACAGCGAAGGACGATCACTTCTCGATAAGAATCTGACAGTAAGGCAAAGGCTTCCTTAATTTCTCGACGTTGCTCTTTTGTCATGAGCGATTCCTGAGGGGATTCGTCCCGTGTATTGGATGGCACATAGGCCAATTGTTCATCCGAGTCATGATACTTTCGGCGACGCAAGAAGTCGATGCTCTTATTTCGGGCAAGCGTATGTAACCAAGAAGAAAATTGGCTGTCCCCACGGAATGTGGACAATTTTTCATACGCTTTAACAAAAACTTCCTGAGTGAGATCCTCTGCATCAGAGCGATTGTTTACCATTTTGTAAATGAAAACGTAGATCATATGCTGATATCGCTGGATGAGGTCGCGATACGCTTCGATGTCGCCTTGAAGAATCCGCTGAATGATTTCGGCGTCGGATTGCATTGAATCTTTGGCCTCCCTTCCCTCTATGAGACGCTGGTGATTCGTAAATGTTTCAGACCAGCGTTTCAATTTCTATAATATCGTATGGATAGCCTTGTTCGACCAGAAAAAGCTGGCGATGGAGCGAAAACTCCTGCTCTCTCGTGTCCCTCGTTACCAATGTATAAAAATGGGCGGTGTTGTTGTCTGTTTTGGGCCTTAAGATACGTCCCAGGCGCTGTGCCTCTTCTTGTCTGGAACCATACGTCCCGGAGATTTGGATTGCGACGTTGGCATCCGGCAAATCAACCGCAAAGTTGGCTACCTTGGATACGATCAGGCGTGTAATTTCCCCTTTTTTAAACTGCGTGTACAAAAGCTCGCGTTCTTTGTCCGGTACTTTTCCTGTAATAAGTGGCAGTTGGAGGGCCGTTGCCATCTGCTCCAGTTGATCGATATATTGCCCGATGATCAAAACGCGATCGTGGGCGTGCCTCTCCAATAGCTCGCGGACGACCTCCAGTTTTTTGGGATTTTCCGCCGCAATGCGAAACTTTTGACGAGCGGTTGCATGTGCATAAGCCTCCCGCCACTTCGGCTCAAAGGGGAGTCGAATTTCTCGGCAATGCGCCTCTGCGATCCAGCCTTGCTCTTCCATGACTTTCCACGGAATCTCGTACTTTTTTGGACCAATCAGCGTGAAAACATCTTCCTCCCGCCCGTCTTCACGAACAAGAGTAGCAGTCAGCCCAAGTCTGCGAGTAGCTTGAATCCCAGAAGTAACACGAAAGATGGGTGCAGGCAACAAATGCACCTCATCGTAAATAATAAGCCCCCAGTCGCGCTCTGAAAAGAGTTTCAGATGAGGAAAATCATCTTCGGCGGTGGGGCGGTATGTAAGAATTTGATAAGTCGCCACAGTTATTGGCTTGACTTCTTTGTTGTCACCAGTGTATTCGCCGACCATGTTTGGATCAAGTCCTGTTTTGTCCAAGAGCTCTGCGATCCATTGACGAACTGATGTCGTATTCGTGGTCAAAATGAGTGTGGCTGTTTGCAATTGGCAAATAGCACCAAGTCCAATGACCGTTTTTCCAGCACCACAGGGCAGGACGAGTACACCGCTTCCCCCGGTCACAGCGCCTCCGGAATAGAAGGCATCGACAGCTTCATTTTGATAAGAGCGCAAGGAGAATGCTCGGCCTCGGGATGTCGTTTCCCGCAAGCTGACTGCACAGGATTCGCCTTCTGTATAGCCTGCCAAATCTTGAACAGGAAACCCGAGCTTGATCAGCTCTTGTTTGATCAGTCCGCGCGCATAGCTTTTGATGACGAATTCATTCTCAAAAAGAGCAGCGATTGATTTATAACTGGTCACCTCTGCTAAAAGAAGTGGGTCTTCACTCATTAATACGAGTTGATCGCCAATGCGTTCCAAACGAAACAAGCCGTATTTTCGCATCGTATCTTCAATTTCTTTGACAATAGTTGGAGGGACACCGTACTTGCTGTAGCTGCCAAGCACTTCTGTTACCTCTTGTGATGTAAGACCAGATGCAGCCGCATTCCAAAGCGATAAAGGGGTGATCCGATACGTATGGATGTATTCTGGGTTCTTGATTAGCTCGGTAAAACCACTGATAGCTTGTCTGGCCTCGGGAAATAGAGGATGCTGCGTTTCCAACAATATCGTTCGATCGCTTTGAACGATCAAGGGCAGGTCTGGACGGTACGACAATAGACTCACCTCATTAAAAAAGGCATAGGAATCAGCACTATGGTATCACAATCTCAAAAAGAAAGAAAAACGAACAGGTAACATTTTGGCGTGGATGGGAAACAATATCCCAAAGCATGGACGGAAAGGATGTCGGGGAGCATGGCAATTTGGGGAAGCTTGTTTCATTTGATCTTGGTCATGATCCTCGTACTCCTGAACGGGTTCTTTGTTGCGACCGAATTCGCGATCGTAAAAGTAAGGGAATCGCGCATTGCACAGCTCGCAGCGGAAGGAAACAAGCGCGCTGTTGACGTCGAGAGAGTCCTCCGCAATTTGGATGCCTACCTCTCCGCGTGCCAACTTGGGATTACGCTGGCTTCATTAGGACTCGGTTGGCTGGGAGAGCCTGCCGTCGCGCATCTCTTGCATCCCGTTTTTCGTTATTTCCATTTAAATGAAACGGTTGTTACCAGTATTTCCTTTATTATCGCTTTTTCGCTGATAACGTTTTTGCATATCGTGCTGGGGGAGCTGGCACCTAAGACACTGGCTATTCAATACTCCGAAAAGGTGGTACTTGCGATAGCCAAACCGATCCAACTCTTTTACAAAATCATGTATCCCTTTATTCAAATGCTGAACTGGTCCGCGAGTCGTTTTCTTGCGCTCTTTCATATATCGTTAGAGCCGCATCAGGAAGCACATACAGAAGAAGAAATACGCATTCTTGTCAACGAAAGTCATAAAAGCGGCTTGATTGATCAAACCGAACTGATGCTGGTCGATAATATTTTTGATTTCTCGGAGACGATGGCAAGAGAAATCATGGTTCCGCGTACGGATATGGTTGTCTTGAACCTGCGCGATCCTTTTGACGAGAACGTCAAGCATGTCCAAAATGGACGGTTTACCCGATATCCAGTAGTGGATGGTGACAAGGACCATGTTGTGGGTAGTTTGCACATCAAGGATATGTTGACAGGGCTTTTGGAAGGAGAGAGCCATGACCTTCAGACCTTCATGCGTTCCATTTTGACGGTACCGGAGACGATCTCGATCAGCCGATTGTTGACTATGCTGCAAAAACAACGTGGGCAAATGGCGATTATCATTGATGAGTATGGAGGGACTGCCGGGCTGGTGACCCTCGAAGATATAATGGAAGAAATTGTTGGAGACATTCAGGACGAGTTCGACGATGAACGCCCAGAGGTAGAACGCAGTGACGGCATGCTGTCATTGGACGGGCGCATGTTATTGGAAGAAGTGGGCGATTATCTGGACATCGAATTAGAGTCGAGCGATGTAGATACGCTTGCTGGCTGGATTTACATGCAGATCGACCATCCGCCGCGCGTGGGGGATCGGGTAAAAGAGGGAAAGTACGAATTTGTCGTGGGAGAGGTCGACCATTACAGAATCACCAGGGTATATGCAAAGAAAGTCGGCAAAGCAGAAGAAGAAATCAGTTCCACGTAAGTGAGGAAAGGGGGGCTTCTCAATGCGTAATATAATTGCTATAATGGGACACAAGTTGCATAGATGGCAATGAGCCTAATTGCTTAGGGTGATTAGGAGCAGCGAAAGAGTAGAGACTAGAGGAGGAAGTACAGATGAGACGAGCAGTCAGTATGGTACTGACCGCATTGCTGGCGTTTTCTTTGGCAGCATGTGGCAACGAAACAGGTGGGAAAACAGAGACAGCAGCAACGACAGGCCAAGGGCAAACAGTGAAGCTGGGGCTGACGCAATTCGTGGAGCACCCTGCGCTGGATGCTATTCATAAAGGAATTTTGGATGGTCTGAAGGATGCTGGCTACGAAGAGGGCAAGAACTTGGAGGTAGACTCCCAGAACGCCCATGGTGACATGAACAATACGGTCTCGATCGCACAGAAGTATGCCGGAGATAAAAAGGATATTGTCGTAGCGATTGCGACGTCATCCGCTCAGGCAGCAGCCAAGGCGATTGCTGACAAACCTGTTATTTTCAGTTCGGTAACAGACCCGATCTCGGCTCAATTGGTTGGCAGTCTGGAGAAGCCAGACAAAAATGTGACCGGGACGTCCGATAAAGTATCGATGGAACAACAATTGAAGCTGGTGAAAACCTTCCTGCCTGAGCTGAAAAAGCTGGGCGTGATCTACACGACCTCCGAAATTAACTCAGAGGTACAGGTCAAAGAATTGGAAGACGCAGCGAAAAAAGAAGGCGTAGGAATCGTTAAGGCAGGCATTTCACAGCTATCCGAAGTGCAGCTGGCAGCTCAAAGTCTTGCTAGTAAAGCAGATGCCATTATTATCCCAATTGACAACACCGTTGTTTCTTCCTTTGAAGCGGTGCTCGGAGCAGCAGAGGCAAACAAAATCCCTGTATTTGCTTCCGATACCGATACAGTGAAACGTGGAGCGGTTGCTACTTACGGGATTGATTACTACCAAATCGGTAAACAAACAGGCAATATGGCTGCCCGTATCTTAAAAGGGCAAAGTGTTGCTGATACTCCTGTAGAGATTTCGAAACAAGCTGATTTGTATATTAATGAAACAGCTGCTGCAAAGTTTGGGCTCACTATTACTGAGGCACTCAAACAACAGGCGAAAGAAATCATCAAGTAAAAAGAGAGCGTCATGCTCTCTTTTTATTCTTTTAAAACCGTTTTATCCATGTTAAACTGTAGAAAAAATTCACGAGGGGGAATTCACTAAATGTTCAAACAAAAGAAGAGTATTAAAATTTTTCAGAGTTTTTTATTTCCTTTATTGCTTTTGTCTGTTACCGCTTGTGGACAGCAAAGCACTACCCCTGCAAACAATCCTACACCCGCTCCTGCAACTACGACGGCATCTGCCCCGTCTACTGAAACTAAGCAGCTGACCATTGGAATTGCCCAATTCGTTGAACACCCCGCTTTGGATGCAGCAAGAGAGGGCTTTATCAGCCAACTGGCTAAAAACGGTTACGAAAAAGACAAGCAAGTAAAAATTGATGTGCAATCCGCTCAAGCGAGCATGGATACAGCCATTCAGATTGCCCAAAAATTTGAGGCTGACAAAGTAGATTTGGTGTTGGCCATTGCGACTCCAATGGCACAGGCTGCCACACAAACGAGTAAAGAAATTCCGATCCTGTTTACTGCGGTAACAGATCCTGTAGAAACTGGTCTGGTTGCAGCGATGGACAAGCCGGGAGCGAACGTAACCGGTACATCGGATATGAATCCAGTCGAAGAGCAATTGAAGCTGATCAAAGAAATGAAAGCTGATGCGAAATCGGTTGGAATCATTTATAGTTCTGGCGAAGTCAACTCCAAAGTACAGGTAGATACTGCAAAAGCTGTAGCTGGCAAGCTTGGTTTAGAAATTAAAGAAGCGGCGATTACGAGCGCGACAGAGGTGAAGCAAGCAGCTGAGTCCATGGTGGGCAAAGTAGATGCTTTCTACGTACCAACTGACAACATGGTCGTATCTTCGATTGCAGCTGTGATCGGAGTCGCTGAAGCACAAAAAATTCCGGTCATCGCTGGTGAAGAAAACTCTGTGAAGAGCGGAGCGATTGCCACTTACGGAATCGACTACACGAAGCTGGGCGAGCAAACAGCCGATATGGCGACAAAAATCCTGAAGGGTGAAGCGAAGCCAGCTGATATGGCTGTTGAAATGCAAGCAGACATGAAGCTCGTATTGAATAAGAAAGCAGCGGAAAAAATGGGTGTGACGATTCCGCAAACCATGCTCGACCGTGCTGGACAAGTGATCGAGTAATAAATGCAGTAATTGGAGGATTTCTTCTATGAATCAACTGGCATTAATGGGAGCCATTGAGCAAGGTTTACTATTTGGTATCTTGGCTCTCGGTGTATATCTGACCTTCCGAGTCCTAAACGTTCCTGACTTGACTGTAGATGGTAGTTTTGCCTTGGGAGGCGCAATCGCAGCCAAATTCATTATCGAGGGCACTAATCCGTTTTTGGCCACCCTACTGGCTTTCATCGTAGGTGGTTTGGCAGGAGCTTTTACGGGCGTCTTGCATACCAAAGGAAAGATTAACGCACTTTTGGCGGGGATCTTGACGATGATCGCTTTGTACTCGATCAATTTGCGTGTTATGGGAAAAGCGAATCTGCCTCTTTTGCGGGAAGATACTTTGTTCACTTATGTGAAGGATATGGGCATTCCAAACCTGGCCGTAGGTGGAGTTACCTTGCTGTCTGGTGTAGCAATCATCTTTATCGTAGGTGTTCTGGTGTTGAAGCTCATCATTGACTGGTTCCTGCATACGGATATGGGTCTTGATTTACGTGCGACAGGTGACAACTCGAAGATGATCCGCAGCTTTGGGGTAAACACGGATTCAACAACGATTATCGGTTTGGCTCTCTCTAATGGCCTGGTAGCTTTAGCTGGTGCCTGGGTAGCTCAATACCAAGGCTTTGCGGATGTAGGAATGGGGATCGGGATGATCGTCATCGGTCTCGCTTCCGTTATTGTCGGGGAAGTTTTGTTTGGCAGCTCTTCGATTTTCCGAGTGACGCTTGCTGTCGTTCTCGGCTCGATTGTGTACCGTTTGGTTATTGCACTGGCTCTGGATAAAGGACTCAATCCTTCTGACATGAAGCTGATTACTGCCCTGATTGTTATCGTTGCCCTGACAGTCCCAACTGTGGCAAAAGGCATCTGGAAAAAGCAGGCGGTACGCACGGCAAGGGGAGGAAGCAGCGATGCTTAAAATTACAAACGTCAACAAAGTATTCAACGCAGGAACTGTGAATGAAAAGATTGCGCTTCGAAACGTCAATCTGCATGTTAAGAAAGGAGAGTTCATCACCGTTATCGGTAGTAATGGTGCCGGTAAATCGACGATGATGAACATGATCTCCGGCGGACTGACACCAGATAACGGAAGCATTCAGATTGACGGGAAAGATGTCACACGCTTGGCGGAGCACCAGCGTGCAGGTCTGATCGGCCGTGTGTTTCAGGACCCAATGGCAGGTACAGCGCCGAACATGACGATTGAGGAAAATCTGGCAATCGCTTTGGGTCGGGGAAAACGTCGTACACTTGGGTTTGGGGTGAATAATCAGAAGCGAGAGCTGTTCCGCGAGCAGCTCAAGCAGCTGGATCAAGGGCTGGAGAACCGTTTGAAGACCAAAGTCGGTTTTCTCTCAGGAGGACAGCGTCAAGCACTGAGCCTGTTGATGGCAACCTTCACGGAGCCGAAGATTTTACTCCTCGATGAGCATACAGCAGCGCTTGACCCGAAACGGGCGCAGTTGATTGTAGATTTAACCGAAAAAATCGTGGAGCGCTATAAACTGACGACAATCATGGTCACGCATAATATGGAACAAGCGTTGAACATGGGTAATCGTCTGTTGATGCTCCACGATGGGGGAATCATCCTCGACATTCCGGATGAGAAAAAACGGACGATGAAACCGCAGGATTTGCTTCGAGCATTCGAAACAGCCCGCGGTGGAGAAAGCTTCAGTGAAGATCGCTTCTTGTTAACCTAATCGGATCGAATCAGCCTTCCCGTTCAAGCGGGGAGGTTTTTTCGTTGGTGGAAAGATACACGTACATGAATCCGGCACCGATTAAAAGGATGCCTGCGACAATGGTGAAAAGCATCGTGCCGCCATATTGCAATAAGACAAGGCTGCCTACGTACGGTCCGCACATGCGGGAAATATCCCAATGCGTTCCCGTAATCGCGAAGTACCGCCCGCGCATCGTTACAGGTGATATCCGTGTGACGAAGGCCATCAAATGAGTCAGACCAATACTTTCTCCGATAACGAGCAACACTTGCAAGGCGAGAAGGACTGGTACGTTGTCGATGAACGCGTAGCCTAAGGATACGATGAGAAAGCAAATGTACGAGCCGCTAATTAACAAGCGAGCGGGCAAGTGCTGAGTCCATTTGACGAGCAAATACTCGAACAGGAGCAACAGGCCTCCTTTTACCGCAATGAGCAAGGCAAGTGTTTGCAAATAGTCTGGCAGCGTGTATTTCAGATGAAGCTGGAGATTCGTCTCGGTTTGCGCGTAAAACAGACTGATGGGCAAAGACAGCATCATAATGGCAAGGGCTGGTCGATAAACCTGCCAGGAGCCGCGTGAACGTACGTCTACTGCTTCTTCGACGGGAGCTTCTGGCAGCGGAGTTTGCGGGATTTTCCACCAGACGGCAAGAGTATAGATCAAAAGCGAGATCGCAGTAAACAAAAATGCCATAGCAGGATCGTACTTGTAAATCATGACTCCGACCAAAGGTCCCAATGCGGCCCCGATACTGCTAGAAGTATTGAGAAGGGCAAAGGCACCGGCCATTTGTGCAGAGGAAATCGTATCAGCGAGATGCGCTCGACTGACAGGGATAAATAGGGAGCGGCCAGCACCGTTGATGATGTACAGGATCGCAAAGCCCAGCATGGAGTCCGCCCAAGCCATTCCCAACATGGCGAAGCCTTGCAGGAAAAGGGCGAGAAGCATGATTGTTTTTCGGCGATAGCGGTCTGTGATGCCACCAGCAAATAGCGTCAGCAAAATCTCGGAGAAGGGCTGCAAACCAATGACGAGCATGGTCATGGTGACAGACCCGCCGATGTTCTCGCTCAAGTACAATACGAGAAATGGAGCGATCATGGCGCTGGATAAAGAGGTGAGTGTTTCGCCGAATAGACGGACCCAGAGGAGTGTCGGATACGTAGCAATGAATCGACGGAGTGCATGAGGGATATGTGACATAAGATAGTCCTTTCTTTCGGCTTTTTCCGGTTAGTTGGTGTTTTTAGAATTGTAAGGTGGCAAAGACCGGAGAAAAAGCGTACGATTAGGCGAATAGCTTTTTCATGTTTTCTGTGGGAATTGGTGGTGGCAAGATGCAGCTCGTTGAACAATACATGCGTTTATTTGCGGGGCGGTCTCATGAAGCGATAGGGCATCCCCTTGACATATCGTTGGCTGAAGTTGCTTCGATTTTATTTTGTACGTTGCGGAATGCGACGCTGACCTTGAAAAAAATGCAAAGCCAGGGGTGGGTAGTCTGGCAGCCGGGGAGAGGCCGTGGCAACCGATCTGTATTGACATGCTTACTTGCTCCCGAAGACTTGATTATGAGCGTTGCCAAAGAACTCGTGCAAAAAGGGGAGATTCGTGCTGCACGGGATATGATCGAGGAATACGGGGTAAATTTTCCTGTGATAAATGAAAAATTTTCACGATGGATGAATAGTCAGTTTGGACACCGTGTGAAGCGGGAAAAGGGAAGTATAGGCAGAGTCGATACCTTGCGTTTGTTTTACAGTCGACCATTCGCAGGGCTTGATCCGATTCATATTCTCCTGCGCTCCGAGTCACATATGGTCAAGCAGCTATTTGATTCTCTAGTCCAGTTTGATCCAGTCACGAGACGGATTGAACCCGCTATCGCTTTTTATTGGGAGGCTAGTGAAGAAGGAAGGCAGTGGACTTTTTACTTGCGGAAAGGTGTCTTATTCCATCATGGCCGTCCACTTGTTGCCGATGATGTGCGCTTTTCCTTCCTTCGTTTGATGGAGCATTCCTATAAACATCGCTGGCTAGCCGCTTCAATCGAGTCGATTACCGTCAAAGATGACTACGTATTGACGATTTCTTTGCATATGTCGGATGAATTGTTTTTACAGGCACTGAGTAAGGAATACATGGCGATAGTCCCCTGTGATTACGTTCTGGAGATGGGGGAGCAATTTGCGCAAATGCCAGTAGGAACGGGACCGTTTCGAGTAGTCCGCAACGACGATTCCATGCTCGTGTTGGAAGCGTTTACGCCATATTTTGGGGGAAGGCCCTTCTTGGACCGAATCGAAATCTGGTGCGTGCCTGGAATGGCAGCAGAAGCGCAGGTAGATGAGAGCTTGTTATCCGTAACGGCTTTGGATGATCATCGTAATAGGAGCTCTCTGGCATGGAGTGACGTTGGCAGATTGGAAGACTGTTTTCAATACGTCAGCTTGAATGGAGCAAAAAATGGTCCGCTGTCACATAGCGAATTTCGGGGTCTCATGGTGGCTATCATTTGTGGACAAGCCTTGAGACAAGAGCTACAGGGAACGAGGGAGCATGCAGTCATCTGGGGTAAAACTGATTCGTTCCAAATAAAAAGAGAGGTGCCGGATTCACAGGAGTTGGTTCGTATTTTCAAAGAGAGCGGGTATCAGGGAGAGGCGCTGTCGCTCTATACGTATCCAGACCTCGATCATATAGAAGATGCCCAGTGGATTCAGAAAACGTGCAAGGAATACGGAATTGCCATAGAGATCAGGTATGCATCCCCGGAGGAGCTTGCCTCGTCTTTGTTATTACAAGAGGCTGATTTAGTTGTGGATAGTGCGAATGTAGATGAAAGGACGGAGCTCTCTTTACGAGAATTTCTACAGGCTGGTGCGTTGAGTATTTCTCATCATTTAGATCCGCATGGAAAGGAAGAGATCGCGCATTGGATGAACCGCATGTCGTGCGTCCAAACAGCACAAGACCGACAAGCTTGCGTAGACAGCATCATGCATACGCTTGCGGCTTGCGGTACGTTTGTCCCGCTGTATTCGAATCGGGTAGAAATGCTTGCACATCCACGGTTATCTGGTGTAAGTCTGGATGCCTATGGCTGGATTGATTTCAGGCGCATTTTTGTTAGGGAATAGCATAAATTTGTCACATAATCATGTGAAACCGCTTTCGTTTTTAAACGTATTATTATATGTAGATATATAGTATGCTCATAACGTTCTTTGAGGAGGAACTATGCCGGTGTATACCAAAACCGAAAAGGACAAACACATTTTGTTTGCGTCCATTCGCTTGATGATCTGCGTCGGGCACGCCGATGGTTATATAGGAAATAAAGAGATAGATCGTATTCATGAAATCGTGAATTCAGAGCACTTTACATTGAAAGAGCGACAAATTTTAATGGATGACATGGACTACCCGAAACGTCCAGAAGTCATCGTGGAAGATCTGGTAGCCATGACCCAGGCTGAAAAGCTCGTTATGATGCGCAAGCTCTACCACATGGCATTGATCGATCGGAAGCTATCCCCGTCGGAAACCAAAGTGATTGCCCGCATCGCTTGCCTGATCGGAATCTCTGAGGAAAAGCAGCGTCAAGTAGAAGAGTGGATTCGCGAAGGAATTGTTTGGCGCGAACGATGGAAAGATATAGTAGAAGAATAGCTGGGGCCCCAATATGATTGGGGTCCTTTCGTTTTAGGAGGAAGCTTGGCGCAGCCTCGTTTTCTACAGTACAATAAGAAAAATAACGTCTTAGCAAGTGGCAACGCTATGGATGAAGGAGGAGACCCTATTTTGCGGATCTTGGTAACGAATGATGATGGCATCGATGCTCTTGGTATCAAGCGGCTGGTAGAAGCTTTGCTCACTTTGGAGGGAGCGGAAGTCTCTATAGTAGCACCGGTTGAAGAGAAAAGCGGGGTCGGACACGGAATCACTTATCGCAGTGCGCTCTCGCCTGAACAGCGTGATTTTTACGGAATGCCGGTGAAAGCGTGGGCGGTCAATGGCAACCCTGCAGACTGTGTAAAAGCTGCTTACCATCTCCTGTTTGAACAGGGGAAAAAGCCGGATATCGTATTCTCGGGGATTAACGTCGGGACGAATCTCGGACGTGATATTTATTACTCTGGTACGTGCAGCGGTGCCAGGGAGGCGGTCATCTTGGGTGTTCCCGGTGTTGCTCTTTCCTATGATAACTGGTTCGATCAAGACAACTACGGCGATGTAGTGGAGATGATTCGTCCGCTTGTAAAAGAATTTAGCGAGCGTGCGATCAAAGGGGAACTGGCGTCAGAGGTATTCTGGAATATCAATATCCCGCATGTACCGCTGAATGAGTTGAAAGGAATGGTTCCGGCCACCTTGTCTATGAACCACTATGAAGACAAATATAGCGAAGAAGCGGAAGGCTATTATTTAGCCCGTGAGTATCCTCAAGTCATGCCACTGGCGGAGCCACTGGACTATGATTTGCTCAAGCATGGCTATATTGCGATTACCCCTGTCCACATTGACGCGACAGACCGGACTCTCTTGAAACAAATGGACAATTGGACATTGCTAAAAGCCTGGGGAAAACAGGAGGAATAACACATGAACGACGACTTTTTTCCTCCGCTAACCCCCGATGACACCCTGCGTTCTCCAGAAGAGTCAACGCAGGGAGAGGTACTCGATCCCGTGGTTTATCACGATTTGTACAAGCTAGCAGAAGAAGAGGGGCTTCCTTACTTTGTCCGTCTTAGTGGCACTGGCGAAGTAGAGCTGTATTTAGTGTTCGAATCGGTGGATGCTTTCAGCGAGCAGACGAGAGATGCCGTTTCGCTCGAATTCAAGACGTATCAAAATAAATTGCTCGCGGTCATTTGGACACTCTCGGACCCGCTGAATCCGCTTGGTTTTCCCTTGACGTTCGACATAGCGCGTGCTAATGACCGAAGCATGGCCTTGAGATTGATCGAGCAGCCGTATACTTCTTTGCACTACCTGGCTTATGCGGATCGTGAGCTTACCCACATCTATTCCGAGTCCCTCTCTTTTTCCCCAGCGGAAGTGGCTCGTACGCATGAGATGATTCAGGCGCTCTATGAGGGAACACCCGATACACTTCCAGAAGAGGTGCAGGTGCGTGAGGAAGAGACCGAAAGCATCTCAGCGATGAGCTTGCCTGGATCTGTTTTTACAGAATCGGGGATGGCCTTCGTATTGCGCTACAAGCACATGAGAGATGTCCATGGTGAAGAAGGAGCCCAGTATTTATTGATGAGTACTGTGCAGCAAGCAGTGTGGGTTATGCGCAGGCACGCCCGCAGCGAGGTCCGGGATACATCCTTTACCGTATGGGCAGCGGAAGCGGGTGATTACGCAATGATCGTGCTGACACCAAGTCTCTCGCATTTATTCGAGGTTGTTCATATGTCAGAGGATGAAGCGAATCCGTTCTCGCGCTTTTTGATGACTTTGCCGGAGTATGTGCAGACGCAGGACGCTTCTCCTTTACAGTTGGGTGCCTATCCACTACTGCGTTATGAGAACGGTCGCCTCTATCATTTGGAGCTGGATGAAGATGTACAGAACGAGCTCGCGCAGATGTTTGCGAAAGCGTTTCCAGGGATGCCTGTCCCTTACCTGTAATTGTTGAGAGATTGTGAAAAAAGACTCTCCCCGGAATTTTTTCGTCTTCGATGAAATAAGGGTAAATAAGTCATTTTTCAACAAAGGATACGACAAGCAGGAATTCGAATTAAGTAAGACAGACATTCCATTGGGGAGAGGTGACGACGATGTACGCTGTTGAACCCAATTTGTTCCAAGCTGTTTCTGAATGCGCCCACCGTTTTCAAGGGGAGATTGAGCAACTGGCACAACGTCATGCACTTACGATCGAAGGAGGGCTTCCTGCCTTGGAGCTGCAGGTACATCCGCAGTTTCAGGCTTTGCTCGAGTACAATCTGTGGGGAGAAGCCGGTTTAGTTGTTATTCATGGGAAATTACATAAGCGCGATCACGTTTGGACAGACTCGTTTTCTGTTAGGATGAAGTTTTCCTTGACGCATGATCCCAGTATCGATATCGAAGGAAAGAAGCAACGCATTGAAGAGTTTTTATACGGGGAAGGAGAGTACTTCTGGAATATCCCTCCCGCTGGCCATGTCGGTCATAGTGAGCTGACGTTGCGCTTTACCTACCAGCCTGGCTCGAATCGTCTTGCGGAATATGTTCGGAGTATTTTGGGAATCGTAACCGGAAAGATGATGGCTGCCTAACGCGGCATGAAAGAGAATGGCTCTCCGTCACAGGAGGGCTGTTTTTTTTGAAGGAGGACAGAAATGCGCTTATTCCTAGCATTGGATATTCCGGCTGAGGCTGCCGCTTATATTGCCGATGTTCAAAAAAGGTTGAAGCAAGATGTGAAGGCGGATAGGTGGCAGTCTCTCGCTAATTTGCATTTGACTTTGCATTTTCTTGGAGAGGTGGATGAGTCGCTCGTACCCTCCATTTGCGAGGACATGGATATTGTCAGCGCGATCATTCAGCCATTTACTCTAGCTGTTGGCAGCTTTGGGGTTTTTCCGAATGCCTTGCATCCACGTGTGCTCTGGCTCGGGCTGCGCGGCCAACTTTCTCCTCTCAAACAGCTGCATTTATTGTTAGGGAGACGGTTTGAATTGCATGAAGGCCTGTCCTACGATCGGAAACGGTATCGACCGCATATTACGCTGGCACGTGGTCCGCATCGCAGTGAGGATGAGCTTGCCCTCATGGATTGGAATGAACGTTATTTAGCGCAGGAGCCGCCACAATGGAAGGCACGGCATTTCCATTTGTATCGTTCTGAGCTGTTGCGGGAGGGCGCGGTACATACGATTATCCACACGAGCACGTTTGATAAAGATCACAGCAAAAAACAAGCGTTGCTTGAATAGACTAAGAAGAAAGGATCAGGGAAGCCTTCCAGAAAGCGGTGGAAAACGGATGGGTGAGTTCACGACCGGCATTCTTTATCCACGCAAATACGAACCGAAAGTACTGATTGCCTTATCCAAGACAGAGCAGCCACACTTCCACAGAAACGTCAACAGCGACTGGAATGCATTTTTCCTGCAGGATGAGTGGCTGGAAACCTCCACGACGCTTGATTTTTTACTGAGACTGTCCAAGCAATTTGTTCCCCTCCTCTGGTTTCATGACGCTGAGGACAATGGCTGGGGCTTTCGTTTGTTCGATGCAGGCTTCGAGGTTGCGTCAGGGACAATCAGCTACTCGCTCGATGTAGAAATGGCGGAAGCGGAGTTTGGAAGGCTTTATCCAGAGATTGACCTGCAGGAAGGAATTGTAGACAGCGAGGACGTTCGGCAAAAGTATGAAGACATACTGGAGAGGGTAGTGCGTTCGGAGTTGTATCGGCGCGAGGTAGGTAAAGGGATCACACGTATCAAACCGCAGTCGTTTAGTCGTATCGTGGGTCCGAAGCAAATTCAGCAGTTACGTTCCCTTTTTGATTTGCAGTTGTTGACAAACGTTGATGACGACACAGGGGCTTCACTGTTGTACGACTCGGTTGACCTGTTCAAAGAAATTTTGGGAATCGAAGAGATGGTGTGGGTGAACTTTGCGTATTTAGCAAGCGGAGGCAGAGAGTAGGAAATAACGAATAAAGCGAACAAAAGCCCAGTGCATCATACTCGCACTGGGCTTTACACTGCCACTTACTTCTTTTTCCACTGTCCAAAAATTTCATCCACATCAAGCAGCATGATTAGCTTGTCGTTCAGTCGGGCAATGCCGTGCAAATACTTGCCCTCTACACCAGCGATAATGGGTGGTGCAGGCTCGATCAAGTTTTGTGGAATATTCATGACCTCAGAGACCGCATCCACGATAATCCCGATGTTCAACCCGTCCATCTGCAAATCGACAAAACGAGTATCATCCGTTTCTTCCATAGGTTCCAAATCAAACATTTTCCGCAAGTTGATTATTGGTAAGATCCGCCCACGCAGATCAATGACTCCTTCGACATAAGGTGGAGATTTTGGAAAACGTGTAATGGGCAGTGGCTTGATAATCTCACGTACGAGTGAAATTGACAGTCCATAATATTCATTCCCCATTTTAAACAAAATCTGTTGGTCAACAGCTACTTCTGCCTCCGAATCATTGCTTCTCTTCGTCAATTCCATGTGCATCATTCCTCTCCGAACCGCTTTCCATGTCTTTACCCATATTGTACCATGGGCAAACCTATTCAGGACGTTTTTTTGTGACAGGCAAAGACTTATGAAAAAGAACAGACCGACAAGCGCCAGGCTCGTCGGTCTGTTTTCTTGATTATGGTTCACGAAGGTCGTTCAATGAGATTCCTTGCTCGAGTGCGAAATCAAAATCATCCACATCGTAAAATTGAACAGGCACGATATATTCCAATATCCGATCCTGATAATCAGGCTGGTCTGTGAGAAGTGGGGCCTCAAATTTCATGGCCGTCAACAATAGCTGTGTCTCTACGGGATCAAATAATTCCCCCCACATGGCGTTGTCTTCTACTTTTACGATTGTCAGGGTCACGCCGTTCGGAAAAGAAAAGGGAACCTTGGACCATGGGGCTATCAGTCCTTTTTCCATTCGTTTGCGGTTGAATGGATCGGCAAAAAATTGGCTCATTTCTTTCATAATCCGACGGACATACTGATCATCGGCAGAATAGGGCATGATAGGTTCAGGACTCTGGATAAATTCGTCCAATTCATAGATTGTCGACGCGGGTATCAGATATTCTACTGGTTGCGATGGGACCATCAACTCCCCGTAGATAGCCAACATGATCGCTTCTATAACGAATTGTTTCGACATTTCGACAACCCTCCTCGTTACCATCATACAAAAAATCGGGGGTACCGTACAAGGGTGGCGAGTAGGGCTCAAAAAGTTCAGGAGGGTGCATCCTTTGTTTGAATCTGCTTTTTTTTCGTCGCTACTACTCATCATTACCATCAACCTCGTATTAAGTGGAGATAATGCCGTGGTCATTGCCATCGCTTGTCGGAAGCTCCCTGTCGAACAACGAAAGCAAGCCATTTTGTGGGGGACGTTTCTTGCTATTATCGTACGTGTGATCGCTACCATTCTTGCTGTTTATTTGCTGAAAATCCCGTATCTGTACTTGATCGGCGGAGTTATCCTCCTATGGATCAGCTACAACCTGTTACGCGAGGACGAGCGGGAGGAAGCAATCAACTCGAGTGAAGACTTGGTTCAAGCGGTCAGGACGATTGTCGTGGCAGATGTGATGATGGGACTGGACAATGTACTCGCTATTGCGGGGGCAGCGAATGGAGATATCGTCCTCATCGTGCTCGGCCTCTTGATCAGTGTGCCTCTCATGGTTTTTGGTAGCCAGCTCATTTTAAAAGCAATGGAGCGCTTTGTATGGCTTATTTATGTTGGTTCAGGTGTCCTAGCTGTGGCAGCGGCGAATATGATTCTCATGGAAAATAAGATGCATGAGTGGATTGGAGGGAGGAGCTGGCTCGAATATGCGATCAAAATGGGGTTGGTTGGTCTCGTGTTAGTTGCGGGGTATTTGCAACGTACGAAAACAACCGGCACCCACGAATGAAAAAACTGAGATGAATAACGAATCTCAGCTTTGTCTCAGGGCTATAAGGTTTTGACGATCGTCACACTCATCCATTCTTTATCGTAGAGATCGATTTCATAGGTGGTGGCTACTTCAGATCCATCTTCATTGGTTAACATACGGATCGTAGGCCGATTCACTGCCAATGGATTCACTTTGGAAACGACCCCGGTATGCCCTGTACTCAGCAATACAGTAGATGCAATTGGATAAATGGCGACGTGCTGCAGGAATAACTTGAGCAGGTCGAGGTCGAAATAGGTGTTTCCTGTAGCGAACAAGTACTCGGTAGCATCACTCGGCGAGTAGCTTTTCCGAAACGGTCGTGGGGAAACTAAGGCATCGTAAACATCCGCGATTGCGACGATGCGTGCATACTCGTGAATGTTTTTCTCACAGAGCTGACGGGGATATCCTGTTCCATTGTATCTTTCGTGGTGCTGAAGCGCACAGTGTGCGGAGACGACCGAGATATTATGTTGATTCCGTAAAATATTAAAGCCTTCTTCGGTATGATATTGGACACGTTGACGTTCTTCTACGCTTAACTCGGTACGCATGGTCCAGAGCTCCTTAGGAACCTGTGTCATGCCGATGTCGAACAAAAGCGCACCAATGCCCAATTCCATCATCTGCTGCTGGTTGTAGCCTTTGGCCATCCCTACCACACCAGACAGAACGGCGACATTGACAGCGTGGTGAAAAAGGTAACCATCCAACACGTGAAGACTGGACAGGTTGACCAAGATGTCTTTGCGACTACTCAGGTCTTGAAAGATTTCCCGAAAAACCTTTTGAAAACTGCTCCCGAATTCAGGTGCGGACGTACGGCGCTTGATCTGCGGCTGATCCATGAGGGTGGTCATCGTTTTGTACACGGCATCCACGGCTTCTTTACGCGTCTCATCGCGGATTACATCTTCCGGCATGATATCTTCTGTATTCTTGTCTTGAATGTAAAGCGTATCAATTCCCAATTGAACAAGCCGTTCAATGTAACGGGGAGTTAATTCTACCCCGATTCCCAACAGAACGTTCCCATTCTCTTGGAACACGCTCTTGGCGATGACATCGCCCGGCTTTACCGAAGTAATATGCAATTTTCTCACAACGAAAGCCCCAGTCCCTTTTTTGATAGAATGTAAATAGTCCTGATTTTCAGTCAGTTCGTTTAGTACCATTTTATCACAATAGAACACGGGGAGACTACCGTTGCCGAAGTACTTCGCTTAATTGTCATTTTTTTCCGTATTGAATAACAAGATTATTGCTCGGCTGCGCGATTTGAACGTGTAAACCAGCGGAATGGATTAAGTGACCAGCGAGGCTCGTAGCGGGCATAGCGCTCCTTGCGACGAGTCAAGCGCTGCTGCATAAGATCCAGTTCAAAAGTAACACGGCGCATTTCCAAGCGGAGGGACTCTTGCATTTCTTCAATGTCTGCAATCTTTTGCAGAATGGTCGATTGCATATGATTCATAGAGGAGAGTTGAGTGAGCTCCTGCTGAAATTGGACGAGTGTCTCGTGGACTGTTATTTCCACTTCTCGCATGCCCGTTCCCAGCTTGTTTGTGGCGCTCAGCGTAACGGCGGTTTCTTCCGCACCTGCGAGTTCTTCTTCCATGAGCATTTCCTCGGGCAAACGACCTTCTTCTATCAGTTGGCGCTGAATATCTTTTAACGAGCTGTTGCCATTGTCTTTTCTTTCCTTCACTTCCTTGAGCAGTTCAAAGCCTGCTTCGCTGATCAAATAGTGACCCTGCGGATTTTTCAGACGTTCCTGAGCAGGTACGAACAAGTCCAGCCAGTTACGCAGTGTACGAACATGCACATCAAGGCGATCAGCTACCTCTTTTGAAGCCATCCAAACTTGTACATCCATCAGAATCACTCCTTTTTTTCCTCTCGGTATTCCCGGTGGACTCATTATAGCACCAAAATTTTCCGGGTAAGAGAGAATCGACAAAGGTTCTAAAAACTAGTGATCTTTCGTCCGATTCGGACAGGTCGTCGTATTTTGTCAAATTTGTTAGTCTGCTCATAATGACCGGGACAGGCGCGTACATATAGAAGGAGTAAACATGTTTTTGCTCGTTGGGTGAGGAGAGGACCGGATGATGCAATCTGTTTTCTGGATTGTCCTTTTGACTGCTGCCTTGGCGAGCAGTATCGGGGGACTGCTGTTATGTCTGCGTGCCTGGTCATCCGGGGCATTGTTTGCGATGATCAGTGCAGGGGCTGGGCTACTGCTGGCGATTACGCTGCTAGATTTGATGCCACATGTCTTTTCTGACAAAAGCTTGTGGTTGATGCCATTTGTGCTCGTTGGCTTTGTTACGCTTTTTGCTTTGGAATTAATCAGCAAGTCGAGCGGAGAGTTCGGCTCCACGGGAATGATTGGGGTCATGACGGGGTTTTTATTACATGCATTTGTGGAAGGGGTCTCCTTAGTCGCTAGCCTGCGGATGGATTCAGAAGTTGGGGTATCCGTGTTGGTGGCGATGCTGCTGCACAAAATTCCGGATGGGGTAACCATCGCTTCTCTTTTGCTGGTAGCGACCAACTCGAGAAAGAAAGCATTTTGGGGGGCGACATCCCTTGGGATCGCGACGATTGCAGGAGCTCTTAGCTTTGGTTTTGCTGAGCGAATGTTTCCGCCGCATTGGTCTGGTATTATGCTGGCTATGACGACTGGTATTTTTTTATATGTATCCGCCAGCCATCTCGTCCCATATATCGGACAAACCAAAAAGGCACAGTACGGCGTTTATTTTGTTGGCGCGATGGCCGTATATCTGATTTTGTCTGCTTTTTTGCACGCGAGCCATTTGCATGCATAAAAGGTCCCTTTCCTAGCCAGTCTAGTCTGAAGGAAGGGAGTGTGGACAGACAGTATGAACCATCAAGAGCAAATGCAAAAGGACGATCTCTTGCAGTCACTCAATGAATTCCCGGTCATGGGGACGTCGTTGAATCCATTGCAGGAATCGTGGGCTTCCCCTGAAGCTCTATCAGCGCTAACCGATCAGGCCGGAAGTACCGATTAAATGTTTTTACACTGCCTCTCCCGTTTATTCACTCGTATCCATGGACAAGATCGGTTATAATGCAGGGGAATAAGTTGGGGAAGGGGCAGATACATAATGAATACATTGTTGCAAGGAAAGAACATCGTCATCATGGGCGTAGCAAACCACCGCAGTATTGCATGGGGAATTGCGCAATCCTTACATAATGCTGGAGCGAATCTGATTTTTACGTACCAAGGGGAGCGTCTGCGTGAAAACGTGGCGGCACTCACTGAAAAATTGGGAGTAGAGTCGCTGTTGGTAAATTGCGATGTCACCAAGGATGAGGATGTCGAAGCGGCATTTGCTGTAATCAAAGAAAAAGTGGGCGTTATTCACGGTCTAGCGCACTGCATCGCGTTTGCGAAAACGGAAGAGCTCGAAGGCGAGTATGTTAACACTTCCCGCGAAGGATATGCACTGGCGCAAGACATTAGCGCATTCTCCCTGGTCGCAGTTGCTCGTGCTGCTCGTCCGTTGATGACGGAGGGCGGAAGCATCGTGACTTTGACTTACCTTGGCGGTGAGCGCGTGATTCAAAACTACAACGTGATGGGTGTAGCCAAAGCTGCGCTTGATGCATCTGTTCGTTATTTGGCAAACGACTTGGGCAAAGAGAATATTCGTATCAATGCGATCTCCGCTGGTCCAATCCGTACGCTTGCTGCAAAAGGAATCCGCAATTTCAACTCCGTGCTAAAAGAAATTGAGGAAAAAGCGCCATTGCGTCGCACGATTGACCAATCGGAAGTAGGCGACACCGCTCTCTTCTTGTTCAGCAATCTCTCCCGAGGAATCACGGGTGAAATTCTGCACGTCGATGCTGGTTACAGCATTATGGGCGGCTAACCAGAAGCAAATTTCCCGAAAAAGAATAACAGGCCCCCTTTTCTCGCATACTATACCCAAATGCGTGAAAGGGGGCTTGTTTTATTATGTTTCCATTGATTACGAACATGGAAGAATTCTTGATTTATATGGGCGGCGGCTTTCAGTACTTACCTGCCCATCTCGGCGATGAAGCGGGAGGTGCGGGTCTTTCGTCCGAATCGCTCTCGGGGGATACCGATACACAAGCTGTGACGGGCCCGGGTAATCGCGACGTATAAGAGACGGCGTTCTTCTTCAAGCGCACCAAAGTCGCCTTTTCGCAGCTCATCCAATGTATACTCATGAGGAAGGGCACCTTCTACCAGATCGGGCAAGAAGACGTGGTCGTATTCAAGACCTTTTGCCCGATGGATACTTAACACATGAACAGCTTCGTCCGGGAGTGGCCGCATTGTGCGCCATTCTTTTTCTTGTCGTGCCATGTGATCGATATAAGCCAAAAAATCGCTGATTGTCCCATGGCGCTTGGAAGCTGCCAGTATTTGCTGCAGCTCATCACTCCAACGTTCCCGGCCATCTTCCCGGTCTTTCGCGCGTTTTTTCAGATAGTCGCGCAGTTTGCCATCCTCATAGATGAGCTCCAACGCCTGAGCAGGTGGAACGTCCTTGCACGCGGTGAGAATCTCATTGATTTGCTGCATGTGCTTGCGCTGATATGGTTTGAGCTGTGTCAAATGCGGGAGAACGTGCAGAATCGGCTTGTCCTCGATGATCGCTTGGCTGCGCAAGGTATTCCACATTTCGGCTGAGATGTAGAGGGTCGACAATATTTCTTTTAGTGCATCGGTATCATCCGGGTTTAACGCGAGCCGCAAATAATTCAGCGTCCAGCGAACCGTCTGGCGTTGGTAAAAGGAATCCTCCTCTTGTGTGTAATGAAAAGGAATCCCGGCTTCGCTCAGGCGCTCCAAAATGGGGCGTGCAGATTCATTGGTGCGGTACAAGATCGCGCATTCACCCAAAATGGCGCCCTGTTCACGGCGATGGATAATTTCATCGGCGATCCGGGAAGCTTGTTCTTCTTCGTCTTCCGGCTCGAATAAATAGGTGTCGCCTTCCTCACGATGAAAGGACTGACATTCCTTTGCCCAACGCTCCCGGTTGTGACCGATCAGTGAGTAGCCAAGACTGACGATCGAGGAATGGGAACGGTAGTTGACCTCGAGTGTAAATGTCGACGCCTGCGGAAAGTCTTTGGTGAAGCCCAAGATGTACTGCGGATCACTGCCGCGAAAGCCGTAAATGGACTGGTCGTCATCCCCGATGACACACAAATTGTTTTGCGGAGCGGCTAATAGCTTGACCGTCTCATACTGAATGCGATTGATATCCTGAAACTCATCGACCATCACATAGGTGATGCGTTCCTGATAACGGCGCAGAAGTCCTGGATCATCACGCAGCATTTCGTAGCAGCCAATGAGCATGTCGTCAAAGTCAAACCAATGATGCTTTTTCTTCGTGGCCTCGTACAGTGGATAAAGCTGGATTGCGCGTTTTTCTGCATCGTTCGTTGCTTCCCGATACGCGACCTCCTGAGGGAGGATGTATTCGTTTTTCCAACGGCTGATAATGCCGAGTGCTTCAGTGATCTCTGTTTCTTTTAACGTGGCAAGGTCGTCATGACCGAGCAGTGCGCCAGTCTCGCGCATCAACCGCCATTTTTGCCAATCCTTTTTCAAGAGACGCTGCTGATCCCAGCGTTCTGGCTGGTGATGCAGGAGCATTCGGTAAAAGATGCTGTGGAACGTACCAGCAATTAGCTCACGAGCTTGTCCAGCGGGTAGCTGGCGGGCAATGCGCTGACGGATTTCATCGGCGGCTTTGGTCGTAAAGGTCACGACCATGATTTGATTCGGCTTCACGCCCAAATCCGAGATCAAGTGAGTCGTGCGTGCAGTCATGACGCGTGTCTTGCCACTTCCGGCTCCGGCAAGGATGAGAAAAGGTCCCTCGGTAGCGTGCACCGCTTGCTGTTGTCCCGGATGCAGGGATTGATCGCGCATTTGCTCAGCCATGTGAGAGATGGTCTTTTTCGGCATGAAGCGTTTGCGGAAAACCGGTGGCTTCGGAGCTGGCGGAGGGGGCGTCGTGCTCGTGCCAATCGTTCTCTTTTTCGGAAGGCGAAAGGAGCCGATGCTCGTTGTATTTGCTTCGTCTACGTCTATGGATGCCTCGTTGTTGTCCTTCGTTGAGAAAGCGAGTGGTTCTTTCGCGTTATCGTCGCTGTGATCCTTTTTGGCCGTAGCAGCCAAGACAGCCTGAAAGGCGGTAGCGGCCGTCTCATTAATCGCTTGTAGCGAATCGAGAGGAGCAGGACCATTTTCCGTCAGAAGCGGGCACTCTGCTCCTTCCGGATGGAAGAAATGCGGCTCAAAGCTGATGCCAGCGTGAAGACGAAGCGCTGATGCACAGGCTGGACAGCGAACCTTGTCCTGTCGGGCAGCCATGCGCCAAAACGGTATGCGGTTGTAGTTCTCAGGTAGCAACAGGATGGGTTTGTTGTCTAGTAAAGCGTAGTTCATCAGGACACCTCGGAAACAAGAAGTGCCCCCTGTCGGCAGGGGACACTTGCCATTATGGTTGTTCTTTTTGATTAGGAGTGCAGCGACACGATATCCTGAGGGACAGCGGACGAATCTTCTGCTCCCAAATACGTGATGCTCACCCGTGTAATGCGATGGTTTTCTAGTTCACTGATCGCAAAAAGATAGCCTTGGAATGTAACGGTCGTGCCTTTTGCGACCTCTTCATTTAACTGGCTGTAGAGCCATCCGGCAATGGTATCGACCTCATCGGAAACGACTTCAATCGATATGTAATCATTCAGTTCTGTCAAGAGAGTTTTGCCGGAAACCGAGAGCGTATTGCTGGAGCTTTCTTCAATTTCAGGGCGCTCATTTTCATCGAACTCATCCTGAATATCACCGACGATTTCCTCCAAAATGTCCTCCATCGTTAACAACCCTGCTGTACCGCCATATTCGTCAATCACGATGGCAAGCTGGGAACGGCGCTTTTGCATTAAGCGCAAGACGTGGCTAATTTCCATGGATTCCGGCACCGTCAATAATGGACGAAGAAAATCAGTTAGCTCTGCTTTCCCTGTCGTGAGCGCAGAGAGGTAAAAGTCTGAGGTGTGCACAAAGCCAATCAGCCTGTCCTTATCCTCATGAGCGACGGGAAAGCGCGAATGGCGTGACTCTCTCATGATTTCGAGGTTTTCGTCAAACGTGTTGTCATCGTAGAGGCAAATCATATCAATCCGTGGAATCATAATTTCCCGGGCAAGGCGTTCGGAAAACACGAAGACATTGTCGACTAACGCCATCTCGGTCTGGTCAATGTGACCACTTTTATGACTCTGGTTCATAAGAAGGCGGATTTCTTCTTCCGTATGAGCCGATTCGGTTTCGGTGGCAGGCTCGATTCCTAGGCGTCTGATTAGTAAATTGGCCGCTCCGTTTAAAAGCCAGATGAGCGGATAGCTCAGCTTGTAGAAGAATATGAGCGGTGCGGCAGTCCATAGGGAAGTCGCCTCCGCTTTTTGAATCGCCAAAGACTTAGGCGCAAGCTCTCCGAATACGATATGGAGAAATGTGATGATAGCAAAAGCGATCGCAAGTGAGGTCGGACCGACCAAATAGGATGGGAAATGAAAAAATGCCATGACAGGCGCGACGTACTGGGCGACGGCAGGTTCACCGACCCAGCCTAACCCCAGCGAAGCCAGTGTAATTCCGAGCTGGCAGGCGGATAGATAGGCGTCGAGTTCTCGTGTGACTTTTTGCGCGTAGCGGGCACTTTTGTTATTGCCTTCACTAACGAGCTGGGTCAGACGAGTTTGGCGAACTTTTACCAACGAGAATTCTGCTGCGACGAAGAAGCCGTTCAGAAGAACCAAAAATACCACAAGCAGCAGATTCAGCGTAATCTCCCCTATCGGACTCTCCAAGCACACCTCCGCCTCCCGCAGTGCGAAAGGTGGAGCACTCACCTCCGATACGATAATGGTATTTTACATGTACGACCCAAAATAGATAAATATTCGATCTAAAACCTGTAATGGATACGCTTTTCATGAGCCATGCTACAGGTTTTCTTGTTACTCGTAAGTATACCAATAGGTCAACCGAACAGTCAAAACGTTCCGATTTGAACGAGCGCATTCTGCGTATTGCTTGGACATACCTGCTTCTTTCCATTCATAAACATAAACGAGCACGGTCCAAGGAGGGAAGCACATGTACTGGCTGCAAAAAAGTGTAGCGATTCTTACAGGGAGCGTGCTTCTAGGCATTGGGGTCAACCTGTTTTTGGTTCCGCATCGCCTAATGGAAGGGGGCATAATCGGGATCGGTTTGCTGGCGACGTATTACATGCAGATGCCGACGGGTCTGGTGATGATATTCGTTAGTATTCCTGTGTATGTCATCGTCTTTTTGTATGATCGCAGCTTGTTTTTTCACAGCTTTCACGGCATGCTGATTTCTGCTTTCTTTATAGACATTCTCTCGGATATGCGTGGTTGGAATCTATGGTCAACTTCCTTTTCCGCAGTTACTGGCGGCGTATTAATTGGAATGGGTGTTGGGTTGATGCTTGCTTACGAGACGAATACGGGCGGGACAGACCTGCTCGCGCAATTTTTTGCCAGACGCTACAAGCTGCGCGTTGCTTTGCTGATTTTTCTAATCGATGGGTTGATCGTACTTTGCTCGACTCAAACGATCGGGATGGAGAGAATGATTTTCTCTTTGCTGACAATCATCTCAGTTGCGGCGACTACGCAAATGTTCAGTGGACTGGGACGACCTTTGCCACCGTATACGATAATAGGCCCGCTTCTTTCGCGTAAAATGGATGATCACTCACCACGGCTCTATGTAATTACAAGCGCGAGATTTAGGAACAGGGAAGGGGAAGGCAATATTTTGGAGAAAATAAATAGGAAAAGGAAGAAATGAGGGACTGTTTTGTCTGGACAAGCATTTCAAATGATAACAGAGCGTGTCGGCTATTTTCCTGGTCACGTTAACATAGGACTTGTCATTGGTGAGCACGGAGCGGTCCTGATTGATTCTGGTCTGGATACCCAAAACGCCAAAAAAATCAAGAAAGGACTGGACGCTATCGCCCAGCCCTTGTATGCAATCATTCAAACGCACTCTCATGCAGATCATTTCGGTGGCAACGCCTACTTGCTCGGATGCTGGCCCGAAGCAAGGGTCTATGCGCCACCGCTGGAAGAGGCGATCATTCGAAATCCCATACTGGAGCCCATTTACTTGAACATGGGTGCAGCCCCACTTGATGATCTCAAAAACAAGTTTTTGCTGGCGCAGCCTTCTCGGGTGGACCACCTCCTTCCGCTGGATGAAGGGATCGAGATAGATGGCGTACCTTTCTTTATCCTTTCTCTGCCAGGGCATAGCTGGCAACAGGTTGGCGTCGTCTGCGACGAGATTTGCTTCGCTGCCGACAGTTATTTAGGCGAAGAGGTTTTGGAAAAGCACAAGCTGCCGTTTCTTGTGGATGCGCATGAGACCCTGCTCAGTCTTCATAAATTGCTTGCAACCAACTACAGGGGATACGTACCTGGGCACGGAGCATATACCACCACCTCTCATGATGCCGTGAACAAAAATATTGCTTGGCATGAGCGGATTTTCTCGGTGATCTGCGACCTTTTAGTAGAGGAGACAACACCAGAAGAAGCATTAACTCTCCTGTGTGAGCGTTTACACATTTCCATAGAAAATGCTTCGAGTTATGTGCTGTTTCGGACGGCGTTTATGGGTTACCTAGTCGGGCTTCAGAAAACAAAGAGGGTGGCATACCGGTTTGAACAAAATCGGTGGTTGTGGAGAACCGTTCAGGATGGAGCCGAGGGAGCAGAAAGGTAATCGGCGATTTCTGCTAGTTTATGCTCGGCAGCTTCGCGGACGGCCTTGGGAATGAAGAAAACTTCTTCGGATGAGGTATTCATATAGAACTTTGCTTCCAAATACGGATGACCCAGTTTGACATTCAGTTCCCCTTTTCCGGTCGTTGTGTTGGTATAGTTCGTAGGGATGCGCAAAAAATACGCGCTGCTGCTGGCGGAATCGTACATGACGACATCGTACGTGGGCATACTGTCCCCGCCGGATCGGTGAAAGCCTTGTTGCCGCAGCATTTTGTCAACATAAGAGAGTGGCTGAACGACACCGGTAAGGGTCTTGTTTTTTAACCGCATGGACATCCTCCTCGGTTCAACCATTGAGAAATCGAGCTTAGTCTCATACTATGTACGGCAATAACAATTCAGACTTGTAAATAAGGAAAAGAAGGAGTGGACGAGGATGGAACATATGGCAGATTTGCATACCCATACAAGAGCGTCAGACGGAACCTGCGAGCCTGCGGAAAACGTACGTTTGGCGAAGGAGGCGGGACTTGCTGCACTGGCGATCACGGATCACGACACGGTAGCAGGGATTCCAGAAGCAATCGAGGCTGCCCACGCACTCGGCGTGGAAATTATTCCGGGAGTCGAGGTGAGCTCCGTAGGGAAGGGGCAGGATATTCACGTTCTCGGCTATTTTGTCCCGTATGAAGACCCGGCTTTTGAAGAGCGACTTTTCCGTTTGCGGGAGACAAGACATGAGCGTAACCAACTGCTGATCGAACGGCTGCAAGAGCTCGGTATCGACATTTCATTGGAAAAGGTATACCAACGCAAGCAGGGCACGGACAAAAACATCGGGCGACCGCATATTGCAGAAGAACTGATGGAGCTGGGCGTCGTCTCAACGATCGCAGAGGCCTTCGATAAGTACTTGGGCAAAGGGGGAGCGGCTTATGTCAATCCTCCACGCATTACGCCGCAGGAAGCGATCACGCTGATCAAAGAGGCAGGTGGAGTGGCGGTGCTGGCTCATCCGGGTCTGTATGACGATGAGGAGCTGGTCCAGGAGTTGATTGTATTCGGATTAGACGGGATTGAAGTCAATCACCCGGACAACGATGAGGTACAAAAAATGCGCTACAGCAAGTGGGCAGCACAATACGGACTTGTTGTAACCGGCGGTTCTGATTTCCATGGTTGGCGTGGAGAGGAGCCGTTTCATGCGATGCTCGGCTCTCATACCGCAGAGATGGATGCTGTTGAACAGCTACGGGCGATTGCGGCGAAGCGGAAGGCGTAATTCATCCATACGTAATGGAAACGACCCTCTTCTCTTTTATGGGAAGAGGGTTTTTGGTGAACTTAAAACAATACGAGCAGAAATGATATCCCTAACCACAAGCATAGGGGGGTGAATAATGCCGTATCTTGACGGGCAAACTTCGTATTTTTTACTTTTTTAAAAAAGCCAATGTAGTTGAAGTCTCCCACAGCGCGCAGGACAAATACAGCGGCACAGACAATGCATCCCCATTGAATCAAAGCAGGGGCTAGGACGGGCGGGAGATAACCACTCTGGGCAAGCAAAAGGTAAGCGGCACAAGTGAGCAAGCAGGCAACGACGACCGTTCCGCCTTTCCCAGGCGAAAAAGTCGGGCGTGAATGATCTGCTGTGGTGGGAATGACGGAATCAGTCCCCCATTTTCCTCCGAAGGCCCAATAAAAATGCAGCAAGGACACGATGACTAAGAAGAGAGCGGATGAGATTGGGAAAACGTGTGTCATGGGAAAGCCTCCTATTGATTTGTAAGGATTTATTTACAAAAGATACGCATCCGTATGTTTTGGGTGAAAATATCCCTGCGCAAGACCATCTGTCAGGCAGGAAGGGGGTAATCAAATCCAAGTCATAAAATGATCCAAGGGTGCGGACATATCAAAAGGCGCTTCCAGATCTCTGCGCACAAGCCAGCCAATATAGAGGAGGTACGCGAGTTGAGCACGTGTCTTTGCATCAGTGGGAGCCAGCCCTTTTTTCTCATACAGGGCGGCTACGAAGCCGATCCTGCGCTGCTCGATTTCCACGAGACGTTTGGAAAGGGCAGAATGCTGTTTCGCCCAGTTGTAGATAGCGGCTTCGATTTTTCGCTCGCTGCTAAAAGCGCTCGACAACAGCTGTTCCAACGACATGCTGTCCGAGTGTGGCGCTCGAATGATCCGCTCGGTCGCATGCTCCTCCCAATAATCGATCATGGAGTCCAGTAGCGCTTGACGATCTGGAAAGTGATGATAAAAGCTTCCTTTGCTGATGTTTAGTTTTCTGGCGAGAGGTTCCACACGAACAGCGTCAATGCCTGCTTCAGCCAACATATCGAGCCCTGCCCGAATCCAATCTTCACGTACGTATTGCATGGTTCACCTCAAAAGATACGGTATCGTATGTTCCTGGTTCCATGTTATTCCACTGGTTGAGATGTGTCAAGAAGCGTTGCTTTTTGATGGAGAAAGTAGCAGAGGGCAACCGCAGGTGATTTCATACCTTTATCGGGTACCAATGAAAAACAACCTCGCTTCGCATGATGATCATAACGAAGACGAGGTTGTTTTTTCGAATGAGGGAATAGAGCTGCACGCAGCTTCTGTTATTCTCGAATGGATTTGACCATCGCAATATGTTCGATACCCGCATCGTCAAACAAGTCGCCAAAAGGTTCATAGCCGAGCTTTTCATAAAACCGTTGGGCTTGCGTCTGCGCGTTCAGCTTCAGGCTGTCAAACCCGTGTTGTTTGGCCAGCTCTTCCATCGCGAGCATGATTTTGCGGCCGAGTCCAGTACCGCGTTCTGTTTTGGCAACCGCCACCCGTTCAATTTTTCCTACCCCAGGTGCGTAGGTGCGGATACGGCTTGCGCCCACTGGCTTTCCATCGCGGTAGGCTACAAAATGAATCGTCCCGCCATCCAGTGTGTCATGCTCATCGATTTCCAAGTCTTCTGGTACTTCCTGTTCTTCAATGAAAACGACTCGACGCACGGACAGGGCATCCGCCAATTCTTGTACAGTGGTGACTCTTTGGATCTGGTAGGTTTGCAGGTTCATCGGTATTCGTCCTTTGTTAGAAAATATCCCTCCCTACAATAGACACGCAGGGAGGGTTCATATTGGAGGAAAGGGTGTTTATTTTTTGAGAAGGAAAGTCTGGTAAACGCTCCAGATGCCATCCTCGAGTTGATAAACCAAGTGGAAGCGATCAATCTCGCTGTTTAGGTCAATTTTTGCCATGCTCAGTTGGCCGGTTACATCCCGCAGCTCATCGTCGGACAGGTCGCGCCCGATGGTCAGATGCGGTACGTATGCGTAGGTTTCTTTTTCATTCACACACTGATTGGCAATCTTTTGATGCAGCTCGTTAAATGGTTCTTTGTTTTGCACAGCCAAATAGATCACGTTGTTGGTAGGGTGGAAAGAAGATACCCGATGGAAATGAGCCGAAAAGCTGTCGGTAGAGGAGGCAACCTGCTCCAGATGGCTCACCAGCTCAGGAAGCTTGGCTTCGTCCAGCTCAAAGGCTTCCTTCAAACGGATATACGGAGGAACCAAAGCATAGCCCGGGTCATAACGTTTCCGGTAAGAGTTCGCTACTTCTTGCACCTTGCTAGATGGGAATATTACGATACTGTACATCATCAGAACCACTCCTCCTTACTATCTATCATGCTCTACAAGATATTATTTTAACAGAAAATTCTTCATTTGTGTAATGTTAAGCGCTGGTCTGTATATTCCTTGCGCCAAAGGAAAGACTGTGTAGTGCAAGGAGGTGCCGCACTGCATGTATACGGCAATGATGATCACATTCATTTTTCTCGTTCTGCTTCTACTGTCTGTGCTGACCTTCACGATCTTGACTGCGATACGAAAAGGAGAATTCGAAGAGGCACTCGTATCGACTATCAAGGATGAAGGTCCACAAGAAGAACAGCCACGGTAAGTTTACCCGTAAAGCGTCTTTAATATACGCGGTAGATTGTGCTGCCAGTGGCCCCACGTATGGTCACCCTCAAACGTTTCATAAACGAGGGTGGCTTTTTTCATGCTCAAAATCTCGCGTAGCTCCTCATTGGCCGCTAGAAGATTCAATGTGCCGCGGCCCGTGCTTACTGCCGTTTCCTCCGTTCCGATCTCCAAATAAAAGGTTTGCGGTACGGAAAAGTCAGCGTCAGCTACCAGCCGATTTAACTTTGCATCCATGGCAATCGACTGACAGGCAACTTGTCCAAACGTATGTGGATAGTGAAGAGCCGTGAACAGAGAGACAACCCCGCCCAAAGATTCGCCTAGAAGTGTTCGTGCGTTTCCCAAAGGATGTGTGGAGTAATGCGTATCGACATAGCTCACGACTTCATCGGCGAGGAAGCGACGGTAGGCCATATGCTCCTTACCATCCGGATGATAACGGTCGTTCCGTTTGCTTTTCTCGACAGGGAGAAAGACAGCGATGATATCAGGCAATTCTTTGTCCCGATTCAATTGATCCAGCAAAGAAGCCATCCTGCCCATTGCCAAGTAATCTTCTCCATCCTGTACGTAGAGGACTGGATACGAGTAAAGTGGCGAGTAGCGTTGGGGTGTGTAGACAACCAGCTTTTCCGGCATCCCCAAATGCCGGCTTTCCAAGATGATTTCCTCAAGGGCCACTGCGGTGTCCTCCTTATTGGGATATTCCTTTCTTTATTATACAGGAGCGAGCGGGCATGCCCAACAGTTTGGGTGCAGGGGCAGTCAGGTTGTAGGCGAAAGATTGTCGCAATTTGGTCAGCGTGTGATACTATGATAGAAACGACTTCACTCGATTTGTGGAAGGGGTTGTCTCTTATATGAAGAAGCAAGTACACAGCACCGAAGTCAGAAACGCTGCTCTCGCACGTTTGGCAGAACGCGGAGTGACGGTGGATGATATCGCGGAGATCGTCTATCTCATGCAGTCGCCATACCATTCAGATCTCACAATGGCGCAGTGCATAGAGAGCGTAAAAGCGGTCTTGGAAAAAAGGGAAATGCAGCACGCCATCCTGGTTGGCGTTGAGTTGGATACGTTAGCAGAGAAGGGTCTCTTGTCCGAGCCGCTCCAATCCATCATCGCGGCAGATGAAGGACTGTTCGGATGCGACGAAACATTAGCGCTAGGCTCCGTATTTGGATATGGAAGTATCGCGGTGACCACCTTTGGACATTTGGATAAGCACAAGGTCGGGGTGATTAAAAGGCTGGATACCAAGTCGGGAGAGGGACGTGTTCATACGTTTTTGGACGACCTCGTGGCGAGCGTGGCAGCCAATGCCTCTAGCCGCATGGCACATCGGATGAGAGATGAGCAGGAGGCGGAGTTGGCACGAAGTGAGGCGTTGAAGCAACAGGGAGCCGAGCTGCGTGTCGAGGAGAAAGGGAAAGGGACGGAACAGGCGGGGTAGGTTAGGTTTGGGATGACGGAGTTTGTTTCGATCGTTACCTAATTATCTTGTTTGTTGTTGTAACCTTTTTTGGATAGTCTTTAGTCTGGAAGGAGCCAATTCTTCACCGGTGTAGCACAAGTGCTTGATGAGTCATGTATGGTAAGATGCTATCATGCAGGTAATCCTCTGTTTTGTAGGGGGGATGCGGGCAGCAGCGGTGGAGAATGGCTTTTTACAAGGTGAAAACAAGCCTGATTTCACTGGGTTTCTTAGTGTTCTTTTGGTACGGGTGAAAATTTTTACAAGAAATTATTCATTTCCTCTTGAAATCTATTTTGCGATGCTGTATAGTAATAAATGTGATCGACGTCCGATACGATTCGGGCCCTTAGCTCAGTTGGTCAGAGCGGTCGGCTCATAACCGATTGGTCGTAGGTTCGAGTCCTACAGGGCCCACCATTAAACGATCACACACATATCCCATGATCCGGTAGCTCAGTTGGGAGAGCACCATCTTGACAGGGTGGGGGTCGCTGGTTCGAACCCAGTCCGGATCACCATAATACAAACGCTAAAACCCTTGGTAATCAAGGGTTTTTCTTATTTTAACGCGACCCCGCTTGTTCCCCTTTTTTACGAACAAATGAAAATTGGTGCCGAAATGGTGCCCTTTATTCCACTAAAGATTTCTTGGTGCCATTTGGTGCCGAGAAGAACATTTCCCCGAAAGCATCGGCTGTTTCCTTTTGCATGTGTGGTGTAATGTGCGAGTAGCGATCCAGCATCTTCACACTTGACCATCCCATACGTTCAGCTATACGTTTATTGTTCTCTCTCATTTTCAAGAGCATAACAACATGAGTATGACGTAGATCGTGGAAACGAATTCTTTTCAGTCCAGCTTTTTCAGTAAGGCGATAGAATGTGCGATTGATGTTTCGTGGTGAAACAGGTGTACCTAACTGTGTGCATATCACCAGGTCGTTATCCTCGTAAATATCCCGGTTTGCCATTTTTTCCTCTTTGGTTCGGTGCCGAAGTTTGTCTAGCTCAATTGCTGTTATCTTATCGATACCGATGGAGCGGATACCTGATGCCGTTTTTGCTCCGGGTTCCAGAGTCTTTCCGTCATGGTTAAGAATTTGCCTAACGGATAGAGTCCTGTTTTTCAAATCTAGATCCTGCCACCGTAAGCCCAGTATTTCTCCTTGCCTCATTCCGGTTGTTACTGCAAGCAGGAGAGCGCAGTAATAGCGATCCTCTTTGGCAACTCCAAGAAGGCGGTGCGCCTCTTCATCTGTCCAATAGAACATTTCCTTTGTTTCAGCTTTGGGGCGATCAACAACAGCAGCTGGGTTTTTTATGATCATGTCCCATCCGGCGGCCTTTTTCAGTGATTCGTTGATGATGGTATGTACTTTTTGGATGTTCTCCCCAGAAAGCCGCTCAGACTCGTGCAGCTCGTTATAAAGATTTTGGATGTGCCGAGGGGTGATGTCAGCTAGGGCAAAGTCTCCCAATGCCGGCAGAATGTGATTATTTACCAATCCCGCATATGTTTCAAGCGTGCGCGATTTGACTTTTGTTTTCTTGTCTCGAAGCCAGTCAACCATGAAGTCTCGATAAATAGTTTTGGAGGCATTGAGGTTCAATCCTTGTCCGAGTTCATTCAAAAGGTCACGTTGGGCCGCTTCAGCTTCTTTTTTAGTTTTGAATCCTCTGCGCTTGATCCTTTTCCGTTTTCCATTCTCATCAATCTCAATTGTGAAATACCAGGGATTTTTTTGAACGTTCTTGTCTTTAGTTACTGCCATCTTCCATTTCCTCCTTGTTTGATAAAGACATTTTAAAATAACATGGATAAGTTAATTCGTCAGCCGCCTTCTGGTGATTTATTTGATGCAATGGAGTACAATGAACTCTTCTTGCAAGTGTAGACAGCCAGACTTTATTGATACCTTTGTTATTCTGTATTCTTTACTTTAGAACGAGTTTGAATAAAGTGTATCTTTCCTTTTTGCTAGCATTGCTAATGCTTCGTCAAAGTTACCAAGAGGATCTTTACTAGAAACTAAATTGAACATAGTTTCTTTTGACAGAAAATATGTATCCCGAACAAAAGGACTAGATAAACAAGCGTATTTATCAATTAGAAAGTCCTTGTCTTTTAAGTGTTCAAAATGCTTTGTATAGTTTCTTTTAAATTCAATAATTATAGGTAACATGTATTCATAAAGGGAAGTAGCATATTGCTTGGTTTCATCGTACTTAGGAATATAGCCTTTGTGAATTACATCATTTCGAAAGGTTACCCATTTTTGAGCAATCTTGGGAGGAGTTTTTTTGTAGTGCAATAACCATATAAAGTAAAATGCACCGAGTTGCCTTTCAGATTGTACAGTAACCATTTTCCAAGTTTCATTCATAGTTGAATAATTAACTTTATGAACACTTAGCAAAACTCTAATACAAAATTCGTAAAATCGTTCAAGAGAAGATGCATAGCTGGACACCGCTTCCCGAGTGTAACCGTCTAATAGCGCAAGTGATCCGAGTTCAAATAATGTTTCAAATTGAGCTTCGTTTAAAATTTGTACAGTTTTATGCCCTTTTTCACAATCTATCTCGTATATTGCGGTATCCTGAATCTCTATAGGGTAAAGTTTTGAAACATCATGGCAAGGCAAACAATTCAGTAGAATTTTCAATGTAATACCTCCTTAATATTTCTATAGTGTTGTATATCGGTTAAATTAAGAAGTGCTATCTTTACGAAGAATTTCACACCCACTGTCCTCTAATTAGCTGACACTCGCGACTGTCCTCTAATCCGAGGACAGTCAAACTTTTTCCTTCATTAGAGCGAAGCCTAAAGAAAATATTAAAGAAATATACTCGCGACATGTCACTCGTATTTAAGAGTGGCATTTTTTTATTTCTCTGAAGAGATACGATCGCGAAACAGAGCATCGAGGTATGCGGTGAAGAGCTGCTTGTCCTGATCGGTGACCGTGTGCCCGTGGTAAGTGATGCTCACGTTTTCTATAACTTCGGTTAGCTCCATTGATCGGGGGTGTTTTGCTCCAACTTCGTATGCGGGATTGAACCGTATGTGAAATTCGTGCGCAATGTCCTGCAGCTCTTGAAGCACATCCCATTTGAACTGAGCATTATCGATATCATTTATCATATTTGCGAATTGGTCAGGTATATCGTCTCTAATTCCGTTTTTGTCGCTAATAGTCACTTCTTTATTTGATTTCACATTGTGATTTTTGAATAACGCTCCGATTCTTTCGCTAATTTCTCCTTCTATTCTTCCAAGAAACGGATGCTCGCGATCGCCGATTAACAAATGAATGAATGATCTAATATGTTCATCAAAAACTCTCGATGTTGCCGAAGGCGAGTTTGGGCTATTTTCGTTAACAACTCCGTGTTTCTTTGCTGTTTCCAGTACCTCCATATATAAATCACCCATGTCTGAAGCGTCTCCTTTTTCATACATCAAATCAATTAAAGCCTCTGGGGTATACTCAAAGTTCTCATCGACATAGTTTTCAATGGAATTAACTAGGTCTTGTTTTACTTCCTCAGTGAATTTTCCACTAGGGGCCATTTTTTTAATCAACTCTCTAAATTCTTCTGTAAATTCAATGCGAAAATCATAGTGAGACATCATTTGAACTCTTTTTTCGTCCGTCAACCCTTCAAAATGTCCACTTTTTTCAAACATTTCACCATATGAGGTAGAAGTTAAATACTTAGAAAGGATTCGAAGTGTCTCTATTGTTGCTTTTTGTGTCCCCGCTTCAATTCTTGCTATTGTGCCGTTGCTAACTCCACTTACTGAAGCTAGTTTACGTTGGCTTTTATAGCCGCTTCTTATTCTCTGCTCTTTAAAAAACTCCCCGAACGCTACTTGGTTCATCTATATGTCCTCCGTAGATTGTTTTTTATATTTTAGCACAAGTGTTTCGTTGCCGAAACAAAATTGAATTTATTCTGCATTGAAACTGTTGCGTTAACTACACACTCATGATATATTATGTGTAGTCGGGTACACAAAGGAGGGGTAACATGAAAATTCGGCTTAAGGATCAAGGCTACTTTGAAGAGCTGCTTATTCGCAAGGGCCATTCGAAGCGATCATTTGCGGAAGCAGCAAACATCGGGCAAGTAACGGCTCTACAGATTGCCAACGGCGACCGTAACCCTAGCCCGCGAATCGCAAAGCGGATTACGGAAGCTTTAGAAGTGGAGTTTGACGAGATTTTTGTAATTGAAAAGCCCGCATGCTCAAAGGCGTGACGAATAAGTGGAGTCTTCCACACATCGCTTCGTTCGGATTGTAGGGAACGGATGGAGGTCGGTATATGCGAATCAAATGCGGAACCTGGCAGCGCCTGTTACTTGGAACTAAGCTGCAACTATTGAAAGCAGTAGCTCGAGGAAAGCGAGGCTGAAAACCGATGATGTTCCTATCAGATCACATGAAAGAGACAGCCGACGTAATGGCTGGGTTTATAACAGGCAGGCTGTTCGTTGAAAGCGGAACAGTTGGCATCCAGCAAGCTAATGGAGAAGAAATCTACCTGGGTGAACGGGATCACATCGAGGTTCGTAACGGTGACGTTTATCAGCGCATCACAATAGTGGAAGCATTGACCGCTAAGACTACAGAAGGTTGGCCTTTGTATGCCGGACTATATGCGAGGGTGAGGTAAAGGGAGAAAGAAACGATGGTTGTCATAGAAGTTTCGGACAGCGTGACTAAATTAATCATTGGAGTCTATTTCAGCAGAGAACGGGCAGAGCAAGAAGTGGCGAAGTCAGATAAAAGCTGGTGGGTGGGCGGACCAGTGTACAAAGAGTTTAAAGGCGTGTCTTGCGATATCTAAAACGTTTGAACACATGCGAGGGTAGTAAAAGGCTGCATATTTACCCAGCTACCATCAGCTTACTAGTAAAACGTGTGTGAACCGTCATGAAATTCACGACAGAAAAGAGGTGGTCATTCTCTTGAAGACGAGAAAAGACATTCTCCGTCCGATCCGAAAGTTGGTTCGCTCTCAATGTGCATCATTCAGCCCTGATAGTAACGGCCATTCCAACTGCTGCTATTTAAGTTCGAACACTCAGCCTCAATGTGTTTTCTATCGAGATGATGAGCAGTATCCAGAACAAATAAAGGCAGGAAAGGTTCGATGCCAATATTTTGAGATGCATGTTCTGCCTGTTGATCCGGCACTGGAATTAGCGTATTGGGGAAAACATCCAGCTGGCGAACAAGGTCAGTCCATCGGAAGGTGTGCGACTTGCGGGAATTCTTTTACTAAACGCTCGAACAGACAAGAATTTTGCTTGAAATGTCGTGAACTGCAAACCCGAAAAGTTAACCGCGCACGACAACGCAAAAAATATTGGGAAGACAAGGGTAAAATCCTCACGATTTAGACCATTAAAAAGCCTGTAACGGCGCGGGTTTGCAAAGTCGGTTTATCGGTGGTGAGTATGTTTACACCTAAAACCTGATTTTTGACCTCTAAAGCGTGAGAAAACAACAAAAACAAGGGGGATAACCAATGCGTACTTCAACGCGCAGGAAAACAAATCGCTCTATTAGCCCAGCGGTGATTGTACATACAGCTCAGCCAATTGAACAGCGACCAGATCCAAACCAGCTCATTCAGCAGTTGGCCCAGCAGATGGCACAAGCATTATTCCAACAGCAGCATGTACAGCCTGTGCAAAATAGACGAAACACGCTCACGGTGAAAGAAGCCCTTGAGGAAGTCTTTGAAAACTCGATTTCAGAGTACAAGCTCTACGCAATGTTGAGGGCTGGGGAAATACCACATGTAAAGATTGGGGCCAAGTATCTGCTACGGCGAGAATCTTTGGAAGCGTGGATGAGGCAGCAGGAGCAGGGGGCTGGCTCATGATTCAAGACAATTGGGAGGGCGTTTGGAAATTGCAGCTAGATTCTCTCAACTTGGTATCACAGAAGAAAGAGAAATGACAGCGTATATTGCCCGAAACACTAAGGTGAGAGGCAATAAAAGACCGACATTGAGAGATTTACAAGCCCTACTCCTCAACATGGACTCGCAAATGGAAGCGAAACAGTTTAAAAAATTGCGGCAGGGACCGGACTATGACTATCAGAGGGTATGTATGTAATCCGCAGTGATCATGAAAGAGAGGTGGTGATGTGAGAGGTTGGATAAAGTTGCACCGTAGTATTATGGAAAGTTCGACATTTCAAAAACTTACAGCAATACAAAAGCTAATTGCTATTTACATTGTGTTGAATGCAAATCACAAAGACGGCGTCTGGATCGATTACTATCGAGGAGCTGAGGTTGAGGTTAAGCGCGGTCAATTAATAACATCTCGGCAAAAAATTATCGATGAGTGGTTCAACAATGACAAAGATGTAACCAACCAAAAAATACGTACTTGTTTAACGAAATTAGAGAAACTCGGATTTTTAACCATCCAATCAACCAACTGGTATACGCTCATAACCGTTGTTAATTACGACATTTATCAAGGTGGTGATGAAGAATATAACCGGCACTCTAACCAAGACATAACCAAGACTCAACCAACACATAACCAGCAGGATAACCATAAACAAGAAGTATTTAAGAATGATCAAGAATGTAAAAAGAAATCTTCTTCCTCTCGAAACAGGTCAAAGACCTATTCCGAGGACAGTGATTATTTCAAAATGGCTCAATACTTTTATGAAAAGGTAAAAGCAGTAGCAGAGGAAGAAGAGCTCCAACATTTGATCATTAAGGCTGATCATCAAAAGTGGGCAGACGAATTTCGGAAGCTTGTTGAGCTAGATAAGGTCCATGACAAGCATTTAATTCGAGATGTAATTGACTGGGTAACATCGGACCCGTTTTGGAAAGTGAATGTCCTTTCCGCCAAGAAGTTCCGGGATAAGTTCGGAGAGTTGGCCTTGAAAATGAGGTCAGCTACAAAACCAAAGCAACAACAAAAGCTCAAGGCAGACCCACGCGACAAGGAAATTGCTTTCCAGCGATGGGTGCAGGAGGGGAACAACCCCGAGAGCTTCAATTGGGGAGATTCTTAGAGGGGAGGATGTGATGTGAGGGTACGGGTAGAGAAAACTACTTTCAAAGCTGTTGAGGAACTGCTCAAGAATGCACAGTTTCTTAAATACATCAATCTTGTGGGCGTGAAGGAGGACAAGCAGTTAACTGATGGTATCGTCCAGCAGCGTAAACAGTTTGTTGAACGAATTGAAAAAGCAGTTGCGCTTCTTGCTCCAAAAGAAATTCGGTTGGTAACCGAGCGGTACCTTTCACAGGATGGGAACTATGTCAAAGATTATGAAGTGTATGAGGCTATGCAGATCAGCGAGTTCACGTACTACAAATATAAAAATAGAGCAATGGAAAAGCTGGCTGAGATTCTAGGCATTAGCTCGGAAGGTCCAGATTCTCATTGGTGCCCACTTTGCAATCGAGGTGTTACCAGTGAAAGGGGCTGATGCGTTACATAAGGGTGAACGAAAAGCAATACTTCAATCTGTTGAATCCCTTCTTGAGAAGTACAGGCTTTGCAAATACCTAATTCCAGAAGACGGCCAATCCATTAGATCAAATCATGATATCGAATCACTGGAAAAGCATCGTACATTCTGTAGAAAGATTGAACAGGCTGTCAGTCAGCTACCGGATCGTGAACAAATTTTGATCAAAGAAAGGTATTTAGGCATCAATACCGATTATATCACCGACTATCGAGTGTATCGCGATCATTTCGATCCACCGATCAGCGAGGGCACTTATACCAAGATCAGGTGGAGAGCTATGTACAGGTTGTCAGTCCTGCTAGGACTTACAGAGTACCAATAAAACTATGAAAAAGGATGATTGAACATGGAAAAAGCTAAATTGATAGATATGGTTACAGGGATCACTTGCGAAGGTGAAAATATCTCGTTTGATGATTTTCTGATTCAGATGTCAGGGAGCGGCGAGATTTATGACGGTTACATTGGCGAACTAATAAGTGTTGCAACTACTGGGGATGTAGAGTGGCACGAGGTCTGCGATTATTTTGTGCCGATTGTAAGGGAAGTCCTTCTAGAAGCCATTCAAGAGGACGACAAAGCTATTTTTATTGGGTTAGCAGAGTCTATCATATTTGCTTGGAACCGGCTGAAGGCGAAACAGAATGCGTTAAAGGAGGCAGATCGGGAGTTTATCTTCAACGAGGAAACACCAGATTTGGCACACGTTGTGGAAAATTTGTTTCACAACTTAAACGAGGGGTGGGAGATAAAAGAAACAGTCTTTTGCGCTGCTGGAAATACCCGTGTTGTGATTAGCAAGAAGGACAAGGAGGTATGGGCTCATGAATCACAGCAAGCGTGCAATATGGTTAGCCGTTAATTCTGGACATGGCGATCGCCTAGTAGAAATCACACAAGAACATACCAGACTTGCCCGAGAATTAATCATAGATCGCTATCGATTGTCGGAGGAGGAGGTGGAGATTTACAAGGCACGTATCGAACAGCTACGCCGGGAGCGCGAAAGCATACTGAAACTGTTTCAGGAGGGTGGGAACGAGGATGGACAACAGAAAAACAGTCTCCCTAAGTCAATTGATCACCGTTATGAAAGACCGGAGTATGGATGCAAGTAAGGTTGAGGCACTCTTAGAAGAAATAAAGGCGGAAAGAAATAATAACCCCACTACGGCGAATAGTGAGGTTATCAAAAACACTTACCCTGCTTGAAACTAGGACATGCCGTCCAAAGTAGATTTTATAACAGCATGGTCTAGGATTGCCATATAAATTCTCATTTCGGTTTCACCCAATTAAAACAAAAGGAGCGATACAGATGTTTGGAAATAAATCGTTACAGCAACATGTTGATGAGTTTTTGGAAAAAGTGAGAGAAAGGGAGGGAAAGATCCAATCAAAAATCGAGGAACTGGAATCTCAATTGGAGTCTCTTATGGATAAAGTAAACGAGCAGACTTCAGCAATGATTGAATTGGAAATTGCGGGTGATGATAGGGGGGCTGAAAAGATTCTAAAAAGTAATCGGCAGATGCAATTACAAATTGAAGAAATCAAGTATCGTATTCAAGAATATCAGGCCCAGTTTGCAAAAACTCAACAATATGAGAAGAGCTTGGAAAAAGTGAAGGCTGCTGCAATTCAAGCTAAAAAGGAGCGGTCTGAGAAAATGACCATGTACAAGAAACAAGAAGAGGAATTGGAACAGCAAATGGAGGAACTAAAGAAAACAAAAGAACAAGTCATTTTGGATTGGCGGGTAGCTCATCACAGCGATATTGAAGGAGGTTTGATTAACCTTGCGCCTTATATTGACAGGAGGGCAAGAAAAATATCATATCCTGAAAATAAGGAATTTATACGTAGCTGGCTAGATGGCGAGTCTATAGAAAAGTACTTCAGTAAACCGATGGAAAAGCAATAAACAGGGCCTAACATAACAATGAGCAACACCGAATCGACAATGAGATATGGGAGTGAAAAAATATGAACAGATGGATAGAAAATCAAAAGAGAGTCAAAGAGTTGGAAAGGCTTGGAGTTCCACTGAACCACATTGTCAAAGCTGCTATTAAAGAATTAAGAAATGCTGAATATATTGACGTAGATCGTGTTAGATGTGAGTACCACCTTACTGAAGGGGATGCACTTGCTGCAGAGATAGTAGCTTCTCTCAAAAGAAAGTGAGTAACTAGGTTGGAAACATGTTTACTGCCCCACACTTTTTGTTGGTAACAACAAGGTAAACAATTCTTATTTACAGGAGGCTTAATGGCCGGAATTCAATCAGAGGGCTAAAAGAATGGGTATTGTTTTTGACGCGGCATACTTTTCCCCCTCAATGTATGGCTACAAATGCCCGTGCTCGGCTTTTATGAATGGTTAGAAAAAAGTTTGAAACATAATTCAGCCGCCTACGGGCGGTTTTTTGTTGGAGACGTAGTCTAGGGACGAATTGCACCTTGCAACGAACTTCAATGGTCGCCAGTAAGCAGGATGATTGACCTCGCTTTAATAATTCTACAACAAGAGATTTGAAGGATTTTCCACTTTTTTGACGAAACAGGGAAGTAGTCAAAAGGGAGGTGATTTTAATGTCTCACGATGCTTCTTTAGAATTAGAAATGGCAGTTCGTAGAGCCTTTGGTCGGGATGCAGGTCGAGGTACGCTATTAGTTGCGAACGCTGATTACATCGATATGGGCTTTGGTTTCGCTGCTCTTACTGGGGCAATTGCTCCATTCTATGTATACGCATCACCGGAAGAACAGGCTGATATCAGTGAGTTTCTCCAGCGTTACACAGAACTTAATGGTGGTAGGTCTAAAGATCATGCTGATTTGATTAGACAAGCTGCGAAGGATCTGGATAAGCTGATTCAAAAACTCAAGAAATAATGACTAATCTACAAGGTTGTTTTCTTTTCTCAATAAGGCCATGATAAGATTGTACAGCCTCATGTATGCATCAAAATGGGAATGCGAGGTATAGCTATGAAAATTGAGTTAGAATTTTTAGATCTATCCAAAACTAGGTTGCACATTGAAGATATGCACTATACCACCGCAGTACCAATTCCGAACATCGGTGAAAAAGTCGTAGTAGAAGGGCATATTTACGTTGTGAAGCAACGAGATTTTTTGTATCTTAGTGGCGGAGATACTGTAGTATCCTTCTGGTGCGAAGACCCTAGAGATAAGAAATAGCGAAACGGCACCCACGCGGTGCTTTTTCTTTTTACTCCATTCCTGGTTGCTGCTGGACTGCCATTCGCGGCAGCTCATACCCCAACACTCCCGGGCAACCCGACCACAGCGGTTAAAGGCTTGGATCGTGGCATCTGCCTCATGCCGAAGTAAGGGAGGAAAAGATTTTGTGGTGCTGGAAACTATTTCTATTGTTTAATCGTATTAGAGAAAAAAGATTATATAAGGAGGGTTATTTTGATTACCTTAAATATGATGGTAGAAGGATTTTCTCCAGTAATTCAGTTTCTGGCTGTCTTGTTTTTGTGGGTAGTTCTTCCAGGAGCTTTCGTGTATAAGCTCTTGGACCGAATGAAGTATTCCTACCAAATTGGGGCATTCATCGGATTAACAGCTCTAATCAAAGTTGGACCATGGTCATAGGGCACCTTGATATAGGTGCTTTTTCTTTTGTCTAAAACAAGAGTATACGTTCGGGTTCTCGGTAAGTTCCCGCTCTATTTCCCGAGAAAAAGGGGTAACAGCCAAAACCTTGTTGTACCAAGGCTTTATCCTCTATCATTTTTCAGAGGGGTAACAGCAAAGTAACAGCAAACGGATATAAACAATAATGATAAGAATGATAATAATAAAAGATATACTCGCGACATGTCACTCGTATTTAGAGTGGTTATATAATTTAAAAGAGCAGATCGGAAATGCTGATGTTTCGAGAAAATAATGTTTTAGACTAGAAAATAAAGTACTAGACTCGCAGGTTCATTATGCTAACGGGCAGTTTAACGCAGCAACTTGGAAACTTTCTCCTAAGAATTGCGTATATAAATCAAGGCAGAAAGAGTGTGGAATGAAAAATGAAATATCTTTGTTCAGTTTTAGTGTTAGTTGGTGCAGTGGTACCAATTGGGTGAACACTGGGAGGTTAATGGGATGAGAATGCCGAGCGACAGTGAGCTGACGTTTCTATTCGAAGGAGACGAGCGACAGCTTCAACAATTTATTGAAAATCATCGTGAAACATTAGAGCGCCATCGATTTGTGCTGGCGGACGAGCTTGCGATCGAGAAGCAAATTCCGATTGTGTTCGCTTACGTATACAGCATCATCGTAGATTGGGGAGAATTTGACGAGGAGATCGTTCGATTGTTCGGTGAACGGCTTCCGGATGAATCGGTGGAGGTGACGACTACGGACAAAGGATTGGACGTTACCTACAATGGACAACTGCATTCGATTGAGCTCACGTTTTCTGGAAAAGATCGCTATATCACAATTCGCGGGTTCCAGGAATTGATCAGGGACAAATACGAAATTCGTCTGTTTGAAGCCTCGTATCTTTCCGATACCCACGAGTTTTTGATATTACCGAAGCGGCAGTGGGAGGAACTGGATGCCCGGTATCCGGCGCGGAAGAGGGAGATGTTCCGCGTCATCGATGGCGATCTGGACTTTCCGTAACCTCAGGACATTATACGAAGGTGTGGCGGGGGCTTCAGTACGGCGGGTACGATAGCTCAATAAACCTGCCAGTCTAACACTTTATATTCTTTGCACAGCTGAAGTGATTGGAGGTAGAGCTGATGGTTCAAGTAAATGATCCAGTAGAACCGTATTTGAGCGGAAAAGGTAGTCATATGAAAAGCGGACTGATCGGACGTATTGTGTCAGTTGAAGAGGATAGTTGGTTGGTACATCTCTTTGTAAAGGACAATATGACTGAGAAGTTCTGATAGATAAGCAAGAGTGGTATCCGACACAGGACGTTGTACATCGTCGAGAGTTCAAAGATGTATAGTGGGATCACAACGGAATATATAAACATGAAGCCGCTCAGTAGTAGTGGCTTTTTTATTTGTAAGAAAGGAGCCAAGGAGAGATGGTATCGAAGTTAAAGCACATGCTGATGTTATGCTGCATTGTGTTACTAATCTATGGATGCGGTACAAGTAGAGAGTTTCTAGTAGTGAAGTACAATGGGCAAGGCAAGGTCATCGCCAGCCGTGATGTCAAAGGTAATCAACCAGTTAAGGATGAGGATGGAGTCTCTTTCTTCATGATGCAAGATGGACAGCAGCTATTCATACAGGTCAGTGGCAATGTTGATGTGATTGAAGTAACTGGCGATGTACAAGCCGCTCTGGAGAGGTTGGGAATCAAAGATGGTTAACTTACCTTGGATGATAGTGAAAACGTCGTGAGCAGGCTTTGAACCCCTGTAGACCTATCGCAAATATTTTACGGGTCCTTCTGGAAGCCGGGAAGAGTGCGGGTGAAGCGAGCCCCGAAATCTCGCTAGATTTATTTTTGAAAAATTACTTTCGCTTTTGCTTAATCCGATCCAAGAGATGACATTTTCAAATTTTGGCTTCATCTGATGACCCGAAAATTGGTATCCCTACTATACGAGGTTAAAACGAAAGTGAGGTGATGAAAATGGCGAAACCAAAGGCGAAGACTGATCGGCTACAAGACAGGGAAATTTCTACGTCAGAATTGGCTGTTATAGTGGCCAAATCCCCGCAATGGATTCGCCAATTGACGAGGGAAATACGAATAAGTAGGAAAAAGTGACTCGAGTCAATTGCAGAGTCTATAAGTTGTTTCAAATTTATTTGCACGTACTGCTTTGTTCACATAATATATAAGAACAGATGTTCTTTCCAGTGACGTACAACGTTGTTTTAGATCTGAAATCGCGCCAAATCTCCAATAGATGAATACATACGTTCGATTATCTAAGGCAATCAGTGCTAAGTATCATATTTGATCCTACGGCTGCTTGAGATTTTAGGTGAGTGGTCGGCTATACTCAGATAAACATTTATCAAATAAGGAATTATATACTAGGAATTTCAAAATATCGACAGGATAACCCATTGTAGTGTCGAAACGATACTAGGTATAAAGCATTATGCTGTTTTTCACGTTTGTTATACGATGGGAGATGATTCCACTGAAGAGAATAGTGTTTATACCTGGAATTATGGGTTCTTCATTATTTGAAGGTAATATCGAGCGCTGGTTTAGAGTTAAAAATAAACACTTAGAGCGCTTGGTTATGGTAAAAGGTAAATCTAAAAATCCTATAACTCCTGGTTTGCCTATAGAATACGGTGTGAACATGGTTGGGACGTTGTTTAGCAAAAATATTATTTATGCTCCAATTATTGATATGTTGAAAAATTTAGAAGGAAGTACTGTTAGCGCACACTTATTTGGGTATGATTGGAGATTAAATCTCTGGGATGTATGTCCAGAGCTACATGATTTTATTTCCCTATTTGACCCAAATGACGAAATAATTATTATTGCTCATAGTATGGGGGGATTGTTAACGCACACTTATTGTCAATGGGCAAGTGGAAGAGGAGTACTTCCAAGAATCAAGCAGGTTATAACTCTTGGAACACCCTGGAAAGGGTCACCTGACGCGTTTTCTTGCTTGATGTATGGAATGGATGAAGGTTTCTTTTTCCCTGATAAGGAAGTGATAAGAGACATCGGAAGAACTTTCCCGTCCTTGTACCAATTGTTACCTTCAAGAGATTATTGCTTAAATGGTTCTTTTGTAAGTGTTGGTGGACGCGAATTAACATGGAAAGATTATATGGATTATATAAAAACTCTACAGGGATGCGATGTATTTGATTTTGATCTCATAAACTTAAATTTGCACAATTCTCTAAAGAAACCGTGGCCGATTGGTGTCGAACATCATAATATCATTGGATATAATCATGGTTCTGTAGGGACACTTACAATTATTGGGCCTGGAGAAGATCTTATGACTCCAACGGATGGAGATGGCACAGTTCCAATCCTTGCCGCTAAGCCATATAATGAAGATACTAGTAACATTGTCTATGCCCACGCCAGCCATCAGGGACTAACTCATCATAGAGCGGTTTTAGAATGGATTCAGAAGTTAATTGGAACAGGAAAAGCTTCTCATGTTGATGGTATATTAGGGCGATATACCCCTAGAGAGGATTGGGTGGTGCAAAGGATTGCGTGCCCAGTAGAAGTTTTTGTTGAGGGAGAGGAAGAAACATTAAATAGTTCTTCTCAAGAAATTACTCGACATACCATAGGAGAAGTAACATATTTAATTCACAATGATCCGCATCCTAAGGATATAAAGGTATTGGTCGAACCATTCGATACCGGAAGAACTGAAATTGAAACATTACAATTTATCCAAAGTAAAGTGGAGTTAGTAAATAAGTTTCCTTCTATCAAGGCTGATCCGACACAATCAACGTTAGTTGAGTTGACATTTAATGACAAACATCCTGTTACAAGTGTAAAAGTTATTGATCAAATGCACAAATCGCATGTAATTCAAGGCATAGATGTTGTTCCAGATGGAACAAAAGCATTGCCAGAAACGTCAATGAGAATTGAGGCAATTGGTAAACACCATCAAGCCCACTATGACGAGAGAGGAGTAGTACTCTCTTTCAAGAACAAAAGTAAAAATGAAAAGGCTCCGAAAATCTTAGAAACGTTGATTAAAGTGAATGACAGTGAATTAATTAGCCACATTAATCAATCAACGGTACTAAGTATAGAGAATGGTTTTCTACAGTATGGGAGAAATGTTATTGAGTATTACTCAAAAGACATTTTCAATAATATTGAAAAACCAAAGAAAAGATACATCTTTGTGGAGCCAATGACCCAAGAGTTTATTACTACTTTAGAGCTTCATCCGGATTATGGAATAAAGCTCAGCTTATCTTCAAAGTATGTCGGTATTAAGTATGATTTTGAGTACCACTTTAGTAATGAAGATGAAATTTTTACGTATAGAGGTCCGATAAAGGTCCCTAGTGGTTGCAAACAAGTTTTTATTAGAGCAAAAAATGATTTTGTTAATGATAGCGCATGGTCATCTGTAGACTTGGAGCTAAACGAATTGATGGAAGCGGTCTGGGATGAAGCGGGTTATAACGAAGGTATCGCAGGAATATTATCAAGGTTACCTCAACCTGAGAGTAATGCGCTAAAAGTACTAATTGGAAAAGTTGAAAAAGGAAAAAATGACGAAATTCCAAAGTTAGGTAAAGCAGTTGAAGTTCATTATCCCAAAGTCACTTATATAATCACACTAATGCCTAATCTTGAAGTATATTTGGATTATCATACACAAATCATACGAAGAGACCAAGATTCAACAACTTTGAGTTTTATTATTTACGATAGTGATGATAACGTGGTGAAGGATTTAAAACCTTCTGTCAAATATACTCTTCTCCCAGCAATAAACCCTCTAAACGAGGTTTTCTATCCTGCCGTTACTAGCAATAAAAAGGGCGTTTATTCTTTTACAGTTCCAATTAAAGATATTTCTAATGAAGTGAATAAAATCAAATTCGATTTTAGAGATGTACATTATAGAAAAAAACCCCTTAAATCACACGTATTTAGATTACAGTAGAAAGGTGGACCGCTGATGCAAATGACGTTTTTGATACTATATGCTATTGGCGGTCTTGCCTTTTTGGGCTCCATGCTTGTTGCAACACATTCCAATAAAGGTGTATGGTTAAATCGACACTTTGGAATGCCATTGTTAAAAAGGAAAGTGGAATTAATTATATTCGGCGAAGTAACGTGGTTTTTGCTTTGGTTGATAGGAGCTTTAATTAGTAAGTCGCAACTCGTGCTGTTACTTGGAGTGCTTCCCATTGTTATTGGCTTGAGTACGTTAATTTCATATTTGTACTTTATTGTTAAAAAGAAAATTGGCGAAAAAAATAATTTCGATATCGCGAATAAAATTGTAATACCTGTTGTAAAAAAGTGGGCGGAAATTTTACCTGATGGAACTGTTATAGAAAATGTTTACTGCTACGTAAAATCCCACAATAATCAATTAGATGGAAGAATTACGATCGAGATAAATTATACTCTGGATCAGCAAATTGGGTGGGATCAATATGTGAAGATTCTTCAGAAGGAGTTAAGACAACCAGTACTGATTGAAGTAAGGTCTGGAGGAAAACGATTATATCCCAATTGGGGTTAGGGCTATCCGAAAAGTGGTATTTCAGCCCACTAACTAAAAAAAGCAAAACCCAAGAATGCCGTTAAATCAACATTCTTGGGTTTTTAATTTCGATGCAATTTACTCGAAAATGGACTTTTTAGACAGCCCCTTTATTTGCAAGTAGTTAGAATATAATTCAGCCAAAAGTATTCAGAGGGGAACTGCATGAGAAGGTAACTGTAAATAGCCATAGACCAGATTCAATACATCGAAATCATCTATCTTGGCAGCAATATCCAGACAACGAAGGGCACCTTGCATCCTCTTGTGACTGCAGGCGACCGGCTAAAAGCGTACTGACTTACAAGGCGGGTTCCGCGTGTCTTATATTCGACAACATACTTTCTATGCATCCAGTGGTGATCCGCCATGCTGTTTGATATCATATTCAAATTTTTGCGGGGGAGCGGGAACTATTCCGCCGGACACAGTAGGATGCCAACCGTTGACGAGTTATGCATTAAAACGGGGCGCAGTCGCGGTGCCATCATAGTTGTGCTTGAAGTTCTGAACCGTGAAGAATACCATCGAGTGGGATCGCATGCAACCTGATCAAATCGTCATACTGGAAGCATGGGAAAGGGATTGTGTGAGATTGCCTCAATGATAGAAAATCCGTTTTCTATTAAATTTGTACTGCTTGAGCCACGAGCTTTGTACCTACAGATGAAAGAGGACGAAAAGTTGGTAAGCAGGTCTGAATTGGAACACGATTTTTTTCAGTACATCTTTCGTAACTCAGCACAGGAGGACTTGCTGTGATAGTGACCTGATAGCAGCCGGTAAAAGCACGCAGCATGTGGGGAACGGCATGGACAGAATAAATAGCTAAAAATAATTGGGAAAAAATGATAAATGCAACATGGAAAAGTTAAAAACATTGGTCATTTACTGCTATGCTTTTTGCGAGTAAAATGAAGGTGGGTGCAGGCAAAAGGGAGAATGATTCGTGAAGAAAACCTGCTTAGCGATCATACTATCTGTATCCATCACGTGGTTATGGCCATGGGTTGTTTTTATCGTCACAAATGAATTTGTATTACTGAACTTAGCTGTAGTGGTTATTTACTTTATTTTTTTAGTATAAGAAGGATAAAGTAACCGGGGAGCACCTTTTCAATTAACTAAAAACAATATCTGCCGAGCACCCTTTAAGGGGGTTCCCTAGGCGGATATTATATAAAAATATGTAGTAATACAATAGGCGAACCCGTCTCCGCATTAAGCAGAGGCGGTTTTTTCGCTTTCTTTGGCTGCCATTCTTGCTTGGGCACGGGCCTTGCTTTGTGTGCAGCTTCTTCATCAGCAGCGGCCTGTGCTTCTTCCGATTTCGCAGTGTACCAAACGTTATCCAGCGCAGCAAAATGTGCGCCCTTTGATTGGATGTTGTCTCGTACTTCCTTCCAAGGTCGACCGTAGCGTTCAGCGCTTTTCAGCCAAAAGTAAGTTCTGTCTTTGACCACCTGCACAGCTCATACCCGATACCTGGGCAACCGTGACCACAGCGGCTAAAGATTTGATTCTGGGGTTGTCACACGCCGAAGTAAGTGGGGTAAAAAAACAAGCACCCGTTAGGTGCTGAAATAACTAAGGAACTAAATTGTGTAATATCATCTGTAATCAAGAAATTATCGCCAGATTGTATTACACTTTGACCTTCTTTAGCTAGTTTGTAAGCAACTTCTTTTAAGGTCAATCCATTTGGAAGAATAATTTCAATGAAACCGTTATATTTCATGTTGACATCTAAGGATGCAGGATTGTTGCTTACTGAGTGACCAGCTGCACGTCGCAAAAGTTCTGTTACCTGACAACCAAGGTCTTTTAAGAGAACATCATGGATTTCGTTCACGAGTTGTTCTGGGGGATGAATTGTTATTCTACCATTGGATGAAGGGAATAATCTGATACTTATTTCCAGCGCGGGGGTGTAGGGAACAGGGACCACATTTGAGTAAGTATGCCATTCAGCTCCTCCATCCCTGCTTCGTCTGCCTCTTATTCGAATACTCCAATCCTGCCCCGGTAAAGTCTTTATAACATAGTACAATTATGGAAACCTCCATGAGTAAGAGGATAGAAGATCTAACGAACGGATTTTCCTGTTGGTTACTGAACGAAAAATTCCGGTAAGTGAGATGATTCCATGAGCTGTTACGGGCTACTTTTTATGAAGTATGAAATTAGGGGAAGTTCCTACTGGTTTATTTTGACATAGTATGCGAAGATACCCGAATAGATAGAATTAAGAAGGAGCGAAAGCAAAATGGACAATACGGTTTCTATTAAACTTCAGAGTATTGAAGGGAAAAATCCTCCTATATGGGCAATAGGGAAACAAAACATTCGTTTTTGGTACTATGAAAATGAACATGGGGAGCAGTGGGTAGCTAAACTTGATAAAGAAACTCTAAAAGTTTCAGGTTTAGATATAGGATGGAAAGAGATTGAACTCACACTAGAGCAGGTGGAAGCTGAGAGAGAGCGCATTACCGAAAGATTACTACTGCTTTCTATCTCTAAAATTCCTAATGTTGGGGAAACATTTGCACGTTCTTACATGGAGACAGCTACAACTCGTCAAACCTCTGTTCAAAAACTTCCTCTTTCTGAATGGATTCTTAATAACGGAGAAATGCTTTGGATTGCCTCAGTTTTAACTGCCGCTATTCCATATATGAAATGGGAGAAAGAAAAAAATTAGTTTCAGATTGTTAGCACCTACGTGGTGTATTTTTTTTATTTAATAACTTAAACTAGCAGGTGAGAAGGAATGGATCACAACTTCCTATCAGACAAACAGATTTCAGAGATCGAGGAAAGGTACAAGAGTCTGCAGCAGCTCATGATGATGGATGTAGATGCGCTGATTAAAGAGGTACGTGCATATCGGGAGCTACTGAAGAATACGGAGAAAGAAAAGCTTAAATCAATGGGGACAGCACGATTGGATCAACTACGATTGGATCAACTACGAGTGGATGAAGAGATGCTGAAGGATTATCATGATGTTCTAACTCCTAAGGATATTCAAAAGATACTTGGGATTAGCGTCAATCACGCTTACGAATTAGTAAACTCTGGTCAATTTCATGTGGTTCGGATTGGACGATTATTCAGAATATCAAAAACGGTTTTTCTCCGCTGGTTAAAGGGACAATGACGGCTAGAAAAGTGGTGCCGAATCTGGTGCCGAAACGTAAAAATGGGCACCAATAAGAGCTAATGCCTAATAAACATATCAACCAACAGAATGCTGTAATATCAAGGTTTATTCAACTTCAACAAAACATAACAAAACTGGTCTGGCGTCTTGACAGGGTGGGGGTCGCTGGTTCGAACCCAGTCCGGATCACCATATATCGAATGATGAAACCCTTGATAATCAAGGGTTTTTCTTATGTCCTCATCCATCCACCCTGACAACATAATCCCTCTACATTGTCGCTTGACAACATTTTGACAACCTTTATTCAACTAAATTCATTTTGAGCGTTTCTGTTTCATCATTTTCTCGAAGTTGTCAGCAGCATCTTTTTGCATATCCGGCATGACATGGCTGTATACATCCATTGTAATTCAAACCCGGCTATGCCCAAGACGTTCAGATACAACTTTAGGATGCTCGCCCATCTGTAATAACATAGTGGCGTGAGTGTGACGTAGATCGTGAAAACGAATGACTGGGAGGCCGATTTTCTTCGTGATTCGTTCGTAGTGTCTCAGTAGGTTGCGAGGGTCTTGTGGTCAGCCGTCATCGTAGCAGACAACTAGATCATTATCCTCATAGCCCTCGCCAAACTGGAGCCGTAATTTGTTTTGCTTTGCCTTATGTAGTTTCAATTCATGCAATATAAACTGAGGGATCGCAATTCGGCGTTTTGCACTTTTGGTCTTTGGTTCTTGAAAGATGATGCCTTGATTAGAAGGCCGATAGAGAGTTTGCTGAATGCTAATTTTAGCATGTTCAAAGTTAATGTCTTTCCAACGCAAGCCGAGGAGCTCTCCACGCCTCATGCCAGTATAGATAGCCAGAACGAACGCAATGTAATACTTGTCTTTCTCAGCATAAGATAAGAACTCATTTGCTTGCTCAGGCGTCCAGGTGATGATTTCCTTTTGTGTGAGTCGACGTTATCCATGATGTTTTTAGGAATGAGCTGCCACTTTACTGCTTGGTTCAGGGCCTTTTTTAATACATCATGGATGTATTTGATCAAGCAGTACAGGTCCTTGGCGGCAAAGATGGACAAGCTTACCAAGACAGTAGCTTGCGAGGAAAAGTATTTTCGTCAATTTGGCGGGATTTCAAGGGATACTTCAGCGTTGACTCATATCGAAATACTCGAGTGCTTGATCTGGAAAGGCGAAGGAATACATCAATGATTGGCGACCACAGGGAAAACTCCTTCGAGAAATTGAAGATGTCAATAGACAGTTGGCGTTTTCGTAGGGGAGGAAGATACCATGAAATGTGCATTTTGTGATGAAGAGATCGTGGGGGACAATCCAGAGTGGATATTGGTAAGCAAGAAGCCATCTGTTGATCATTTTTGTACCTTGGGATGCCTGTCGGGGCATGTAGATGAAATGGCAATCAAGGCGGAAGAGAAAAACGGATTGATACACAAGATCAATTGAGTTAAAAACGGCACTTAATGCGGATCTTCTTTTCCAGGATCAATCCTACGAGGTTACCGATAAATTCGAACACAAAGATTATTAGTTCCACTGGCTTCACACTCCAATTACTCATCTTGTATTTAAATACGAATGTTACAGAAATTGGTTTCAATGCATCTTCACAACAAAATGCTCAGGGAGATAAGGAGGAACAAGTTACGAGCGAGTACAGAATTGATTTGGGCGGGGGACCCGTAGCGAATTGGCGGGAATTGAAGGTTGAAATCGAAAAGCAAAACAGTCCGTTCGATGAATACTATTACGTTTACCGCGAAGATGATCCGGAGGATGCGTACATTTTCCTATCGGATACTGAATTGACCGACTGGCTTGAACAAAAATATCACGATTGGGGTTACTGGGAATGCAAAGACCTTGAGAGCTACATGGATGACATCAAGGTTTGGCAGTTGATACCAAAAAGCACTGTTGAGCGCTGGCCTACCCTATATCGGAGCGCCAAGTCAACAAGCATTGTAGTTGATGACGAGCAATACTATCGCAAAACAAAAGGAATCAACCCAGAGTTCACGATCACAATTTCGCTAAGTTGAGTACTTTACAAAATGTGTATTTAGTGCAGGAACTATCGTTCCTTTCTGAAGCGAATGTATCGACTTTCTTTTACCTGATCCGAATAGATCTTCCGTCGTTTCTCAATTGCTGGGAGTTGGTGAAATGTGATCTTCGACAAAAGGCAAAGAAAAAAATAAGGGATGAGGGGGCTCTGATCATCACGATGGATTAACTGTTGATTCTTCAAGTGTGACACCACCTTTTAGTTTCATGATATCACCAAACTTTGGAGGTTAATAATAAGAAATCAGCCATACTAATTTTACTTAATAGTTATTGAATTAAATGAATCAGTTGGCTCCAATTGTTGGGATCCATTTCCATTAATTCGCCGATCTTCTTTATTGCTTCGAATACATCGTTTTGGATAATAATTCTCTCTTCAATAATAGTTGAACAAAGATGTTCCAAGGCAACGCCCCATTCATTGTGATCCAATAGCTCGAAAATGATGTCCATATCTTTTTTTGGCATTCCACTAGTTTCTTTTACAATCCGAATTATATTTTGACTTTGATTGGGATACATCATTTTCACCACCTTACTGTGATTATAGCAGGAATGGGGAAACAGCTTAACACAACGGTAATTTAGAAAATGTACTCTAAGGCTGTCAGAAATATCCCGAAGAGCAAGAGTATCCAGCCAATCACTACTGTTATGTAGGTTAAAAGCTTCCAGATTCCATAAACAGAGCCTTTTCGTAAACTAATACGACTCCACAGAATCATCCATAATCCCATCAGGGCCGCTTCATTTTGAAGGACTGGAAAAGCAACGCAAATTAATAGACCTGTGATGAAACCTAATAATATTAATTTTAATGAGCGAGTCATATAAAGTACCTCTCGAATTCCAGATTTATGTTTCAAACAATATATGCATTAAAATGATTATTCCTTGAAGTAAATACAAAATTTTACACAATACACGATTTATTAAATGAGAATTAAGAAAAGGGTAGGTGGTGTAGGTGAACGATAAGCTGATCGAACGTGTTTGCGAAAAATGCCCCGCTACTCAATGGGGCAAGAAATCGATCTGTAGTGTCCATAACCTCCACGTTGGTAAAATCGAAACCTGCCCGGAGTGGGACAATTACATCATAGAGAATCAAGGGTTAATGGATCGGAGCGGGCAGCTCGCCTTTATCAATCTCGAGCCAGCTCTTGAAGTTGTACAGAAGGTAGAGGAAGAATCAAGGATTACCATTGGATGGTGAAAGAGGTTGAGCGTCTAAGGAAGGAAATCGACAAGGCGATATTTTCGAATCCATCGATACAAGAGAAATTGGTCGCTACCTATGGTGATACAGGAGGCATGCCAAGCGGGAAAGGGTTACGCCTCTCCACTTTGACCATTTCGGAAGAGCGATACGAAAAGCAAATCGAGCGAATGAAAACCCTTGAGAACAAGGTGCGGCAAATCAATGATTTCGCAATCAGCTTGGGCGATAACAAGCACCGGACAGTCCTTGAATGTATGATGGACGGGATGCGTATGAACAGCATTGCCCGACATGTAGGAGTTTCCCGACAACGATTAAATGAGATGAAGCGGGATATCGTTAACCGATTAGCAAAGGAGCTGTACAGTGAGGAATTGTTAGGTTCCTGAAAGGTTGGCGGACTGACGTTTTTAAAGAAGAGCAGATGCATAAATACTCAGGCAATCCATGATGAAGAAGCCCTCGGGAATGAACCGAGTGGCTTTTGTGGTTCTAAAAACCTATGGTTATAATGGTGTGTTTGTTACTTTATGTCTATTGTTAGTGTGCGTTCCACATCCGATCCTCATTATGTGGGTATTATTTCCTTTTTATATATAGATTGGATATCGGATGTATCGATCAACATGAGAATCTCCCATCTGTATAGAAACCTTTACAGAGAGGAGGAGACTGTTTGCCCAATATTGAAGGTATCAATATCCAGCAGTCAAGTGCTGAACGCAAGAGCTACGTGGTTGTGGGAGCCATTTTATCATGCAGCAGCGGAAGTAAACAGAGTCGGTTAAAAGTGCCGTTCAGCCATGGTGTTTTTGTAAAAGGAAAGCCGCAAATGAATATCATGGATTTCGTTCCTAACGTTAATATCATGCCATTTGGAAAGTGTAGCAGCTTAAAGAATCCCACAGTCGCTTCTGCCACAGCAGCCAATAATGGTGTACTTACACCAATGCCATGTACACCTTTGACGACAATGCCATGGATTGATGGGAAAGCGGATAACCTGGTTGATGGCCACCCCGCATTGTTGAATAAATCAACCAATATGTGTTTCTATTGTGGGCAGATCAAGATTGAAGATGACGGGCAGGATTTGGGTGGTGTGACGATAGGAAATCAGTCGTCAGCAAATAGCGGGCCGCCTGCTGCTGGTTTTGGACAAGGACCAGCTTGCGAAAAGCCGCAGGAAAAGCCTAGCATGTGGGATAGTTTCGTCAAAGGAATCTCGATGCTGGGAGATGTTCCTGCTGCGATGCAAAAAGCGGCAAGTGAGTTGCCAAGCGCTTTGGAGAAAGCAGCAAATGATTTGCCAAAAGGTTTACAGAAGGCGGCAGAGGATTTACCTAAGGGTGTTGGAGCATTTGTAAGGGAAGGCTTTATCGAGCCAATACAAGAAGATTTGGATACGTTGCGGGATGATAAAGTTGATCTAGCGGATGGAATTGCAATTGGCGGACTTGCCTTGGGTGTACTTACGCTGGGGAGAAGTAAAAACATTAAGGATTTTGTGGATGCTGCAAGGAAAGGGAAGAAGAGAACTGGTGGAGGTCAAAACAATTTAAGGAAGATTAAAGATACTAATGGTCTACGTAATGAGCTACCTTTAACTGAGAGCCAAATCAAGGAACTTACAAATTATGCTGAAAAGTTAGGGATGCCGAAGGAAAACATTAATGTAGCAGGTCCTGATGATACCTCCCCGACAGGGTTATTATTTGATACGATTCTAAACATTAATAATGACGTTCTTCCTTCAAATGCAGCAGGGAAATTGTCTGCGAATAGCAGAATTACTGGAAAAGCAACCATAGCACACGAAGTAGTAGGGCATTATGAAGCGGGTCTAGCTGGAAGGTCCTTCCAAGTCATGGATGAAGAACTTAGGCCCATTATTAGGAATTTTGCGTTGGATGAAGCACAAGCAAGTATACGTGCTGCAAGGTTTGCTCCTGATTTAGCACAAACAGAAAGAAATATGCTTTTACGCGATGGAATATCTAGGCTACGAAACGCAGGAATCAGAATCAGAGATGTAAGGGAATTACTTTTCATTGATCGTCGATAGAAGGGAGAAAATCTTTTGGAAATAATGAGATTAGATAATGTAGTTGATATGCCCGGGCGGGGGTTGGTGCTAATCGTTAGCTTTGTTGAATCAGATACACACGACATTACACAACTAAAAAGAATAGTTGGTTCAAAGATAGTCGTAAGCAGCGTGAATGGAACGGATTTCGAATTTTGGGTTAAAGATATTAGTGTGTCATTTTCGATTTCAAATAGCCCACTTATAGGAATAAATATTCAAGAACGAGTGAATGTCGAGGAAATAAAGAAGGGATCAATAGTTTATTTCAATAGGGATTTGTCAGACGGTAATCCCATAGAGTAGAGTGTAGCAATGGATAGTATCTAGGACGATTTTACGATGATCATATCATACAGATTGGCTTCGATGGAGAAATATGTTCACTATACTTTTGAAAGGTTTACAAATCTGACAGACCTGACGTTCTTGACGGTTTTTGCAAGTCAATTAAAAAGCGCTCTATACTAAGGCTACGCACGATGACTAAACCGCTCGAGGGAATATAACCGGGCTGTTTTTGCTTTGGTCCGACAAGTTTGAAAGGAGGGAAGATTATTGAGCCAGTCGGTATACAAGTCACGGCGTTGGAAGCGGAAGCGGGAAGCTATCTTACGAAGCGATAAATACATGTGTCAGGAGAGTAAGCGGTACGGTAAGACTGAACCAGCTACTACTGTGCATCATATTTACCCGTTGGAGTTTTACCCTGAACTAGCGTTCGTGGACTGGAACCTTATTTCTCTTAGTGACAAGCAGCACAACGCTATGCATGAGAGGGTGACTCACGAGCTAACGGCATTAGGACTAGCTTGGCAGGAAAGAGTTCGTTCAAAGTTTGAGGAAAAATATCCCCCCACTTTTTAAAATTTTTTATTTTTTTCCGTGGACCGACTCGGCCAGCCCTTTCCAATAGCGCGAGTTCTGGGAAAAATTTTTTCGGGAGGTGATGGCGGTGGCTAAAGTGACGAAAGCGGCGGTGAAACGCACGACCATTCGTGATATGAAAAGCTTGGGAACGTACAAAAAAGAGTACGATCGGATCATCGAAATCTATGCAGAACTGGTGGAGCAATACGCTGTTTTGAATGGGCGCTTTGCTTCGGAGGGGTACCAATACGAAGTTTCAACGGCGGATGGTAGTACGAAAAAAGCGCCTATCGTCGCTACACTCGAATCCCTCCGAAAAGATAGTTTGGCGTACACGGATCGCTTGTGCTTGAATCCGAAAACCATCGACGGAATCAAGATTGAGAAGAAAAAGACGTCCGCGCTGGCTGCAGCGCTAAGTGGACTTGAGTGAGGCAAAGAACCTTGACGTTGTAATGAAGTACGCCAAGAGCATTGTCAAGGGTAGGAAGATCGCTGGCAGAGAGTTGGTTCAAGCGTGCCGACGATTTCTCAAAGACTTAGAAAACCCGGAGTATGATTTTCGAACGAAGGATGCAGAGTTTGTTATCGGCATCATCGAACGAACCTTTGTTCACGATAAGGGAGAGGCACTAGACGGGACGCCGTTACGCGGTAAGCCGTTCCTTCTTGAACCTTGGCAAAAGTTCATCATATACAACCTGCTAGGATTTTTTAGAGCAGGCACCGAGGAACGCCGCTATAAAGAGGCGTTTATTTTTATTCCTCGCAAAAATGGTAAGACTCGGCTTGTTGCCGCGCTGGCTTGGGCGCTCGCTTTACTTAGTCGCCGATCAGGGATGGTCAAGACCCTATTTAGTAGACAATGAAAAAAATACCTAGGCTGCAAACTGGCGTCGGTACTGAACCGGCGTCAGTTTGTTTAATTTTCTTTGTGGTCGATTGTTATTGTAAAAATGGATGAATTCCTCGATTCGTCTTTGTACCTCATCCATAGTTCGTATATCATAAGAATAGAGGGCTTCTGTCTTGAGATGAGAAAAGAAGCTTTCCATAGAGGCATTGTCGTAACAATTGCCTCGACGGGACATGCTGATTTGGGCGCCAACCTTTGGCACATGTCGTGATAAGCGTAGGACGTGTATTGGAATCCTTAGTCGCTGTGAACGATCAATCCAGTCACGTCCTTATGTTTTTCAAATGCTTTGAGAAAGGTTTGTAAAACAAGGTCATTATCATTTCGAAGACTCATGTGATATGCCACAATTTCATTATTAAACAGGTCTTTTATAGCTGAAAGGTACAACCATTTGTCACATACACGATACTGCGTCATATCTGTTACCCATTTCTGATTTACGAGTTGGTATTTGTCTTGTACACCTCCTTCTTCGTAATTTTTAACCACTTTTTTAGGACAGCATTCTCCATTTCTAAAAGCTTCAAGTAACGATCTTTATCTACATACTCCTTACGGCGTCCACGGTGATCCATCAGTCCAAAATCGCCATACAACCGGAATTGCCTCATCCACACTTTCAGCCGTTGAACATCCACTATCCCCAATTCATCAGCCACTTGCTGTTTCGTCATTCCCTGTAGCCTCATCTCAATAGCTTTCTTCTTCAACGCATAACTAAATGACTGGAATTTTTGCCCCTTTTTAGCCACGAAAAAGCACCCCCTAAAATATTCATCGGTTTTAACACCAGGGTGTTTTTCCAATGTTTACTTTAAGGGGGGTACTACAGTAGACAAGGGGCTTTTCTTTTTTTGTCACTCGTCATAAAACAGGAACAAATGTTCTTGGTGAAAAGGGTGATTAGATTTGCAGTCTGACATTGAGCGGAAGGTATTAAGCGTGATCGGAAACTATTCGGCAGATCGGCGTAGAACACCAACAGTAGATGAATAGTGTATCAAGACAGGTCGTGATAGAGGTGGCATCATAACAATACTAGAAGTGCTTTTAAAAGAGGACTACATGGAGTGGCATAAGTCAGAGCTAGATAAGATGGACGTGTTCGAAACGTGGGAACGAAAGGGACGGTTTTGTGACTAAGCATATCAAACCTAACGAAATACACATACTGATACTAATTTACTAATTTTCTATTTTAATATTTAGTTATTTAAATATTTATAACTATTAAATGTAAATAACGATGAACATAATGGCATATTTTTAGTAGTTATAAATATTTCAATTGACAATGATAATCATTCTTTTTATTATTTATTACGTTCATAATTTCATACTACTTTTTGAAAGAAGGAATTTATATTACAACACGTAGAATCATCTCAAAAATTCATTTATGGCTTAGTATGCTAGCAGGGGTTTTTATAGTACTCATTGGCTTAACAGGAAGTTTGCTTGTGTTTGAACCTGAAATAAACAGCATGCTGCATCCTAATTTGTATAAAGTAACGGAAGGTGAAAAAGTTACGTATCAGCAAGCCTTGCAGGGTGTATCAGAAGCACATCCAAAAGGTCAAATTGATCGTGTATACACTCCAAATGAACCTAACGCTCGAGGAGTTTATTTATTCCGCCTTAAAGAAGGAAAGGAACAACTAAACATATTTGTAGATCCAGGAACAGGATACATAAATGGAACATTAGGGGATAAAGGATTATTCAAGCTAATAACGGAGTTTCATGAAAAGTTGCTGTTAAAAGATTTCAATGGTGAGAAAATCATCGGTATGATTGGATTTATTTTCTTTTTCATTACATTATCAGGATTATATTTATGGTGGCCAGGGATAAAAAAATGGGCACGTGGGTTTATTTTAAGACGTAATGCCAACCCTTACGTACGGCAATATGATCTACATAAAGTCATTGGTGGAGTTTCCATTCCGTTTTTATTGGTTGTTTCGTTAACAGGAGCACTTTTCGCGTATGATGACATGATTTTTGGTTGGTTTGGTGCAGAAGCAAAGGTGATGCCTCCAGAAGAGCAGCTTATCTCAAAAGCTCTTCCCAGTGGGAAACTTCCACTTGATGAATTGTTCAGTAGGGCTGAAAAAGAAGTACCTCAGGGAACACTTATGCAGGTTAGAATGCCCAAAAAGGTGGAAAGAGGAAACCCAGAAGGCGCAGTGGAATTTCGTATCAGCAATTCATTTGATCCAGGCAATGGAAATGTAAAAGTATGGATAGATCAGTATAGCGGAAAAGTAGTGGGCAAGCTAGATCCACATGTTAATAGTGGGCTTATGTATCAAACATGGCACCTTCCATTACATACAGGTAGTTTTGGTGGATTATTTACTAAAATTTTGTATGCCATCGGTGGTCTTACTCCATCTATACTGATGTTCACTGGAGTCTATATGTGGTGGTATAAGAAAAAGAACAAACGGAAACAGAAAATCGACAAAGCCGTAGTATAAACACATGACGACGATGTTAAATCCCGTGTAACCTAACCTGAAATAATGAAATTCTTATGCCTCTCGTAAAACATTTTGAAATGAGAAAACCTCCAGCAATTAAAGTTTCTTATTCAACTAACGGGGTGCTTTAGTGAAATAAGGAATACAAAATTAATCAAACTTTATTAAAAAATCTCATACTTAAGTAAAAAAGGTTTAACTCCATTTTGATTAATATTTTTCAGAATGGAGTTTGTTTAAACGAGCTATTTAAAAAATCTGATTTCAAATCAATCATTACTCAATAATAGAAAGGCTTAGGAGTTGTTCCTAAGCTTTTTTTGGGTTTTAAATGAAAGAAATGTAATGAATATATCATTGGTTTTATGTAGTCAAAAAGATTCTTTTGTTAGCGTTCGGTACATCGATCGCATTCGCTACCCTTCGTACTGTAACAGGGGCCCCAGTCTTTTTTTCTTGCGATTCCCGTTCAGCAATACGGGCTAATGCTAATGGACGTAAATGTACTTTCGCCCAGCCGCTGATATTCATCTTTTTTGTGAGCTCCCACATTTCCTTTTCGAGCGGATCGTTCAAGTTAAAGCATACCGGCTTTGTTTCGGTTGTCATGGCTATCCCTCCCGTTGTGTTGTGCAGCGCTGTGTGATGCTGTGCTACTAGTAGAGAAATGTCACTCGTATTTAGTGTGGCATTTTTATTTGAGAGAAAGGAGTGGGAATGGTTGCAGCTTGTTCTACCGTATGTGCACCTTGAAAACTATCAAATCTACCCAAAACATGGTAATCTTCCCTTATAAGAAGACGATACGAAATACGCGACGATCAATGGGATCAAATTACGATGTTGAGAATATTATGATCGACTAGGAAACCGAGAATTTGGAGGATTACTTCAGTCAATATAAGCATGGGGCGACAAACTGCCTACAAAATGGAAGAAGTTTGGCGTATCCGTATATGAATAAAATGATAGAAAATAAAGGAGAAAATACACGATGGGAATCATGGCCTGTTACTTATCATTAAACGATGCTTTAGCGGATGAAGTTGCCCAGTTAGACAATTCCCATATCGTTGGGAAGATCGAGGAGCTTATGGAAAAACAACGCTGCCCCGTGTATGAGATGGATAAATTATGGGACGGATTGCATTATCTGCTAACAGGGATCTCTGCCTCACAGCCGATTGAGGACAATCCATTAAGCGAGGCTATTGTCGGAGTCCACGTGCTGGATACTGAAGAATTCGTAAGCGTCATTGGCTCTGATGAGCTTCCTCGCATTTTAGAAGCTCTTCATTCTATGGATAGGACCGTCTTGCAGCAACAATACAAGCCAGCCGATTTTAGAGCGAAACAGATTTATCCAGATATTTGGGTGGACGATGAAGCTGAGGAACGTTTCGCAGAACTTATAACGGAACTTAACCAGTTAGCTCATTTTTATGAACAAAGCCTTGCCCAGGGGCATGACATATTGATCAGCATTTATTAAAACCGCTTCTCTTTCATCGGTGTATGTCCAGAAAAGCTATTTGTTTCACTCATATCGGAGTAATGTGACGCTTTTCCTAGTGTATAGTTATAGCATAGAAAGTTATTCACCAGCCGCCTACGGGCGGTTATTTTTTTTCTCCATGACCCGGCAGCAGCTCATACCCAGATGTCGAGCCACCCTGATTACATAACTCCCAAGAGATTGTCGCTTGATAACATTTTAACAACTTTGATTCAACGAAAGCAACCTGAACGTCATTTTTTCATATTTCTCTCAAAGTTGTCAGCAGCTTCCTTTTGTATTTTTAGCACCGCATTGCAAGATTAGCCTATTGTAATTCATGTTGCAGGTATATCGAGCGGGGCAGATTCCGCACCGACAAGGCGGCATTTTTAAAACAAAGGTATATTTGTTATTTTATACCTATTGTTCTTGACCTTTCTATATCCGATATCTCAAAACAAGGGCATTGTTCCCTTATATATATTGGATATTTAACATATCGATCACCATGAGTCTTCCATCTGTATTGAATCCTTTACAGAGAGGAGGAGACTGAATGCCCAACATTGAAGGTATCAACATCCAACAATCAAGTGCAGAACGCAAGAGCTACGTGGTTGTGGGAGCTATTTTATCTTGCAGCAGCGGAAGTAAACAGAGTCGGCTGAAAATGCTGTTCAGCCATGGTGTTTTTGTAAAAGGGAAACTGCAAATGAACATCATGGATTTTGTTCCAAATGTAAATATCATGCCCTTTGGAAAGTGCAGCAGCTTACAAAATCCCACAGTCGCCTCAGCCACGGCAGCTAACAACGGTGTACTTACGCCAATGCCGTGCATACCTCTGACAACAATGCCATGGATAGATGGGAAAGCGGAACAAAATGGCCGGTGACTATCCGGCATTGTTAAATAAATCAACAAATATGTGTTTCTATTGTGGGCAGATCAAGATCGAAGATGACGGGCAGGATTTGGTGGTGTGACGATAGGAAATTATTCGTCAACAAATAGCGAGTCGTCTGCTGCTGGTTTTGGACAAGGACCAGCTTGCGAAAAGCCACAGGAAAAGCCTAGCATGTGGATAATTTCGTCAAAGGAATCTCAATGCCGGGAGACGTTCCTGCTGCGATGCAAAAAGCGGCAAGTAAGCTGCCAGGGGCCTTAGAGAAAGCTGCTAATGACTTGCGAAAAGGTTTGAAAAAGGCAACAGAGGATTTACCAAATGGTATTGAAGTGTTTGTGAAGGAAGGCTTTATCGAGCCAATGCAAGAAGACTTGGATATTTTGCGGGATGGTAAAGTTGATCTTGCGGATGGAATTGCAATTGGTGGACTTGCCTTGAGTGCACTTACGCTGGGCAGAAGTAAAACATTAAGGATTTAGTGGATGCTGTAAGAAAAGGAAAGAAGAAGACAGGTGCAGGTCTTACAAGAAGTACCGGGGATTCTACTAGTTCAATGGATCCAGTTAAATTTGATAGGATGAAAAAGGCATTTGAAAAACAGGGGGGAATAATTGACCAGTCAGAAGAGGCAAAAAGATATTTAGATTACCGTGGGGCAGAGGCTGTCACTTGGAATGAGAAAACAATACAATTAAGGCAGAATCCAACGATACCCGATCAAACGCCAAGAACAGTACTGACCGTAGAAATTGAAGCTGCCGAAAAACTAATAAAATACTGAAAAGGTTACGGCATTCCTAATATTGAAACAAGGGATATTGAGGAGGCGAGAATATGTTTTCAATTGAGGTCAAAACAGCTTTCTTTATCAAGGTTGCCAATATAGTCGCTATCGAAGGAAAGCCTAATGGGGATCTTAAGGGTAAAGTTCTTCATGATGAAACCGATAATTCAAAGTCTTATAATGTAAAAGAAGTTGCATTGGTTAACGGGCGGGAATACATTAGTCCCATAGAATCCATAACTCTTCAATTAGAGCCTGGAGACTATAATGCCGAGGATTTAATAGGAAAAAGATTGATAAGCTACGATTAAGAATTGATTGCGAAGTTTACTAATAATGGGGCTTTTTTCTCCTGAGGGATAACCAGTGCGGTGTCAATCCCTCATATAAGTAGTAAATTTGTTTAGGTTATCTAACAGGTTGACACATCTGACGTTCTTGACGTTTTTTGAAAGTGGATCGATAAACGCTCTATCTAAGGCTACGCACGATAAATAAGCCGCTCGGGTAAAGTACCGGGCGGCTCTTTTGTTGAAATGGTAAGTGAAGAGCATAGCGGGAAAAAATTCTGTCGTAAGTCAGGGGGTTCCAAGTTAACAGCGGGCCGTCTGCTGCTGGTTTTGGACAAGGACCAGCTTGCGAAAAGCCTAGCATGTGGGATAATTTCGTCAAATGAATCTCAATGCTGGGAGACGTTCCAGCTGCGATGCAAAAAGCGGCAAGTGAACTGCCAGGGGCCTTGGAGAAAGCTGCTAATGACTTGCCAAAAGGTTTGAAAAAGGTAGCAGAGGATTTACCAAAGGGTATTGAAGTGTTTGTGAAGGAAGGCTTTATCGAGCCAATGCAAGAAGACTTGGATACGTTGCTGGATGAGGATATCAATCTTGAGGATGCACTTGCAATTGGTGGACTTGCCTTGAGTGCACTTACGCTGGGCAGAAGTAAAAATGTTAAGGATATAGTGAATGCGTTTAAGAAGGGAACGGGCAAAACCCCTGTCCCTACAAAACCCGGTGGGGGAAGCAATGCCAAAGATTTTGTCAATCCACATTCTGAAAAGCACCTGTATGACCCAAGTAGACCATCTACCCCTAATAGGTCACAATATGGGAAAGATGTTAATGTACAGAAATTAAGGCAAGAAACAATGACTAATTCTGATAAGGCATTTTCAAACTTGCCAAATCCTAATAATCCGAATCCAAACCGGATAACCAAGTATTATAAACAATTTGACGGAAACATCAGTACACCTGATACTCCAACGGGAAGTCACAGAGTTTTTGAACACCTAGATGACCCTACCAGAAGTTCACACTTCCCTTATGTGCCAAGAAATAAAGAATGAGTGGGTGAGAGAAAGTGAGTTTATTGTTGTATCATGCTTATTTACCTGAAAATCACACACATTTTGTTTCGGAAGAACAAGTCATGCAAGAAGGAATACAATACTTTACAAAGTCTAATAATCGTTATAGTAACGGTGGTAGAGTAAAAATTGAAAAGACTGAAAGTTTGAGACCTTTTGGTATACCTGAATGGGTTAATTTTAAAGAAGCTATAGGTGTTGATATAGCTAATCGCTTTTTTAAGTCGTTTTGTTTTCCTGTGTTTACGGATAAAACTCTCGTATTTGATAGTGAGATATCCATCTCTATTTATGACCAGGCGTTCTACGATGATTTCAAGGATTTTGATGAAGAAGCCTTGAACTTTGACACAGGAGAAAGCATTGAGCATTGGATTAAGTTGTATTGGAATAGCATGGTGACACTGCAAGAATACTTGTTAAAAAGACCTTATCCAAAACCAGAGATATTAGTGTTTGAGTCAATACCTAAAGAGATTATTCGAGTGTGTGAAGAAAAATCGTAAACTATGATTTGATGCTTGATACATCTGACATTACTGACGGTTTTTGAAAGTGTATCAATAAACGCTCTATACTAAGGCTAAGCTCGATGCATAAGCCGCTCGGGTAAATAACCGGGCAGTTTTTGTATACTCATTATGGACATCTCTCCACATTTGGATCAAGATGGTAAATGGGGAGGCGGAAGTGTGCTTGATATATTTACATGGGTAGTGTCATTAATTCAATTCTTGAAAATGCTGTTAACAGAGACTCCAATGTGCTTACTGTTTATGACGCCATTGGTGTTATTTGTAATTGAGAATAGGGCAAGTATTGCTGAAATTTTGAATTAGCACCTAATTGTGGTGCTTTTTCTTTTGTTCTGCTACGAGATGCAATCACAAGATTGAAAAATGCTGGACTCCGTATACGATCGTTAAGGACGAACTTTATATTCAAGGCAGATAAAAAGGGAGTGTTTTAAATGCAAAAGTTAATGGACGTTGGAGATGTGTTTGAATCCAAAGAACATGGAACTATTATAGTTGGAATTAATCCTATTCTCGCTTCTTTAGATAGGATTGGTGACTGTATTGTAGTTCGGACACCTAAACACAAAGAGTTAGAATTGGAAGTTGTTTCAGTTCAAGTCTCTAATTCACCGACTGATAAAAAAATGCTAGGGATATGTCTTGGTAAATCGGTTAAACCGTCAAATATACCATTAGGATCGGTGGTATATACAGTTTCATAGTCAAAAATAATGAAAGCTTGCTTTTCGTTAGATAAAATTACGATGAATAAGTCGCCTAGATAAATAAGTATGTCTTAAGTCATGGAAACGTATTTTTGGAATGTCCACGCTCTTTAAGACTCGTTTGTATGTTCTGTTCAGATTCCGGGGGGATTTGTATGTCCTTAATGTCGTACAAACGACAAGCTTATTATCTTGATAACTTCTACCTCAAGCTTTATTCCCTTCAAAAATCACACTTCTGTACTTAGGTGACGCAGTGCCACTCTAAAATGTCAAAACTGGTAAATAAAAGCAGGAACCTGTCCTTTTTCGTAGAATATAACCCTCATATAAGTAATTGAGGTGAAAACGTTACATGCTGTTTGTCCTATTTTCAACATTGGAATACCTCGCGATATTTGCTCTTATGACTACGCTATTTCGATTTGGTTTTTTGGTGCATATCAACCGAATTCTCTTTGTGAGTCTGGTATTAATGCTTTTCTCGTTTGGGCTACGACAATTTACGCCATATGGAGACTACGCAACCATAGCTCAAGTCGCGATTATCTTTGGGGCATTAATCTTGGTATGGAACGTGAATTGGGGACATGCTGCCTTAATGACTATGATAACAGCAGGAATCTACTTGGGAATTCAGATGGTGGAAGTGTTCTTCCTGTCCGTCATAGGAACCCTAGAGACAATCGAATCATTACGGGATCGAACCATCTACACGGGGTTTATATTCCAGACAATCTCCGCATTCCTTACCTTTGCATTATGCTTTGGACTCCGGAAATGTAGACTGCAATTTACATTTGTCAGGGACGGAGCGCCGTTCTCTCTTTACCATAGAGTCAACATGGTGATTTTGTCACTGATCATTGTAACAGGTGTATTGATAACGGTCTTGTTTAAATTAGCAAGTACATATGGAATTGCTTCCTTAGTGTGGATTTTCTTTGGGATGGCAATCGGAATCACGATACTGGCATGGCTGGCTATAAAAAGGGATGGGGAATATGATTGAAACTCTTGCTGAAAGAATAGCAATCCAACTAAAGGCGATCAATCCACATGAAACGAAGTCAGTCCCTACCATGAAATTTGGGTTAATCCTTATCATCAACATGCTGCTCATCATTACGAGTAGCCTTACCATTTCACTCATGATAGGGACATTTCAAGGTACTTTACTTACACTGGCCGGATTTTTAGTACTACGTCAATTTTCAGGAGGTTTTCACTATTCATCGTCTGTCTACTGCACCATGACAAGTATAGTGGGAGCCGTATTCATCCCTGTCATTCCCCTACCTAATGATTTTGTCACCCCGATTATTATCATCACATTAGTCTTAGTAGCACTTTTTGCACCGCAAGATATGGAAATGCAATCACGACTATTCAAACAGAACCAGACTTTTCTCCTTAAGACCATCTCAATTATCATCGTCAGTTCATTATTTTACATAGGCAGCGAGACACTGATTAAGACCTTCTTTGTGCAATCGCTGACGCTAATTCCACTGAAAGGAGGTGGAAAAGATGAGAAATAAGGCGATGATGTTCGTAGCGAAGCATGTTTCAGTAATTGCTTCATTTGTTGCGGTATTGGCGGTAACTACAGCATCCTTCGGTTTCGTGGGGAAACCTGAGATTCCAGAGGAATTAAAGAAATAAGGGGCAATGAACGGTGACAACTGGTTGCCGCATTGCGACTCTGTAAATCTTAACTTTGTAAACAGAACATTGTATTGTACTTATAGACTGCTTCTTTCAGAGCGTTACAAATTATCTAACCCCCTTGGTAGACAAGGGGGTTTCTTGTTTTTTGAGCCTAATTCGTTGACGCCAACAACGCTGTTTTGTGAATCGTTAATGAATGGAAGTGGGCTGTCTCTTATTCAGAGAATCGATTTTTGAGACAGCCCTTTTCGCTTAATGTTTAATGAAACTTAGAAAGAGCGAATTTAGCTGTAAAATTCATTTTTTTCATATAGGAAGAATTCGCTCCAGCTTGAAATTGTACTGAAATATTGCCGTCTTTTTGTGCTTGGAATACGCGTCCGTAAGGTGAATTAGCTTGGTATGTACCAATCACTTGATTATCCGCATCAAAGACTGTATAAGAAATCGGGAATCCTGAATTGTTTACAAAAATCGTAAGTTCGTCGCCCTTTTTAAGCGAAAAAGATTCCTTTTGTGTCACTTCGTATGAACTCAGAGAATAGTATTTTGTAACCTCTTGCATGTCTAAAACCGTTGTTGCTGCGCTAGCTTTTGAGACTTCCAATCCTGGCAAAGATACACCCGATAGTACTGCAATTCCTAATGCCCCTGCTAAAATGGCTTTTTTCATAATCGTAATGCCTCCTTTTTTGCTCATTCATGAGCGAAAGTAAATATTTGGAAATTATAACCATTATAACTTCGGTGATAACGGTTATCAATAACTTTTTTGAAATCTCTCACGGCGTGATAAACAAGGCATAAAAAAAGAGAGTGATTCCATTGAATCAACATCCCCCTAAAAACGGGACACACATCCCCGTATCCGGACAAAATCCCTCATTCTCCTCGCACAACCTCTCCGTAAACCCAGGCTCCTCCAGCGCCAGAAATTTAAAATAACAAACAATTTCATGATTCCTTACAGCTACACTATTCAATTGAAAATCCAACAAATACTTCCGATCCACATGCTGATAGTACAATCCTTTCTTCGTAAACGGAGACGGGTACACCTTGGACGGCAAAGTCGGAATAATATCATGGACATTCACGATCCGAACACTGTTCTTTACAGTCTCATTAAACCGCGAAGCAAAGACCGGATCTCCGACACGCGGGCTCCCATATGTATACACAAAAGGATGCGCAAACTTTGTATTCAACGCAATATCCAAACCAGCAAGTGCGGCCAACCCTCCCCCTAAACTGTGCCCCGAAACAAATAGTCTTTTCGATCTAGGGAGCTTGCTCAACTCCCGAATCAATTCATCTCGCGCGGATTGATATATACAAGTAAACCCACGATGGGTCATTCCTGCCTTTCTGACAAAACGATAGGGGACTTGATACAAATCTTGATCAGACTCATTGTCGTTAAATGTGCGTGTACCCCGAAAAGCAACAACGATACTGTCTGATGACTCGGCTACAAAACCAAATACCTCCGGCTCCGGCTCCTCAACACCAGCCAATGCTTGAATCGTCGCGCGCTGACGATAACCTTTTGGCAAGATAAGTGAATCTGCTTCAAAAAGCTGATAGGCCTGATGGATCATGGCCGCAAGTAAAATCGCATCTTCGCTGTTATAAATACGAACGATCATTCATGTGTCTCCCTTTCTGGGGTTCCAGACTGTAAAAGCTAGCATTTGCCTTGAAACGGAATACACGTATCGGTATCGGGACAAAACCCTGGGTTTTCCATACAGAGCGTTTGGGCGTAATCAGGGTCAAGCTGTGTGAGGCTATGAAAATAGCAGGCGATACTATCATTGCGAGGCGTATTATTCAGTTGAAACGAGAGAGGAAACTTGCTTTTTACATGCTGATAATAGATGCCTTCCTGGGTAAAAGGAGGCGGATACTTTTGATCGGGGAAGGTAGGGAAAGAGTCGTGAACATTGACAATGCGTAGACTATTGGCAACGACTTTATTGAAGCGTGAAGCGAAGTGGGGGTCACCAATACGCGGACTCCCATAGGTGTAAACGATTGGGTGCCTAAACTGCGTGTTTACCGCAATATCGAAAGCTGCCAGTACTGCTAGCGCACCGCCGTAGTTGTGTCCGGTTATAAACAGCTTTTTAGATGCGGAAAACTGATTTATTTTTCTAACGAACCGATCCCGTGTTGATTGATAAAGGCATGTAAATCCACGTGAGGTTTTTCCTGCATCTGTAACAAAAGGATAAGGGACTTGTAGGATGTCATAGGCTGCCAAAAGGTCTGCTGGATATGCTGCGTACCCTCTGAAGGCAGCGATGATTTCATCTTTTGATTCTGCCACAAAACCATACAGATGTTCAGTTGGATTCTCTACGTCAGCAGAAGCGCGAATGGTGTATCGGAGTTGAAAACCTTTGGGTAAGATAAGCTTCCCTTCAAAATATAATGGATAAGTCTGGTAGCTCATGGCCGCAAGGAAAATGGCAGCCTGACTAGTAAACATGTTGTCTTCGTCCGAGAAAACCATGTAGACAAATTCCTTTCCGAACAAGAATAGATCGAACTCTTGTCTGTCCCTCCCAAATGAAAGCAGGGAAATCCTATTCGAATGATACTTATCATGAGCTTATGTTTTTAGGGTGGAATGCGTGCTTGTATGAAGAAAATAGCCAACTAGCCGTTCGGAAGTCTGATGAAAAAAGGCGAAATCATCATTCCATGGCTCGGTTCTGCCTGGGCGCACCACTATCCAGGCTGGAAGCAAAGGTGATTCCGAGAGCGGGCGAGATGTGGAGGGATGTACGAAGGGAAAAATAAAAAAGTAAGGACAAGAGAATTCCTTACTTTTCAAAACTTATCTTTCCGAATCAACAAATAAACAATCAACCCTATAATCGGAAAAACCAATAACGCAACAAGCACGATAATGGAGAACTCATTGCTATTCCCTCGTCTCCTCGCATCACGGTATGCCCAAATACTGATCACAATATTCAGCACGTTCAAAAATAAGAAGAGAAGGACCGGAAGAAGCATAATAAAGGTAGAGGGACCAACGCCTACACTAACCAAAGGATCACCTGCTTTTGAATATTTTCAAGACCTTCCCAATTATATAAAAAGATGAGGGAATTGTGTAATGGATTTATTCTATACGTAGACTCGGTCAAAAAGTAGAAGAATAGCCTAGTCGATAGAATATGTAAAAATTGGTATAATCGGAATGTATTCTTTCTACTTTTTACCATACTCGGAGGCGTGTAAGCATTGAGAAAAGCTTCGAACAAAATAAAATGGCTGTCGATGCTCTGCATGGTCGCATTGATAGCTGGGTGTCAACAGGAAACGATCAAACCGATCACATCGGAGAACACCGGCAAATCAACAGAGACCACAGCAAAACCAAGCCCTACTCCAGCCGTCACACCAAATCAAGAAACGGAGAAAGAACCAACAACTAAACCATTTCCAACCGCTAGCCCGGAAGAACAACAAAAAGAACCCCTGTCTCCTTATCAAGTTCTCCATAAAATACGTGAAATAGAAAAAGTGAAAGGGGGAACATATCAGGGGGAGTGGAAAGAGGATGAATACACATTTCACCTACCCGACAAGGACGGGGATCGCCGAAACGCCCGCTACTATGAACGTTCGACTCACCATGTAAAAGTAATTGGAAAAGAGGGTTTGAAGTATTTCTATCATCTTTTTGATCCCGCTACTTATCCACAGACAACCGTGGAGGCGGAAAGGATACAGGTGAATCCGGAAACATGGCAGCAAATGGACAAGATCGAGCAGAAGCTGTATACAAGCGAGGATACATTTCACGCCGAATGGTCGCCGAACTTTCAAGCAGTTGCCTATTATAAGGGAACTACCGAAGAGGGGCAGGCATACATTTGGAAGGTTGGCAACGATTTACCCTCCCCAATAAAAGAGGCTGCCATCGATCGCTATTTCTTTACATGGTCTCCCGATTCTACGTATCTCTTATTGGATACGGGAACGAGCCGACATCGGGGCGGACAAATCTATCAAGTGGCAAACGATAAAATGAGTGAGCCTTTTTCGTATATTTCCCAATTCCATTTCTCACCAGATTCGAAATGGGCAGCATTTTCTTTAGGAAGTGGGAGAGTTGCTAAAGAAAAATACGGGATGGAGGACGAAGAGACAGAAGACATATGGCTGTATGATTTGGCTACCATGAAGCAGGAAAAGCTGCTTCAGTCCGATGATCACACGGACTACTTCCCACTCGAATGGAAGAGTGAAACCGAGCTTCTTTATTGGAAGAAAGATTATCAGAAGAATAAGGAAGAAGAGTTAACGGTGACGATTCCTCAGAAGTAGGAACCCAATACACTCTATGGGATGTAGAGGGTATTGGCTATGTTTTGGAAGGAAACTTCCCCCGAACCTCCTCTAGAAAAGCCTGCATCGCCGGGGCCAAATAACGATTTTTCATATACGCCAAATAAACCGTCCGCTCCAACGCAGGCGAATCAATCGTTTTCCGAACAAGCGAAGCATCTGTTGATCCAAACAAATAGTTCTCCGGAATAATCGTAACCCCCAGATTCTCCCTCACTAACGTCAACGCGGTTTCAAAGCGCTCAATCTCAAATTTAATTTGCGGGTTGACTTGTTCAAATGAAAAGGCGGTTAAAATATCCTCTCTCGTCTGAAAGCCCTCTGTACTAATGATGAATGGCTCATTAGCCAAGTCTTTCAACCGAACCGATTCTTTTTCCGCCAGAGGATGATCCTTGTGCAGGACCAGCATTAAGCGCTCATCGTACAGAGGACGGGATTCGATATCTTCTTCATCGATGAATTGGTTGGTTATGAGCAAATGCGTATGATACTTCCGCAGTGATTCCTTTACAGCTTTCCCGCTCAGCACCTCGATTAGCTTGATGTTAATAGAGGGAAAACGCCCCTGATATCCACGAATGACTTTTGGAATCCAATGCTTTACGGACTCAATGATGCCGATGATGAGATCTCCGCTCCCGGTCAGCTTTACTTCTTCCATCTCTTTTTTCAGCATGTTCATTTGAGAAAGAAGCAGCAACGATTTCTGATACAAAATTTTACCAGCATCCGTCATTTCCATTTTTCTCGTATTTCTCTCTAGCAGAGGAGAGCCGACTTCTTGCTCCAGATTTTTGATCGCGTTACTCAAGGAAGGCTGTGAAATATGCAGCTTTTGTGCGGCTTTGGAGTAGCTCAACTGATCACAAACTGTCACAAAATAGTGCAAATGTTTAATATCCATCTGGATCGATTACTCCTATTTATAGCTTTAAGCTATCAATTTATTCAAATTATATATTAGAAATAATAAGTTTGTCATTATATAATCAATAAACAAAAGGTTCAGAAAGGATGAATAGCTTGCCAATGAATGTATCAGCAGATTTGTGGACCGGCCGGACTGACCATACGGAGAGAAGAAGCAGTTTTCGCTACCATCAGATTGTAGAAATATCGGACTTGGATACATTGCAAGCTGCCAAGGATCGCACAGTCGCTATCATTGGGTTTGAATGTGAAGAGGGAGTGAGGCGCAATCAAGGACGATTAGGTGCAGCCAAAGCTCCAAACGCAATTCGGCAAGCGCTTGCAAGCCTTCCTTGGAAAGTGGTGGAGGGAAAACGGATTGTTGATGTGGGGAATATTACTTGTCCAAACGAAGAGCTAGAAGCTGCTCAAGAAAAATTGGGGAACGCCGTCTCTGCAATCTTTTCCAAAGCCATGACGCCCATTATTTTAGGCGGAGGCCATGAGACATTGTATGGACATTACGTAGGTGTCCGAAAGCATATTGGAAAAGAGGCTTCTCTGGGCATTATCAATATTGACGCTCATTTCGACTTGCGTTCCTATGAAGTTCAGCCTTCATCGGGGACGATGTTTCGACAAATACTAGAACATGACAAAAATAGTAGCTATTTTGTGTTGGGGATTCAGCGCTTCGGAAATACGCAAGAGCTATTTGATAAAGCAGATGAGCTTGGTGTGCGCTATGTGTATGAAGAAGAGATGACAGACGCACGAATGGATGAAATTAGTTTATCTGTAAGCGAATTCATCGAAAAGCACGACCATGTCATGCTGACGCTATGTACAGATGTTTTAAATGCAGCTTTTGCACCGGGAGTAAGTGCTCCATCTCCTTTCGGCTTAACACCAATGGTTGTTCGTACTTTGATCCGTACCGTTGCCGCTCATAAGAAAACGCTTTCTTTTGATATTTGTGAAGTGAATCCGAGTTTAGATGAAAACGGCAGAACAGTAAAGTTAGGTGCTTACTTGACGAATGAAGCCATCATGGGATTACTAGAGAACTAAGGGGAGACAACTATGACGTTAGCACTTAATCAAGTAACGACGATTTTTCTCGCAGTAGCACTTCTCGTATTAGGTACATTCCTCGTAAAAAAGGCTAGTTTCTTGCAAAAGTTTTGTATCCCGGCACCAGTGGTTGGGGGCTTGTTGTTTGCTGTCATTGCAACGGCTTTGAAAGCGACCGGAATTTTACAAATTACATTGGATACTTCCTTGCAAAGCTTGTTCATGCTCACATTTTTTACTACTGTTGGATTGGGAGCGAGCTTTAAGCTGATCAAGCTAGGCGGTAAGCTGCTCGTTATTTACTGGATCGCCTGTGGATTTCTGGCTTTGGCCCAAAACGTAATCGGTGTGTCTTTAGCTTCTGTGTTCGGTATTCATCCATTGATCGGGATGATGGCTGGGGCTGTCTCGATGGAAGGTGGACATGGAGCGGCTAGCGCTTTTGGACAAACGCTTGAAGATATGGGCATTCAATCTGCGTTGGCGGTTGGGATTGCAGCAGCTACCTTTGGTCTCGTTGCCGGGGGCTTGGTTGGCGGACCGACTGTGAAATATTTGATTTCCAAATACGATCTGAAGCCGACGGAAACGGAAGAAGTAGTAGAGACAGTAGAAGAAAAAGGACAACCGATTCACTCGAGTACCTTCTTCATCCAAATCTTGTTGATTACATTCTGTATGGCATTGGGAACGTATTTGGGAGAGCTGTTCTCGACTGCAACCGGATTTGTTCTGCCGGGTTATGTGGGTGCAATGTTTGTAGCGGTGATTGTGCGTAACATCGTAGACAAGCTCAATCCAAAGGGAATCGACATGAAGAGCATCAACCTGATCAGTGACGTGACGCTCGGAATCTTCCTGTCCATGGCACTGATGAGCATCAAGCTGTGGGAAGTTGCCGATCTAGCGCTTCCAATGCTCGTGATCGTATTTGTTCAAGTAGTTTTCATCGTTTTGTTTGGGATTTTCGTCCTATTCCGTTTGCTTGGCAAAAACTACGACGCCGCAGTCATGGTCGCAGGCTTTACAGGGCATGGTCTGGGCGCTACTCCAAACGCAATGGCGAATATGGCGGCCGTAACGGGACGATTTGGTCCTTCGCGAAAAGCATACTTGGTGGTTCCGATCGTCGGTGCCTTCCTGATTGACGTGTTCGCAATGCCAATCATTATTACCACGATTAATTTGTTTAAATAAAGACAATTTAAAAATCCCTTCATGCTGGAGAAAGTCGAGCTGGAGGGATTTTTTGTGCTTACAATCACTTTGGCTTACTCTTAACAATCTAGAGTCTTACAAATAATAGAGAAAAAAGGAAATAATTTCTTGGTTGTTCGCATCGTGTTCGTATATATTTATATAAGAACGTACGTTCCTGTTTTGTTTAACTTTGCAAAGGAAATCTCACCCAGCGATACAAGTTTCAGGGTGGAGATGTAGAATGCTGGCTTGGTAAGAGACAGCAGGAAGGGGATGAAAAGGGGCAGCAACTCCTAGGCAAATTTGAGGCACGAATGCAGAGTCAAAGTTTGCACAAGTAGAAGCCGATGAAAAATTATTTCGTTTTTTTGCGAAAATTGTAACCTTTTGTCATTTTTTGCGTATTAATTGTCAGAAACAACCAAAAAGTAAAAATTGTGGAGGGAAGTAGAATGAGAGAATTTCATGCTGATGTAGTAATTATTGGGGGAGGTACTGGTGGCTGCGCAGCAGCACTGGCAGCAGCGAAATCAGGAAAATCAGTCATTATGACGGAAGAAACCGATTGGATTGGCGGTCAATTTACGAGCCAAGCGGTACCACCAGATGAGCATCCATGGATCGAACAGTTTGGTTGCACGCGCAGCTATCGCACATTCCGTGACAGCGTACGTGATTATTATCGCAACCACTACCCAATGACGGCAGAAGCCCGCGTCATCCCGAATCTTGACCCTGGTAACGGTTCCGTAAGTCGTCTTTGCCACGAACCAAAAGTAGCGCTAGCTGTTTTTTATCAGATGCTCGCTCCTTATATTAACAGTGGTAGACTTACTATTCTGACGAATCACAAGCTGCATGCCGTTCGCATGGATGGCGATAACGTATTGTCGATCACAGTAGAAGATCAGAAGCATCATGATTTTCGTGAACTAGTAGCACCTTATTTCTTGGATGCGACGGAATGTGGAGATGTACTCCCACAAGCCGGCGTAGAATACGTACTTGGCGCTGAATCAGTGGATCAAACAGGGGAGCCAAGTGCTGTTGTCGGGCCGCCACAGCCAAATGATATTCAGGCGTTTACGTATTGCTTTGCCATGGATTATTTGGAGGGAGAAGATCATACCATTGCCAAGCCGGAAATGTATGACTTCTGGCGAAACTACAAAGCAGACTTCTGGCCGGACAAGCTACTTAGCTGGACAGGCTCCAGCCCGCGAAATACTGCTGAATCTGTACGATATGAGCTGTTCCCGGGTACTAAATATTTTCCGCTCTTCACGTATCGTCAGATTGCTGATCCGAAAAACTTCCAAACTGGATTGTACAAGAGTGGCATAACGACCGTTAACTGGCCGCAAAATGATTACTGGCTCGGCTCGATCATTGATGTGCCAGAGGAAGAACGTCAGCGTCACCTCTACGGCGGTAAACAACTGAGTCTCTCCCTTCTGTATTGGATGCAAACAGAGGCTCCTCGCCCAGATGGTGGACAAGGGTATCCAGGACTGCGACTGCGCAAGGATGTAATGGGAACAGAGGATGGATTGGCGATGTATCCGTATATTCGTGAATCCCGCCGGATCAAAGCAGAATTCACCGTATTGGAGCAGCATGTGAGTGCATTTTTCCGCAAAAATGGCAAAGCAGAAGCCTTCCATGATTCCGTTGGGGTCGGCAGCTACCGAATCGACCTGCATCCGAGTACTGCAAACCGTAATTACCTTGATGTGTCTACCTATCCGTTCCAAATTCCGTTGGGCAGCTTAATCCCTGTGCGTGTAAATAACCTGCTGCCTGCGGGCAAAAATCTTGGGGTTACGCATATTACAAATGGATGCTTCCGTCTCCACCCAGTAGAGTGGAACGTCGGTGAAGTAGCTGGTTATTTGACAGCTTATTGCTTGCAATACGGACTGACTCCTCGCGCTGTTCGAAACACTCCTGATGAGCTGAAAAAGTTCCAAGCGTTCTTGTACGCGGAAGGCGTAGAGTACTTCTGGCCAACGATGTACGCACTGTAAGCAGTTGAACGATCTGGTTGCCTGAGTTCGGGATTTCACCGAACTCAGGATTTTTCATGGATAGCGCCAGACCATCCAGCTTTTAAGGCAGCTGAGTTGAACGAGGGGGCTTTCGACAAGAAATCCGTAAGATTTCGTCGACAGTTTCCTGAGGTGTCTGCTCGGAGGAATCGATCCACATGCCGAGCTTTGGTGTTTCGGTCTGCAAGATTTGATTGAGGTGGGGAATTGTCCAAGCACCATACCCTGTTTTGGTACGGGAAGCTTCTCTCTGTTCAATCGCTTTTTCATTTGGCGTGAGTACGACAACATACAATGGACGGCTCCGAATCATTTTAACAAATTCGCTCAAAAAGGGGCCGATCACAACGTCCTGTACAACGACATTAAATCCTTCTTCAAAATAAGTGTCTGCCGCAGAGGCTGTTATTTTGTAGCGCAACCACAACTGACGAATGGCTTCTTCTGACGGCTCGGGCATATATTCCTCTCTGCCATTTACAATCATTCGTCGGAACGAATCACCACGCAGATGGACGCCTCGATTCAGCTTTTCAGCAAGTAACTGAGCTACCGTTGATTTTCCCGAAGCCATAATCCCAGTAACGAGAAAAATGCATCTGTCTGGAACGTTAAGATTGGCATTCTCTTGCCACATCATCATTATCCCACCTTACTCATACAATATTAATGAGTTCGCGCGTGGAAATCATTGGATAATCCTCGTCTTTTTTGAATCATAACATGGCGGTCATGAAAACGCGTTTAAAAAAAGAGGTACAAATAGGATAATATTTCTACGTGTCGAAAAAGGAAGTACAGTCATACCAAAATGAGGGGGACTTTATCGTGATAGGTCCTATTTTTTTGCGCGGGGAATTCATAGAGAAATTTAGGGAGCATCTATTGAATGTGCCTTATTATCAGGTGGTTCATCAAGGAATAAGCTGTGTTGACAACGGAATGAAGAAGGGAAGCACGGATGGAGTAAATGAGATCATCAATCAATTTGTACAGGCTCGTTTCCCTATTATTTGTTCTGCTGGGAGTAAAAGCTCTATACCATTTTGGGACTTTCATCTCGCTTTACAATATGACGAGGAGAAGAGAACAGCTATCATCTGTGAGTTGCTCGTGCGTGAACTAAACCAGGATCATTGTAGAAAAGCGTTACTCATGGCGTATTATTTTTTGGTGAATCCGAAAATGGGCGTAGAAAAGATACAAGCCCCGATGAATCTGTCCGATTTGGCTGATTGCAAAGAATTTGAAGATATCATGATAGAGTTCATTCCGCACCAAAACATCACATATTTGTCTTAGAAGAACAATAACACATGGAGGTGTCAAGGTATGGTGAACCTGATCAAAATCAGAGCGAGTGTATTTATCCCCCAGTCATGGACGGAGCCAAGAACAGATCCGCAAACAGGAAAAACCATTCAATTCGAAGGCGATTCACGAGAATTTACTCCCTATGCCGTTAACACGATGCGTTCCAGAGTGGAGCAAGAGGTTGTCGTAGACTTTATGGAAAAGGAAATTTTTACTTATCAGAACACGGGAATCACGACAGAGAAAATCACGAATCCTGATGGCTCGATTCAGCTGCGAAAAGGAAAAGCGAGTACGGAGGGCATTTTGTGCAGGAATATGGTATGGAAATCGGATGAAGAAGTGAGCTTTGAAATGAGCGCAAGTGCGAGTAATCCCCTTAATGAGCATGCGCCTCCGGTGGACTACTTATTATCGGTAACGGCGAAAAGGGATGGTCTTGTACAGATCGAAGGAGCGCATGATGGCTTTCCTTGCTTTGAGTTTTATAAGCAAGCGGATTTTGGGCCGTTTGAAACGATTTATACCCATGATTTCCGCAAAACAGGTGATACTCCGGCAGCCTTGGGTGGTGAGATGGAATATCACTTTCGTAAGATACTGTAGTCCGAACGTTGTCACGACAAGTATATGGATCCAGACCATCGTCAAAGAAGGACTGTTGAGCTCGTTCTCGTCTTCGGAAAAAGAAGGAGCAACGCACAAGCAAGTTTAGTAATTCGGGACATTGCTTCATTCTATCATAAACCATATCATGAACTAGATCATGGAAGGGAGTAGGCACCAAAAATCTCCCATCCCACGGTTACGAGGAGGTTCTTACCATGAGTCACCCGACGATATTCGATCAATTCCCTGTCATCGAAACAGACAGATTGATCCTTCGACAACCTGATCAACAAGACATAGAAGATATTTTTGAAGTGTTGTCAAATGAAGAAGTGGCGAGATATGTAGGAATAGCAAGGTTTCAATCGATAGCAGAGGCTGAAAATGAACTTCAATGGTATCGAGACTTATTTGAACAAAAACAGGGACTCAGGTGGGCAGTCTCCGATCGTTCCACAGGAAAATTTCTTGGCAGTTGCGGTTACAAACATTATCATGCTGTACATAACAAAGCGGAGATTGGGTATGATCTGAATTTTTCGTGGTGGAATAAGGGGATCATGTCGGAAGCGCTGCGGCCCATCATCGCGTACGGGTTTACGCATATGAATCTAAACAGAATAGAAGCAGAAGCAGATACGCGAAATACGGCATCCATCCATTTGCTCCAAAAATTTGGCTTTCAAGTGGAAGGAATCCATCGAGAAACGGAATTTGAAAATGGGATGTACATTGATCTTGTGAAGCTGGGGCTGCTTCGAAAAGAATATGAGTTGAATTCATAAAAGAATCGTTGTCGATAAGCGGCGGGGGAATGTACGGAATCTTTCATCGTACAGACCCCCGCTCATTTTCTTCCCACCTCAACAGCCACGCGCAAAGCAGACTCAATCGCCCCTTGAATCCAGCCGTGATAATCATTCGAGGTGTGCTCCCCTGCAAAATAAATTTTTCCTTCAGGAGCACCAACGTGAGAAGCCAATTCCGTCTCCTGCAACGGTTTGAACAAGGCAAAGGCACCAGCAGCATGAGGCTGCAATGCCCAATTATGTGCGACCCCCGTAACGAAGGTAGTGTACACCTGCTCCCCATGAATGTCAGCTAGATGCTTTACCGCTTGCATCACTTGTTCTTCTTTCGACATGCTGAGCCACGGAAGATCGTCATCCTCCCATGTGTAACTGACCAATACGACACCCCCGGGGTGATCAAACCCATGGTTGGGAAAGTAGGAGAGGCGAATGGGCGAATCCGTTACGGTTTGTCCGCTCCTTATTCCTTGTGCTTCCCAGAATCGCTGAGAAAACTGGATGCCTATTTTGGATGAGGAAACATAGTGGAGTTGACGAATGGCTTTCCATTTTTGATAGGAAAACAGATCGTACGGTTCAACCTGAACAAACTGCAAGACGGTAAAAGGGATGGTAATAATCACGATATCACCAGTCATCTGAAATCGTTCGTCTGTGTCGGTACGCACGCCAGAAATAGTCATTTGATTTCCCGTCTGGACGATTCGCGTCATTTTATGCCGGAAGTAAATATTGTCCTGTAATTGGGGGAGAAATGCCTGTGGTAGCTGGTCAAATCCCCCTGCTATTTCGTAAAAGCGTGTTGAAGGATCGAACAGGATGAAGTCTCGTAAAATTTCGGGAAAGGCGAGCTCAGGGAAGCCCTCGAAGCCAGTCATGACCTTGATCATGTCGATAGCGGGGGCGGATAAGGAAGGGCCAACAGGATTGAAGCGTATGAACTGATCCATGGAAAAACGATCGTATTTTTTGACGACGATGGGCCAATTCTTCGCGGGATCGAGGTTGATAAAGTCGACGATAGGTTTAATGGCTTGCCCGGCCAATTCATCGAATGTACGGCCTTTTTCATGTGGGGCTACAGGGAAGCGGAGGATGTCAGGATCGCGTTGATAGATCCAACGTCTTGTTTTGATGCCATTTATTGAGAGGATGTCGTTGGGGGAGTTGTTGATAAACGGATGAAGAGGCAGAGCGAATTTCGTCACGTATGCCAGGGTAAGCTCGTGCGTGTGAGGAATACGCATGGCCCCAGCTTCTAGATAATGCCCATGGGTAAAAGGAGAGCGCAGTGTCAAAACTCTCCCGCCTATCCGGTCCGCTGCTTCCAAAATCGTTACGTTGTGTCCCGCTGTTTTTAGCAACGAGGCAGAAACAAGACCAGCCATTCCAGACCCGACGATGATGATAGTGAGGGGGGAGTGGGTTTTGGGGAGACCGTTGCGAATAATGGACAGCATGTCAGGTTGTGTTAAGGAGAAGGAGGGATTATGCATCGATTGTCTCCTTTCCATTTTTTTCGATACTATGATCCTATTCCATGGATGACTCAGGTATGCGTTGTGTAAGTCGATCATACAGGACTCTACCATTTTCATCCAAGAAATGATAGGATGGAGAAAAGGGGAACAAACGATCGGAGGAGTTCGCATGTTACCAATGAATGTTATCTGGAAACCAACGACAGGTGTCGGATATGAGCACTTGAGAATACGGGAGGGTTCGAATAGAATCCACGTAAATAGCATGGTGATCGGGAGGCTGGATGACGCTACCATAACCAGAATCCAATATGAAATTGTCATGGATTCAAATTGGGTCACGCGAGAGGTTTCACTGGCGATCATGGGCGAAGAAGGCGCTTTGCATCTCTCATCGGATGGCAAGGGAAATTGGACGAATGAGGTGGGTGAGCCCATTCCTGAGCTCGTTGACTGTATCGATATCGATATTTCTTGTACGCCTTTCACGAATACTCTGCCGATCCGTCGTTTGTCGTATTCTCCACGAGAACCACAGTCTATCCAAGTAGCCTATTTCTCAGCCCATGAGCTGACGTATAAACAAGTTCAGCAACAATATACACTGCTAGAAGTCAAAGGAGACTCGTCTGTTTATCAATATCGGGCAGGAACATTCGTGGAAAACATCACTGTCGATACAAATGGGTTGGTTCTGAACTATCCAGACCTGTTTATTCGTGAGCAGGTGTAGGGAGAAGGAGTGATTGTCGAGCATGGCTGAAAGGTTTATTGCGGGTATACTGGCCAGTTTTTTATTTACGTTTGGGATTGCACTTCTGTATTTTCAAGATCGATCCTCGGTTCTTCCCGTCGCGATGTTTACGTTCCCGACGGTGTTTCTATTAGGGATTCCGCAATCTCTCGTCATAGATTGGGTCATGAAGCGATTTTCATGGGGTAAGGGAAGTCTCCTTTTCATCCTAGAAGCAATGCTGTACATCGTGGCTGGAATCATCGCAACCATCATGCTTTTCTTAATCGTTACGCATACCTTTAAGCTGCTTCTCAAGTTTTACGTCCTGGGCGTAGCTGCCTCTTTGCTTTATTTTGTTTGCCTGCGTTTCTTAAGACGTAAAAAGAAAGCCCTGCATGTAGCGTAAGGAAAAGGAGCGAGTGCCATGAATGAATGGGTACAAGTCGTGCCAGGCAACATTTTGGAAGCGACAGAAAATATCATCGTGCAGCAGGTCAACTGCATGGGTGTGATGGGCGCAGGGCTTGCCAAGCAAATAAGAGTCAAATATCCAAGTGTTTATACGGAGTACAAGCGGCATTGCGAGCAGTATGCGGATGCGCGTGGCGACCTCCTTGGACAAGTACTGCTTTGTCAGGTTGGGGAAGAGAAGTACATTGCCAATCTTTTCGCACAGCTCGGTTATGGAAAAAAAGGAGTCTACACGAAATATGACATGCTGCAAAAAGGGTTGGAAGAAGTTCTTTCCCTAGCGAAAAAAGAAAATCTGACCATCGCCATTCCATACGGGATCGGCAGCGGATTAGCAGGCGGGGACTGGGATGTGGTGAGTAAGCAGCTTGACGATACTTTTGCTGGTTATGGTGTGAAGCTGTACAAATTCGAAGCGGATTGACGGTAGAAGATCACATGCGCTATAGTAAAGAGAACCATATCTAGGGAGAGATGTTGATGTCGGCGGTAGTTCTTAACTAAAGCAATTCCATACAAAAGGTCTTGATTCATCATTTGAAATTTTGCCATGTAGCAAGGTTTCTTTGTGCTGGATGATAATCGGCCTTGGAATTAGTTAAGAACAACGGATATCATACAATGCCTTAGGTGAAAATCCTATCATTGCGCCCAAAATCCGTGCTGTGTTCAGCGCGGTTTTTTATTTGGTTGCGTTTTGTTTAGGTATCCCAAAAAAAGGGCGGAGAATGACATTTGTTCATTCTTCGCCCTTTTTTATTTTTCATAAAAAAGGAGAAATCAGTCATGAATGAAAAAGCATTGCAATGTCTCGAATACGACAAAATCAAAGAAAAGGTAATGGAATACGCCTTATCGTACGCAGGGAAAAAGCATGTAGAACAAATGAAGCCGATGGACTCTGTCAAAGTAGTGCGTAGTAAGCTGGATGAAACAGCAGAAGCCAAGAACATCCTGCAAAATGGAGCCAGTGTACCAATTCCCGCGCTGGAAGGGATGGAGAAGATTCTTTCCCTGCTGGGGACGGGATATGTATTTGGCGTAAATGATTTTACCAATCTGTACTTGTTCCTTACGAGTTGCTCACAACTAATGAAATACATGGCGGCAAAAGCACAATTGGCGCCACGCGTAAGCACCTATGCAGCATCGATGTACGACGTCCCAAAACTGAAAAATGAAATTGAGCAAAGCATCCGTCATGGGCAAGTTGTCGATTCTGCTAGCAAAGACTTGTTAAAGGTGCGTAAGCGCACCATCGTAATGGAAGAGCGCCTGAAAAGACAACTGGATTCCATCATGAACAAATATCGTTCAATCATGCAAGAAAATGTGATTAGTACACGTAATGGACGCTATGTCATCCCCATCAAAAAAGAACATCGCAAGCAAGTGGCTGGCAGTGTCTTAGATGAGTCGGCGAGCGGTCAAACCGTCTATATGGAGCCGTCGGAGATCAGCACAGTACAGTTCGAACTCACAGCACTCAAGGCAGAGGAAGAACGCGAAGTAACAAAAGTACTGATGCAATTGTCCGCATTCGCGGAAGAATATGCGCATGAACTTACGGTGAATGTCGAGACCGTTGGCTTGTATGACTTCCTTTTCGCAAAAGCGAAGTACGCATTGGCAATCGGAGGCGCGAATGTCGAACTAAACGAAAAAGGGATTATCGATGTCAAGGAAGCAAGGCATCCGCTACTCGGTCCGAAAATGGTGCCGCTGCATATGAAGATTGGTCGAGAGTACAAATCGCTTATTATTACAGGTCCCAATACAGGTGGGAAAACATTGACGTTAAAAACGATCGGGCTGTTAACTATGATGGTGCAGTCAGGTTTGCTCGTACCAGTACAGGAGGGCAGTCGTTTCTCGATTTTTCGCAATATCGCGGTAGATATTGGGGATGGGCAAAGCATCGAGCAGGCGTTAAGCACGTTTTCCGCGCATATTCATAATGTCCTTGAAATCTTGCAGGTTACTGATTCCTCGACACTCGTTCTGATTGACGAGATGGCTACCGGTACAGATCCAGGAGAAGGGGTCGCCTTGTCGATTGCGATCTTGGAGGAGCTGCACCGAAGAGGCGCTACGGTGATCGTGAATACACATTTTAACGAAATCAAAAATTTTGCCTCTGCAACCGCCGGGTTCCAAAATGCACGAATGGAATTTGACGAGGAGACCTTGCAGCCACTGTATCGCTTGCGAATTGGAGAAGCTGGCCAGAGCTACGCATTCCTGATCGCACTGAAGCTGGGTATCCCGTCTGAGATGATTCAGCGGTCGCGGGAAATTACTCGGAATGGATTCACGACTACCACTACGGAAAGGCTGGAACAATACCAAGACGTTGCACAGGAAGAGTATGAGGCTCCCCATTATGTGGAGACACGAATAATAGAAAAGCCAGAAGAAGTGGAAGTAGCGGTGGAAGAGGAAAGACAAGAGCATCTTCCACAGGAGATTTCCGAAAAAGCCACAGATACGCCAGCCACGCCAACGCGTGACAAACCATTTGCTGTTGGTGATTGTGTGTTCATCTCCTATCTGGGGAGAACCGGCATTGTGTTTGCTGCGGAGGATTCCAAAGGCATCGTTGGCGTCATGATTCAAAATCAGAAATATAAAATCAACAAAAAACGCCTCGTCTTGCATATTGAGGGCAAAGAACTGTATCCGGCCGATTATGACATGGACATCGTGTTTGAGACAAAAGAGAACCGGAAGAAGCGCAAAATGATGAGTCGCAAGCATGTCGAAGGAATATCGATCGAGACGAAGCCGGAGGGGTGACGAGGAACGGGCAAAAAGCCGATTTTCTCAAAGAGAGAATCGGCTTTTTGATGTTGACAGGATGAATAGGCTACTTGGCTGTATGACTAACCGTCATTTGTTTACTAACAAGCACCATGATGATCGCCAATAGCAAGAAGTAGATTGGCATGGTGACGAGCGAGCCATTATGAAAATAACTCATGCCGCTGGTGATAAGACTGACGACGATGTAGTAGCCCAAACCAAAAATAGCGCCAGCAGTTCCGAGTACATCGCTGTAGTGGACAAGGGCTAAACTCAGGCAGTTTGGAATCATCATCCCAATCCCCAGCAGAAGAATAAAGAGAGAGGCTACCATAATCGCCAGCGAGACAACGGACGGACGGACTCCATACAAAGTGAAGCTTGTGAGGCATACTGCTCCTAACGTCGTCACTAGTGAGCCGATCAGGATAATGTTTTCAGCCGGGTATTTGCTTAGAAGTTTTTTCGAGAGCATGGCTCCGATCACAGAAGCCAACGCTACGAAAATACCTAAAAACCCAAACACACCAGGAGTCATGCCGAAAAACGCAATGAAAATAAAGGGAGCTTCGGCATAGTAACTAAACAACATGCCATTTGTCGCCCCAATTAAGAAACCAAAAGCCCAAATCCTTTTGTCCGTAACAAGTCGTTTGGCTACCGCAAGCGTGTTTATGCTTGAAGCTGTAGACGTTTTGGTCTCAGGCAACGAGACAAACGCGTAAGCAAAAATCGCTACGCTCATCGCAATCAGCGTGAAGAAAACAGCCTGATATCCAAACGATTGATCCACCCAACCACCGATTAAGGGGCCAATTGCAGGAGTAAAAGCGAGAGCAGCTGAAATCTGAGCAAAAACAGCATGACGCTTGGTCGTGTCAGTACTCTCTCGTAAGATGGTTTGGGTTACCACTGATCCTGCACTCGCACCGAAAGCTTGAATGAACCGGCTCCATAACAACCAGTCAGCTGAATCGGAGAGGAAGCAACCCAAGCTACCCAGGCCGTAAACGAATATTCCCCAGAGCATGGCAGGGCGTCGCCCGATAGCGTCAGAGAGTCTCCCCCAGCAAAATACGCCAAAGGCAAAACCGAGGAAGTAAATACTGAGTGTCAGTTGGATCGTATTGTTACTGGCATGAAGGCGATTGGCGATATCAGGTAACGAAGGTGTATAGATCGTTTCACTAATTTGCGGAAAACCCACCAAAATGATTAACAGTAACAAAGATGGTGTTGAGATTTTTCTATTCACTTATACATTCCCCCTACATTCCGAAAATCTCAAACAGCGTAGGAGGGAGATTACGGGATTGGGGGTTTACATTTGATCAGTCTGGAAAATGAAAGCATATTGTCACCTTACATAAGTAATAGGGGGAAATTTTCCAATAGAATAGCATTCATTGGGAATCGGTGACAAGTCATTTTCGTCTGGTGGTTTACTCACACTTTTCTCTTTTCCCTCGATGTAGGGATGACCTCCCTTTTTTATATTTACTGTTCTCCTACGATCACAACCTCAGGAACAAGGTGAATGCCTGATTGGCTGTGAACTTTTTCCTGAATCTGCCTCATGAGTGTCCATACATCAAGTGCGGTGGCATTGCCGGTATTCATAATAAAATTGGCATGTTTGCTCGATACCTGCGCGCCTCCGTACCGCATGCCCTTTAATCCAGCATCTTCAATGAGCTTGGCAGCAAAATGGCCCGGAGGATTTCTGAATACACTACCTGCACAGTCAAACGGCAGAGGCTGTGTTTTTAAACGTCTTTCTTTATAGTGGTTCCACTGGAGCTTGATGCTGTCGCTGTCGCGCGGGGTCAGCTCAAAAATCGCTTCCGTGATAATGACATCCACATCTTGCAAGGAAGAGTGGCGATAAGAAAAATCCAAATCTGCAGCAACCAGCGAGCGAATGGCTCCCGTTTGCGTGATCACTTCAGTTGAATGGAAAATGTCTGCTATATCCGATCCGTTCGCGCCTGCATTCATATACACAGCGCCGCCGACAGACCCGGGTATTCCACCTGCGAACTCCAATCCACTGAGCCTGTGCTTGTTTGCCAACGCTGCAAGCTTGATCAAGGAGTAGCCAGCCCCAGCGTAAATCTGATTGCCCAAGATTCGGGCATAGTCCAAAGCCTTGTGTAATGTAATGACCGCGCCGCGATACCCCTTGTCTGTGACTAAAAGGTTGGAGCCCTTTCCGATCACCATCCATGGGACATGATGTTCATTCAGTATTTGTATGACCATGATCAGTTGGGATTTACTGCTCGGTGTAATCAGTAAATCCGCAGGTCCGCCAATTTTCCAGGTAGTATGTGCCGCTAAAGGCTCCTGATAAGTCACTTCGACCTGTCGTTTACGGAGAAGGGAGAATACAGGTTTCATTCGTTTCACCTATCCTTCTTGGAAAAAAACACCTTGCACTACAAACACAGTATATGCACTGTTTTATATATATTCAACTAAAATGTTTAATAAATGACTGTTGCGTAGGTTTTGTGCTGAACAAAGAGTGTCACTTTATAAACATGTTTGTTGAATTAGTTATACAAAGGACATATACTGTGAGCGTATCGTTCTTTTCCAATAAAGGGGCGAAGAGAAAATGGAGAGATATAGACACCTATCAACACGTGAATACATTCTATTGTTGCTGAAAAGGGAAGGGGAGCTCAGCACAAAGGATTTGCAAAACAGGCTGGAGCTCACAAAGGTAGCTGTCAGCAGGCAAATGATCCACTTGGAAAAAGATGGTTTTGTTGTGTGCCGAGTAGGTCGTCAAAAAGCAGGCAGACCGATGCACTACTACTCGTTGACAGAGAAAGGTAATGAACAATTTCCGAATGATTACGGGCAATTAGCCGTGGATTTGATGGAGCATATCGTGCTGGCAGACGGGGAAGACCGAGTGGATCAATTTTTCGCAAGACAGCAAGAGAAGATTATCCAGATATACGAGGGGCAAATGGAAGGAAAAGAGTTATCTGAAAGGGTGGCAGAGATGGCAAGCATCCAAGATGACAACGGATTTATGGCGAGATGGGAACAGGTCGGTGATGCGGAATTTGTGATCACGCAGTACAATTGCCCCTATTTTAAAGTAGCAGATCGATATCAAATGATCTGTGCAAGAGAGCTTGATTGTTACCGAGCGTTACTGCAGACGAGCGTAGAACGGACAGAATGTGTGGCAATCGGCGGGAAGAAATGTGTCTATCAGATCCGTTCTACGCAATCGTAGCTGCAAAGCATCATCACGGCAAATGAAACGACAAATGGGAGGGAATGAAAACCATGACCAATTCGAATCCATGGGATGCTGACTGGGAAGTATCTGAACCAATGGCACGCGCACTCATCTTCCGTCAGTTTCCGCAGCTATCTTCTATGCCCATCAAGCTGATCGGCTATGGTTGGGATAATGTGGTCTTTCGAGTGGGGGATGAATATGTTTTCCGTTTTCCTAGGCGGAATGTAGCTGTTGAACTGATCAAAAAGGAAGGAGTGCTGCTGCCAATGCTTGCGGCATTCCTGACGATACCGTATCCGAAGCCAGTTTTTTATGGGGAACCAACCAATGACTATCCATTCCCTTTTTTGGGGTACACGTATGTACCGGGTACGTTTCCAAAAGGCTTGAGCGACGAGCAGCGTGCTTCATCGGCAGTGGCACTTGCGACGTTTTTAAAAAGATTGCACGGGTTTCCGCTCCAACGTGCCTGCGAGAACGGGATCGAACATGATCACAGGAACCTTCTGGACATTGCACAGAGAAAAGAAAAAATGCAGACGTTCTTGTCTACCTTAGCTGTACATATTTCTTGTGAAGATCGGGATGCGATCGCGAATTATTTAGGGCAAGTCGTGATAGACCGAATAAGTCCGCGTGAAGTGATTCTGCATGGAGACTTGCATGTGAAAAATATGCTGGTAGATGAAGCTGGGCATATATCAGGCATTATTGACTGGGGAGATCTCAATGTGGGTCACCCGGGAGCGGATTTAAATGTGGCCTACAGTTTTTTACCGCCACAAGCCCGCCAATCGTTTTTTCTCGCGTATGGAGAAGTGGATGAAGAGACAAAAATATTGGCCAGGATGATGGCCGTGTTCATTCCGATGCTGCTCTGGATGCAAGCCATTGATCACCATGACGAAGAAGTGGCAGAGGAAGCAAGAATGTCGATAAGGCGAGCACTCGCTGACGAATAGGGCATCGGTAAAATGTTTCAGGGGACAAGCGCTAAAGCTCATCCCCCGATTTTTTTATCCGATTCCTAACTCTTCCATTTTTCGATACAGGGTACTTCGCGCAATACCTAGCTTTTTGGCAGCAGCGCTGATGGACGGAGCTTGTGTGATGGCTTGCTGGATCGTCTGTCGCTCTAATTCGCGCAATAATGGTAACGGTTCTCCAGGAGCTTCTGGCAATCCATACTGCTGCTGCCACTCGCTCGGAAGATGGTGAGAGGTGACCCACGAATCACCGTACGCATGTAAAAAGGCTCGCTCCACGATATTGCGCAGCTCACGAATATTTCCGGGCCATGAATGCTGCTGCAAGATCGCCAGGGCAGATTCACAGATACTTGTCGGACCGCCAGCGTATTGGGTATGAAGCTGCTGGAGGAACTCGTCAGCCAAGGTTGCAATGTCTTCCTTGCGTTCGCGCAGGGATGGGATGCGTATTTGCAGGATGTTTAGCCTGTAGTAAAGGTCTGCACGAAACTGTCCATTCCGTACCTCTTCTTCAATGGAACGATTGGTGGCAGCGATAATCCGAATGTCCAATGGCTTTTCTTCGTGAGAGCCCAATCTCGTTACTTTGCGTTCTTCGAGGACACGAAGCAAAAGAACTTGAAGCTCCATGCTCATTTCCCCAATTTCATCAAGAAAGAGCGTTCCTCCATTTGCTGCTTCAAATTTTCCCGATTGCCCTCCTTTTTTTGCTCCCGTAAAAGCTCCTTCTGTGTATCCAAATAGCTCACTGGCGATCAGTTCACGCGGAAGTGCTGCGATATTGACGGCAAGAAAAGGGCCGTCTTTTCGCGAGCTAGAGGAGTGGATAGCACGTGCCAAGACTTCTTTGCCACAGCCTGTTTCTCCGAGCAATAGCGTATTGGATAGAGATTGTGCTGCGATACGCGCTGTATGTAGTTGGGCTTGATAGAGGGGACTATTTGTATGAATCTCTGAAAACGAGTAACTGCTAGCTGTCTTTGACAAGACTGACGTGCATGGGCGAATAAGAAAGAGGCGATACCACGTCTTTTCCCCCAGATCGAGTTCCTCTAAGTACCAATTGGTTAAGCGTTCTTGTTCCCAATCCTCCTCGAGAACAAGGCCTTCAACTAACGAAAATCGTTCTTGTGCCCGCTTGTTAGCAAAAAGTACGATGCGTTCGTCACTGAGTGCGATTAGGCATTCTTGGCTGTTTTCGGCCCATGCGAAAAGAAGACTCTTCCAATTGGGAACAGAATGAGAAGCATGCCTGAGAGCTGGAATCATAGGATCAGTTTGGAGGGCAGTGGAAAGGGATAGAGGAAAAAGCGGCAAAGAGTCATTGTGTAGCATACAGATAAGTGCATCCCTGATCAGAGAAAATTCGTAGGATGAAAGATTCGCAGAGGCCTGTAATTGCTGATAGAGAGAATGTAAGACAGCATGAGAGATCGCGCGGTGATGGGAACGCTCGATTGCGGAGGGAGAATTGAAAGACGAGAGCAGCATGCCAGCTTCAAAAATCGTTCTCGCACCCTTTCTTGGTTATAGTTTGTTTGTTCGATCATGGGACAGGTGTCCGACAAGGAAGCAGGGAAACAAACGACACACAATGACGAAAGCGATACAAGAGTGGAGGGACATTTCTGGTCAACGGCAGATCAACTGCATGACCTGTTTTGCGACAAGCTCTTTGTAGTAAGTATACAGGAGAAAATAGTCAAAAGAATCGGTATCATCAAATTTTTATCGGGACCAGCAAGCATTGGCATGTCATTTGCTTCTTTTTGTGAATGTACGGCATACGCAATTGAACAAGTGAGGGGGAAGCAGCATGCCAGAAGTTTTATTTCGAGTAGACTTGAACAAACCGATGGAGGAGCAGGATACACCTGGTCACAACAGATGGCATCCAGACATTCCAGCAACCGTTTCCGTGAATCCAGGAGCTGTTTTCCGCATGGAATGTAAGGACTGGACGGACGGGCAGATCGCTAACAACGATGACCCTTCCGACATTCGCGATGTCAATCTCAATCGCGTTCATGTACTCAGTGGACCTGTCTGGGTGAATGGAGCAGAGCCAGGCGACCTCTTGGTTGTCGATATTCTCGATATCGGGGCACTCCCCCAATCGGAATGGGGCTTTAACGGGATTTTCGCCAAAGAAAACGGCGGTAGCTTCCTCGTCGATCATTATTCACAAGCGGCTAAGTCGATCTGGGACTTCCACGGCATTTACACGAGCTCTCGCCATTTGCCAGGAGTCAAATTTGCAGGCATTCTTCATCCAGGCTTGATTGGTACCGCTCCTTCCCACCAGCTATTGGATCGCTGGAACCGAAGAGAGAGCGACCTCGTGGCGACAAATCCTGAGCGAATGCCGCCACTTGCGAATTTGCCGACCCCGCACAGTGCCGTGTTGGGTAGTCTTAAAGGAGCAGAGTTTGATCGGATTGCCAGAGAAGCGGCGCGGACTGTCCCCCCTCGTGAGCATGGCGGAAACTGCGATATAAAAAACTTGTCCAAAGGCACTCGCATTTACTTCCCGGTTTATGTAAATGGAGCGAAGCTGTCCATGGGCGATTTGCATTTTTCACAAGGAGATGGAGAAGTGACCTTCTGCGGTGGAATTGAAATGGCTGGTTGGCTGGATCTTCATGTGGACGTCATCAAGGGCGGGATGGCGAAGTATAACATCGTGAACAACCCTGTATTCAAGCCGGGTCCAGTAGAGCCTCGCTATACGGAATACCTCGTTTTTGAAGGAATTTCCGTCCACGAGACGACAGGGCAGCAGCTATACATGGATGCGCATGTGGCTTACCGCAATGCATGCCTGAATGCCATCGAGTATTTGAAAACAGCGATGGGTTTCACGGGGGAGCAGGCGTACATGCTACTGGGAACGGCACCGGTGGAGGGAAGAATTGCGGGGATCGTCGATATTCCGAACGCGTGCTGCACCTTGTCTATCCCGACAAGCATTTTTGATCGAGATATTTTGCCGAAGTAGCCAAGAAAAAGACCGCGAAAGAGGGAGCCAAATACGATGCCGAGATACGATTACATGTGCGAGGATTGTGGTCCATTTGTACAGTGGCTGAAGATGAGCGAGCTGACAGAAAGCGTTGCTTGCCCCGATTGCCAATTACCGTCAAGACGTTTATATGCAGCACCAGGATTGATCATGACACCGCAAGCGCTGCGCCAACGGATCGAGCGTGGTGTGGAACCGAAAATCGTACGGAAACAATCGCATTACCATGAAGGAGCAGGGTGCAGCCATAGCCACGGTAGTCAGACGCACTGGGGACATACCCACAGTCGTGGGGGCAAACGCCCTTGGATGGCCGGGCACTAAACGGAATTGCTGAAAAGGGCGTTCATTCGTTTTCACTCCTTCTTCACATGGTTGGTTCTAGCAGAAATAAACAAAGGCACTCTACAAGATTAGTAGAGTGCCTTTGTTGTAGCTTATGTTGTTTGTGCAATCAATTGGATGCGTGCTGGGATTTTCACTTCCAAGGTCATAACGGACGTGACGACCGTTTGCATGGTGCCGAGAAAATAGATTAGGACTCGCTTTTGTTTGTTAATCGCTGTGGCTGATTGTAGGGAGCGTCAGCGTATCAGTCTTTGCACATAGCAACCAATATTACAGCGTACCGCCAAAATCGTGTTGGCTAAAGTGAACGGCAACATTAAATCCATGAAACTGGATGTAGACTGGGACGATTAATCGAATTCGCTATCTTTCTCAACCGACCCTTTAATAAGTAGAGGGTCGGTTTTTTTGTGCCAGGGCCTCTATAAATTCGATCGCTTCTTGAACCGTAGGTATTTTTCGGACATTCTCTTCGGCAAACTGCTGAGCTTGCGGAAAGTTCGTAGAAGCGATTTGTTTTGCAGCAGCTTCTACGTCATAGGGTGTAAAGCGATGCTCATAGCTGTCACCATCAAGCAATAACCAGTATGCCCCTGGTTTGTCGGCATACGGCATGCCCACACTTCCGGCATTGAGAATACGCAGATCGCTAAGGTGACGTTCAAATTGGACATGTGTATGACCACAGATGACTGTTCGTTGCAGCGTCCCCTCAAAGTAAGCGGCCACAATTACATCAGGAGTGAGTGGGGTGAAAATATCTTCATCATTGGTGGGAATGGCGTGGCAGAATAGCACGTCCTCGAAATCTTCTCGTTTTAACGTGTAGGTAAGAGGGAGTTGCGCCAGAAAGTCACGATGAGAGCGGTTCAATTGCTCCGCAACCCATGACGTGATTTCTCGAACAGAATCAGACATTTCTAGACGTTGCATCTCTCCGTCAAATGTGAGGAGTACTTCACGTTCGCCATTACCACGGATGAATTGCACGGGTGTATCCAATTGGAAGAGTATTTCAAGTGTTTGGACGGGCATCGGCCCTGAGATGATATCCCCTCCGATGACAATAAGATCAGGCTTCACAACTTCAAGTTCTGCCAACGTTGCATGTAGTGCAGGTACATTCCCGTGAATGTCATACAAAGCTGCCACTCTCATCTCACATCGCCTCCCATTCATTCCTGATAGATCTTCAAAATCGTATTTTCAATGATCTGATTTGAACCTATAATGTATCTTGGGCATATCCGCTAAGCTGTGGTATAATTTGGAAGCCAAATTACGATTAAGGAGTATGGATGATGGAAAAAAAATTAATCTTCGGTCATAAAAATCCAGACACAGATTCTATTTGTTCAGCACTTGTGTACGCTGACTTGAAAACAAAATTGGGCGCGAATGTAGAGCCTGTACGCCTGGGTGTAATCAGCAGCGAAACGGCATTTGTGTTGAATTACTTCCAAGTAAAAGAGCCGCGCCTCGTAGAAACAGTGGCGAATGAAGTGAATGAAGTTATCCTTGTAGACCACAACGAGCGCCAACAAAGCGCGAATGACATTGAGCAAGTGCAAGTGGTAGAAGTGATCGATCATCACCGTATTGCAAACTTTGAGACGAGCAATCCTCTCTACTTCCGTGCCGAGCCGGTTGGATGCACGACTACCATTTTGAAGAAAATGTACAAAGAAAACGGCGTAGACATTCCAAAAGAGATGGCGGGCTTGATGCTTTCTGCTATCATTTCGGATACGTTGCTGTTGAAATCCCCGACATGCACCGAGCAAGATGTAGCGGCTGCTCATGAGCTGGCTGAAATCGCAGGTGTTGATTTACAAGCATACGGTCTGGAAATGCTCAAAGCGGGGGCAGACCTGAGCGACAAAACAATCGCACAACTGCTCACATTGGATGCAAAAGAGTTCCAAATGGGCAATGCGAAAGTAGAAATCGCACAAGTAAATGCAGTGGATGTAAATGATGTACTCGCACGCCAAAGCGAACTAGAAGCAGCTATGAATGCAAATATCGCTGAAAAAGGTTTGGACCTGTTCGTGTTTGTCGTAACCGATATCTTGAACAACGACTCTGTTGCGATCGCACTCGGCAGCGCAACAAAGGCAGTAGAAAAAGCGTACCAAGTAACATTGGTGGACAACAAAGCTATTCTGAAGGGCGTTGTCTCCCGCAAAAAGCAAATCGTACCGATTTTGACTGATACATTCCAAGCGCTGTAAGAAATAAGAAGGGCTGCCTATGCACAAGTTGCGGGCAGCCTTTTTCTATGGTTACATTCCTTGGGTAGGGTTGTTGTGCATTTGGTACAAGGTTTGCTGGGCATATGCATCGTCACTGTAATGGGTGATGGCATGTTTATCTCTCGCTTTGAGACTAAGCAGTCCTGTTAATCCCCATCCAGCACCAAGTACAGCTACAAAGAATCCGATGATATAGAGCATAGAAGTCCCCCTTGCACGGTTTTATCTATATTTTAGCAAATGATGAAAATAAAGTAACGCTATTTTTTGATGAAAATGTGTTTGACATTGACGGTCCGTAAATGTGTACGATCAATTTGTCAGGAGGAATGAACATGGAATATACGGTGCAAAAGCTAGGACTCCTGGCGGGTGTCAGCACCCGGACGCTCCGATACTACGATGAAATTGAGCTTCTCAAGCCGGCGAGAATCAATTCATCAGGGTATCGCATTTACGGACAGCTTGAGGTGGATCGATTGCAGCAAATCCTTTTTTACCGCGAGCTGGGTGTGAGCTTGGAGGAGATCAAGGAGATCCTGGATTCACCAACCTTTGATGCTGAACGGGCACTGCGGGAGCACCGCGAGAAGCTCCTGGAAAGGCGAGCGCAATTGGATGCGTTAATCGCCAATGTCAATTTGACATTAGCACAAAGAGAGGGGACCAAAGCGATGAGTGACAAACAAAAATTCGAAGGCTTCAAGCAGAAGTTGATTGACGACAACGAGACGCAGTACGGAGAAGAAATTCGTGTAAAATATGGAAGCGACCAGGTTGACAAATCCCATCAGAAAATCAAAGGAATGACCGAGCAGGAATACACTGCACTAGAGCAGTTGAATGAAGAACTCCATGAGACATTGGCACAGGCTTTTACGACGGGAAATCCTGCTCATGAGCTTGCCCAAAAAGCAGCGGATCTTCACCGTCAATGGCTCAGCTTTTATTGGGACAGCTACAGTAAAGAAGCGCACGCAGGTGTAGCCCAGATGTACGTTGATGACCCGCGCTTTACCGCTTACTATGACAAGGAACAGCCAGGTGTAGCCGAGTTTCTCCGCGATGCAGTGGCCATTTATACCAGCAAGTAAAGAAGTTTCAAACAAAGAAGCTGCGAGCAAGGCAGCTTCTTTGCGTTGTTAAGTTTCGTCATCCCCTTCTACTGCGAGAAAAGCTTTTGTCCCAATGGTGTTGGCAATCCATCCATGCTACGTACGTTGTTTTCTTGTTGATAAGCAAGCAGTTCCTGCTCGTCTTTAGCCAAGGTCCATTTTTGAAGGGTGTCGCGTTCTTTTGAAAAGGAATAGAAGGGAATGGCCCAACCGCAAGAAGTCTTTACTTCAAGGATGTTTACGGTAATGATTTGACGAGCGCCAGGCAGAAGCGGGAAGTCTTTTACGAGCTCATCCCAACGAGGCGTATCTGGGAGAATAACCGTTCCTTTGCCGTAGAGGCGCATGATGAGAGGGGGGCCTTCAAATGCACAAAACATGAGAGTAATCCTGCCATTTTCCTGAAGATGAGCACTGGTTTCATTTCCGCTTCCAGTCAGATCCAAATAGGCGACCTCTGTGGGCGATATTATGCGAAAAGAATCGTACCCTTTTGGTGAAAGATTTACGTGACCATCTGTGTCCATAGGAGCAGAGGCAACAAAAAACATCTGTTGCTTCTTAATAAACGCCTCATGCTCAGGTCGTAATTCAGAAAAAAGCTTCCCCATTTTAGCACCCCTCCAGATAATGGAATTGTCTTTGCTGCCATCATATTACCATGAGAATATGAAGACTTTGTGTTATTCATCCCCACTCCCTACAAAATAGATGGTAAAGTGTAAATATTCCCACAACATAAAGGCGACTCGAGACTTTTGAATAAGGAGGAGTATTTACATGCAAGCAACAGAGCCAATTTATTTAGGGGAACGCATCCATTTAATAGACGGTTTCGATATGGGCTGGGCGGAACGTACGGGGACGTATGTGATCACGGAAGAGAAGCTCACTTTGGTAGAAACTGGGCCAAGCCCCTCCGTCCCATACATCAAGGCCGGTCTCGCCAAGCTCGGTTATACACTGGAACAAGTAACATATATCATTGTGACGCACATTCACTTGGATCATGCGGGAGGAGCCGGACTGTTTCTGAAGGATTGTCCGAATGCAAAGATCGTTGTCCACCCGAAAGGTGCACGTCATCTCGTAGATCCGAGCCGACTGATCGCAGGGGCGAGAGCGGTGTATCATGATGAATTTGATCGATTGTTCGATCCGATTGTGGCAGTTCCCGAGGAGCGGATTTTGATTCGCGGAGACGGGGATACACTAGAGATCGGAGAGAATTGTGTGTTGGAGTTTCTGGATTCACCGGGGCATGCCAATCATCACTTCAGCATCTATGATCCCATAAGCCGCGGCATGTTTACAGGTGATACGGCAGGTGTGCTCTATCCACAGCTTAAAAAGGATGGCATACACCTCGTACTACCATCTACTTCGCCGAATCAGTTTAACCCGGATGCCATGTTAGCGTCTCTAAGCCGTTTTGAAGCGCGCGAGCTGAGCCGCATTTACTTTGGTCATTTTGGGATGTCAGAGCAGGTAGATGACGTGTACCGCCAAATACGCGAGTGGCTCCCCATGTTTGTAGCGGAAGGAGAGACAGCGCTTGCGGCTGGACATACATACGACGAGCTGTCACGTAAGTTATTTGAACGAGTCTCCGATCATATACAGTCACAAGGCATCAGCGGTGACCATGGAATTTTCGACGTACTCAAGCTCGATTTACAAGTATGCTCCATGGGCATTCTAGATTATTTGCACAAACGAGGGGAATAGCCCGCCATAAGCATTCCATTTGCCTGAACCTTTTGTTCAGGCGTTTTTCATTTCTGTTTGTCATTCTTTTTTCATCTAAGGAATGCTATGATGTAGGATGAGTCATGGACTGTGACAAATTCAAACGTAACAGCAAATAGGTGCCTCGTCTTTTTAACAAAAAGATCGGGTGAAAAGGGAAGTCGGTGAAAATCCGACGCGGTCCCGCCACTGTAAATCGGCTCGTTCCTGAGCCGTAAGCCAGGAGACCTGCCTGTTTGTTTTCGTGCCTGTTGCCTTCGCGGAAAGGATCGGCCTATTTCAGGAAGCAGACCATCTTTGGCTGTTTGCCCTGAGGTGCCGACCCTTTTGATTTCCGAATGGAAGCAAGGGTCGCTTTTTTTATTGGAAGGGACAGTCAATCAGACACGCAGAAAGGAAGTTCTACATATGAAACGTTCATTGCGATTCATGATCCCACTACTAGTTGCGGCGAGCCTCGCAGGTTGTGCGGGTAACGATAACGGCCAGCCAGCACCAGGGGGACAAACAAGTGCACCGCAGACAGCACCGCAAGAGAATGCGGCCGAGCAGCCTGCCAAACAAACAACGTATCCGTTGACAGTCAAGGATGCGACAGGAAAAGAAGTAACCTTTGCAAAAGCTCCTGAGCGAATCGTCTCAACATCACCTGCCGAGACAGAGATTTTGTTCGCGCTTGGCTTGGAAAGTCGGATCGTAGCTGTCTCAGACTATGACGATTATCCAGATGCGGCGAAGGCAAAGCCGAAAATTGGCGGAGTCGTCAAACCAAATGAAGAAGCGATTCTCGCTCAAACGCCGGATATGGTCGTTGGTGGGATTTCAATGGAAAAGCCAGTGGCTGACAAGCTGAAATCTCTCGGAATGCCCGTCTATATTACCCATCCGACAAAGATGGATGACATTCTAAACAATGTGTTGGCGATGGGAGTTATCACGAACACACAGGAACAAGCCGAAAAAGTCGTCGCGCAAATGAAGAAAGACATCGCGTACGTTCAAGAAGCGGTGAAAAATGTAAAACCGGAACAGAAGAAAAAGGTATATCTGGAATTCTCCCCAGGCTGGACAGTCGGAAAAGGAGAATTCATGGACGAACTCATCACGCTGGCTGGGGCGACAAACATTGCCTCAGACACCGAGGGATGGAATCCGATCAGTGAAGAAAAGATTTTGCAAAACGACCCTGATGTCATTTTGTACGCGAGCGGAATTACCGATGAAAAGACTGGTGTCAAGCTAGAGGATATGATCGCCAATCGCAATGGCTGGGATAAAATGAAGGCGATTCGTGAAAAACAAATCTTTGGTATGGACCAAAATATTTTGTCCCGTCCCGGTCCGCGTATTACACAAGGCTTGATCGAAGTAGCCAAGGCGATTTACCCTGACTTGGTGAAATAAAATGAAGAAGCGACTGTTCATAGGGGGAGGAGTTAGCTGTCTCGTCCTTCTGGCATCAATAGTCATCAGTATCTCGATGGGGGCGGCACACCTCCCCATTTCGCAGGTATGGCTCATCCTGCTCCATCAAATCCCGGGCTTGTCTGAGTGGATCACCGTAACGTGGCCGGAGTCATCTGAGCAAATTGTCATGAAGGTTCGTTTTCCACGCGTTGTATTGGCTGTCTTGATTGGGGCCTGCTTGTCACTTGCGGGAGCGGGCTTTCAGGGAGTTTTGCGCAATCCGCTCGCCGATCCGTTTACGATGGGCGTGGCATCCGGTTCTGCTGTCGGAGCAGCCTTCTTAATCCTTTTTGGCTTGCAAATCAGCTTTTTGGGTGCATGGAGCACGCCTGTCGTCGCTTTTCTTACAGGATTGCTCAGTTTATGGATCGTACTTGGACTCGCGAACACGCAAGGAAAGCTGCAAACGGAGACCCTGATTTTGTCTGGAGTCGTGGTGCAGGCTTTTCTCGGCTCGCTCGTTTCCTTTATGGTGTCGCTATCTGATCAGACGGTGAATGAGATCGTATTCTGGCTGATGGGCAGCCTGTCATTTCGCGGCTGGGCCTTTACGTACGTCTTGATACCGTACTTGGTCATAGGTGGAATGGTGCTGGTGAGCTATGCGCGTTCCTTGAACCTCTTTGCGTTGGGGGAGCGGCAGGCTGCGCATCTCGGCGTCCATGTGGATCGAACGAAGCTGGTGGTTTTGGTCATCTCGACTCTCCTGACTGCAGCGGCGGTTTCTATCGCAGGTATTATCGGGTTCGTTGGCTTGGTGGTACCGCATCTCGTCCGATTGCTAGTTGGTCCTGACTATCGTATTTTACTGCCGATGGCTGCGATCTGCGGTGGTATTTATGTGCTGTGGGCCGACACTCTTGCCAGAATGCTGCTAAGTCCAACGGAAATCCCGCTCGGTGTCGTGACAGCATTTCTGGGAGCACCGTTTTTCGCCTATTTATTGAAGCAAAATAAACGCTTTAGGAAGAGGTAACGTAAGCTTATGATCAATGTGCGCAACTTGCAAAAATCGTATCACGATACGCCAGTTTTGCACGGAATCGATTTTTGCGTGGACAAGGGAGAATTTTTTGGCATTATCGGACCGAATGGAAGCGGTAAATCCACCTTGCTGAAGATGATTTCAGGAGTCATCAAGGCTGATGCCGGAGACATTTTGCTTCAGGAGAAAAAGCTTCATTCCTATCCACGCAAAGAGCTTGCCAAAATACTGGCTGTTTTGGAGCAAGAGGGTCTTCCGCCAGTCGGATTCCGTGTTCGAGAGGTGTTGGAGATGGGGCGCTTTCCGTACCAAAATTGGCTTGGGGAAGAGAAGCAGGATGTCGCATCCTTCATTGATGAAATCGTACAGATGCTCGGTCTTGAACATTTGGAAGAGCGCACACTGGATCAGTTGAGTGGTGGGGAAAAGCAGCGCGTAGCTTTGGGGAAAGCATTGATCCAAAGACCTCAGGTGCTCTTGCTCGATGAACCCACGACTTACCTCGATATCGGGTATCAGATTCAACTGATGGACATCGTGCGAAAATGGCAAAAGGCGACGCAGGTGACGGTTATTGCTGTGCTGCACGATCTGAATCTGGCCTCTATATACTGCGATCGTATCTTGATGCTGCATAAAGGAAAGCAGATAAGCGTCGGTACACCAAAAGACATCTTGCAAAGTGACAGCATAGAGGCTGTATACGGAACCAGACCGATTGTCATGGAGCATCCTGTTCATCATTTGCCGCAAATTATTTTGCAATCGCAAGTGTAAGGAGACAGATGCATGATCGTACTGATTACAGGTGGAGCACGCAGCGGAAAAAGCACGTTTGCCGAAAAATACGCAGCTCATTTGGGCTCCTCGGGTGTTTACATCGCGACGGCACAAATCACTGATGAAGAAATGGAAGAGCGGATCTTGCACCATCGAGACCGCCGTTTGCAGTCTGGCTTCCCTTGGGAAACGATTGAGGAGCCGTACGGATTGACGGAATGGCTTGCGAAGCTCGGCGCACAGAAGGATATACAGGAACAACAGACAGTGATTTTGGTTGATTGCTTGATCCTTTGGCTGTCAAATTGGCTGTTGCATGATGGAGAGGAGCAGCCGTTTGAGCAAGTGCTCCAGCATGTGGATAGGCTGGTAACCAAGCTAAAGAACTACCCAGGTACCGTTTTACTGGTGACAAACGAAGTAGGCGATGGACTCGTCCCGCAACATCCGTTGGGCCGTATGTTCCGAGACTTGGCGGGGTTGATGAATCAACGCGTGGCTGCCGCTGCCGATCAAGTTTTTCTTGTCACAGCAGGGATTCCGGTGGAGCTTAAAGGACAAGCCTTCCGATTTTAGCTAGGTGAAAAGACGGTTTCGAGTCGTCTTTTCACCTTTTTTGTGATATAATACAAGAAAAGCCATGGAAGGGATCAGGATACCATGCGTCCCCATAGGACGATCTGGAAACGTTTTGACCTCTCCTACATCTAGCTTCGTAGTAGTCGACCGTCACTGAAGACGACTAACCTACTACGAAAGCGAGGCCATATGTATGAGTAGCGACTTATACTTTCGAAGTTCCTCGGTAGTCGGTTGGTCGTCTGTGCCTAAACCGACAAAAATGCGAGGAAACCATGATGAGGAGAGCGCTGCAGTTATCTAAGCGTTACAGTATGATTTTGTTTGGAGCTTGTTTACTTGCTTTTGCGTATTATCACATTAACTTTCAGAACCATTTGTCTGAAGGTGGGTTTGTTGGCTTGGGGTTATTGGCGAAATATGCCTTTGACTTGTCGCCAGCGATGGTGATGCTTTTGCTGGATATCCCACTGTTTTTGGTTGCCTGGTTAGTAAGAGGCCGCCAGTTCATTTGGGACACGATCTTTGCATCACTTGTTTTTACTGTATTTTACGAGTTGTTTGAACGATTTTCACCGATTGTCATGGATATGAGCAGAATGATGCCGCTGGCGTCTGTCTTGGCCGGTGTATTGACCGGACTGGGTACCGGATTGGTTCTGCGCTATGGAGCTGCGACAGGTGGAGACGATATTTTCTCCCTGTTGATCAGTAAGTACACGGGATTGTCCATTGGTACGGTCTTTCTTTTACTGGACGTCATTGTGCTTTGCATGTCGTTCTGGTTCGTACCGATGAAAGAGATGATGTATACCATTTTGGCCGTTGTCATTTCCAGCCAAGTCATCACCTGGACCGTCAATCATGGTGCAGGAATGGAGGTCATGGAAGAGGAGCACGGGCATGGAAGCGTCTCGATGACCCACCGGTAATGAGTAGATATTCAGTTGAAAAACATGCCTATACAAAAGCAAGCAAAAGGCCAAGTCGGTTTTCATGTCGACTCGGCCTTTTGAACGTTTATGATCGTTTTTGTACATAATAACCTGCTTTCCTAGTGGATACTAACCAACACAAAAGATATTATCGAAGGAAAGGACCTGCCATGAGCGATCCGTTTTTTAGCAACTACAAAGCATTCGTTGTCATACCAGCGGATGAGAAGCAAATGGGACCGGAGCCTTTTGACCCGAAGGATTACGTCAGCCATTTCATCTTGACGTTTTCGTTGTACGATGCGGTTATTTCCTCTTGGAGGGAAGCGACAAAGTATAAAGTGCAGGCAAAAAAAGGTCTGTCGAATGTGATCGATGGTTTCAACGCCAAACGCCGTGGTACAGCCCGTTTGCATTTGCTGGAAATGGAAGAAGACCAGGTGTATTTCGTCCTGGCCTTGTCGTTGAAAATCCAAAAAGACAATGAAAAAGCGGTCATGGAGATGATTACCAATCTGCTGGAGAAAGATTTCGCAACGGATTTGTTGATCGGCGAGACCTGGTATCAGATCATTGGTGCCAAAGGGAAATTCGAGCGTAAGCTGTTCTCGTACAGCGTCCAGCCGTACGATTATCGACCGAAGTAGTCTGCTAGCGCTTCCGTAATCGCCTGCGCAGCTTTGTCCTGATAGGACGATGTACGGACGATGCCTTCATCCTTTTGATTCGATAGAAAGCCAAGCTCAAGTAAGACGGATGGATCATTGTTTTCGCGTAGAACGTGGTAATTACCGAATGAAATGCCATTGCTTCCTAAGCCGATGCCACCTGCCAAGCGAGACTCAATCGCCCGAGCTAACGGCTCGTCTTTGTCTTGCGAATAATAAAAGGTGAGGGTACCGCTATTTGGTTTCACAGAAGAATTGTAATGGATGCTAATGAAGGCATCCGCTCCCTTTGATTCGCTAAAAGCGACACGCTGAGCTAGCGAAGGCTTTTCTGTGTCACTCGTCCTCGTCATGAAGACTTGCGCACCCCGCTGTCGCAGCTTGTTGGCGAGCAACATGGACGTTTTGTAATTCAACGTTTTTTCCATGCTATTCCACTTAGTTCCCTGTGTCCCGACATCGGAGCCACCATGTCCTGGGTCGATGACGATGACTTTTCCTTTTAAGCCTGGCGTTTTGGAGCTTTTGGACACCGGAGTGCTGGACTTGGCATCGCCAATATAAGTTGCTGACACCCAGCCTGTTTGTCCGCTGGAAGTTCTCGTTTGGACCCAGTCTCCTTGCTTTTGCAAAATGTCTACACGGGTTCCTCTAGGTAGCGAAAGAATAATTTCATGGCTCGTGCTTGGCCCTTTGCGCATTCGAAGCGAATCCGCCAAAACCGTGCCTTGTTTGCTTTTGACAGTGGCTGTATTGGCTGGTGAAGAAGCTGAACTCGCATTCGTTACCGCTCCTTTTTGCAAGTAATACCCCGCGACCCAGCCTACCTTTTGATTGAATCTAATTTTTGCCCAACCGTATGCTTCATCCGTAATCGTCACGACGGCTCCATTCGGCACGGTAGCGACAATGGAAGCATTGGGGGCTGGCTCACTGCGAACGTTCAGAGAGGTTGCAACCACTTTAGCCTGGATGACACTTGCTGCTTGCGTCGGTTCCGTAATAAACGGCCATGACAGACTAAGCCATAGCCCACATAGGAGAGACGCTTTTTTACATGTTGTTTTCATCATTTCTACCTCTGACTTGGATTAGCTACTATCTCACCTGAACTATCATAAGGGAAATGCAGGAAACCGAATAGGGTATGATTTCCTGATTTTTTGGGACAATCAAAGTGAAGTTTCGGTATACCTTGCCAAGGCGTTCGTTGCTGACTCTGCCATTCGCTGTTTGAGTTGATCGTTTTCTACTACTTTTACCCGCAGGCCGAGAAAACGAATGCGCGATAAAATAAACTCCTGTTCGTCGGATAGAAAGTGCAGGGTGATCGTGTACACCTGCGATTCTGGGTCAAAAGCGACCTCTTTGTCAAAACAGGAAAAGGCGTACAAGATGCGCTGGAGCTCAGCGTTGTAACGAGGGATGACCACAATTTTTGCCATCTGCTTGCGCTGTTGGATCTGTTCCGAAATGGTCGGTAAAAAACTGTCATACCATACATCTTCTATGTAAAGCTCATCGACGGAGCGAATGAGATGCAGCGGAGTCGTGATCAGGCGATTGGAAGACATGTTTAGCCAGATCAGGTACCAGGCCTTCTTGGCAAGTGAATATTCCAGCTTGTAGGGAACCCCTCGTTGATTACGAAAAACCGGGCCTTTGTTCGTGGCTGCGGTTATTTTTATGTGATTCTTGCCGAGAATGATTCGTCGCAGGGTGCGCACGAGTGGACTCCAGAGCTGTTTGGCCTGCGTTTGCGCTTTTTCCACGAATCGTTCTTGTTCGGTCGATTCACTCTCTGGTATGTGTGTTAAACGGCGAAGCTTATCGAGAGTAGCAGGCTCGAAAATTTCTGCCGCAGACGGATTCGCCAGCATCAAGGCCAGCCACGCTTTTTCGTGTGAGGTTACCGGATAAACACCGGCTTCATCCAGCCGCGTCACTAGCTGGTAATTATGTATCTTATCAAACAGATTCATAGTAGGCGAGCAGCTCCTCCCATTCTTTTTGGAATTGCTTGCGAAGAAACAGCGGTTCAAGAACTTCCACGCTCGAACCGAAGCTGCGAATCCACGGAGTAATTTCCATTGTGCTGTTCACGTTTATCTCGTACACAAAGCTCTCCCGTGATTCCTCTGTCACAATCCCCCATTGCCCTTGTGCCTCCACTCGCTCTTGGATAAAGGAATGCGGCGTGTCGCGAGGCTGAAAAAAGCGAAGGCGTACGGTTACGAGTTTTCCCGTATCAATCAGCCAACTGTGGGAAATGCGCTCATCTGCACTTGCTTGCAAGGAAGTGAAAATTTCCGGCGTAACGGATTTGCCTGTTACGAGCTTGGTCATACCTTCCACGCGGTATTTGCGCAGCGGACCATTGCCGCATCCTTGTGCCAGCAAGTACCATCTGCCGTATTGATGATCAAAAATAACCCGGAGTGGGATTACTTTTTGATGTCGGCCGGATGTATCCCGTTGGAAAGCCGGATTTGTATTTTGGGAATCGTAAAACTTTCGACGTTTGGGCGTGTAGTAGTGAAACTCAACGATTTTTCGCTGACGAATGGCTTCCGTGAGAAGCAAGGCTTGATATTCATCGAGAATACGTGAGACGAAATGATATTTGTATAAAAATGCAGATGCATCGGTTAGCTTCAAGCGATATTTGAGATAACGCTTAACTTTTTCCTGTAGAAGATAACCTGGGACGGCCGGTAGCTGTGTATTGGCCATGAAGTCGATGAAATCATACAGATCCAATAGCTCGTCGTCCGTCAGCGAATCCAGTAGCTCACCGTCCAATTGATAAACGTACGGTCTGACCTCACTAACATTTTTTATCGCACCAATTTCTTCGAGGTATTTCATGTCCTGGCGAATTGTTTTTTCATCCGGCTCTGTATCCACAAACGTCTCCAGTAATTCTTTAATGGAGAGAGGCTGTTGTTTGAGCTTTTCCAAGATGTGCGACAGTCGCTCTACTTCCGAATCCTTCAATGATTTGGCATGGTACAAAAACATCAAGAAATTGTCTGTTACCTCAAAATAGTTGTAACGAAGCTGCGCGTAATACTCTTTTTTCTCCTCATCGCCGACATGCTGATAAAAGGTCGATTGGATGTCCTTCAGCTTTTTTATTGTTTTATCAAGCGTATGAACGGAGATCCCGAGTCGCTCGGCTAACTGCTGCCGATTGTAGGCACCAGCGGTCAGAAAGAGGAGACGAAGCAATTGCAGCTCTTTGTCAAAGCTTTCGCGTGCCATTACACTCATCCTTATTCATTCGTCATTTCTTTCCAAATTAGTCCTCATATTACGAAGAGGCTGAAGAGAAGTCAATGAGAAAGTGAGGTTCGTAATACTTTTGCCATGTTCAAATCATATGTGCGGATGGAAAATAAGGGTATGAAAAACAGCGCAGGCTGTGAGCGACAGGAGAAATGGATGATGAAAACAATTTTGCATGGAAACAACCATCGTGAAGTGAAGCTGGAGCATGGAGATGTGCACGTTTTTGCGAACGACGAAGTCTTTACAAGCTTCGGTGAACGCGTATATCAAATGGCAGACAATAATTTGCGTATTCCGCGAAATGTTTATTTTTCGTATACCCCCGATGCGCATGTAGGCGTAGGGACTTGCATTGGGACGACCGCGGTTTGGAATTTTGCCGATGGATTTGTCTCGCCTTCTATCGTCGGATCAGACATTGGATGTGGAATGCGTGTGCATCTAACTCCGTTGCATCGAGACGACCTCAAAGACAAGAGCCTAAAACGGGCATTGATCGAAGCGATTGAAGCGTACGTCCCGACAAACGAACGGGGGAATACACATTTTACGGATATTCGCTTAGAGGAAGTGGTGAAGCATGGCTTAAAAGGACTTCCTGGTAACTACATTCCGGACACAGAAGAAGCGTCTGACACGCTGAGCCGTTCGTTCTCGCATGTGGAAAAGTACACATTTGAATTCGACCATTCCTTCCTGGAGCAAATACCGCAAAAATCTTGGAGTCGTGGGTGGGGACAGTTAGGAACATTGGGTGGAGGTAACCACTTTATTGAAATCCAGCATATCGAGATCGCGGAGGAGAACAGGGAGATTGCGAAAGCGTGGGGACTGTTCGACGGTCAGGTTGTCATCATGATTCATTCCGGTTCGCGGGCGTGGGGGGCAATGCTGGGGCGGGATTACACGAAAAGCTTCAAGGAAGCCATGTACAAATGGGGGATTCATAATCCCGAGCCGAGCCTGGTATATGCTCCGATTCAAAGCGAGGAAGGGCAACAGTATTTGAATTTGATGTACTCCGCGCTGAACTTTGCGGTAACGAATCGGCATATGATCGGATTTTCAGTGGAGCAGGCGTTTCGGGATATTTTCGGTAGTGAGATGCGTACACCAGTTCTATATGATTTGATGCATAATTACGCCTTGAAAGAATTCCATCGCAATACACCGATGCTCGTCCACCGCAAAGGAGCGACGAAGGCGTTGCCAGCAGGTCATTTCCAAAATCCGAAGGCTTATCGTGAAACAGGACATCCAGCTTTAATCCCAGGTTCTATGGGAACATCGTCCTATATCATGGTCGGTTCGGAGGCCGGAGCCAAAAACTTTTATTCGATCTGTCATGGTGCAGGGCGTGTTCGTTCCCGCAAAGCAACCAAGGAGCTTGTGACCATCGATCAATTCGAGCAGGCAATGCGCGTAGGTCAGGAAGATGAGATCATGGTGAATCACCGTTCGCTCGCTTCCATCCTTGATGAATGCCCGCAAGCCTATAAAGATGTGGATCAAATCATCGATTCAGTTGTAGGAGCAAATCTTGCCTCTGTCGTAGCAAAATGTAACCCTCTTATTGTTATAAAAGGAGTATAATGAAGAGTGGCTTCCTGAAAATTTTGGGGGGAGCCACCTTTTGTGATTTAACTTATACTAAATTATAGAAGGTAAATTGTGAACAAATTGCGTGAGAAGTTTAAAAAATAGGTTCGAATGTAACATAAATTGCTTCGCTTCCTCAACCGATACCAAAAGAGAGACAAAATAGGGGAGATAGGGGAACAGATATGCCTACATACTATTACTTCACCTGCCTAAAATGCCGAACCCGGGGGGGAGTATTCGGCGAACAGGCCTGGGGCTGGGGAAACTTTGACATGATTGAGTCCTTCAAATACTTGGCTCACCACATCCGTACATGCGGAGAAGATTCGATTCGCGTGATTTCTGAGGATGTAGATGATTATGTAGATCAACTGCACGGAGAGTACAACACCTTCCTTGAACAAACGAAGCATATATTTCCGCATTCCAAAGATTGGGAGTTCCTTGATCGATGGAAAACACTAAAAGTAGAAGAAATGAAGCTAAAATGGGTCGAGGAAAACCGGATCATGCATCCTGATGATCGGATGAAAATCTGCGGAGTTCTTGATACCGTGGACATCTTGAAAGAAGGGGCGGGAAGAGTCTCCTTTAGTGCTAGTGTGACGGATGACGATGGTAAAGTGTGGAAAATTGTAGCAAGCATGCGCGAATTACCCATCTTAAAACAATCGTATATCATCATTGGCGTCATGCAAGAGCATTCTATATTAGGGGAAGTCATCGAGGTGTTCAAGATGATTCCACGCGTCGCCGTTCAAGAGGAGAGGGGTAACAATCATGATTCTGGAGACAATCGGGCAATTACTAATTAAAGTGCGCGAGGAAAATCCACTTGTACATAATATGACGAACGTAGTGGTCACGAACTTTACAGCGAACGGCTTGTTAGCTCTGGGTGCATCCCCTGTCATGGCGTACGCCAAACAAGAGGTGGCAGACATGGCAAAAATCGCCGGAGCTCTTGTATTGAATATAGGGACATTGAATGAGCATGAGATCGAAGCCATGCTGATCGCAGGAAAATCGGCGAATCAGCATGGCGTGCCTGTTTTGTTTGATCCAGTGGGAGCGGGAGCAACAGCGTACCGAACCGAGACAAGTCAACATCTTGCGCAGGAACTCGACCTTGCCTTCATTAGAGGAAATGCAGCAGAGATTGCCAATGTCATCGGGGAGCGCTGGGAGATAAAAGGTGTGGATGCGAAGGAAGCAGGCGGAGATGTCGAGGACCTAGCGAGAGCAGCAGCGAAAAAGCTAAGGACAATCGTTGCGATTACGGGCAAGGTCGACGTGATTTCGGACGGAGAAATGACTTACTCGATCCATAATGGTCATCCAATCTTAACGAAGGTGACCGGAACTGGCTGTTTGTTGACCTCTGTTATGGGAGCGTTTGCAGCTATTGCAAATGACAAGCTGATCGCAGGAGCTGCCGCATTGGTATGCTACGGTGTTGCTGCGCAGCTGGCAGCAGAGAAAGTAGCTGGAGTAGGTCCAGGCAGCTTCCAAATCGAATTTTTGAATGCCTTGCATAACTTGACCGCAGACGATGTGCGCCGTTTTGGGGATATCGAAAAAAGGGAATAAAAATTCCCCTTTAAAAAAGGGGAGAAAAATGGCCGTAGAACGATTAAGCTAGATATGTTAGACAGTAGCTGTAATTTCGTAGTGAAAAAGACAGCAGCTTCTTCTGGTGCTCTGAGAGTGATAGAAATATAAATTCTACGTGATCATCATCGTATGGACGGACATAAAAACGGGAAATACCATGACAAATAATTTCTCTCTTTAACGTCGGCTCCACACTGGCGTCTGTTCGTATGTGCAATTCCACGCTGCGTACCCTCCTTGGACATTCAATAGAGTACCAAAAAAATACAAGGAAAAACAAGGCAATTATGTCTGTTTCATGTCCAAGTTGTTACCAATTTTCATATGAAAACTGACAAGGAGAACGATTCAGAAAAAACTAGCGAGGATTGCTGGGAAAGCACCCTGTTCGAGAGAAAAAATTCGAGATGAGTCCGGCCATTCTCCCTTTTTCCGTTGAGTTATTTACTTTATTTCGAAGGCAGCGTACGAGCTCCTGATCACAGTGACAAGAAAAATAGCCGTGCTTTTGATAGCATTCATCATGCCTCTTGCAGCATCTGTCGACATCATCAATTGGCGCAGCAGGCCCAGAGCATCCAGGCCCACACCAGTTTCCGTACAAGCAGGGGAAGCCTACGGATCGGCGTTTTCTTTTGGACAACTGACATCACTCCGTCTTGTCAAGGAATACTACTTGTAGCATATTGAACAGAAAGTGAAGTTGCTTTAGGCAATTTCCCTTTTTTCGTTTCAATAGATATTCGCCTGATATGAATGGCAAGGAGATGGACCAAGGGGGAAACTTTCAAAATATCACTTGAAATCATGTTGTGAATATGATAGATTAATTCTTGCCAAAGCGAATGCTTGCAGGCTTGATGGATGGATGTCCGAGCGGCCGAAGGAGCACGATTGGAAATCGTGTAGGCGGTGTCGAACCGTCTCGTGGGTTCAAATCCCACTCCATCCGCCATCATACTTGGCCCGTTGGTGAAGCGGTTTAACACAGCAGCCTTTCACGCTGTCATACAGGGGTTCGAATCCCCTACGGGTCACTATAACATCCCCGTATAATAAACCGGGGTCTCCGCAAAGTACTCGGAATATGCTTCATTGCGTTGGCGTCACTTTGTGGGGTTTCTGGAGGCTTAGCTCAGCTGGGAGAGCATCTGCCTTACAAGCAGAGGGTCGGCGGTTCGATCCCGTCAGCCTCCACCATTTTATATGCGGTCGTGGCGGAATTGGCAGACGCGCTAGATTCAGGTTCTAGTGGTGGCAACACCGTGGAGGTTCAAGTCCTCTCGACCGCACCAAGCAAACCCTATATATGGCGGTCGTGGCGAAGGGGTTAACGCACCGGATTGTGGCTCCGGCACTCGTGGGTTCAAGTCCCATCGATCGCCCCATCTATTTATGTTCAAAATGTAAAAATGAAATAGCCCAGCGGTGGCTCCTGTAAGGAACCTCCGGCTGGGCTTTCTTTGTATTTGTTTACGAGTGATCAGGCTGATAAAAGTGAAGGCGATTGCCAAAAGGATCGGTCACGCTCACTTCACGCGTTCCCCACGGCGTCTCCTCTAAACCAGGACGAGCATACTTGTACTCTTGACGCAATAGGGACTGATGAAAAAGCTCAATGTCCTCTACCTGTACGCGAATCGCTGAGCCAGGACAAGCATCCCCGTGATGCTCAGATAGATGAAGTGTGCACGACGGAGAGGAAATTTGCATGTACAAAGGAAAATGATCCTCGTACTGATGCTCCCAATCAATCTGAAAACCTAGAAACCCCACATAAAACTCTCTTGCCTTCTCAACATCAAATATACGAAAAATCGGCGTGATAATCTGATTCATTTGCCCAGACACCTCCGGATTGTATGGAGGGAGGCGAGGTGCATCCCTTCGTGAAAAATCGTTCGGACAAGCACTTGTGCAATCGTATGCATGCCGGATTCCGTTGCGGGAAATTCTTCTTCTAATCGATCCTTGTAAGCAGTTTGTATCTTCTGAGGTTGTTCTTGTAATAAGGAGACGAGTACTTCGAGTTTCGGTGGTGGTGTATCCCAGTCAGCAGGCTTTGTCCCGAAGTTAAACCATTCGGTGAAGCCAGGGGGGACTGGAATCGTTTCTTTTGTAAGGTGAGCGATCCATAAATACTGATCGAGATGAATATGCCCCAGATTCCACAAGATATTGTTGGAGAAACCATCAGGAATGATGTTCACATCTTCCTCCGTCAAGCCATCGATTGCTTTTAATGTCTCCTGTCGATAATCCTCTAGTTGCTGGAATAACACTTTATGCCGTTTTTCCATATCCTTTCCCCCTAGAGTGGTAGTCTTTGCAAATAAATTCGAGTTAAAGATTCTATCTTCCTTCTATAAGAAGAGGGAGCATCGTCAAAAAAGCGTGCAGAGCCAATTCGTCTGCACGCTTTTTGTATGCGGTTATAAGAAACGGCGCTACATTCTTTCCTGCTCGAGGGCGCGAGAAGGGGAGAATAGTTTCCGCCATTTTACTTGCGGTACGCAAATGGCAGCGAGGATCATGAATACGCCACCCCATTGAGGGAGAGAGACAGTCTCTTGAAGCACGAAACTCGACAAGAGTACGACAGTGGGCAGCTCCACTGCACTTAAAATGGTAGCTAGTCCATTACCGATCCGTGGCACTCCGACGGCTAAACAGAAGATCGGGATGACCGAACCGAAGATCGCAACCAAAAGACCGAGCGGCAGCAAACCTTGCAGAAGCTGACCATTTACCAAGAAAGTTGGTGGATAAATGATCGAGAGCATCAGGGCTGCCATACTAATCGAAACCGCGCTTCGCAAGTATGGATCCATTCCAGGGAGAATACGCCCGCTGAAGAAAATAACCAGGGCAAAGGTCGCGCCAGACATCAGACCGAAGATTAGTCCGACTAGGTCTACACTCTGAATACCGCTTTCGCTAAGTCCACTTGCAAGAACGGTCCCTGCTCCAAGCATAGCCAGAGACACCCATTTTTCAGCGGTCGGCCATTTGCGATCCACAACCGCCTCCAACAAGACACCGATCCAGGTGAACTGAAAGAGGAGAACGATTGCGAGCGAAGCAGAGACCCGGCTAACAGCCTGATGGTAAAAAAGACTGGTTGAGGCCATCATGAGGCTGGCTGGTGCCAAGAGCAACAAATACTTGAACGAAAACCGTTGCTTGGAGAAAAAGATGGCCATGATCGTCATGATCAAGGCGCCAAAAATCAATTGGCTTCCACTCATTTCAAATGGCGTAAAGCCGAGTTGAAATGCATGCTTCATGAAGATCGAGAGGACACCGTAGCTACACGCGCCAAGTAAAACTAAAAAGATAGATCGCCAGTATGTCATAAGTAAAAGTTCCTTTCGTATGACTAAACTCGGAAGAATAATGACTATTGTACTACAGGTCTAAAAGTGGTACAATAAAATTTTTGTCCACTCTTTACTGTGCTACTAAGGTAATTAGATAGCTGCATGCATTGGTAATATGGTAACGAATGAAAGTGTAGGGGACTCCTTATTCTTTGTGAGAATACATAGCTGATTTTTCATATTTCCGTTACACTACTCCATAGAGAAGAAGTTCAAAAAGTCGTCTATAGACAAAGAGAAGGCGAAACACATGGAGGAGCAAGGATGAGACAGGGGATTATTTACGCAATTGTGGCGTATTTGGCTTGGGGGTTACTCCCGCTCTATTGGAAGCTGTTTCAGGCAATGGGAGCATGGGAAATACTCGCTCATCGAATCGTCTGGTCGATTATTTTTGTCGCAATCATTATTCAGGTAACGAAACGCTGGCGCAGTATGTGGCGAGCGGTTACTGGTGTTAAAATGTTCGGAGCATTAGCGATATGTTCACTGCTAATCAGCGCAAACTGGCTCATTTTTATCTGGGCAGTGAATAACGATCAAGTCATGCAAACGAGTCTTGGCTATTACATGAATCCTCTCATCACCGTACTGCTCGGCGTCCTTTTCTTAAAAGAAAAAATGAATGCTGGGCAATGGCTCGCGCTTATATTCGCAGCTTTCGGAGTCATGTTCATCACCTTCCAGTACGGTGAGATTCCATGGGTCTCTCTATCACTTGCGCTGACCTTTGCTTTTTACAGCTTGGCGAAAAAGCTCGTCCGAATGGAGGCGATGATCGGACTGGCGTGGGAGACGCTGTTCGTGGCCCCTATTGCTTTCGGTTATTTGTTGATGCTACAGGTCAATGGGACGGCGACGATGTCATCCTTAGCGTGGTGGCAACTTTTATTGCTGACACTGGCGGGAGTAGCTACTGCCATGCCGCTCTACTGGTTTGCCCAAGCAACGACTAGACTCCCACTTTCCGTTGTGGGCTTCATTCAATATTTGGCGCCTACGATATCGCTTCTATCAGCTGTTTTCTTGTTCGGTGAGTCTTTCACCCAAACACATCTCATCAGCTTTGGATTCATCTGGTCTGCGCTCATCGTATTTACGGTGTCTTCCGTACGCATGAAACGAAAAGCTGCCCCAATCAATCCTGAGGTCGCGATCAAAAAACAAGCGTAACCATAAGAAAACTCCTGACACGCCGAGAAAGACTCGGATATGGTCAGGAGTTTTTATTTACAAGAACGTGATTAGCAAATCGCTTCGCCGTGCTTTTTCATGCGGTACGCACCGTGATTAGTAGGTCCCACATATTTATTGAGTGCAAACGAGTGGCGAATCGCTTCGGTAATAAATTCTTTGGCAACAGCTACTGCGTTGTTTACAGAGCTTCCTTTTGCCAATTCTGCACAGATTGCAGCTGAGAATGTGCAGCCGGCACCGTGCGTAAAGCTCGTCTCAAAGCGCTCTGATTCCAATACTTCGATCGTTTTCCCGTCATAGAAAACATCCACGGCATTGCCGCTTTGAAGTTTGCTGCCGCCTTTTACCACGACATAAGAGGTGCCGAAGTCGTGGATGCGTTTTGCCGCTTCCTTCATGTCATCGACACTTTTCAGTGCGCCCATTTGGCTGAGAATACCTGCTTCGAATAGGTTAGGAGTCGCAACAGTTGCCTGTGGGAGCAAGACTTCACGCAGGCTGATTGCAATTTCTGGATGGAGTGCTTCATCTGCACCCTTACAGATCATCACAGGGTCAACGACAACATTTTTCAAATCGTATTGTTTTATTTTACGGGTAGCGAGGTCAACCAGTTCAGTGGTTCCGAGCATCCCTGTTTTTACAGCATCTACGCCAATTCCTGCGAGTACGGTCTCGATTTGTTTTTCCAGGATCGCGACATCGATCGGAAACACTTCGTGAAACCATTCGTTATGTGGATCTTGGGCTACGATAACGGTGAGGGCGGTCATCCCGAAAACACCAAGCTCCTGAAACGTTTTGAGGTCTGCTTGCTGACCAGCTCCGCCGCTGGTGTCGGAACCTGCAATGGTGAGTGCTTTCTTCATGGTCATTGTGATTATCTCCCTTTGTATACCGCTGCACAATCGAAGCGGATCTATACTGTCATGCGCTGTAATGCCTCTCTCTATATTAAAGAGGAAGAAATCGGTGCTGTCAATAATATCCCCAAAATATAAAAACCGCCTCCCGTAACGGGCAAGCGGTTTATGTATGTGTGCATTTATGCTTGAGAAGCAGCGTGGTGAAATGAGAAGCTGATGGTAGTAGACATGGACTTGGAACGCTTGGTTGCAAGTTGCTTGGCTTGCTTTGCTGCCTCAAACATACTGGGTGCCTTGATGATTTCAACCCATCTGCGTGTTGCTGTTTCAAATAAAAAGCGATAGATAGTCATCTTCTTCGACCCTCCATGGTTTGGTGACATCTATATTGTAATACGTAGCAGACTGCAAAAGGTTACGTAGCTGTTACATATTTTTGAAGAAAGCATGGTTATTTACGTAAATCGTAAAATGTTTCTGAAAGTAGCGTTACGTTTTGCGAAATGTTACGTCTATAGTATGTGATGTTCCATTTTTAGAGAACGAATGAGGTGCGACAAACGATGGTCAATTCAACAGGAGAGCTGACGGTGACAGGGGTCAATCACAGCTACGGAACGGGAAAAATCAAAGTGCCCGTGCTGTATGATATCAACCTTCATATCAACAAGGGAGAATTCGTGGCTTTGTGTGGCTCGTCGGGGTCAGGCAAGTCTACGCTCTTGAACTTGCTTGCAGGTTTGACCAAGCCGGAGGAAGGGAGTGTCATGGTTAGCGGAGCACAGATTTCCAGCTACAGCGAAAATGAACTATGCATGTTTCGCCGTAAAAGTATGGGCTTTATCTTCCAGTCATATAATCTGCTCCCAAATCTGACAGCGTTGGAAAACGTAGAGCTTCCCTTGATTTTTGCAGGCGAAAGCAAGAAAAAACGTCGGGCGAAAGCAACCGAAATCCTCCACCGGGTAGGGCTGGAAGGTCGTATCGACCACAGGCCTAATGAGCTTAGTGGTGGACAGCAGCAGCGTGTCAGTATCGCGAGAGCGCTCGTCAATCAGCCTGGCATCATCTTGGCGGATGAGCCGACCGGGAACCTGGACTCAAAGACGGAACAAGAGATTCTCCTATTAATGAGAGAAATGAACAAGGAAAATGGGACTACGTTCATCATCGTTACCCATGAGCAGGAAGTAGCGGAACAGTCCGACCGCGTCATTTATCTCCAGGACGGACGGGTTGTACAAAAAAGGACAAGACCAGCGTAGGCGAGGGTATGAGGTGAACAAACAGTGAAGGTATTGGATTCTTTTCGCATCGTCTGGAGGAATCTGTGGCGAATGAAGCTACGGACAGCCCTCACGTCGGTTGGTGTCATGATCGGGACTGCTGCAATCGTCGCGATGATAGCACTTAGTTTAGGGCTTAAGGAAAGTGCGGTAAAAAGCTTGGAGAACTTCGGGAACTTGACAGAGATGGACGTCGAGCCATTGCGTTGGTACCAGGAAAAGGGCGAATGGGTTGATGTTCCAGAGGATAAAGTCAAGAAGCTGAATATGCAAGCGGTGCAGGAATTAAAAAAAATTCCTGGCATTCAGGCAGTTATGCCGATAAAAGAATTACGAGAGCAAGCGAAGCTGAAGGTAGGTAGACGAGAAGGTTACGTAGAGCTTATTGGGGTGGATGTGAATGAGTCGGCTGCCTATCGCAAAAATGATATTGAAAAAGGAAGCTATCTGACAGGGGCGCCACAAGAGATAGTGGTTGCTTTCGATGTATCCAGAGAATTGCGCGACGTAGAAAAGGAAAAGCGCGAGGAACGGAGAAGAAAGGCCGGAGCTGGACGGCATGAAATGTCTCAGATGCCACCTCCTGATATAGGGGGCGGAGAAGCACTGAGCTTGAATCTCGTAGACAGAGCGGGGACTCTCATCTTGTCACGCGAATATCGCATCGACGATGAACCGAAATACGAGAAAAAAGAACTGCGTGTGAAGGTTGTCGGTCAATTAAAGAAGTCTGAAGAACGTCGTTCGTCATCTGCGGTTTATGTACCGATTAACGTAGTGAAAGAGCTGAACGAGTGGGTCACGCGCAGTCGAGGTAACGAAGTCGAAGAGGGAGCATCGCGCAGATCACGTGATAAAGCCAAAAAGGATCCTTTTGAATTTGACAGAATTACAGTCAAGGTAGAATCTCGTGAAAAAGTTGAGGGTGTAGTCAAAGCGTTGAAGGAACATGGCTTTGAAGTATGGTCGCCTGCACGTGAGCTGGAAACCATCAATAACTTCTTCTTCGTGATTCAGATGGTCCTCGGAGGAATTGCAGCAATCTCCTTGCTCGTCGCAACCATTGGAATCGTCAATACGATGATCATGTCGATTTTAGAGCGAACCAAAGAGATTGGCATCATGAAAGTAATCGGAGCCACTGTGTTGAATATTCGTTGGCTGTTCTTAATGGAGTCAGGCTTTATTGGCTTAATTGGTGGACTAGCTGGTCTTGGCATGGCATGGGGAGCGGTTGAGCTCGTGAATTACTTCGGAGCGTCTGGTGGTCTCTTGGATAGTCTGAACATGGGGTACGGCGGTGGTGATCCAGAGGCTGAGCCAACAAAATTGGCGGTCATTCCGGGCTGGCTAGCACTCTTTGCGATTGGCTTCTCCTTTATTATTGGGGTGTTGGCGGGAATCTTCCCGGCGATCCGCGCGTCTCGTTTAAGTGCGCTGCAAGCGATTCGATCTGAATAAGTGATGAAATGTGAGGAACGTAAGATGAACAAGAAAAAATGGATCATTATCGCCACAGTCGTGGCCGTTCTTGGAGGGGGCAGCTATTACGGCTATTCGTACTTCAAGGGCGAAGAGGTTACAGAAGAAAATCCAGAAGAAAAACCGACTTTCCCGACAGCCGTCGTGGAACGTGGTGACGTCAAGAAGACGATCAACTCAGCAGGTACAGTGGAAGCGAAGGCACGTGAGGAAGTCAAGCCAGAGCTTAACGGCAAGGTGCAACGTGTGCTAGTCAAGGAAGGGCAGTCAGTGAAAAAAGGTGATGTCTTGTTCACGATCGACAGCTCGGATGCACAGCTGGAAATTCAAAAGCTGGAGCTGGAGATTTTAAAGGCGAAAAAAGAGCTAAGTGAAATTAAACAAAAGAAAGACAATATCAAGGCTACAAAAGAAGGCAAAGTGATTGATGTCCTTGTGGAAGAAGGGCAAGATGTAAGACCGGAACAGGTAGTCGTCAAGCTTGCAAATACCGACTATTTGAAAATTATTGGGCAATTTACTTCTTATGAGTCTGAACGATTCAGTGTAGGTCAAAAAGTGAAGGTATTCATTCCGACCTCCATGTATTTTGTGGATGGTGTTGTCACGGAAGTGGATAGAATTGGTGAAAAAGTAGAAGGTGCTGGCGGAATTCACAATGTCGAGGTATTGGTCAAGAAGCCTGGGGACATTTATGTCGGGGACAAGGGTGAGGTTCAGTTCACGGATGATAAGGGCCTCTTATATGTAAGCCGAAATCAGAAAGAATTCCAGCTGCCGGATGAAATAGAAGTCTTGGCTGGTACTTACGGGAAAATCGGCAAGATCAACGTGAAAAAGGATGATGTAATCAAAGTAGGGCAGCAACTGTTCAAGATGGATATGGAAGCGTCTGGCATGGAGCTCATGGAAAAAGAACTAGCGCTAAAAGGGTCCTTATTGAATATGGAGCAGAAAAAGCGTGAAATTGCGAAGAACCAAGTAACAGCGCCAATTAGCGGTGTCATCACCAAGCTAGGTGTAAAACAAGGCGAAGCGCCCGGATCAGAGCCTGCAGCCATTATTATGGACACGACTTCTGTTTACTTTATGGCAGCCGTCGGAGAACTTGATATTCCACAAATTAAAGTCGGACAGAAGGTCGATGTTTATGTGTATGCGTTTGGTACCGAGCCGTTTAAAGGCAAAGTCATAGAGCTCCCGAAAGAAGGAAAGAAGGAAGAAAAGGAAGTTCGTTTTGCAGTAAAAGTGGAACTGCTAGACAAGGCTGATTTCAAGCATGGAATGACGGGAGACAACGATATTATCGTCGCCCAAGCACAGAATGTTCTGCGCTTGCCAAGCAATGCGGTTGAAATTCTCGGGCCAGGTCAGGGAACGGTAATGGTGAAAGATCCGAGCACTGGAGATCCAATGCCGAAAGAGGTAGAAACCGGGATTGAAGGATATGATTTTATTGAAATCAAAGGTGGCTTGAATGAGGGAGAAGAGGTTCTCGTGACCAACTCCGACGGTATGTAAAAGCCAATCGAATTCGTTTATAAGCGATAGCCCCGTTGCCACTGGCCAAAGACCTAAGCAAACGGGGCTTTTTTTTACATCCATACGATTTTCAACGGTTTCTACGTAATGGTAACGTTGCGGACATTTGCGACGTCAAACTATGTATAGGATGGGAGATTGTATAGCCGTTTTCCTTTGCAAACTGGTCAGCAACAGGTACCATGGAGAGCTGTGCCACGGCAATAGGTTGGTCTGGAAACGTTTGGTGGAGCTGATACAGGGCGTCTTTTATCGCTTCTCTGTAAGCTTCTTGCTTGTTTTCCATGAGCAGGGCAAAAGCATTTTCGACGAGAGATACTTGTATCTCTGGATGAAGGTTGTGGGAATGGGCGTGTTTCACGAGACGCTCCATCGTAGGTTGGACAGTAGCGGGATTGGAGAATAGCAGAACTTGTGGCTTAGAATACCGGGCAAGCTCATGAAAAAAAGGTCCATCGATTGTGAAGATTGGGACAGTGGCTGTTGCCTCATCCTCTGGTGTTAGCAGTGCGGCATATTGCGTGCAAGTGATCACCATTGCATCGACCGCGCAGCTCTGCATCCAGCTTAGTTGCTCACGTAATTTGGTATGTGCTTGTTCTGTGGTATGGATAGGGTTTCCCGCGTTTTTCAGGAGCAAACCTGGATCAACAAAATGAATGAGCTCTACGTCAAAGGCTACGAACGCATCTGATAAGAGGGAAATATTCGAATAATGTCCATGGAGGCAGGCAATACGGGTCATTATGCAGCTCCCCCATGTAGAGTATTCTTCGCTGATTTCTTATGGGCAAGGACGCGAATACGCTTGTAATCGAGCACCCAATGTCCCTCTTGAAATAGAGCAGGACGGAGAATGTCAGTGACGTCCGTACATACTTGCTGGATTTCATCTGAGGACAGTCCCGCAAAAAAAGGACTGCAAAAAGAATTCAGCCAATGCGAAAGCCCCAGGCCCCCACCAGCCATGACAGTCGGGCGATCAAAATGGGAGGCAAGTACGACATGGAAGCCTTGCTTTTCCAAAAGAATTGTGTACGCTCCAATGCTGGGGAAATACCAAGGCGAGCGTTCATCGGCAGATATTCCTTTTCGTGCCAAAACAGTCCGTAATGCTTTTGTGATTTGTCCGCAATTGCCGTGTCCTCCAAATTCGGCGACAAAGCGCCCACCAGGAGCAAGAGCCAACCAAATGGTTTCAACGACTTCTGCAGGACGTTTCATCCAATGGAGTGCGGCATTGGAAAAGACAGCGTCATAGCTGGCATCAGTACGATACGTATGCGCATCGGCTACTTCAAAGGCAAACTGCGGATATTTTTGGCGAGCAGCCTCAATCATGGCGGCAGAAAAGTCGATTCCTGCCACATTTGCTCCCGCAAGCGATAGTTGCGCACATAGGTCACCTGTTCCACAGCCTACGTCAAGAATGCTTTCTCCAGGAGTCGGCTGTAGCCAGTCCACTAACCCTTTGCCGTATTCAGAAACGAAACTCATTTTGGCATCGTATAGCCCGGCATTCCATTGATTGGTTTGAACCATCTGAATCCCCTCCCTTTCATCCATTTTTACCAACTGGGGAGATATAAGTCAAATCTATATAAATTATAAACGAGATAGTATTTAACTATATCTAGCGCGCGAAAAAGCATGACGATCGCAAAGGATATTTCGCCGTTTTTGTCGAATAATCACAGTTGAAAAATTGTAAGGTAGAAAGTAGGAGGACAATTCGTGAAAAAATGGGTTGTAAAAGCACTTCTAGTGTGTTTGGCAACGGGCACCTTATTGTCAGGTGTGTCAGTACCGCCAGCCATGGGGGCCGGGGCAACAGCATCCATGAAAAAAAACAGCCAAGTATCTAAGCCACTCCGGAACCAGCCTGTTCACGATATGGTTATCTTTAACGATTATCAGGTTGCAGGATTGGATTCAAATGGTTGGAACTGGGTGAAGAACGATGAGTTTATTCTTCCTCCCGAGACACCACTTGATATTGACGTGATACAGACCACTTATGGAGCTGGCACCAACCTCAATCGCAAGCAGGTTTTATTGGACGGCGTAGAGTTATCGGAGTATCAAGCCGAAAATACCTCGTCACAGACTTCTTTCAAATGGCAAGTACCTCGGTTTACTATTTCAGCACAAAAGCTGTCCGCTGGTTCGCATACTTTGACCTTTATTGTGGCGGATGCCCAAGGGAAGAGCAGCACGTTGCATGTGCGATTTCTGGTAGAGGCCAAAAATTACCCAAGCATATTTAATGGAGAGAAGGCAGAGGGAGAACCAGTACCAAGTGGCGGGCAAACTGCGATTTTTGGAATGATGGGTTCACACGACTTTACCAGCTCTATTCCGGGCACATGGAAATTAACAAATAAGTCCACGAGTGCAGAGTTGAGGTCTGTTCCTGCGACCGTATTTTCGACGGGGACATTGTTGACGGGGCAGTACGAGCTCCTCTTCGTTCCGGATGATACAACCATGTCACCTTGGATGACGACGATTCAAGTAGGCGTTGCAGAGTTGTACATGGGAACGGATGCAAGCGGTCAAAAACTGACGCAAGATCAGAAAATAACAGCTCCAGCAGCACCAGGGAAGGTTTCGTTGTATTCGCCAACCCCAGGAAGGTGGTCGGTGAACGGAACAGGACAAACCTTGACAGACGCGCAACATTTTGAGGTAGACATTCCTGAGAGACTGGCTGGAATTACAATCGCTGTTACCTTTGAGCCTGTTTCGGGGAAAAAAGAGACATCGTCTATATGGGGCGAGACGTCAGCAACAACGGTTCACATACAAATACCAGGTGCACCAAATGCCTGTGGTCCTGTTGGTGGAAATGTCACGATGGATGTGTTGATGAAGCAGAACGAAAAATCAACACAGCAGGTAGAAAAGATGAACCTGTATTCCTCTGAAAATACAGTCAAGCTGTATCAGAATCCCGTTCATGTGATCTGGCTGGCAACTGCTGCTGAGCACGTCAAAAATGGAAGTGAAGCGGATGACGAAGAGGGGCCGGGGGTATGGGCGATCGATAACGTCATTGTCGACGAGAGCAAATTGAATTGGGATCACACGGCATTGCTGTTGTCCGGATACAAGCCAGGCCGCTACAAAATCAACTATTATAGCAAAAGAGACCCGGCGCAAGTATGGTGCGGCTATGTTCAAGTGATAGAAGATTTGCCTCCAATCAAGTCGTATCCGGCATGTCAGCCGGATGATACAGGTGTAAGTCCGCCAAGTTCGCCACTTCTTCTTCGAAGCGAGAGCGGCAAGGAATACCGGGACGGACAAAAGTTAACTGTGAACGCAGGCGATGATCTCGAAGAATGGGAAGACCTAAGGCTGATCGCTACTCATGCTGAACTTGTCGGATCCAAAAAGATCAGGGATAAGAGCGAAAAGAAGGCCTACTATATGCCGAATTTTGAATGGAAACATGGCGAGATTGGTATTGGTGCTAGTCGGGAGCACAGTAACGGTACCATTTCCTCAGAAAATCGGATCGAGATTTTTTTCGGGGAGGAAGAGATCACCAGCATCAAGCCTAGTAAAGGTGACGACGATGATGGAGAGGGACTTGAATCACTGAATTTGAAAAGGTATATCGATACGAATAAGCCTGGCGAATACAAGATCAAAGTAACGAATACGCTCAAGAATAAGACCTGCAAGGTTATCAGCTCCAAAAGAAAGTACACGAAGAAAAACGATGTAAATGAGCGCAATGAAACATTAACGTTTACAATTGAAGTGAAGTAGATAAGAAAACCCCCTTGCGTGTTGGCATGGGGGTTTTCGACTACAAGGGGAGGAAGTCCTGTGACAAATGAGCAGAAGGCGATCTTGGAAAAGTTCGGTTTTCGGATCGAAGGAGAGCAAGTGAAACATTTGAAGCTGGGGATCGTAAGAAATAAAAAAGAATTCGTCTTTCACGACACGTCAGAAGCGTTGCAGGACTACATCAAGTCCATCCTGCGCAACCAATGTCAGTGGAAGCGAGGAGAATCTGAGTGAGCAGCCAGGGAGGTTGTTGGGGTTGAAAGAGTCTAGGGAGACATTGGTTACGGCATTACGTGAAGTCGAGGCTTGGGAGAAGGACCAGAACGACTTGTGGTTTTGGGAAAAGCTTGGCAGACTTCCTTTTGTTCTGTTGGATCGGATTACGCCTGCATTCGTTCAAGAGAAGCTGGGAAAAGCCGTAGATGAAATGGCAGCCTTTCTTGAGACAGGTGGAACTTATTTGGTGCAGGATGAACCGATATACAAGCGGTTTGGCAAACGGTTAGAGGGACAGGCCCCGTCTTCTGTTAGTGGCAAGGAGGAGATTTGCGCTGTTCCGCTTACGATCATGAATGATGTCGCGATGGAGCTGAAGGATTCACGTGCGAATTTTGCCACGGTACAAGGTGCCACGACTGGATTCGGGGGGATATTTACCCTCGCGATCGATATTCCGCTATTGATGGGGACATCCCTAAAAGTATTACAAGAGATGGCTCTTGCCTATGGCTATCGACCTGAAGAGAAGAGGGAGCGGCTGTTTGTCGTCAAATGCTTGCAGTTTGCTTCATCAGACATCGTAGGGAAAAAAGCGATACTCGCTGAGCTCTCCCGCTTTGATGATCCACATGCACAAAGAGAGGTAATGGCGCAATTGCAGGGATGGCGTGAAGTCGTGGTAACGTACACAGAAAACTTTGGGTGGAAAAAGTTATTTCAAATGGTGCCCATTGCGGGTATTTTATTCGGGGCGTATTTGAATCGCTCAACCGTACAGGATGTCGCCGAAGCGGGGATGATGCTGTACCGCAAACGGCGCATCCTGGAGCGGCTACGTGAGAGCGATAAGAGCGGAGAGATTACGAAGACCACTCCTCAGCAGTAAGAGCGTAGAGGAGATGGTCCTCCCATACACCGTTAATTTGCAAATAGCGTAACGAAAGCCCTTCCTGGCGAAACCGGCCTTTTTCCAAGACGCGAATGGAAGCTTGGTTGCGGGGCATAACAGCAGCTTGTACCCTGTGTAGCCCAGCTTTCGTGAAAGCAAAGTGGAGAGCGAGACTTACTGCTGATGTCGTATAGCCTTTGCCATTGCACGCCTGATCCATGAAGTACCCAATCGTAGCATTTTGCCATGCGCCGCGTGCGACATTCGATAACGCTACACGTCCGATCATCTTTCCTGATTCTCTAGAGAATACGCCGAAAGCATAGGCAGTACCGCGTTCAAAATCAATCTGCGCTTGTGTAATCTGTTCTTGCTGTCCTGTGAGGGTCAGAAATGAAGCGGGGCGGATTGGTTCAAATGGTTGGAGAAAGTCATGATTACGCAGCCGAAGCTCTAGGAGCTCGGCTGCGTCTTGTTGGTGGAGAGGCCGTAAGAGAATCTCGTCCGTATGTAATGACATGAGATCAATCCTCCTTAAAAAGTTGGATTGATAGTATAGCATGTGCCAAAGTATTTGGGAAACACCGATTATCCGAGCAATTCAGCAAATGATACCCCAAATGCTTTGCAAGTTTCCACTTCTTTTGCAGTAGGAGAAAGCTCGATTTTCAATCCTTCCATTGGTGTTTCCGCGCCACGCTCACTCGCCTTTTTCAGCAAAATATCAACAGCTGCACCGACATGCTCGTAAGCGGAATCGCAAGAGCCAAAAGCAACAACCTTTTTCCCGCTGAGGTCAATACCGTCCATTTCCTCATAAAAATCTAGGCATTCGTCTGGCAGTTCGCCATCGCCCCATGTGTAGGCACCAAGCAAGATTCCGTCGTAAGCTTCGAGTTCTTTTGCGTTCGCATCCATCACTTCTTTTATCTCCAGCTCAGCACCAGTTGAACGAATACCTTCTGCAATTGCTTCAGCAATTTCCTGTGTATTCCCTGTCATGCTCGCGTATACCATCAAAATGCTCATAAAACGTAAAACCTCCAATTAGATAATGAGTATCATTCTCATCAATAAAAATAATGAAAATGATAATCGTTGTCAATAACTTTTTTCTTATTGCCACGTTTCATTGATTTTGGTAGAGTTAAATAAAATTATTATAATGTACTCTAAATAGAGGTGCGCCGAAGAAGAGTAAGCCTTTTCGCAATCTGCCAGGGGGCAGGAGAAGGAAGAAAGGCTAGAGCGCCGAAGCTTATGCTATGCCCCTACGTAGCACAGGCTGGGGTGTGTCATGAAAAATGAACATCCTGTCACAAGGGACCATACATCTTTTTGTGGAGCGCTATTTATGATTTGCTTACGTAGTATCAAAAGCAATGAGATAGCGAATGCACTCATTGCTTTTTTTGATTGACCATGCTGTTATTTTGAGGAGGATGTAACTATGAACATGATGGATGCTAACGAAATTATCGCGTTTATTCAAAAAAGCGAAAAGAAAACACCAGTGAAGGTATATGTAAAAGGGAATCTGGAGGGAATCGACTTCGGTGCGAGCTCCAAAGCCTTCATTACTGGTCCTACTGGTGTTGTTTTTGGTGAGTGGAAAGAGATTGAGCCAGTGCTCGCTGCTAACGCAGACAAAATTGAAGATTATGTAGTAGAAAGCGACCGCCGCAACTCCGCCATTCCTTTGCTGGATACAAAAGGGATTCAAGCGCGTATTGAGCCAGGCGCAATTATCCGTGACCAAGTGACAATCGGTAACAACGCGGTCATCATGATGGGTGCTTCCATTAACATCGGTGCAGTTATCGGTGAAGGTACGATGATCGACATGAATGTTGTAGTAGGTGGACGTGGAACCATCGGGAAAAACTGCCACATCGGCGCGGGATCGGTTATCGCGGGCGTTATCGAGCCGCCATCTGCCCAGCCAGTTGTTGTCGAGGATGATGTTGTCATCGGAGCAAATGCTGTCATTCTGGAAGGTGTACGCGTAGGAAAAGGTGCTGTCGTTGCAGCGGGTGCTGTCGTAATTGACGATGTACCTCCATACGTAGTAGTTGCGGGAACGCCTGCACGTGTGATCAAACAAATCGATGAAAAAACTCGTTCCAAGACAGAGATCAAGCAGGAGCTACGTCAGCTGTAAGGGAGAGAGTGCACATGGACTGGCGTTCGCTCGATGAACAATATATCGTCTCCTCTTACAAAAGACTTCCGATTGCCATAGACAAAGGCGAAGGAAATTACTTGTACGATACGAACGGAAAGAGTTATCTCGACTTGTTTACCGGACTCGCGGTAAATGTTCTGGGGCATTCTCATCCGCGCATTGTACAGGCTCTGCGTGAGCAGGGAGAGCGCTTCTTGCATATTTCCAATGTATTTTTAAACAAGCCGGCTATCCGTTTAGCCGAGCGTTTGGTTGCGAACAGCATCAGCGGTAAGGTATTTTTCACTAACTCTGGTGCTGAGGCCACAGAGTCTGCGATCAAGCTGATTCACAAATGGACGAAAAACGAGGGAACAGGTCGTGAAGGCATCGTTGTTTTACGCAACAGCTTTCACGGACGAACACTTGGAGCAGTGCGTCTGACGAGGCAGGCTCACGTCTATCAAGACTTTCCTCAGCCGGCTTTTCCTGTTTATGAACTGGATGCGGAAGACACGGCAGGATTGCGAGCAATTTGCCAGGAAGCAAGACCCGCTGCGGTCGTCATGGAGCCAGTCTTGGGTTCCGGCGGTGTCGTGCCGCTAACGGGAGCGTTCTTGCAAGAGGTAGCTGCGATCTGTGAACGAGAAGGCATGTTATTCATCATGGACGAGATACAGACAGGAATGGGCAGGACAGGAAAGCTGTTTGCTTATGAGCATGCAGGCGTAACGCCAGACCTTATCCTTTTCGCCAAAGGCATAGGGGGAGGGCTTCCCCTTGGCGGTGTCATCGCTGGTCCAAAGCTGATGAACCAGTTCAAACCGGGGGATCACGGAACGACATTTGCACCATCGCCACTGTCTGCAGCCCTGGGGAATGTCGTGTTGGATGAATTGCTTGATCCAGCCTTCATCGCTCACGTAGAAGAAGTGATTGCGTACCTGTGGTCAGGCTTGGAAGCGTTGCGAACGCGTCTTCCAGATCAACTGCAATCCCTTCGCGGAAAAGGCTTGATGGTTGGAATTCCGCTCTCTTCCACCCCGGAAGAGGTAAGCCACTTGCAGCAAGCATTGCTTGACGAAGGAATTCTCGTTGACGTGACGCAGAAAACGATTGTTCGTCTGCTTCCGCCACTAACGTTGACAAAAGCCGATGTGGACCGTTTCCTTACCGTGTTTGAGGAGCAATTAACAACTAGAACAGGTACGAAAAAGGAGGCGTAGACCATGACGACTTCCTTGTTTACACAAATTCGCCGAGACCTGCACCAAATACCGGAGCCCGGCTTTGCTGAAGTGAAGACGCAACAATACTTGCTCGATTATTTGAAAAAGCTGCCTCAGGAGCGAATCGAGATCAAAACGTGGCGGACAGGCATATTGGTCAAGCTGGCAGGAACAAAGCCAAAACGATTAATTGCCTGGCGGACGGATATGGATGGCCTGCCGATCGTAGAGGAAACGTCCTATCCGTTTCGCTCGCTTCATGAAGGGTATATGCATGCATGCGGGCATGACATGCATATGGCGATCGCCCTTGGCCTCCTAACGCATTTTACGGAGCATCCGATAGCAGATGATTTGCTCTTCCTCTTCCAGCCAGCAGAAGAAGGTCCTGGCGGTGCTTGGCCGATGTTGGAAAGTGAAGAGTTTGCAGGGTGGCGACCGGACTGCATTTTTGCCCTGCATATCGCGCCAGAATACCCAGTTGGGCATATTGCGACGAAGCCAGGAATCTTGTTTGCCAACACTTCTGAGCTGTACATTGATTTGGTTGGCAAAGGGGGGCATGCCGCCTTCCCGCACAAGGCGAATGATATGGTGGTTGCAGGAAGCCATCTTGTGACACAGCTTCAATCGATTATTTCGCGCAATATAGATCCATTGGATTCGGCCGTCGTAACGATTGGCAAGCTGGAGAGCGGGACGAAGCAGAACATCATCGCGGAGAAGTCCAGGTTAGAAGGGACCATCCGAACCTTTTCGATGGAATCGATGGCACTCGTCAAGAGCCGCATTGAATCTCTCGTAAAGGGAATAGAAGCGGGCTTTGAGTGCCAGGCAACGATTGACTACGGTGTTGGTTACTGCCAGGTTTACAACGAGGAGCAGCTAACGATAGATTTCATGCAATGGGTACAGGAACAATGTGAAGAGGTAACTCTCATCACTTGCAAGGAAGCCATGACCGGAGAAGACTTCGGCTACTTTTTGAAAGAAATCCCTGGCTTTTTGTTTTGGCTGGGTGTGCAAACGCCGTACGGTTTGCACCATTCCAAAATTGAGCCAAACGAAGACGCGATTGAGGTCGCTATTCGACTGGTCTCCCGGTATTTTACAAGGCTTTCGCAACAGGAGTAGTAGGTGTCAGGAGCAAAAAAGAGTGGCTGGATAGCCGCTCTTTTTTCTGTGTCATTCCCAATATTCTCATCAAGAGTAAGAAGTAGTTACGAGCATCTCTGTGCATAAGTCTTTCTTCCTAAGGTTTTGTGCTTGTGGATAGTGTGGATATTGTTGAAAAAACTTATTAGGGAAGCACAACTATTTCTTTTTCCAAACGTATAAACTAGGGAGAAGTAATTCCGGAATAACAAGCGCTACCGCGCACACATATAGGAGGATTATTGACATGAAAAAAGCATGGTTATCGGCCTTGTTGGCGTTGACTGTAGCAGCAGGGGTGGGGAGCACTACTGCGCTGGGAGAGGGTGCGATGCGCGTATTTTTCGGTGCGGAAACCGTAGCGAGTGAAATGCCAGCATCCAAGGCTGAATCGGTAGAATCAATAGTGAACAAGCTCGGTGGTTTCGTCGATTACGATCAGCAATCTGGCAAATTGCAAGTGATTAAGCCAAACGTAAATATTATTGTGGTCGAAGGGATTCAGCAGACCCGCAATAAAAATGTCGTGTTCAGCAACCCTGTCAAAGGATACAGCGATAAAAATGTGCCTCGTACGTTTAACGTATTCGTAGAGGTTGATGACGCGCCCGCAGCCAAAGACTTGCGCATGCAACTCGTGTTGATCGGACCGGACGGCAAAGAAGTGTCTAAAGGGAAAGAATGGAAATACTCCACGCAAAATGCAAACAGCTTTTATTTTTCTGAGCCTTTTGTATCTACGAAACTCGAAGCATACGGCACTTACAAAGTACAAGTTCAAATGAAAACCGAAAAATTCACTTCTTATGTAGCCGTCGGTGAAAATACATTTACAGTTGGGCGTTAAAAATTATGGCTTGGATGCGTTTCCACTTTGCATGTCCCCGTGCTATAATATAGGGAAAAGCCAATATACTTGGTAATAGCAAGTAAAAGAAAGGAACGATGGGAGCGAATGGAGACAAATCCCCCGCGATCGTCCACGGATGTAGAAGGCCCGAGTATACGCATTGCCTGGAAAGATGAGCAGTCCATTCAGGCAGAGTGGAGCATGACAAAGGAATTCGAGCAAGAAATAGAGCGAAAGTTTGCTATTCCATTTGCTGAACTGCCTTTTGTCCTACGCCTTTTTGATGTGACGTACCGCAAAGAGATCCGAAATGATGGCACTGACCTTTACACTGATTTTGATATCAACCACCGTTCTTCCGAATGGATTTTGTACGGAGTGACGCAAGGATTGGAATATTGCGTCGATCTGGGAATTCGGATGGTGGACGGAAGGTTTTATTCGCTGTCCAGGTCTCAAATGATTTGATCAACGTGCTCAAGCAACGTTACGACTGAGGCAACTGCATTTTTATACGAAACAGCCCCATTATCCACGAGATTTTACTTGTGGCAATGGGGCTTTTGATTTTTATTCATGGACTCATGGCTTCTGTCGCTGGTTGTCCAGCAGTCGCAGGGCAATTGCTAAAGCAGCCCATACTGGCATGGGTTCGTCTAACTTATTTAGCCATTCAGGTGAGGTCAGCAAGCCCTCCTGTAACGCGCGATTGCCCAGCTCCCATTTCCAGGGAGGAAACGTTTGTGGCTCTTCTGGGACAAATTGATCGTACTGGGTCAAGTTGTACGTCTGAATGAGGTTCGTCAGCTTTTCAGCGTATGCAGGATCGGTAGCGTAGCCGGCTTCTTCTAAAGCCTGTGCGGCTTGTGCGGGAGTAGCGGCTGCCAGCACGTTTTTATATGCGGGCTTACGTAAAAACTGGGCATGGTCTTCCATGGATTGCTGGTAATTTTCATAAGCGCGGAACTGGGAAGTACGTGTAACCGTCTTTCCGTTTTCCACCTCTTTGCTTTCGATAGTGACAGATCCGGCAGGTCCCGTTCCCTTTATTCCAAAGAGGTTGTACGAGGATGTCCCAGTTGCAGGATCAACAGGTACTTTTTGACCCCAACCTGACTCGAGTACGGCTTGCGCTATTGTAATGGAGGGGAATATACGATGGTTCTGATAAGACTTTCTGGCGTGGTCAGCAATCAGCTGAATAAATGCTTGGGCATCCATAAGCTCCCCCCTTTCCTCTCTTTGTTATTTGTATGAAAAAAAGAGATCGGGGGGAATAGGCCTGAACATGAAAAACAGTCGATATTTCTCGACTGTTTTTTCATGTTTCTTTATGGTTTTCGAGGTTGGAAATATTGAATACGCTTGTTGAAGAGGTGGAGCTCTGCTTTATAATCACGGGCCAGGTATCGACAGTACTCATTTGCCTTGTTTTTATCGCCGTGCGTCGCTGATTCAGGGAGGGACACTTGTATGTAATGCTTTTCGGAACCGTTTTCATTTTTGCTCCCGACTCCAACAACGATGGCTTTGTACATGTTTGGGTCTTTTCCTCTAAGAAGGAACCACGAGTCCTTTCCTTCAGGGCGTTCTTCTAGGTTGTAAGGGAAAGCGGCATCTGCATAGGTCCAGCCCAACTGCTTTCCTGTTTTTGAGGTCATGTCAACGTATCGCGTAAACTTGGCTTTCACGTCGTCAATACTTACAGATGCTGCGGTAGAACCATCAACGAAATAGATGTAGGCCGATTGAAGTTTCACGACTGCACTCACTCCTAGTACCGGTATTCTGTGCGTTTAGTGTAGCATTGTCTTCCACTCTTTGGCAATGAGGCAGTTGGCGACCAAAAATAATTGCGCGTCTTTTCTGAAAAGTGTAAAATATATATCATATTTATATGCCATTAGATGAACGATAAAGGATCATGGAGGAATATACGCATGCAGGAGGCCTCAATAAGACACGTATTCGAAGCTTTAAACACCATGCGCGCCATCGATGTGGTGAACAAAGAAGACTGGGAGCGGGCAGCGAAGGAAGCCGAATTGGATTCTTCCGTACAGCTAAACATTCTCTGGATCATCTACTGTTATGAAGGTGTACGCGTCACGCAAATTGCAGATTGGACCTTCTGGCATCCCTCATCGATTGTCATTCATATCAAGAAATTAATGGAGAAAGGCATGGTGACCATCGAAAAGTCGGAGTTGGATGGGCGTGTGGTTCACGTATACCCGACTGAAAAAGGAAAAGAAGTATTGGAAGCCAGTCGAAGAAGTGTACCAGATATTTTTAGATTGACGTATGCATTGGAGAAAATGGAGGAACGATACAGTACAGCAGTAGTTGAACTGTTCTTTGAATGTCTCTCCTTTGTCGCGCAATCGTTGCATGGTGCAGAAAAAGTAAGATGGATTCAAGAAGGGGAAGACAGGGTCATGAACCCGACGCGTCTGGTAAATGATGCTGTTTGGGTGGCAAAAACGTGATTTTTCGCTTATACTAGTGAATAATCCGAATATTTCACAAAATTCGGAGGCCAAAATACTGTTGAGGAGGGATTGCTGATGGAGCACTACGACCACTTATACGACGTATCGGAGAATGCTAATGTACGTTTTCTCGGATTTATTTCAGAGGGAACACGATACGACTTTGGCATGGTATTTACACACAAGTTTTATGGGAAGCCGTTGGTGATCTGTATGCAGACAGGGCAATCGACTCTTCTCAGTTCTGAAGATGCGGTGAATCCAGGATACCTGCAAAAAATTTTCAGGCTGGATTCGGAGAACGAGGCAGTAGCGCTTGCTGAGTTTTTTCAGGAGCATTTACCATCCATTCCATTTGAAGAAAATCAGTATTAGGTAACGAGCAGAAGTTTATCTTCTGCTCGTTTTGGTTTTTCTTTAAAATACGGCCTTCTGTTTTTAGTATAATCGTAAGAAATCAAGCAGTAGGAGGAACAGTGAGAATGGATGTACATAAATGGTCGGCCAAAGATTCTCGGGGAGCAATTGTTCTCGTCCATGGAACAGGAGAGCATCATGGGCGTTATGAGCATGTAGCAGCCTATTTCAATCAGGCAGGCTGGGATGTATATGCGGAAGATTTGCCCGGATGGGGGCGCTCTCCTGGGAGACGGGGGCATATTCAATCATTCGAAGACTATTTGTCCCGTGTACGTGAGTGGACGAATACTGCTCTTGCCGATGCGTCAGGAGAGAAGCCTGTATTTTTAATGGGGCATAGTTTGGGGGGGCTCATTGCGACTCGCTTTATTCAGACGGATGAGCGGAGTAAAGAGCTGGCAGGGTTAATTCTCACATCTCCATGCTTGAAACTCAAGCTGACTGTACCGGCGTGGAAGGAGCAATTGGCACAGTTTCTCGATCGGGTCTGGCCAACACTTGTCATGCCTAATGGAATCACTCCCGACATGGTATCGCGCGACGAAGCTGTTCAGGCTGCTTATCAGAACGATCCGCTCAATTATTCCAAGGTAAGTGTTAGATGGTTCACGGAATTGAACCGCTCTATGGAAAAGGCGTGGGAGGAAAGAAATCGAATCAAGCACCCTGTCCTTGTTTTGCAGGCTGGTGCTGATACATTGGTTGATGCGGATGCTGTGGAGCAGTTTACAGCGGGCTTTTCAGATAAACAAAGGTTTGTACGATACGCAGGCTTGCGGCACGAAATTTTGAATGAGCCTGAAAAGGAAGAAGTCATGAAAAAAATCGCGAACTGGTTGAATGAGAATATTTTGATCTAATGTGACATACTAATTATCAACAGATGCATCTTGACTCCGAATGGTGTAGCATATTAAGATGAATGTAACATAACATTTGTAGTAATATGTGAATCAATTGAATGCGGAGGGGACATAGATGGGAACTATCGTATGTCAGACTTGCGGAACCATCATCGAACATTTTGAAAGTAATTCAGTGAAAACGCTTTATGCGGCGTGTAACTGTGACTGCCGACCTGATGACAGACAGGAAAAAGAATAAAAAATAGTCGACAGGCCTATGTGGAGGCCTGTTTTTTTTTGACAACCTTTTCCGTATGGAGGATAATGGATAAGTGTGAGAATCGTTGTAAAAGGAGGAATTGTTTCATGAAGCGAAAACCGATGCAGGGAATGCTGGCTGCTGCACTTTTGGTCACATCTCTGTGGAGCGGGACACCGGCGCTTGCTTACAGTATTGGTGATGAAGAAAAAATCGAGGCAGGCAAGCCTGAAATTTCCGGAGCCGGTTATGACATTTCCAAAAAATATGCCGTGTGGATGGTTGAAGGGGAAGAAACCGTAACCCTTTACAATCTCGATAAAGGTACGCAAAAGCAAATTGGCGACAAGGAATCTGAAAAGACGAATCCAAAAGTCGATGGTGAGTATGTTGTGTGGATCGACTCCCGTGACGGAGGTTCGGACGTCTACCTGTATGACATCGCGAAGGAAGAAGAAACCCGTTTGTCAGATGGATCAGCATCAGTCAATGGTGTGGAGATCGGGGATAAAAACGTTGTCTGGACAGAGAACGGGGATGTTTATCTGTACAAAATTTCTACAGGAGATACAGAGGTCGTATCTGCGAGTGGAAAAGCAAGCAACCCAGTGGTAAGCGATGCGTACGTCGCATGGGAAGACGAACGTGATGGCAACAGCGATATTTACTATTACGATATCAAGAAGAGAGAAGAAAAGGCGGCTGTCGTCCAAAAAGGCGAACAAGGGCGTCCTACTCTTTCCACAAATAAAATTTTGTACGAGAATCGCTCCTATAATCAAATCAACGTGCATACCATCAGCAATGGCAGAAACAAAGAATTGACAAACGGTTCGGCTGACAAAGAATTTGTACATGTGTACAAAGACGATTATGTGTATGCTGAAGGTAAAGATCTGATCTATCGTACCGTCGATAAATCGTCCAAAAAGAAACTTGATTCCAACCTTTCTGGAAAAGTAGGGCCGAGAATTTATGGTGACTACGTTTTGTATGCCAAACAGGACAGGAATAAAGGGCTCCAGCTTCACCTGTATGATCTGGACGATAAAAAGCAAGTTCCGCTGGGGAGTGTAGGTGGCGATCCTGTTGATCCAGTCGGTCACGATCGTTACGTCGCTTATGTATCAAAGTCTAAGAATCACAATTCGATTGTTCTTTACGATATGGAAAAAGGAACGAGCAAATCCATCAGCGACCCAGATCACGATGCAGCTCGTCCTGTCGTAAGTTCCCGTTTTGTTGTCTGGTATGATCAGCGGGAAGACGCACTCTTTTCCTACGATATTCGTAAAGGCGTCCAAACGCAGATAACAAATGAAGATGATGATCAAAAGCCGAGTGAGAAGTTCTATGAAATCGACGGAGAGCGTTTATTGTGGGTCAATGTCGATCGCAGAGCAGAAGTGATCATCACGAATCTGTCCACTGGACAGCATACGCAGGCATCAAGGCTGAAAAGTGAACCGTCAAGCGTTGATATTTACGAGAACTATGCAGCCTGGGTAGTCCAAGATGGCAAAAAGAATGCAACGATCTTTCTCTACGATATCGAAGATGATAAAGCGAAAGAAATTCGTAAAAACGTAAAAGTAGAGAAAGCAGAGCTTGGCGATGATTTCGTGGTTTGGAGTGAAGATACTGGCAATTCCAAAACAGGTTGGGATTTGTATTATTACAACATCGACCGTCAAAAAGTCGATCCACTCCTACGCTATACGGACGGCGACCAGAAAAATCCACAAGCTTCACGAAATATGATTTTATTTGAAGACAATCGTCTGTCCGGAAAAGGCAAGCAGTTCAATTTTGAGCTGTATGATTTCAAAGAGAGGTCATTTAGCGATATCAAGTGGGATGATGACGCGGAAATGAAAGCCCCGCGCATGGGTGGAAATCGCCTTGTCTGGGTAGATGATCGTGACAAAGATCCTTACGTTTACACGTTGGCGTTCGCTCCGGGCGATGACGATGAAGACGATGATGACGATGATGATGATGAAACAGACGAGGACTGACTCTGAATAAAGAATAACTCGAGTCAGGCTACATGAGAGAAAAACAGACGAAAGGATTTCTTTCGTCTGTTTTCTTTTACGTCCGGGATAAATACGGCTTCAAAAGTACGAGTGCGACGAGAAATATAATGACGGCGACATAAGCAGGCAAGAGATGAGTAAAATCAACATAGCCAACAGTAAAATGTATGCCTATACCAGAAACGAAGCCAGGAATGCCTGCTAAAAACAATGTCCACCAAATCCACGCTTCTCCTCGCCTGATCCCCCAAAGACTAATCAGCAAGACGGCCAGCCCATTCGAAACTAATGCCCCGCCAAAGCCAGCGCGGTCATGAGCAATGACAGGAATTAATCGCTCATTGTATGACTGCAAGGTATCAGCAGACACACAGAGGAAGACGAGGTCGGAAGGAACGAAGACACCTGTGACGCCGATGATCGAAATGATGATACCAGCCCCTGTCAAACCAAATCCAATGATGACAAAGAGCAATTGTCCCCATAGAGCCATTTGCCAATCCCGGTCGTTGTGAAGCTGAGGCGGTAGGCGAGTCAAATGAACCTTTGCAGGTGTTCGTAATGCGAGCAAAAACATGGGGAATAACACGAGTGCTAAAATCGCGTGCACGTAATCAAAGTAACCGTATCCAATAAATAAAAAGAAGCTGGAAAATCCAACAGTACCGGAGACGAGCAAGACGGTCCGTGTCCAGTGAATTTCTTTACGTAGGCCATGGTAAGCCAGTTGGCTATACAAAACTCCTATGGATATCATCGTTCCTGCCAGACTAATCCGATCGTGCGACATAAAAGAGAGGATCTGTGCATTTAAGAGCGTAAGCTGGTCAGCTGACATTCCGAGAAAGCGTTCGTCATAGGGGAGGACGACGGTTGTTGCGGCTACCAGCCAAGCAAGTACCCCACCGATCAACATGCCCACGCCCAACAAGATACCCCATACCCATAAAGGAAATAAAAAAGCAGGTCGCTTTTCTTGAGGGGGGTCAGTGATAGGTTGTGATTGCAAGATGGCTTCGTTAATTCGCTTTGGCAAGCCGGGTCCAGAATAGACCAAGCCACTGTGCAACTGCACAAAATTGGCACCCGCTGCAAGAAAGGTCAGAGCATCTTGTGGCTCCAGAATCCCGCCGGATCCAACGATAAGGGCATCTGACCACTGTTCCCGTGCCCAGGAGACAAATTTGACGGCTTGCTCGTGTGAACTCTTCCCCGTGGTGTAAACAGGGGTGTTCGCGCATGGTGAATCTTCCTGAATGCTGCCTCCAGCGACAACTAGACCGTTGAGTCCTGCTTCTTTTGCCGAGGTAAGAATCGGGAGTGCTTCCGCTTCTGTAAGGCTCGGAGGGACCGCCAGCAAGAGTGGTAGATCCGTTTGGTTACGCAAACAGGAAAAATGTTCCACCCACGTGGTATGGCTCCATTCTGGCTGTCCAATATTCGTCCGCGTATCAATAGTGAAAAACGAACAAAAACCCTCCAATCTGTCGATTAGCTCTTGAAGCTCTTCTGTGGCTTCTCTCAGGCTGGTTTCTGGTTGGCAGGCCAATCTGACTCCGATCGGAATTTTGATGCCAGAAGCCCCCTTCAGGCGCCTCAGAAAAGTGTTTATACCATTATTTGACAAATAACCAGAATAGTGGATATCCATGGCGGTAATGTCACGTTGAACGGTGCCATGAGAATCGATCGGTTCTTTGGACACAGGTCCCAGCTCTAGAAACCCGAAGCCGAATTTAGACAGCGCCTGAATGGCGATGCATTCCGTATCCAATCCTGCACCCAACCCGACTGGGGTAGGGAACGTGATCGCGCCCATTGTTTTGGAGAGCTGCGAGGGTGGCTCCATATGTCCCATCCATTCGATGATGGACGGACCACCCGGAATTTTGGCCAAAGTACCGATTGATTTCAAGGTAATCGACTTGGCCCGTTCGGGTGGCATGAGAAAGAGAAGTGGCCGAAACATCGTTTGATACGACCAGTCTGGCATGGCAGCAACGCCCACCTTTCCTGATTTTTCCCATTTCTATCTTATCTCAAAATGTTTGCATAAAAAATAAAAAAGCTGCTCTCTCGTGAAAGAGGCAGCCGTTTTTTGATTCGGTTCACTTAGCCAGAAATGGCGGTTTGTCTTTTTACGACCTTGATCGTTTTTAGTGTCTCATCTTCTGGACCTTGTACGGGTAATCCGACTCGAATGTTTTCTTGAATGTACGCGATATTTTCCTCGGTGATTACCTCTCCAGGAAGGAAAATCGGGATGCCTGGAGGATACACCATGATGAACTCAGTGATGACTCGACCTGCTGCTTCCACCAACGGAATCGTCTCTGTTTCTGCATAGAAGGCTTCGCGAGGGGTGGTGGACAGCACAGGGATATTCGGTAGTGAGATGGTCGGCTTGTCTTCTGCTTGTACGTGCGAAAATTCAACGGACAGATCACGCAAGCCATTTACCAGCGTACGGATGGATTCTTCCGTATCTCCCGCCGTAACGAAGCAGAGGATGTTGTACAGATCGCTCATCTCTACCTCAATGTTGTATTTGTCACGCAACCAGTTCTCGACTTCCCATCCAGTGATTCCGAGATCGCGTACATGGATGAGGAGCTTGGTTGGGTCCATCGCAAAAGTCGCAGGCTTTCCAAGAATCTCCTTGCCAACACAGTAGATGCGCGGGATTTCGTTAATCATATCGCGTGCTTTTGCTGCCAGCTCCATCGCTTGATCCGCGAGCATTTTCCCGTTGAGGGCCAAATGCTGACGGGCCATGTCCAACGATGCGAGGAAGATGTAAGACGTCGAAGTCGTCGTGAGCATACTCATGACCGTTTTCACCCGATCGACATCGACGAGCCCTTCCCGTACATTCAAGATCGATGTTTGGGTCAAAGAGCCACCCAGCTTGTGTACGCTGGTGGCTGCCATGTCGGCACCTGCTTGCATGGCCGAAATCGGCAGTTCCTCGTGAAAATGAATATGCACACCATGAGCTTCGTCGACCAATACAGGAATTTCATAGTTATGCGCCGCCCGCACGATCTCACGCAGGTCACCTGCAATACCGAAGTACGTTGGGTTAATCACCAACAGGGCAGCAGCATCAGGATGGGCTTCCAGTGCTTTTTGCACGGCCTTCACTGTGATCCCGTGAGAAATACCCAGACGCTCGTCCATGGCAGGGTGAATAAAGATTGGGATTGCACCAGCGAAAATTATCGCCGACATAATCGATTTGTGCACGTTACGCGGTACGATAATTTTGTCGCCAGGACTGCAGGTCGCCATAATCATCGCCATGATGGCGCCGCTTGTACCTTGTACGGAAAAAAATGTATGGTCAGCACCGAATGCCTCGGCTGCCAAATCTTGTGCTTCTTTAATCATTGCCTTCGGGTGATGCAAATCATCCAATGGCGCGATGTTGATGAGGTCTATCGAAAGAGCGTTGTCCCCGATGAACTCGCGAAATGCCGGATGCATACCCATACCCTTCTTATGGCCCGGAATGTGAAATTGAATCGGGTTCCGGTTGGCGTGCTCCAACAACCCGCTGAACAAAGGAGTTTTCATTTGTCTCATTACGATCGCCTCACTTTACTAATCAAGAATAATAAGGGGAAAAACAAACAAATTGAGTATAGCAAAATAGGGGGGGAAAGCAAGCGAATTTTTATTCAGGGTTACGTGTGGTGGCAGGAGTTTGGCCCGTTAGCCGAGAAGGTCATTTACACGGGGTGATAAAAGGATGAAAACGAGAGTAACGGAGCTACTTCAAATAGCATACCCAGTCGTTCAAGGCGGCTTGGCTTATTTAGCTTACGCAGATTTGGCTGCGGCTGTGTCAAATGCGGGGGGACTCGGTCAAATTACGGCGATGTCCTTGCCGTCGGCTAAAGCGCTGCGGGAGGAAATTCGCAAGGTTCGTGCATGGACAGATAAACCATTTGGTGTGAATTATGCAATTGGTCAACACGGTCGACCGTATGAAGAAATGCTGGATGTGGCGATTGAAGAAGGGGTGGCAGCTGTTTCGGTAACAGGAGGCAATCCAGAGCCGCTGCTGCGCAGACTCGATGGTCATCCCATCAAAAAGCTTGTCTTGGTTGCGTCTGCCCGCCAAGCACAAAAAGCCGAATCAATTGGCGCGGATGCTGTGATGGCTGTCGGTCAAGAAGGTGGGGGTCACCTGGGGCGAGATGATATCGGGACGTTCGTTTTGATTCCTCGTGTGGTCGATTCCGTGAAAATTCCGGTATTGGCTAGCGGTGGCATCGGTGATGGTCGGGGGATTTTGGCAGCGCTTGCACTAGGTGCAGAAGGTGTGGAGATGGGAACGCGATTTATTGCGACGCAAGAATGTGTCCATGCGCATTCTGCCTACAAAGAGGCGTTGGTTGCTGGAACGGAGCATGATACCGCAGTTATCAAGCGCACACTAGGGGCACCTGCGAGGGTTGTTCGTACACCAGGCTCTGATCATATTCTTCAATTGGAAAAAGAAGGGGTAGGCTACGAGCAGTTAAAGAGCTTCATCAGTGGAGAGAACAATTGCACATTTATTTATGAGGGCGACAGCCAGCATGGCTTTGGTTGGGCTGGTCAGGTTATTGGATTAATTGATGATGTACCAAGTGTTCAACAATTGTTTGACCGCATGTTTAGCGATGTGAACAAGTCATTGGTTCGACTTCGGTCTTTTTCCTAAAACAAAAGAACAGGCCTGCGTTTTTCAAATGAAAGCGGACCTGTTCTTTTGCATATAACTTAACTAAAGAAAGCAAGAGTTGGTCTATCCACGAGAATTTCCTAATGTATAGAGCTTACTCAACACGCCAAATGTTTCTTCGAGACGACTCACCAATGCTTCTCCGTCTGCCAAGATTGGATCATGACGATCAATGGTAATTCCGCAGAGCAACTCCGCTTTTTTTACCTGTGCCAGTCTGTCCACCAGCTTTTTCACGCCAGCCGTGCCCAATTCTTCTTGAGACGTACTTGCTGGTTGCATATGATCCGGGGACCAGTGAAAGTGCTCCGGAACCATCGCAATGACCTCATCCAGACGCTTGTTAAACGCATGGCTGATGATCTCTTTGGAAGGAGACTCGTAGATTACCGCGTACCAAACGAACAAATGTGTTCCCCACAAACCGATTTGAAAGTGCGGGTGTTTTTTGTAACCGCGTTTATCATTCGCCCAGGCAACCCACGTATCTGCTGGTGGGTTCACCGTACGGCGTGCATGCTTTGCTATGTGCGTAAACATTTCATTCCCGGTTGCTACGGAGAGAAAAGGCGCAAAGTGTTGGCTGAGTGCTTCGAATTTGGGACGGATATTGGTTTTGATCGCGTCCATCCGAGCATCCAGTCCATCAATGGCAAAAACGTCAAAATCTTCTTGACGAAAGCCTGAAAACGTTGGCATGTAACAAACACCTCTTTTAAGCATCATCGAACCCTTACTGGAAAGAAAAGGGCGATCGTCCCCGTCAAGGGAGCTTGGAATCCTCCATATGATATCATACCATCCAGGAAAAAAATACATGCCGAGATTTATGAATAGCAAAACCAAAGCCTGAATAATATGATATACCACTCACTCCCTTGCGGCGAAAACAATATCTGAGTATTCTGTCAACAGGAGGAGCCCGTAGAAGATGAATCTCGGCATGGAGTTGGAGTATTTTCATTTGGCAGTTTGGTTTGACCGCAAAACATTGCACGCGATGGTGCAGGCCCTGGTGGAAGCAGGGGTGAGCGTCACGTGGAAAGAATCTCCCGAGCAGTTTCACCTCCTCGTGAACACCACAGATGGCCGATCCGACTGGAAAATGCAGCGTTTAAACGGGTCCTATAAGCTGCACATTACAGGCATTCCTGTCAATGACTCTCGGGTGGCACTGGTACTGTACCATTTCGTAGAGCGGGCGAAAGGGCATGCCATGATCAAGGTCACTTTTGCAGAGTGCGTCTTGCTGAAGCAAATCCAGTACGGAGAAGTTATCAGAATAGTGGAATTAAAAGGAGCTGAGAAAAAAGTGATCTATGAAAAATTTTGCAATGTAACGATGGATCAGGTAATTGCCGCGATGAAACGACGTGACTCGGAAGAACGCATCCCGGTGCTGCGTCTGGAGTTGGATTATGAACTGGCGACGTTGTATGATGCGATGCAAGCCAAAGACCAAAGTCAAATGAAGCAGTCGACAGAGCGACTAAAACAGCTCCGTCGGGAAATGTTGCTTTTGGAAGTGTAGGCAGACTGGAGGATAGCCAAAGGACGATGAGTTTGACACAAACCAATACGGAATGAAAAAGCGACATCTCAAACAAATGAGGGTGTCGCTTTTTTTGGTGGGAAAGTCGCTTATTTAGTAATTGTTGTTTTTATGAAAGACTTGTTTGAATGGGAGGCCCGACGGTTGTACAATAAAGAAGGTTTTTGACAGCATATTTACGCGCGCCCCGGAAAGGAAGGAAAGTTTTGGAAGTGTTCCTATCACAAATCCCCAATGTAGCGATCCTGCTTTTAGCCGTCATCGCATTGACACTGATCCTGTTATGGATCGTGATTATGCAGTCTGTCCGGATCAGTCGATTGAGGAAATCGATCAACCGGATTATGACAGGGACGGGAGGAGCCAATCTCGAGGAAGGCTTGCACCAACTGCTTGATCAGGTAGAGGAAATGAAAAAGCAGCATAGCGATCAGCAGTTTGCCATCAATCGTCTGTCACAACGGATGGCAGCGCAATGCGGCAAGGTAGCGATTATCCGTTACAATGCCTTCGGGGATGTCGGCAGTGATCTTAGCTTTTCGCTGGCGGTAACAGATGACGCTGGGAACGGCGTCGTGATCACCAGCATTTTTGGACGAGAAGAATCTCGCGTGTACGCCAAGCCGCTTGAGCAAGGGACATCGAGCTACCATTTGTCTGAAGAAGAACAGGCTGCGATCAAAAAAGCGATGACCTCAACGGCAGGGATATAAATCCCCCTGAATTTCAATGAAACAGCAAGCATATGAATGAATCAGGGAGTTCTTTTCATTTCTCTGCGTCTGATTGCGGATATTCCGGTTTTTTGCTAAAATTCATCGTCATTTTGCTCAAGACTTTTGAGGGCATCTGAGGTATAATAAAGAAGTCAAAAATGGCTTTTTTGCGAAAAACAAAAAGTAGGTGATCCGCCTTCATTACCCAAATCGATTTTCGATGCGGAGGGCAAGGCCAGGTTCTACAGCGTTCTTTTGTTGATACTTAGCGTATCTCCTCTGTTTTGGATAACTGTTCGGTCATACTCGACCCATGCAAACCAAAAGAATTGAGGAGATATTTATGGCACAGCGTTTAGCAACTAATTACGCCTCGGCCTATTTTACGGTGAATGAAGAAGAGCTGAAGCAGTTCGTTTCGCTTTTCACCAATGAACACATTTCAGTCCAAGTCAAAGTGTGTGACAATGGCGATCGTGACGTAATCTTGAATGACAAGAACGGCGAAATTCAATTGAGTTTCTGTCGGGTTGGCAGCCGCTACTCATGCGACAGCTCGTATCTGATCCGAGATCGGCAGCTGGCAAATGCCATGAGAAAAGCAATGAAAGCGTTCCGAGGCTATGGAATTGTCCACCGGATTTATGACGGCTTCACAATGGTGTATCACTACGATCAAGGATCGGTTGTGAGCATTCAGGAGCTAACCGGAGACGAAGAAGTGTCCATCTTTGAAAATAACTCTCTGCACATGGCCAATGAGCTGGAGGCTTTGTTCCAGCAGGATGGTAGCGAGCAGGAGATTGAGTCCTTACGTCATGAAACGGACCGATGGCTGGATTTGCGTAATTGGGCAAAGAGAACTGCCCCGGAAAAACTTCCAGCAATTGATGTTCGATTAGTAACCTTATCACGACGTCTATTTGAATTAGAAGTTTAGCGAAAAAAGGGTGCCAGAGGCGCCCTTTTTTATGTCCGTGATTACATAGCGAATAACAAAAAGCGGGTTCCTCCTAACAAGAGGTGCCCGCTATTTCTTTTTGCCCTTCCCTTAGCGCAATTGTAATGGTTTGATCATATTGTACCAAATAGCTCCAGCATGATCTGAGCTGGAAACCCCGTTGTTGAGGTATCCATGACTTTCATAGTAACCAATCAAATTTTCCTTACACGTCAGGGTGATCGTCTCCCGACCGGCCACGCTTGCTGATGCTTCCAGGTGTGTGAGGAGCACGGAAGCAATGCCTCGTTTTTGAAAAGAGGGGGAAACCGCTAGTCCTAAGATGGTTTGATGCCCGCCCGTTGTCGGATTTTCTTTAATCTCTTGAAATAAATCATCCGTAATGAAGGAGGATTCGATGACGGGTCCATTCACCAACCCCGCAATGACGCCATCCTCTTCCGCTACAAAAAAACTGTCTGGAATCAATCGAATGCGTTTCTCAAATGCTTCCTGTGTCGCAGCCTCTTCTGGTGAAAAGCAAAGCTGCTCGATGGCGATCAGTGCTGGCAAATCTTCTGCTTTGGCATTGCGGATAGTGATCATGTGTTCCGATCCTCTCCATTCTTGTTCATTTCCTTTCTCGAAAAGTTTAGAACCTTGCCTATTTGATGTCAACGAGAGCCACTTGTAGCAAGGGGGTGCCTTCATCCTGTCGAGAGATTGATTAATTTATTTTTTAGTTCTTGTTTAATCTTCAAAAAGGGTATTGTCAAACTAGGCCGATGCATGGTATTGTTGTTTTCGTTGGAAACAGGATTAGGAACCAGGATTCACTTTAAAGGGTGGATAACAACGGAAACCGCCCCCGTTAGTGAATGACGCAGGTCCTAGCGATGTTTAATATCACACTCGTTAGGAAGGGGGAACCGAAAGATGGAATATTCGACTTTCGGAAGACACGTTGCTGTTGACACATGGGGAGTTCAGTTTGATTTATTGAACGACGCAGAATTTTTGAAAAAGGAAATGATTGAGGCTGCTGAGGCATGCGGTGCTACGGTACTGAGTGTGCAAGCGAAGCAGTTTTCTCCTCAGGGTGCTACCGTACTGGTTCTTCTCTCGGAAAGCCACCTGTCCATTCATACGTATCCTGAGCGCGGCTTTGCTGCTCTGGATTGCTACACGTGTGGGGAAACCGTTGATCCGCAAATCGCCATCGACTACTTGGTATCCGTGCTGAAGCCGGAAAAAACTTACGCGAAGAAATTAGTTCGTGGTTTGGGTGAACTGCAAGTTGTTGAGCCAGAAATGAAACTGGTTGAAGCGGCAAAGTAAGTAACAAATGGAAAAGTTTTCAAGAGGTGCGGGCTCATTCCGCACCTCTTTTATATGGAGCTTCGATTTTTGTTTGTCATCATGGAGTGACAGGAGGAATTTTGCGGCCAATATCATGGAGCAGAGAACGAAATTCCGTGGATGTATTGGTGATCTGGCTGTTCATGCCGGGTCTCACATCAACTTGATTGGTCCGATGCGTCGCCTCTTCATAAATATCTGCATGGATGGCACGAATCCGATCAAATGTGGCTGGGTCGGAGGCTACTTTGATCGAGAAGTTGGGAACACGTGACCGAACAGCTGAGTGGACTTGCTGCTCGATTATGCGGGTTTGCTCAGGTCCAAAATTTTTCCGAACACGAATTCCGATGACGGCATCCGTACCACTCACGAGAACTGTAGCTCTCTCTACACCAGGCACTTCATCTGCCACCAAGGTGAGCTGTTCAGCCAAATCCTGATTGAAACCATTGACCGTATAGCCTTTGTGATAATTGCGGGCATTGATTCCGCCAGTGTAGGCATGATAATCGTGAGTGAGGCTTGTCCTTGCACCTGGGGTATGCTGATAGGTGGTACTTTGTGTGTGCGCTTGATTTTTTGGATGGCTGCTCGAGCTGGCGCATCCGGTTACCATGGTTGCGATGATAAGCAAGCCAACCAAACATTTTGGGCCGTACCGTTTCATACGTTGCCACCTCCATTTTCCTTAGTATGACGAAAATAAAGTCCCTTACTCTGGAAGTGGCTCCCGTAAAAAACTGCCCATTGTGCCGCGTTTCACTACCTGTTAATATGGAAGGTATGCATAATAGAGGAGGTTCACATGAAGCGTCTTGACATACGCAACATTGCAATTATTGCCCACGTTGACCACGGAAAAACCACGCTGGTTGACAAACTTTTGATCCAATCGGGCACATTCCGCTCGAACCAACAGGTAGAAGAGAGAATGATGGACTCTAACGACCTGGAGCGCGAGCGTGGAATCACGATCCTGGCGAAAACTACTTCTGTCAAATACAATGATTTCACGATTAACATCTTGGATACACCAGGCCATGCTGACTTCGGTGGCGAGGTTGAGCGTATCATGAGCATGGTGGATGGCGTTCTGTTGATCGTCGACGCCTTCGAAGGCTGTATGCCACAAACGCGCTTTGTATTGAAAAAAGCGCTGGAAGCAAAAGTTACCCCTATCGTTGTCGTGAACAAAGTAGACCGCGACAATGCACGTCCTCAAGAAGTTATCAACGAAGTGTACGACCTGTTCATTGATCTGGATGCGACGGAAGACCAGCTGGAATTCCCAATCGTATATGCTTCCGGTCTGCAAGGAATTGCTGGACTTGAGCCAGATAAGCTGGAAGGCGACCTTCGTCCACTGTTTGACACCATCGTAGAGCATATGCCTGCACCTGACGCAGACGAATCTGCTCCACTCCAAATGCAAGTAACCATGCTGGACTACAACGACTTTTTGGGTCGTATCGGGATTGGCCGCATCTATCGCGGAACCATGAACTTGAATGAAATGGTATCCGTCACTACGCGCGAAGGCGAAGTGAAAAAAGCGCGGATTCAAAAGCTGTTCGGTTTCTCCGGTTTGCAACGAGTTGAGCAAAAAACAGCAAGAGCGGGAGATATCGTAGCGATTTCTGGTATTGATGATATTAACGTAGGGGAAACGGTTTGCCACGTTGATCATCCAGAGGCATTGCCACTTCTGAAAATTGACGAGCCAACTCTCCAAATGACGTTCCTCGTGAATAACAGCCCGTTTGCTGGTCGCGAAGGTAAGCACGTAACTTCCCGCAAGCTGCGCGATCGTCTGATGTCTGAGCTGGAGACAGATGTATCTCTGCGTGTAGATGAAACGGATTCACCAGATGCGTATGTAGTTTCTGGACGCGGTGAATTGCACTTGTCCATCTTGGTAGAGAACATGCGTCGTGAAGGCTTTGAGCTGGGTGTGTCCAAGCCAGAGGTTATCATTCGTATGATCGATGGTCAAAAAATGGAACCGGCTGAGCTGTTGATCATTGATGTGCCTGAGGAATACACAGGGCCGGTTATGGAGACATTGGGTCAACGTAAAGCGGAGATGGTTAACATGATCAACAACGGCTTCGGACAAGTTCGTCTGGAGTTCATTATTCCATCCCGCGGATTGATCGGATATCGTACAGAGTTCTTGACGATTACACGCGGTTACGGTATTCTCAACCACTCCTTCGACAGCTATCGTCCACTTGTACCAGGAGCGGTTGGAGGACGTCACGCAGGGGTACTCATTTCCCACGAGACAGGAACAGCTACCACGTACGGCTTGATGTCCGTAGAAGATCGCGGAACGATGTTCATTCACCCAGGTACAGAAGTATACGAGGGCATGATCGTGGGCGAGCACAACCGTGACAACGATCTAGTTGTTAACGTATGTAAAGAAAAGCATGCGACAAACGTACGTTCTGCGACCAAGGATGAGACTGTCAAAATGAAGGCTCCTCGCATGTTGTCTTTGGAAGAGGCATTGGAGTATCTGAACGACGATGAGCTGTGCGAAGTAACACCTCAATCCGTTCGTCTGCGCAAAAAATATCTGAACAAATCAGATCGTGAGCGCTATGAGAAGCAAAGACGCTATGAAGCACAACCGCAAGCGTAAGATTGAAAAGAAAAGAACGCCACTTGATCCTTTTGGGGATGAAGTGGCGTTTTTATTTGGGCTTGTCCTTACAACAAACTCTCGATATCAGTGATGAGCTCCTCAGGTTGAGTACGCGCACTGATGCGTTTTATGACATGACCGTCTTTATCCACAAGGAATTTGGCGAAGTTCCATTCGATATCTGGATTTTCTTCGCTCGGGGTATGTTCCTTCAAGTGCTGATATAAAGGGTGAGCGTCAGGACCATTGACATCGATCTTTGCAAATAGCGGGAACGTCACACCGTAATTACGATCGCAGAACGTTGCGATTTCGTCTTCTGTTCCTGGCTCTTGTCCAGCGAACTGGTTGCAAGGGAAGCCGAGAATGACAAAACCCTTATCCTGATAACGCTCATACAGCTCCTGTAGCCCTTTGTATTGAGGAGTAAGGCCGCATTGGCTAGCGACGTTCACGATTAGCAGGACATGCCCTTTGAAGGCGGCCAATGTCTTCTCTTCACCGGAAATCGTTTTGACAGCAATATCATACAAGCTCATCCTATTCCCACCTTTTTCTACTGACATATCCTCATCATAGCATGTACGGCGAAAATCTTGCTAGCAACCTGGAAGAACCTACCGTTTTTTGACACAGAATCCACCACCTGATAAAGTAAGAAAGATAGCGTTTTCCTCAGAAAAAAGGAGTGACTATTCGTTTCATTCCGCCTATGAGTGGCATGTGAAGCGCTAGGAGTTTCACCGCTTGAAGACAGGAGAGATAAGTGATGGACTGGATACAAATCGCATCAACCTATGTGCCAACGAATCCAGATCAGCTCACAGCCTATGACAGCTTTCGCATATGGGCTGATAAATATCGGGCTTGGATTTTGTTTGCGGAATTAATTATTGTCTATTATCTTGGTTTTGCTACCCGTATCCGTATGCCTATTTTGAAAAACGTGCTCTTGTACATCCTTTTATTTGTTGGAGCTCTCATTTTCGCTATATTGGATGTGCAGCTTCCTGTGAAAAGTGCAATGTTCGTAGCAATCGCGATTCTCGTGATTGTAAAGGTAAGGATCAAACCGGAGCAAACTGGGCGAAAGTGAGGAGAACCGCGTGAAGTGTGAAGATGCACTTTTTAACTGGCTCCAAATTCAAGTGGTTGCCGATGCTCGACCAGAAGACCACTCTGCTTTGGAAACAGCCGCTTTTTTCTTGCAATTGCTGCAAGAGGATCATCAAATGAGCGATATCGGCTATCGTCAGGAAGGCAGCTGGTACGTGCTATTTGGGAACGTTGATTCACAGTCCGTGGAAGTGCAATACCCTGCTGAATCAGTTGAAGCTTTATTGGTCGCGATTGAAAGCGAACCGAAGTACAACTGCAATTAACGGGACAAAGACTCCCCTCCACTTGCCGAAATGATCCGGAAGTTGGGTGGAGTTTTTTTGTATCAAGCGCTTTTCATAGGTAATAAGACGCGGTTTCCTGGATGATGCAACTTTTGAAAATGATTTCCCGTCAATATGCATGACCCAAGCAAGCAAGGGGATTTTGGCAGACTAGAAGGGGGAACTACCATTGAAAAAGTACATGACCAAGCCCGTATTAGCAGTGGTGACAGCGGCAGGTATTCTTGGCTGTTTGACGCCAATTTTTGCCAACGCAAGCTCGATTGCAAGTCCAAGTGCCACAAAGGTAGTCATGAATGACGAAGGGAAGCAAGTCACACGCTATAATCTGAAAGAACTTGCCCAAAATGATCCAACCACTCTGAACATGCTCTTGAAGAATCAAGCGGATCACTTGTACATCATTGTAGATGAAATCAACTTGAATACGAAGCTCCAAACGTATATGGAAGAAAACAAAGCGGAGTGGGAGCGTATCTACAACGAGTACTACAGCGACATCTGGCTGGAAGTGCGCCTGACAGAGAATGCTGAAGAAATCGTGAGTGTAAATGCCAAGACGGAAAATAACAAGGTGTACATAAAGGGGATTGTGACTTCGGATGTCACCAAGGTGGTAGTGAAAAAGCCGAATTCCGACATCATTGAAGTCGTTCCGACCAACGAGCACTCTTTTACGGTCAGCTTCGAAGCTCCGGATGCTACTTATGATCCGTATGTAACCGTGAGTGCCTATGCAGGCAGCAAGCTGGTCGATAGCGAAAAGGTAAAGATCGTTCCTAAAGCAGAAGAAGATCAGGAAATGATCATCCATACCATGTCTGTATTGGATGCGAAGAAAAAGGAGTTAAAAGTAAAAGGAATTGTCAAGCAGGGGGCAGACAAAGTAACGGTCACCTATAATGGCGTGAAAAAAGACGCAAACGTGAAGAAGCTGTGGGATGGCGTAGGCAGCTTTACGGTTTCAGTAAAGGATGTACAAGCCGCAAAAGATCAAAAAGCCTTGATCGAGGTTTACGAGGATGGCAAGAAGGTTGATTCCGAATCCGTTCAGGTAGAAATCGTTAACGCTCCTGACAAGGATCAAACGACCGAATATGCCATCAAGGCGACTGCTGTAAACAATCCTGCCGCCAAGTCCATTCAGGTAAAGGGGACAGTAAGCGGCTGGAATAAAAAGGACGATACAGAATGGTTTGTGATCGCTCCTGACGGTAAGAAGAAAGAGATGAAACCAAATGACAAAGGCGAGTTCTCGCTGACATTGTCGTACAAGAATCATTCGTTTAGTGCCAAAACAATTCAATTCGCATTGTATGAAGATGATAAGCTGGTTAAGAAAGCTGACGTTGCATTAAGTACAAAAGCCATTGTCGAGCCTGTGAAGCCAACAGACGAGGATAAAGACGACGATGACGACAAAAAGAAAAAAGAAAAAGGGAAGCAGAAAGATAAGCATCCCAACGGCAACGCGTATGGCTATTGGAAGAAGCACGACAAACATCATAATGACGATGAAGACCAGGACGATAACGACGACAGAGACTAGTCTCTATCGTTAAGGCCGCTGCTTGTAAGTCTCGACGTACTCCACCAATTGTCTGATGTAATCCCCCAGAATAGGGATCGAAAGAAATTGCGTCAAGAGGGAGCCGAGGAAAGCCAAAACGATAGCAGTACCAATCGTCAATCCCAGACCCCGGGCAAGACCTGCGAGGAAATTGATCCAAAGCAGCTTGCGCGGGGCTGTGTAATTTTGGATCACATCTGCAAGTCGGATATCTTCCAGGAACATGGCAATTTTATGCATCCGCTCATTTACCTTCCGAACTTCCTGAAGCTCTTCAAGAACTTGATCAATTTGCTGCATGAGGCGATCTGTAGGTGACAAACTGTCCATCCCCTTCTCATCATTCGGTATTGTTACCTACCAGTCTAGGGAAAAAGACAACCAGAATCAAGGTGGAGAGGAAAGGTTTGCCTATCAGCTAGGCGAAGGGTAAAATGAATGTACAAAACGTTTGTTAGGAGGCATTGAAATGGCTGAAACTGTTTCCCAATCTCTTTCCGAAGATTTATTCAAGCTCTTGCAAAAGGAGCGTTTTGTTACCTTGGGCACAGTAGATCATGAGTCAGGGGCACCATCGCTCAGCTCCTTGTCCTGGACGTACGCTGTCAGCGCCGATACGATTCGTTTTGCTGTGGATAATCGCTCACGTATTTTGACTAATATTACGAAGGAACCGCAGGTTGTCCTGCATTTGATCGGTGCCGGCTCGTCTTTCGCCATTAATGGTCGTGCTTCCGTCAAAACAGACCGACTGGAAGGTGTTCCGCTCAAGCTGGCCATGGTAGAAATCAAAATTGAGGCTGTTCGTGATATTATGTTTTACGGTTCCCGTATTTCTGTAGAACCGCAATATGAAAAGACGTATGACAAAAACGCAGCTGAGAAGCTGGACAATCAAGTTATGACTGCCTTGAAAGAGGCAAATTAACGCTGGAAATAAATTGTTGACAAGAATCCTGCCGATCCTTTAGTATTAGGGTCAATCGAATTGAATAGCAATCTTCTTATCCAGAGCGGCGGAGGGACTGGCCCGATGATGCCCGGCAACCAATCACCTGTATTTTAACAGGGAGATAATGGTGCTAATTCCTGCAGAGTTATTCAACTCTGAAAGATGAGAAGGATTTGCTTACGGTGACGTAAACAAAGCCTTCTTTCAGAGGAAAGAGGGCTTTTTTGATGCCCTCGTATACTATTGGAGGGAGAGAAACAGACATGAAATTGGAAACGAAATTAATTCAGGCGGGAGTAGGCAGAGACGAAAAAACAGGGGCGGTGAGCTTTCCTGTTTACTATGCAACGGCTTATCGTCATCCTGCCTTGGGCCAAAGCACTGGATATGATTATACGCGCACAGCGAATCCTACTCGCACCATTTTGGAGGAGACCATCGCCGAAGCGGAATCAGGAGATGCAGGATTCGCTTGCGCCTCAGGAATGGCTGCTGTTCATACCGTCATGGGCTTGTTTTCCCAAGGGGATCATCTGATCGTTTCACTCGATCTGTACGGGGGAACCTATCGATTGTTTGAGCAAGTGCTCTCTCGGTACGGTCTGACGTTTTCGTACGTGGATTTGCGTGACATTAGTGCACTTAAAAATGCGATTCGCCCAGATACAAAGGCCATCTTCGTCGAGACACCAACCAATCCCCTGATGCAAATTACCGATATTCGAGCAGTCACGCATTTGGCGAAACAGCACAGGCTCCTGACGATTGTAGACAACACGTTCTTAACCCCTTATTGTCAACGCCCACTAGAGCTTGGTGCAGATATCGTCTTGCATAGTGCAACCAAGTATTTGGCAGGACATAACGATGTGCTGGCTGGACTCATCGTAACAAAAGGGGGAGAGTTGTCGGAAAAAATCCGGTTTTTGCACAATTCAGTCGGTGCTGTGCTTGGACCGCAGGATTGCTGGCTTCTCATTCGCGGGATGAAAACATTGGCATTACGGATGGAGCGTCATCAATCCAATGCGTTGATTGTAGCGGAAAAGCTGCGTGAGCATCCAGCAGTGGCGGAGGTATTTTATCCGGGTCTGCCTGAGCATCCGGGGCATGAGATCCAGGTGAATCAAGCGACTGGGCATAGTGGGATGGTAGCGTTTCGCGTACACGATGTGGAACAGGTGGGATTGTTCCTGCAAAATCTGCAAATCGTGTCCTTTGCAGAAAGTCTGGGTGGTGTCGAGTCATTGTGTACGTATCCGGCGACGCAGACGCATGCCGATATCCCACAAGAAGTCAGAGAGCATGTCGGTGTTTGTGATCGATTGTTGCGACTGTCGGTTGGCATCGAGCATCCAGATGATGTCGTATCCGATTTGTTTCAGGCATTGAATGCTAGTTTGGTCGTAGGGGGGAGTGTACGATGAATTTTGCAACCAAGCTCCTCCACGGTTCGACTTGCATGGACCCGTTCACAGGTGCATCGTCGGTTCCGATTTATCAAGCTTCGACGTTTCATCAGGCTGATATCGATCAGCCAGGTACATTCGATTATGCCCGATCAGGTAATCCGACCAGGCAGGCTTTGGAGGAAGCCATTGCGTCGCTGGAGGGAGGTGCACGCGGTTTCGCGTTCTCATCTGGCATGGCTGCTATTTCTAGCGTGTTCATGCTGTTTTCAGCGGGAGACCATGTTGTCGTGGCGGAAGATGTATATGGCGGCACGTTTCGGTTTTTGACCAAGGTATTGTCGAGAATGGGCATCTCCGTTACGTTCGTAGACGCAACAGATACAGAAGCCGTTCGTGCGGCCATAACACCGGCTACAAAAGGGGTTTATCTGGAGACCCCCTCCAATCCTACTTTAAAGGTGACAGATATTGCAGCGGTTTCTCGTATCGCGAAGGAGCACGGCTTGCTCGTCATTGTTGATAATACGTTCCTTACCCCGTATTACCAGCGTCCACTGGAACTTGGCGCAGATGTGGTCATTCATAGTGCAACGAAATTTATCGGGGGGCATAGTGACGTCGTGGCAGGACTGGCGGTGACAAGAGAGGCTGCGTTAGGGGAGCAACTCTACTTTATTCAGAATGGCATGGGAGCGATTTTGGGTGTGCAGGACTGCTGGCTTGTAATGCGTGGGCTCAAAACATTGAAAGCCCGACTGGATGTCAGCACGAAGACAGCCGCGAGCTTGGCTGACTGGTTGTCTACGCATCCACAAGTACACCGAGTCTACTATACGGGACTGACGGATCACTCTGGTCACCTGATTCAAACACAACAAGCGACAGGTCATGGGGCTGTTCTTTCCTTTGATGTAGGGGGCCGCGAGCGAGCAAAAGCGTTGTTTGATCGCGTAAAATTGCCGATTGTGGCTGTCAGTCTCGGGGCAGTGGAAACGATTCTCTCGTACCCAGCTACGATGTCACATGCAGCGATGCCTGCTGAGGAAAGAGCTGCAAGGGGAATTACGGATGGTTTGATCCGTTTGTCAGCTGGTTTAGAGGATTTCGATGACTTGGTGGCTGATTTGAAGCAAGCACTGGATCATTTGCCATCTGAAGCACCCGTCCATAAAGAAAAAGAGGTATTCTCCCGGGCTTAAATCCGGGGGATACCTCTTTTCTTTTAAGGTGTTCCTGTACGATTTACGTTGATTTTGTTTTGTCCTTGCGGCTCTTTGTGCATGCGTTTTTCTTTTACTTGAGAAGGTGTTTCTTCGCGAGGCTGCACACTGCGCGGTAGTTGGGGAATGATCCGACCTACGATATCCGCTAACTCTTCTGTAATTCCGGCGACAGGATGGCCGCGACGAATATCATCTCTCATCTCCCGTAATCGCTGTACGACGGCAGGGTCTGCGGTAACAACGGCATTCGCCCCTTGAGGATCTTCTTTCAGTGCTTCCGCAACCGTGTACTTAATGACGCCAACCTCTGGGCGATCCAAATTCGGGTCTACTGTAATACCGACAACAGCATATTTGCCCAAGACCACAGTAGTCGCGCTGTGTACCCTTTTCACACGTATTGCCAGTTGGGTGAGACGATCAGCGGTGGCTTGGGAAGATTGATTATAAGCAGGCTCAGGAGCTGTTTGTTGAACGCGCTGAGTATGAGTGGCATGCTTGGGCTGTTGGGCAGCCTGATTCGCCGGAGGGTTATTGCCCGACATACATGCTGTAAGCAACAAGCTAAAACCGAGGCAGTAGATCATGATCCGTTTCACAGGCATTCTCCCTTTCCCAGTATTGCCTTCCTTTGTGAGGAGGGCAGGGTTACAAGTATTTTGTTCTGGGCTGCCCATTTTCATTCTGCCACTAGGTCGTCTAACTCTGTCTACCTGAACATAGACTGTAGTACATCACGTCGCCGCACCTGAGCATCCCTCCAAAAATTGCATAGGGTATATAAGAAGGGTAATAGGAGGCGAGATTTTGAAGAAAATCTACGTACTGGACACCAACGTACTCCTGCAAGATCCAAGGGCGATGTTTTCTTTCGCTGACAACGAAATCGTCATACCAGCTGTCGTATTGGAAGAAATCGATTCCAAAAAGCGGTACATGGATGAAATTGGCCGCAATGCTCGGTACGTATCTCGGCTCTTTGATAGTTTTCGTGAGCTGGGGCAACTGCACACAGGCATTACCCTGGAAACAGGTGGGGTGTTTCGGGTGGAACTGAATCATTCCTCTTTCCACCGCCTTCAAAAACAATTCACGGAAATGAGTAATGACAACCGCATTTTGGCGGTCGCCCTAAACTTACAGGAGGAGGAAAACGGAAAACCACAGCCAAGACCAGTCATTTTGGTAAGTAAGGATGCTCTTATGCGAGTCAAGGCTGATGCATTGAATATTTCCGCAGAGGATTTTCTTTCGGATCGAGTAGTGGGGGAGTTCTCCAGTATTTACCCAGGGTATCAGAAGATGATGGTAGCGTCCGACATCATCAAGACTTACTACGCAACAAGAAAGCTGCAGCTGGCCGCCTGTTTTCCACGCTATCGTTTTTACCCTCATCAATTTTTAGTGCTGAAGGACGAATGCAACCCATCTATTTCAGCGATTGGAAAAGTTGACCCGGACGGAAAAATGCTAGAAATGCTTGTGTCAGATGATGATCCGATTTGGGGCATCCGAGCCCGCAACGTGCAGCAACGGATGGCAACCGAATTGTTGCTGCGAGATGATATCCCTTTAGTAACCATGACCGGTAAGGCCGGTACAGGAAAAACCTTGCTGGCATTAGCAGCGGGCCTGCTGCAAATTGAAGACCAGCAAAAATACAAAAAACTGTTAGTGGCAAGACCTATCGTTCCACTTGGAAAAGACATCGGTTATTTGCCCGGCGAAAAAGAAGAAAAGCTTCGACCGTGGATGCAACCGATTTATGATAATTTGGAATATTTATTCAACACGAAACGCCCAGGTGATCTGGATAAAATTTTGGCAGGCATGGGGAGTTTGCAGGTGGAAGCTTTGACGTATATTCGGGGGCGCTCCATCCCTGAACAATTTATTATCATTGATGAAGCACAGAATTTGACAAAGCATGAAGTAAAGACGATCCTGACGAGGGTGGGGGACGGCTCGAAAATTGTACTAATGGGTGATCCTGAGCAGATCGATCATCCGTATCTGGATGAGAGCAACAACGGTTTAACCTACGTGGTAGAGGTATTTAAAGACCAAAAGCTGGCTGGACATATCCAGTTGGAAAAAGGCGAACGGAGTGTGCTTGCACAGTTGGCCGCAGATTTATTGTAAAGAGGAGGTATGAAAAACGACGAGGAGGTCATACTATATTTGTCGAGCCCGATGATTCATGTGAGTAAACGGCGAAATGCCTTGCAGGAGGCGAAGATCCGTGGATAATCATGATCAAGCAATCGACGAAAGTCGTATGGAAATACACCGATTCCTTTAGCTACTTTTCTCTACGATGGAGGTTGAAGAGCCAAAGAGAATAACCGGTAGAACCCCATAAGCAATTCGGGCTCGACAAGGACCGCTCCTCATTGGAGCGGTTTTCATTTTTTGCAGATTCGGAGGAAAAAAGAAAAACGCGGATAAAAAATCCCGCGTTTTTGTCCGATTTTACTTATTTAGCAGCCGCGATCGCTGTTCGCAATGACGAAATACATCCGGTGTGCATTCCTTCATGGAAAAGAGTGAAGACCATCATTTCTCCATAAGTATGCATAGTGCCTTTGTCTCCTAGTTCAAACGGTTTGGGCAATGGATCATTCAAGCGGGATTGTAATTCTTCTTTAATACGCACATGTTGTTCCTTTAGCTCGGCAGCTAAGGCTTCGAGGGAAGGTCCTTCTTTTTGCCAATCAGCGGGCTTGGTTCCTGGAGCAAACATGGCTGCGTAATACGGAGGACATTTCATTCCTTCTGGTCCTAAGAGTAGGTAATCTTGGGTCAGAAGAATATGACCAATATTCCAGCGAATGTTGTTTGTGAAGCCATCTGGAACCACGTCTGCTTCTTCCTCGGTTATTTCCGTCATTCTCGCCAAAAACATTCCGCGAACCAAGTCGTACTGATTCCATACAAAAGAAAAGTTCTGCATAGTAATCCCTGCCCTTCCTCATATTTACATGCACTTCACATCTTACCGCATAAAGAACAAAGGGGAAATATTCAAACTGCAAAAAAATTTGCAAGTTGTCCCTCCAACTCCATACATATGTACAAAGGGGGGAAGCATGATGGTTACGTTGGATTCATCTATTTCTTTTTTGATTTATATAACAGCGGTGTCCAGCGCGGCAGCAGGAGTTACGGAAGCTTTTAAATCAGTCATTCCCTTTTTGGCGACCGACTATGAGGCGAAAGAAAATTGCTGGGAGGATCAGTATGAGGCTGCTCGATTGATGCACTACAAGCGTTTTTTCAATCTACTTATTTCCGTATTGGCTGCGGGTGTCATTTTTGGCATGCTTGGTTTGGACCCAGCACTCATTTTAACGGGTGCTGAATCTGCTTATGTAAAAAATTCTTGGCAGTTAGGAACATGGATGTGGGGAATTGTTGCGGTGTTTGGCTCGCCTTTTTTCGCATCACTCCTCAAAATACTAGAGAGCTTCAAACAATCGGTAGACAACAATTTGCCTCCTAATCGACCGCGCCGCAAAGTCAGCGGAACACGAGAATAAGCTCGTGTCCCTTTAGTTGCCCGATGCTTGCGGATACGCTAAGATAACCAAAAAAGCGGTAGCAAAGGTGGGCACAGCTAAATGATGTGGAAATGCTTGCGAATGACTGCGTTTTGGGTGTTGACAACAGTTGTCTTGGTGGCGTGCTCGGCCCAGTCGGGACCAACTGCTACATTTGACCCCGAAAATCAAAAGGAATACGGAGTAAACGGCATTTATCTCGGGCAGAACATAAAAGAAGCAATGGATATTTTGAAGCCGACCAAAGCTGATTTTATGGATATGGTGACAAGGCAAAGCTACTCGGTAGAGCAGATGGCGCAGGGTGAGGGAGAAGCAGTGATGGGGATGCTGCTGGTTGGTCAGAGTCAGATGATGATCAAAGTCCACAAAGGTGAATTGACTTCGATTATGCTGGGAGGAGTTCCTCGTGAGGACGCACAAAAATTCAAAACATATCGGGGACTCACTATGTTTGATAGTGCTCGGCAGCTAGAGAAGCTGTACGGCAAAGGAGTGGACGAACAAGAAGTGGTGTACGAAGGCAGCAAATACACCGCCCATTTTGGTTTTGTTGACAATCAAGTGGCGTGGTTTCGATTTGATCGTAAATCATCGTAATAAGGAAAAGGGAGTTCGTTTATGAGGAGCTCCCTTTTTTGCATGGAAAGGATTCATTTAGTCGGATGGAGCCAAACGAGCTTCACTTGATAAGCTTTCGCAATTCCCTCAGCCAGTGGAATCAAGCTTTGATCGATCAGGTAGGCTTCGGGTTGTTGCGTATGTTCGGGTATCACGCCTAAAACATGCTCGCGGAGTTGCTCCATGGCAGCCCACTGATCTTTTGATTGGGAGGAAGCCCCAGGCGTTACGATGGCAACGTGATCTGCATATACATACAAATGTTCATTTTGGGAGACAAAACCGATGTCATCAAGTTGATCGATCGTAGTTGTTGACGGGAGCAGTAAGAGAGAAAAGGCATCGCCTAACATGTTGGACTTCTCCAAAATGGTTTCTAGCTTCTCCTGTTCGGCTTGATTCTCTACAATAAAAAGCAGTTTATCCCGATCAAAGACATTGACATGATCTCCGATTTTATGTATGACTTGAGCATAGAAGCCAGGGAGCTTCCCCGCTGGTACATTCAGTTCAATTCCGTACATATGGCGCATGTCTAACCCCCATGTTTGCAACTTGTTTTTACTATCGTATCAAAAAATCAAGGAGGTTTCCTATGACGAATCAAAATCTTGCCATTGAATCCTATGAGTTGGGAGCATTTCAAACCAATGCGTATGTGGTGACAAACACCGCAACCAACCAAACCATTGTGATTGACCCGGGCATGGAGCCAGATCAGTTGCTTCGTGCTCTCGCAAATAAAAACGTCGTTGCTATTCTTTTGACGCATGCCCACTTGGATCATATTGGTGGCCTCAACCAAGTAAGAGAATGGACAAAGGCACCGGTTTACATTCATCCACTGGAGCAGGAATGGCTCACCAACCCTGATCTCAATGGATCTCGACGCTGGAATCTACCTGAACTCATCGTATGTGAGCGGGCTGAGCACGAACTGGAGGATGGCCAGACTCTAGAACTGGCAGGTCTTCACATTCAGGTGTTGCATACGCCAGGTCATTCGCCGGGAAGTTGTTCATTCGTAATTGGCCGGCACTGCTTCGGTGGCGACGTTCTGTTTAACCAGAGCATCGGGCGCACCGATCTCTTCGGAGGAGATTATGAGACACTGATGATCAGCATTCAGGACAAACTGTTTGAGCTCGATGATGAAACTATTATTTATCCAGGACATGGACCAAAGACGACGATCGACTACGAGAAAACGTACAATCCGTTTATCACAGGCATGCTTCGTTAGTCACTTCATCATTCTTTATAAAGGTTGGGAGAGGATTTTGTCAGGTGGTGGAGAAAAGGAAGGGGTCACCATTTTCTAAAGGAGCTATTCAATATGAAGCGAACATGGAAGTGGGCACTCATTCTCGTTATCGCCTGCACGAATCTGGTTGGGTGTGCGGCACCCACCGCCCAAGCAGATAAGACGAACCAAGCTCCCAACGTGAAAGTGCCTGATCCCAAAACACCACCGCAGACAGAGCCCAATCAGGAGACACAACCTCCGACTTTGCCATCAAGATTTCCGGAACAGCGTATCTCCCTTCTTGCTGTTGGGGATATCATGATGCATCAGGAGCAATTGGATGCCGTCTGGGACCCAGCAACGAAAAGCTATGATTTTAAACGTTTTTTCCCGAATGTCATCCCGATGTTCCGTGAGGCAGACTGGGTCATCGGCAATCTTGAGACAACGATGAGCGGTAGCAAGGCAAAATACTCAGGCTATCCGATGTTTAATTCTCCTGAGTCGCTTGCACATACGTTGAAGGAAATTGGATTTACTGCGGTATCGACAGCGAATAACCATTCGATGGACCGCAAAGAACAAGGGGTTCTGCAAACCATCAAATATCTCGATGAAGCTGGTCTACCGCATACGGGAACGTTTTCAAGCCCCGAGGAACGAGATGAGCCCTTGTTGTTGACCAAGGACGGATTCACACTAGCCTTGCTATCGTATACGTACGGAACGAATGGAATCGCGATTCCAGAGGGCAAGCCGTATCTGATCAATCTGATTTCGCCTGCGCTGATGAAAAAAGACATCGCACGGGCAAGAGAAAAAGGAGCCGATCTGGTTGCAGTTGCGCTTCATTTCGGAAATGAGTATCAGCGCATGCCCAGTCCTGAACAAATCAAGACCGCCGAGCAAGCTTTAACATTTGGAGCGGATTTGATTTTGGGTGCGCATCCACACGTGGTACAGCCTTATGAGTGGAAAACGGTTACCCTCGAAGATGGACGTCAACACAAAGGACTGATCACCTACTCATTAGGCAATTTCATCTCTGCGCAGCGATGGGACTACAAGGATGTTGGTGCAATCCTGAAGCTTGTGCTGTACAAGAATGAGTCAGGAGAGGCCAGCATCGAAAGTGCTGAAATGATTCCGACCTACGTTCATTTTTATCGAAAAAATAACAAGCGCAACTATGTCATTTACCCGGTATCAGAAACATTGGAGAAGCTGAAGCAAGGCCAGAAATACCCTGGGCTGACGAAAGAAGCGATCCAGTACATGACCCAATTGCAGAAGGAAATGCCGGCTCATGTCAATAAGGTTGTCTCCAAGAAAAAAGCCAGCTAACGAATAGCTGGCTTTACTTCTTTCCGAATCCAAATGGTAGATTAAATTGGAGTTGGAGCTTTAATTCCTCGTCCATCAGCGTGATGCCCTGCACTTGGATGTTGGGGGAGATCAGCTCCGGATAAAATCCGAGATCGTACGCTTCTTCCATTTCCTCCACGGTCGATTGAGGCAAGGCAAAGCCGTCAAAGTACAGCTCGGAAATGTGGAATTTGAGCTGGGTAGGAGAGACGAGCTCATAATTACCAACGAGCTTGAGCTCCATCTGATCATACGTACCTTCCACGGTCAGCTTGTTATCCTCAAAGGAGAAATGGGATTGTTTAAACAAGGCGTCTTTCTCTATCAAAAAATTGTTGAAGTCAGTCTGGTTGATCGTTAACGTATGCTTGAGGAGACCTTCCGATTGAATTCGATCCGGCGTCGCCAACTCGGGAACTTGAACCATGACCTTCGCGAGCATTCCGAAGAAGGTCTGGAAAGCGGGCAAACCACGTTTTTCCCAGTCTAAAATCAAGTGATTCATCATGGATTCCACAACGGTCGGGTCATCCAGTTTTTGTACATTCTTTTCTTTTTCAGCGGCAACGGCGAGCATCTCTGACAGTTGAAGCTCGTATTTTTTTCGCAGCACTTGAAGTTGTTCCAATCGATTCTTTTTGTCGGTTTGCATCGCGGTGAGCTTGGTGCGCTCAGTATGATAGGACTCTAGTCGAGACATGTCACGCTCGTACAAGATCTCGTAGAAGTCGTACATCAATAAGAACTGATTGAAATTTTCCGCATTTAATAGTAACGTCAGAAGATTGGTACGCTCGCCCATGTAATAGGCCCGCGCTACCTCACCGGCACGACGTTGTGTCGCTTCCATCACCAGCTTTTGCCGTTGTAAGTCGAGATCCATTTGAGCGATTTCTCCGTATGTCCGCATCTCTTCTTCCTTAAGTAAGGTGAGGGTTCGCTCCAGCTCTTTTTGAGTAAAATGCTGCTGCAGGATGAGCTGCTCCAAAGGAGTAGCGGGCTCTTCCTGGGCGAACACCGTTAGTGGACATACAAGTAGGAATAAGACGAGTAGAAATTTGCGCATGATTTCACCTTTTGCTTTTGCCTTTCCATATTGTATGCTTCTTTTCGTATTATAGCCTTATCTAGTTGAATTTGGATAGCAGGAGAAGAGCTTATGACAATGAACGAACTGATACGCGAGGAAATAGAAAGCCAACCAGAAAAAGCGATTACGTTCGCGCGCTTTATGGAGTTGGCCCTCTACCATGACACGCATGGCTATTATATGGTCGAACAACCCAAAGTAGGCAAAGCGGGAGACTTTTATACGAGTGCATCGGTACATCCCGTCTTTGCGGAAACAATCGCAGATGCTGTCTTGGCATTATGGGAGGAGGCGGATATCACTTCGCCTGTTCTCGTGGAGATTGGTGGTGGAACCGGAACTGTTTGCCGTCACATGCTGGAGCGCATCCGTGCGTGCAAGCCAGAGGTATACAAAGAGGTGACGGTCATTTTGATAGAGGCGAGTCCGTATCACCGGAAAATGCAGCAGGAGGCGCTCCAGTGGCACGAGGGTCCGAAGCGTTGGTATTCTTCCGTGAATGAAGCTGCCAAGCATGAAAAAATAGAAGGGGTTATTTTTTCGAATGAGTGGCTGGACGCATTTCCGGTACATATTGTAGAGAAAACCAGTTCAGGCTGGCAGGAAGTGTGGGTGCGTGTTGGAGCGGGCGGGTTGGAAGAGGGCCTGGGGGAGATGACACCAGCGCTAGGAGAATATTTGCGTGGGCTGAACTTGAAGCTGCCAATCGGCATGCGGATCGAGATAAATTTGGCGATGGAGCAAGCCGCACAAGAAGTTTCCTGCCTATTGAAAAAAGGATTCGTCATCACGATTGATTACGGTGACCTACAAGAGGAGCTCTACCATCCCAGTCGAAAAAACGGAACACTGATGTGCTATCATCGTCATCAGGCTCATATGAATCCGTATATCAACATTGGCCAACAAGACTTGACGACACATGTGAATTTTTCTGCGTGGAAGCAGTATGGAGAAAAGGCTGGTTTACGGGAAATAGACTATATGAGACAGGATCGGTTTTTGATGCGGAATGGCTTGCTTCATAAAGCCGTCGCCCATATGGATACAGACCCTTTCACGAGCGTTGCGATGAAACGGAATCGTGCTATTCAGCAGTTGATCGATCCTGCAGGCTTGGGTGGGCGATTTTGGGTCATGGTCCAAGGAAAAGGCACCCGGGAGTAAAAGAAGAAGAGAACACAAAAAAAAGATGCTCATGGCGAGCATCTTTTTTCTTACATTATCAATTGGAGCAAAGCGTGTTCTTGTGGGCCAACAGGCATTACGAAGAACGTGTAATACGTGAATCCAACAAAAGACAGGAACATGAAGCCGAAGAAAATGTTTAAGTATACTCGTTCAGTCAGATTCATGTAGCTCAGCGCTACGAAGAAAGCAGTCAAACTGAAGAAGATGAGCGCCATCGGGTACAATTCTCCCCAAAAGGCCATCAACGCGATCACAATGGTCCAGAAACCTAGAACGCGATACATACGATCCATTTTTGTCCCCCCTTTTTTGCCTCGATCGGTAAGATTTACAAGATTCCTCCCCCATTATATAGGACAGGCGAACACGTGTAAACGATAAAGGTATGACGGATTATTGTCACCCAGGGAGGAGAGACTGGACTTTCCGTGCTAATACTGAATCACCGTATAGTTGCAGGACTGGCACCCGCGAATTTTGGAATCATCCTCACGTAATTCAATGTTCCCCAAGTACGTTTCGAATATTCCCATCAACAGAGCGTTGTGCATCTGGCATACGGCATTCGGATATTTTTTTGCGCTGTCGGAGAAGGTGCAATTATTTACGCGAAAACGTAGCGTTCCTTCTTCCATTGCTTCGATGTCTGGTTTCAATCCCTGAGCCACGACAATCCGATGGACCAGGTCCAATTTTTCTTCCATAGAGGCTACTTCTAAATTGATTCCGCTTTGGACAACCGCCCGTTTTGCCATCTCTGTTCCAATGCGATGTCCCATTTTAATTAGAGCGGCTTCGCCAGCTTCGCCGAGCGAGAGCAGACTTTCAATCGCGATATCGGCCAACAGCTGATAGTCACGAGGTGGGAATTGCAGACTCACAACCTGTTCAGACAGTGAGTACAACCGACTGGGACGTCCTCCCTTACCACTTTTGTCTGTAACAGCAGTGAGTAAATTCACGTCCTCTAACTTCGTCAAGTGCAAGCGTGCCACATTAGGGTGGATAGAGAAGTGATCAGCTATATCCTGAACCGTGATAGGATCTTTACTGTAGGCGACAAATTGGTAAATGGAAAAACGGGTGGGGTCAGCTAAAGCACTGGTTAACTTTTGCGCATCGTGGTCCATGCCGATACCCCTTTCTCAAAACAATCTCCATAAGATCAAATTCAAAAAGTCGTCTTTTCAGCACCGAGAAAGAGGTGAGAACCTGAAAAAGGAGGAGCGGAGTGTAGGGGACCTACATGAGCACCGGACTTTGAAGGTGAACGCCTCTTTCGATGTTGCCCAAGCTTTCAGGGCTCCTTCGTGATCAAAAGACGACTTTTTGAACAATCTTCATAAGTGTATCCCATTTTGTGTTACTTGTTAAGGTAGCAGTGTGCTACAACAGCATATCACACGAATTTTCATCTAGTTTTTAAATTAACTACTATTGACATAGTGTTAATGAAGCAGTAAAATCCAAAGTAAGGAAAGAAATTTTATCAACTAACATTTTGTAAGAGCTTAAACGAAACATCAAGAACTGCAAATGGTAAGACTTTTATAGATGAAATCATTCGTGATAGTTAAGATGGAGGGGTAACCAATGGCCGTTGCTGAACGTACACAAACACAAAAATTAACGTTTTTCACTTATCCGAGCTGTACATCCTGTCGCAAAGCGAAGGCATGGTTGGCAGAAAACGGAGTGAATTACGAAGAGCGTCACTTGTTCAAAAATCCACCGACAGCAGAAGAACTGCTTACTATTATTAAAATGACTTCAAATGGCTTGGATGAAATCTTGTCGACGAGAAGTCAGCGTTTTAAAAACCTGGATGTCGATATTAATGATATGTCGGTGAAGGAGCTGCTCGAAATGCTTAGCGAAGAGCCGCAGCTTTTGAAGCGTCCGATCCTGACTGACGGTGAAAACCTGATCGTCGGATTCAATTCTTCCGCCATGAAAAATCTGTTGTCCTAATGAAGAGGGGGGAAAGACCTCCTCTTTTTTGTTTGTCCATCGAAAGGTAAAATAAAGCCACAAGTTGATATAAAGGTGGGAGTTTTGATGGAGACCTTGCTTTTGCAAAAACAGGGCGGTATCGCCACAATCACATTAAATCGGCCGCATGTACATAATGCCATCAGCGTGGAGCTGGTTGACGAACTACATCAGGTCTTGCAAGATTGCCAAGCCGATCCTAAGGTGAAGGTTCTGATTGTGACGGGGACGGGTAGAAGCTTTGTTTCCGGCGGCGATTTGAATCAGTTTATTGCAGCGCGCGGCTTTGAACAGGCGTATCCTTTGCTCAGTAAAGTGACAGGGCTTTTATCGACTGTGGATCAGTTTCCCAAACCGGTGATTGCCATGATTAACGGTGCAGCGGTCGGAGGTGGCTGTGAGTTTGCGGGCGCGTGTCATTTTCGTTTTGCCAGTGACCGGGCGACCTTCGGATTTGTACAAATCAGCATGCATATTACGACTGGCTGGGGTGGAGGAAGTCGGCTGTTGGACTTGCTGCCAGAGTCAAAAGCACTCGCTCTCTTGCTGACTGGTGACAGATTGTGTGCAGAGGAAGCCAAGTCCTACGGTTTTGTTGACGAGGTATACACAGAAGAGAAGCTGCATGAGGAAGTATATCGCTTCGCTCGAAAAATTGCTGCCCAGCCGCTAGCTGGCATTGAGGCGTACATGCAGATCCTGAAGTGGAAGCGTTTGGGACTTCCGCAAGATGAACGAATCAGGCGCGAAGTGAGTCAATGTGCGCATCTATGGGGTAGCTCTGAACACGTCGCCGTAGTGGAAAGCTTCCTGACAAAGCGCCCAACGTCCTGATCGATGCAGTCCTTTTCGTTTAAACATTTATTTGCTTGGACATACTTTTTCTAGTAGAAAGCGATTCTACAAGAGTAGGGAAAAGCATAGGATGAATTACATCATCCTTTTTAAAGGTAACGGGAGGGACTCATATGGTAGCTTCCAGACAAGACGCATGGACCGAAGATGACGATCTAGTGTTGGCGGAAGTCACCTTGCGCCACATACGCGAAGGCGGCACACAGCTTGCTGCATTTGAAGAAGTGGGTCAAAGGTTGGGAAGGACAGCAGCTGCGTGCGGCTTCCGCTGGAACAGTTGCGTGCGCAAAAGGTACGATGCGGCCATTTCGATTGCGAAAAGCCAAAGGCAGCAATTGAAAAAGCTCGGGAGGATTCAAGCACCGCCTCCTGTGGTGCCTGAGGTCGAGGTCGTCACGTTGCACACAAAACGCTCAGAAACACCAGTAGCAGAGGTACAAAGGTACGCGGATGTAGAGGAGCAGCAGATTGAAACAGTCATTCGCATGCTCGTCAATCAAAAAGAAATGACTCGTCGCTTGCGACAATTGGAACAAGAGTTGGAAGGAAAAGAGTTGGAGTTAAAAGAATTGAAAGAAGCCCACGAACGCGCTAGAAAAGAGCTGGATCAGGTTCAGGGTGTCAATGATGACTACCGTGCGTTAGTACAGATCATGGAACGTGCACGCAAGCTTGCTTTTTTACAGGAAGAGGATTCCAATAAAGCGATCTTCAAAATGGATGAAAATGGAAATTTAGAGCGCGTGGAAAAATAAGCGCAAGGCATGAAAAAAGAAGCGGTGATTGATCCGCTTCTTTTTGTTTACGCATTCATCTGTCGTTCACGTTGGTAATAGGGAGCTAGTCTTGCAGCTCTACGCTCTCTGGCAACCATACGTACGGGTTTTCACCACGATCACGCATGAGGTTGTATTTCACAGGTGTGAAGCCCATTTTCAACCAAAAATCGTCTGCGCGACAGCGGGAGTTGGTTTTAATAGGAGCTCCAAAGCTCTTCGCGTGGTTAACCAAAGCAGTTCCGTAATCTTTGTGACGGTAGTCGGGCAGGACCTCGAGCTTCCACAGCTCATAATAGTCTTGCTCTGGTTGGAAGTAACGGTCATATTTCCCGTCAATTTTGTAGAGGCTCATACGTGCTACCAGAAGATCGTTGTCATAAATACCGTAAAATGGAGATTCCGAATCGTTTTCCACGATGTTCGCCTCCAGGTCTTCCTTCATAGAAAGCTCCTCCAGGCCAAATTCGCGAAACTTCTGGAATTCCTCCAGTGTCTTATAGTTGATTTGCAAACGTCTTACTTCAAACATGGTTAGCCACTCCTCTCACAGCTCTTTGCCTTGGCCACCTTTCGGCCACGCCCCTTTATTATACACGATGATTGGCTTTTCCGAAGTGTTTTTCTTTTTTATATGGAGGGATTGGCAGGAATTGATTTTGCTTCCTTGGAAAAATTTTAAATTTCATCCTAGAACTATGATCATTCTCGTGGCAAAATAGAAAGTAGCATCACATGATACAAACCAGGCAAACAATTTGGAAGCGCTTACGGTTGTGGTCGGTTTGTCAAAGAGGGGAGCGTTGCCATGAACAAGGTATTAATCGCAAACCGTGGTGAGATTGCCAGACGAATTATTCGTACATGCAAGGCAAGAGGAGTGGCTACGGTTGCTGTCTATTCGGATGCAGACAAGGATCTGCCGTTTGTACGTGAAGCAGATGAGTCCGTCCATATTGGTCCACCGCCCGTTCCACACAGTTACCTGAACGTAGAGGCCATTCTTGCAGCAGCGAAAAGCACCGGTGCCGATGCTATTCATCCAGGCTACGGTCTTTTGTCAGAAAACGAAGCCTTTGCCCGCCGCGTTCTGGAAGAAGGTCTTCTATTCATTGGGCCTACCCCTGAGGTCATCGGTCAAATGGGCGACAAGCTGACTGCCCGCCGTATTATGGAAGCTGCGGGAGTGCCAGTCGTTCCAGGGTGCGAGCAGGCTATCGATTCTCCAGATGAAGCAGCTGTCATCGCGATGTCCATTGGATATCCCGTAATGCTAAAGGCTAGTGCTGGCGGCGGAGGAATCGGGATGCACATTTGTCGAGATGAGGCAGAGCTGCGTCAAGCCTACCAATCGGCGAAAGGTCGTGCAAAAGCGTATTTTGGTAACGATGCGATGTACTTGGAGAAATACGTGGAACGCCCGCACCACATCGAAGTGCAGGTCGTCGCCGATCAGCACGGAAACGTCATTCACTTATTAGAACGGGAATGCTCCATACAGCGCAGACATCAAAAGGTGCTCGAGGAAAGCCCTTCTCCCTTTTTGGACACAGCAACAAGAGAGCTACTGTGCGATGCAGCGGTAACAGCGGCGAAAGCAGTGGGCTACTCGGGTGTTGGAACAGTTGAATTTATCGTAGATGAACAGAAAAACTTTTACTTCTTGGAAATGAATACACGCTTGCAAGTGGAGCATCCCGTGACGGAAGAAATGACAGGCATTGACCTCGTGTCGCTCCAACTGGACATTGCCGATGGTCACCCGTTGTCGATCAAGCAAGAGGACGTCAAGGCTCTGCGCCACGCAATTGAGCTGCGCGTCTATGCGGAAGACCCTGTCACCTTCCTGCCATCGCCAGGGACGATTACGTTGTACCAGCCACCTGCATTTGAAGATGTTCGAATTGATGATGGGGTAGAGACAGGTACACAGGTGACTCCTTTTTACGACCCGATGATTGCAAAGGTCATTGTATCGGCAGCGACAAGAGAAGAGGCTGTGTACCAGGCGCAGAAGGCTATGGATCATTTTCTGATTACTGGCATTAAAACGAACATTCCGTTTTTGAAGGAAGTATTACAGGACGAACAATTCCTGGCAGGTAACTATACGACATGGTTTGTTACTGAGCGCGGAGCTGCGTCAAGTAACGAAAAACGCTAATATCCATAATAGGTAAGGGAGAGGACCATCCATGAAACAAGTAGCAGCCAATATGGCAGGAACTGTTATTAATGTCCTGGTGCAGCCAGGTGACGAGATCACTGAAGGACAAGACGTTCTTGTACTGGAATCGATGAAAATGGAAGTTCCTGTACAGGCTCAAGCCTCAGGCAAGGTTGTGGAAGTAAAAGCGAATATTGGCGATTTTGTCAACGATGGCGATATCATCGTCGTTTTGGAATAAGATTAGAATATCTCTAAACTGAGCGGCCGCTAGGTGAGGGGGGATTTGTTGTGCGTGTGCAAATCGTGGAGGTCGGTCCTCGTGACGGGCTGCAAAATGAGAGCGGGATCGTTCCGGCAGCAGCAAAAATCGCGCTGATTCATAAGCTGATAGAAGCAGGCTTGAAGCGGATAGAAGCAAGTTCGTTTGTGAATCCGAAATGGATACCGCAACTGGCGGATGCAGATGAGGTCTTGCAGGGAATCAATCGCAGCCAAGAGGTAACGCTCAGTGCATTGGTTCCAAATATTCGCGGTCTGGAGCGGGCGCGCCAATGCGGACTGACAGAGATTGCCCTGTTTATGTCTGCTTCTCAAACGCATAATCAAAAAAATATCAATAAACGGATAGAAGACACGTATCCGATCCTGCGAGAGGTTGCCCAGGAAGCGCTGGCTCTCGGGATGAAAGTTCGCGGATATATCTCAACGGTATTCGGTTGTCCGTACGAGGGAAACGTTCCGCTGGACAATAGCCGCAGGGTGACAGAGGCTCTGTTGGAAATGGGAGTGTACGAGATTTCTCTCGGGGATACGATCGGGGTTGCAACACCGAAGCAGGTTCATGAGGTCTTTGGAGAACTTGTGAAAGATGTTACGAACGAGCGCTTAGCCGCCCATTTCCATGATACGAGAGGAACGGGATTGGCGAACGTAGCAGCAGCGCTAGAGGAAGGAATCCGCATCTTTGACAGCTCAATTGGTGGCCTCGGCGGATGCCCGTATGCGCCAGGAGCTGCCGGCAACATTTCGACTGAAGATTTGGTCTACATGTTGCATGGAATGGGCTATGAAACGGGCGTCGATCTCGAGAAATTGATTGAGGCGGGGGCGTATATTGGGCAGCAGTTGGGCAAAGAGCTCCCCTCAAAAGTGCTGCGGGCATCGCTCGCAAGCAAACCAGCGGGATGATCTGTATTTTCCACACATTCGCAAAGAGGGGATAAAAGATGACGGTTTCCCTGCAAAGAGAGGGCGCAATCGGCGTGCTAACGCTGCAACGGCCAGAAGTTTTTAACTGCCTCAATCTTGAAACACTTGTGACACTGCGTGGCTTGATTAGTGAAATCAGCCATGATCGTGATATCCGGACGGTCATTGTGACAGGTGCTGGTGACAAGGCGTTTTCCTCTGGCGCGGATTTGAGAGAGCGGCGCTCCATGTCACCACAACAGGTCGATGTCTATATCCAAACGATTCGAGATACGTTCACGGAGCTGGAAAAGCTACCGAAACCAGTCATCGCGGCGATTAACGGACTGGCGCTGGGGGGCGGTACAGAATTGGCGCTGGCGTGCGATCTGCGAATCATGAGTGAACAGGCCCAGATGGGATTAACGGAGACCTCGCTCGGGATCATCCCTGGTGCCGGCGGAACACAGCGTTTACCTCGACTGGTTGGAAAAGGCGTCGCCAAGGATCTGATTTTTACGGCAAGGCGTGTATTTCCCCAGGAGGCACTGTCCATCGGGTTGATCAATCGGATTGTTCCCGCTGATCAACTCATGGAGACAGCCATTTCTTTGGCTGAGCAAATTTCAATGAATGCTCCACTTGCCCTAGCCCAAGCCAAGTTTGCCATCGATTGTGGAGTAGAGGTCGAGTTAGCTAGTGGACTTCAAATTGAAAGCAACGCATACAAGCTGCTCGTCCCCACGAAGGACCGCCTAGAAGGACTCGCAGCTTTTCAAGAAAAACGAAAACCGATATACCGCGGAGAGTGACGAGGGGGATTACGCTGATGACCAAACATTTGGAAGATACATTGCACGAAAAAATCGCCGAAGTAGTGCAAGGGGGCGATGCCAAGTATCATGACAAGCTCAAGGAGCAAAACAAGCTGTTCGTCCGCGATCGCCTCAAGCTATTGTTCGATGACGAGTTCATGGTCGAGGATGGGCTGTTCGCGAATGTCATGGCAGGCGATCTGCCGGCGGATGGAGTTGTCACCGCAATTGGCAAGGTGAATGGTCAAACGGTCTGCGTGATGGCCAATGATTCGACAGTGAAAGCGGGGTCTTGGGGATCGCGGACCGTCGAGAAAATAATTCGCATTCAAGAGACAGCTGAAAAAATGCGTGTTCCTCTTCTTTATCTCGTCGATTCAGCAGGAGCGCGTATCACTGACCAATTGGAGATGTTCCCAGGCCGACGGGGTGCTGGGCGAATCTTTTATAACCAAGTGAAGCTTTCCGGCAAAATTCCACAAGTGTGCATTTTGTTTGGACCTTCTGCGGCTGGTGGCGCTTATATCCCAGCTTTTTGTGACATTGTCATCATGGTCGACAAAAACGCGAGCATGTACTTGGGCTCTCCGCGTATGGCGGAAATGGTGATTGGTGAAAAAGTGAGCTTGGAAGAGTTGGGCGGCGCACGGATGCATTGCTCGGTCAGCGGATGCGGTGACGTACTGGCTGCCGATGAAGAAGAAGCGATTCAAGCTGCACGCAGCTATCTTCGTTTCTTCCCGGCGAACTATACGTTGACGCCACCGACTGCACTGGCGAAAGCCCCTGTGTCTACAGCGAAGGAAATCACGAGCATCGTACCGGAGAACCAAAATGCAGCTTTCAATATGCATGATGTCATTACAGCATTGGTCGACGAGGATTCGTTCTTTGAAATCAAAAAGCTATTTGCCCAAGAGCTGATTACCGGATTGGCGCGTCTGGATGGCAAGCCTGTCGGAATCATCGCCAACCAACCGCGTGTGAAGGGAGGAGTCCTGTTTGTCGATTCGGCTGACAAGGCGGCTCGATTCATCACGTTGTGCGATGCGTTTTCGATCCCACTCCTGTTCTTGGCGGATGTTCCTGGGTTTATGATCGGGACAGCCGTAGAGCGGGCAGGCATTATCAGACACGGGGCAAAAATGATCTCCGCCATGGCGGAAGCCACGGTACCGAAAATATCCGTCATTGTACGCAAAGCGTATGGTGCCGGTTTGTATGCAATGGCCAGCTCTGCGTTTGAACCAGATGCTTGCCTCGCACTGCCCGGTGCCCAAATCGCCGTGATGGGACCAGAAGCAGCAGTTAATGCTGTCTACAGTAACAAAATTCAGGCGATTGAGGACCCTACAGAGCGTCAAGCGTTTATTCAAGAAAAACGCAGAGAATATCAGGAAGACATCGATCTGTACTTACTGGCATCAAACTTGATTGTAGATGCTGTTGTGCCTCCAAGCGAACTAAGACGAGAATTAATCCAGCGCTACGAGGTTTACAAGGAAAAGCGTCACGTTTTTTCGGACAGAAAGCATGCTGTTTATCCCGTGTAAATCAGGGTTCAGGCTGTCGTCAAAAGGCGATAGCCTATTTTTGTACAAAAAACGTGTAAGAGCCTAGGAATATTTCGATAATTAGATCTTTTTTGTGACAATCAATTGAACAATCCCGAAAACTCTGTTATTCTTGAAAAATAAGCATTGATTAATGTGGGTGAACAAATGCTGCTAGAACCAATGACGTGTCAGGTGGTAGTTGTAGGTGGCGGGTCTGTCGGGCTGCTGTATGCAGCGAGGCTCGCACTTTCTGGACAACCTGTCACGATTGTTACACGCAGTTCACTCCAGGCAAATCAGCTAAATGAGCGCGGGCTCAGCTTTCAAAAGCTGAATGGCGAGACAGTCACTGTTCCCGTCGCTGCTCGTCCCATTGAAGAAGGATTGCCTGAAGGGAATCTGTATCTGTTAACTGTAAAGCAGCCAGATTTGCATAGTGTGCTTCCAGCTTTACAAGGGGTAGAGCTTAAGGCAAGAGTAATCGCTTTGCAAAATGGCATGGGTCATTACGAATTGCTTCGAACCGTTTTAACGGAGACACAATGCTTCTTTGCGATTCATACGGAAGGAGCAAGGAGATTGTCGCCTACAGAAGTCGTGCATACCGGTACAGGTACTTTGCGCGTAGGCTCTTGGGAGACTTCTGATTGCAATGATCCACTGATTCGCACATTTGTTGAGTGGGCAATATCAACAGGCATGGAGGCTGTCTATGAAAAGGCAATACAGCCCTTCGCTTGGCGCAAGCTCATCGCAAATGCGCTGATCAATCCGTTAACCGCGCTTTTTGAAATCCCAAATGGTGCTCTCCTCGAAAATTCACATACACAACAGCTCATGCGCGATCTATTTGTGGAAGCAGCTACAGTGGCTGCGTATGCCGGCCAAAAAATCGAGGATGCAGACTTGCAGGAAATTGTCTCCATTTGCCGAAATACTTCCCGTAATCTTTCCTCCATGCTGCAGGATATAAAGAAGCGCAGACCAACGGAAGTGCAATCTATCAACGGATATCTCGTCCAAGTAGGAAAAAAGGCCGGGATTCCGACTCCGCTGCACGAAACCTTGCTTCGCGTTATCCTTTTGAAGTCAGACATGGGAATACGGAAGGAGGGAGGCGACAGTAGATGACCTTTTTGGTGAATGTCTGGGCCTATTTGTGGGGGACGCTGACGGTTGTGCCGTTTCTCGGGTTTCCGCTCGTTTATTTCATCTTGTATGGAATGACGCGGAACAAGAAATTGGCAGGCCGCTTCGCGATAAATATCACGAATCTTTTGGTGATTCGCTCTGCCGTTTCCGCTTACGAACTGATCTGGCCCGAGGCATTTTCCGCTTGGTGGTGGGTATTCTGCTTTTATTTGGTGGTAATTATGCTCCTTGGGTGGGTACAGATGAAGTGGAAGGGGCGGCTCTCCCTCAAAAAGGTAGGATTTTCAGCCTGGCGATTGTCGTTTCTCTGGTTTGGAATCGTCTACATAGTGCTGTTTACGACCGGAATTATCAAAACGATGGGTGTCGTGTAAAGCACTGGTTATACATATCGTATTTATTCCGATAAGAAAGAAGGTTGGAACTATGCGACTTCCCATCGAGACCATCGGGCATAAGATTCGAATGATTCGGAAAGAACGCGGCTTTACCTTGGAAATTATGGCAGGCAAGACAGGGTTAAGCAAAGGTTTGCTGAGCCAAGTAGAGCGTGGAATTTCGCAGCCGTCTCTTGATTCGCTGTGGAAAATCACCAAAGCTCTGGAGTCACCCATCATTCATTTTTTCGAAGATATTGATCAAAAGCAGGTGCATGTGACTCGCTTGCAAAAACGCAGACAACTGGTCTTTCCTGAATCGACGGGCACTTATTCGCTGCTCTCGATGGGAGGTAGTGCCAAGCTGGGGATGCTGGAAGTGCGACTGATGCCTGGAGAAATGGCTGTCGATAAGTTCGTGCAGTCAGAGGGAGAAGAGTGCTTCACGGTCATTAGCGGCAGTGTAACAGCACGCTTCAACGATGAAGAGCATGTATTGGAAGCAGGAGACAGTATTTCATTTGACAGTAGTAAAACACACTCAATCGAAAATACAGGAGAAACGGAGGCCTTGTTAATCTGGTCCGTCACCCCTCCGCAATTTTAATGTAAGCGCAAAAGAGCCTGTATTACACTTTGACAACCCATTTAAGCGGGTTGTCTTGTTTTTTGTGGCTGTGGAGCATGTTATAATTTTGGTTGACCATGGCCCTAAGAAAGGTGAGCTAGCATGAATGTTGAATGTCTCGCGCTTCCATTGGCGAATCCGCTGGCACAGGAGTACCAGCAGCAAAATGCCTCTGCATTACAGTTTTTTGTGCATAATCCCTACCGTGAACAGTCCTACCGACAACGCGTGGAATGGCTTCAAAGTCAATCCTATCCTCACCGGAACCAGCTTGTGGAAGGGTTATATCGTTTTAATAAAGAGATGGGTACTCACCCTGAAGCACTGAAAAATATCGAGTTGCTCAAACAGCCAGACACATATGTGGTCATCGGCGGTCAGCAAGCAGGAGTTCTGGGTGGACCACTCTATACGGTCAACAAAGCTGTTCATCTGATCCAGGCAGCGAAGAGGCTGTCTGCCGAGCTTCAGGCGAACGTCATTCCGGTGTTTTGGATTGCTGGCGAAGATCATGACATCGATGAGATCGATCATGTGTACTGGGGAGCAGACGATGGGAAGCGCCTGCATAAAGAGCGACTGGCTCTGAACAAAAAGGGTCGCCAATCGGCAAGTGCGCTACCCTTGGACCCTGAACTGTGTGCGCAGTTCCTGGAAAGGTTTTTCCAGGGGCAGACAGAGACTGCTGACACCAAACAGATTCGTGAGTTGCTGACGCAGGCCGCAGCAGATTCGCGTACAGTCGCAGAGTGGTTTGCCCGCTTGATGGCAAAATTGTTTGGCAAGCACGGTCTTATTCTGGTTGAATCCTCGTTGCCGTTTGTTCGTGAACTGCAGCAACCCATCTTTTCACAGATCATCGAAAACAATGAGCAAATGGCAAAGGTATTGCTACGGGCAGCGGATCGGATTTCAACCGCTGGCTATCCACTTCAATTGCAAGTGGAAGAGCATCAAGCCAATCTGTTCGTCTATGAGGGCGATGCTCGTTTGCTGTTGGAACGTCACGGGGAGCGCTTTATCAATCGGAGACGTTCGTACAGTCGCGATGAATTGCTCAAGCAGGTAGCGGATTCCCCGGAGCGTTTTAGCACAAATGTCGTTACCCGTGGGTTGATGCAGGAGCATCTGTTTCCTACGCTTGCCTTCATTGGAGGTCCGGGTGAGATTGCTTATTGGGCGTTTTATCGGGAGGTATTCGAGCTATTCGGGATGCAGATGCCGATCGTATTGCCTCGTATGTCCATTACTCTTGTGGAAGGTGCTCAACAGCGACTGCTGGATAGCTTGGGGCTGTCTGTTGAACGAGTCTTGACTGACTTTACCACATGGAAAACCGAGTGGTCCAAAAAGCAGGCGCCACATCCGTTGGAGCAGCAATTCGCATCGGCACGGGAGTCGATCATGTCAATCTATCGTCCGCTGGTAGAGGAGGTCGTTTCTCTCGATGGCGGATTGCGTGGTCTGGCTGAGAAAAATAGTAAGCTGCTGTTGGAGCAAGTCTCCTTTTTGGAAGAGCGTCTGATTCGTTCGCTACAGCAAAAGGATGATGTGGAGCACGTGCGCGTCCAACGAATTGAGACCGCTTTGTTGCCTGAAGGTGGACTGCAAGAAAGAAAGCATTCGTTTTTCCCGTTTGCAAATAAATATGGCCTTGGTTTAATTGACCGATTAGTAGATGCGCCATTCGCGCATGATGGTACTCATCAACTTTATTACCTGTAAAATACAGCGCAAAATAGTCGGATCGTCCTAGAAGTGGGCCCGGCTATTTTTTTGTTGTTTAAGCAAGTGGAAAACTTTTCTTCAGATTATGCCGAAACTTTTCCGACAAATTCTGCGTCTTAGTAGTAATGGATTGTTTTGGGAAAGGTGGTACTCGGGATGCAGATTACATTACAACAAATCGGGAAAAAAGCCACTCTACTAGTTGTTAGCTTGTCGGTTTTATTGACGGGTATCGCAACCGCAGGAATGAAAACGGCCGACGCACGAGAAGAATACGTGGCCCATTCACCTGCATTTATCGACACAAATGGACATTGGGCAGCAAAGGAAATAGGGATTGCTACCAAAAAAGGATTGATCAAAGGATTTCCCGAAGGAACCTTTAAGCCAGAGCAAACGGTGACGCAAGAACAGTTTTTATCCCTGATTGAACGCGTCATACCTTCTTTCACAGGTCATGAGCCTGACAGCTCTATCAAAGAGACCTACTTGCAGGCTGCTGCGGGACGTTGGTCGGAAAAAACCTATCACCATTTGTCTTCAGCGGGTATCATGCCATCCGGGAAACCGACGGATAGCATAACGCGGTTGGAAGCGGCAAGAGCCTTGCTAGCAGCCATCGGGCATCAATCAGAAGGGGAAAAATATCGGGGAACGACTGCGAAGTTTTTCACGGATCTTTCGGTCGAAAATGAAACACAGGTGATGACGGTCTACCCTGCCTACAAAATGGGGATTTTGGCTGGCTTTCCAGATGGAAGCTTTCGTCCTGATGACAAAATCAACAGAGCACAGGCAGTCGTCCTGTTAAATCGTTTGGAAACAAAAATCAGCGAGCTATATCCTGGCAATGTATCGGAGAGCGAGAAAAAGGCAATGACACAAGCTGTCTCGTCCTTTGTAGGTGACGTGATGGAAAAGCAAAAGATTCGTCGCTTTGATGACTTGGTTGCGTATGTAAAGAAAAACAATCTGCCTGTCAGTGAATCGTTTTTACGCGAGCATTTTTCGTTTATGCAATATGAAGTGTATGATTATGTCCGGTTTCCGCAGTTTAATGAGCTGATGTACTTTGCAAAAATCGGGATGAATAAATACAGAATGACAGTTCAATATTACGCAGGAGATTTGGGTGGAAGCGTCGATCGCACGTTTTACCTTTCCTCGAGCGATGGCAAAACGTTTCGACTGATTGGAAAAGATGAATAAGAAAAGAAGGCTGGAAGGTGACCCCAGCTTTTTTTGTGTCAGAGATAACGGGATACAGCCCTAACCTACAGACGAGAGAAGTAGAGGAAGCGGGGGCTTGCGTTTACTCGTGCAGCAGAAATTTTAGGCTACGCGCAGTCGAGTGTGACGACCCAAATTCAAAACTTGGAAGCGATTAAACAGTTACTTCCGAAAATTTGCGTACAAGTAGAAGTGAAAAATGGTACACTGGTTATACCTACCTTTTCCTATCTGAATATCCGAGTATTCCAGCAGTTGATTTCCAATAAAAAGAAAGGGATGCCACAAGCTTTGCTGCGCTTTTTGGAGCTACTTACGGTAGAAACCGCAGTGCCGTAAACTACCGTAAACTGCCGATAATAGGAAAAACAGGTGATGGTTGAACGTGCGTATGATATGATAGAGAAGGTTGCTTTATGAGATAAAAGGAGGTCCATCCATACATGAACACAGTGTCTGAAAGCATCGTAAAAGATATGTCGTTGGCGCACAACGGCCATCTGAAAATTGATTGGGTAAAAGAACACATGCCTGTCTTAAACCGCATTCGCGAGCGCTTTGAAAAAGAGCAGCCTTTTGCAGGCCTGAAAGTTGCGATCTCCTTGCACTTGGAAGCAAAAACGGCTTATCTGGCAAAAGTAGTTCAAGCTGGTGGCGCTGAAGTAACCATTACGGGTTCCAACCCATTGTCCACGCAAGATGACATCTGCGCAGCATTGGTGGAAGACGGTATCCGCGTATTTGCGAAATACAACCCAGATCCTGCTGAATACAAAGAGCACCTGATCAAAACACTGGAAACTCGTCCTGACCTGATCATTGACGACGGTGGCGACCTGATCACTATTTTGCACAGTGAGCGTCGTGATCTGTTGTCTCAAGTGCGCGGTGGTGCAGAAGAAACGACAACAGGTATTCTGCGTCTGAAAGCGTTGGAGAAAGAAGGCAAGCTGGAGTTCCCGATGGTTGCTGTAAACGATGCATTCTGCAAATACTTGTTCGATAACCGCTATGGTACTGGTCAATCCGTATGGGATGGTATCAACCGTACAACAAATCTCGTAGTGGCTGGTAAAACTGTAGTGGTAGCTGGCTATGGCTGGTGCGGTAAAGGTGTAGCGATGCGTGCAAAAGGTTTGGGCGCAAAAGTCATCGTAACCGAAATCGACCCAATCAAAGCGGTAGAAGCTTACATGGATGGATTTGAAGTAATGCCAATGCTTGAAGCTGCGAAGCATGGTGACTACTTCGTAACAGTAACAGGTAACCGCGATATCATCAGCAAAGAGCATTTTGCTGTGATGAAAGATGGCGCAATCTTGTCCAACGCGGGTCACTTCGATGTCGAAGTAAACAAGGTCGATCTGAATGCCATGTCGACATCTTCCCGTATTGTGCGTAAAGATATTGAAGAGTTTGTCTTGACTGATGGTCGAAAAGTGTATCTGCTCGCAGAAGGCCGCCTCGTGAACTTGGCTGCTGGCGACGGACATCCGGCTGAAATCATGGATATGACCTTTGCTCTGCAAGCGGTATCCTTGGCTTATGTCAATGAACAGTACAAAAACATTGGCAAAAAAGTGCTGAACGTACCATTCGAGTTGGATCAAATGGTAGCACAGTACAAGTTGGAAGCTCTGAACATCGGAATCGACAAATTGACAGATGAGCAAAAATCCTACCTGGAAAGCTGGGTCGAATAGTTCCTCGAATCCCGTCTTTTCCCGGCAAAAAAATATGCGAAAAAATCCTGCTTACAAACGCAGGATTTTTTTTTATAATAACAAATAGGTACCAGGTGGGGAAAAGTGGGGGAAAGTGGAGCCAGCCGAAAGGAAAGTGGGGGACCAGGGCGTGTTCATGGGGGAATATCAGCACAGCATCGACGAAAAAGGCCGCCTGACGATCCCAGCCAAATTCCGTGAAGGGCTAGGCGCTTCCTTTGTTATTACCCGCGGGCTGGACCAATGTTTGTTTGCTTATCCGCAAGATGAGTGGAAACAACTAGAGGAAAGACTCAAGTCTCTCCCCTTTACAAAAGCAGATGCTCGCGCATTTACACGATTTTTCTTTTCAGGTGCCACCGAATGCGAGTGGGACAAGCAGGGAAGGGTAAACATACCACCCAATTTACGTGAACATGCAGGTATGCAAAAAGAATGTGTGATCATCGGGGTGTCAAACCGTGTAGAGGTATGGAGCAAGGAACGCTGGGAAGATTATTTTGCCCAGTCAGAAGGCTCTTTTGGAGAAATTGCCGAAAAACTGGTTGATTTTAATTTGTAGCAGCGAGAAGAACAGGAGTGACGACATTGTCGTTTCATCACGTAACGGTTTTGATGGAAGAGGCTGTCGCAGGGCTAAACATTCGTCCTGGAGGCATTTATGTAGACTGTACACTCGGTGGAGCTGGGCATAGCAGTTTGATTGCTTCCAAGCTGACGGAGGGCGGTCGCCTTATCGCCATCGATCAGGACGACTGGGCGCTGGATAATGCCCGCGAAAGACTCGCTTCCTATATGGATAGAGTCACGCTGGTAAAGAGCAACTTTCGTCATATCAAAGACATTGTGAGAGATTTAGGCTTGGCTGGCGTAGACGGGATATTGTTTGACCTCGGGGTATCCTCTCCGCAATTGGACGAGGGAGAGCGCGGCTTCAGCTACAATGCCGATGCGCCTTTGGATATGAGAATGGACCAACAAGCGCCATTGTCCGCCTATGACATTATCAATGAGTGGGAAGAAGAAGAGATTGCCAAGATTATTTGGCTGTACGGAGAAGAGAAATTTTCCCGCCGTATTGCCCGACAAATCGTTCAACAACGAAAGAAGCAGCCGATCAAAACAACAGGGGAACTCGTTGAGTTGATTAAGGAAGGAATTCCTGCCGCTGCACGCCGTACCGGACCCCATCCGGCGAAGCGTACCTTTCAGGCAATTCGGATCGCAGTCAATGATGAATTGGATGCATTCAAAGAGGCCGTCGTCGATGCTATTGAGGTTTTGAATCCAGAAGGTCGCGTAAGTGTCATCACGTTTCATTCATTAGAGGACAGAATCTGCAAGCAAATTTATCAAGACTTTTCAAAAGGGTGCACGTGCCCACCAGCCTTTCCGATTTGCACATGCGGAAATAAAGCGGTAGTAAAAGTCATTACAAAGAAGCCGATTTTGCCATCAGAAGAAGAATTGGAAGCAAACAAGCGTGCACGATCAGCTAAACTACGGGTAGCGGAGAAGCAGTAGACCGGGAACGACGAGAAAGGGGAGGGAGAAGCGATGAGTTATTACTACCGAGGAAATCTAGCTATGGAGTTGGAACAACAATCCCGCTCTGTAACGAAAACAACAAAGCGCACGGTTCGAATCAAGCCAACGATTCCGACCGGAGAAAAATTGCTGTATCTCTTATTTATCTCGTTAACCGTCGTCGGCTTGGGTCTAGTGGGTGTCCGCTACTCGCAAATTTCCCAGTTGAATTACGAAATCCAGAGCACCAAACATGAAAACCGTGTGACGGCAGAAAAAAATGCAACGTTGAAATTGCAAATTGAGCAAATGACCAACCGGGATCGCCTGCAAAAAGAAGCAGAGAAGCAGGGGATGGTATACAATCCAGCAGCTGTACATACGATCGGAAAACCAGATGTACAGGCGAGTTCTCTGCCACAAACACAAATCAAAAAACCTTAAATGTTACTGCTCGTTATGTGCGGTAACATTTTTTCTTAGCTGGGCCAGAGTCTGCTCCTGACTCGGCTAGGTTGCGTTCGTCTCCCCAACAGCCTTTGTTGGGGGGGGCGGGCGATCTTTGATGCGACGGAGTTGAATGGAGATGGAATGGAAACGAAAAGTAAATTGGCGAATTCTCATAGTAGCCTTATGTACGATTTTGATTTTTTCGACGTTGAGCTTTCGAATCTACTGGCTTCAGACCGTCAAAGCTAGTGCTATCATGGAAACTGCAAAAATGCAATGGGACAGGCAACATGTTTTGAAACCAAAGCGTGGAGCGATCTATGATCGAAATGGAGAGATTTTGGCGTATGATGGTAAGGCATACACGGTAAATGCAAGGCTGAAGCCACTTGATACGAGAGACGAAGATGTGGTGAAAGACCCTTACTACACAGCGAATATGCTGGCTCCTATTTTGAATGCGCCTGTTCAAGAATTGGTAAGTAATTTGACCAAGCCGAATAAAGTGGTGGAATTGGGACGCTACGGGCTAAAGATCAGCGAAGCGCAAAGGGACCGAATTCTGAGTTTGCAATACCCGACACTGCCAAGTGGTGAGAAGCTCAAAAAGAATCAGCTCCCAGGGATCTATTTGACTGAAACGACTCGCCGGGTTTATCCGAATAACGCCTTCGCTTCCCATGTAATCGGTTATATTGATTTGTATGATGAACCGAAAATGGGAATTGAGCTGCAAAAGAACAAAGAATTGGCTGGACAAAAGGGACATATTGCCTATCAAAAGGATCGTGCTGGCTACCAACTCCCAGACGGAGAAGGGGAGTATACTCCGGCAAAAGACGGCTCAGATGTATATCTCACCATTGATCGTCAGATACAGGATTATGTAGAACAAGCACTTGATAATGTGGAGAAGCAGTACAAGCCACAGGGCATGACGGTGATTGTAGCTGATCCGCAAAGCGGTGAGATTCTGGCTATGGGCAACCGCTCGCAGTTTAATCCAAATACATACTACAATGGGATTGAGAATTACAATAACCATGCTGTTACCACGATGTTTGAGCCGGGCTCTACGTTTAAGATTATTACGCTTGCGGCGGCGATTGAAGAAAAAATGTTTAATCAGAATGAAACCTATCAATCAGGTGCTTACACGATCAAAGGGCAGATTCCGATTCGTGACCACAACAATGGTCGCGGTTGGGGAACCATCACTTTTTTGGAAGGGGTTCAACGATCCAGTAACGTTTTGTTCGCTAAGTTGGGGTATGAACGGTTGAAGCTGGAGGGCCTGAAAAAATACTTCGAAAAATTCGGGATAGGGCATTTAACCAACATTGAGCTACCGTATGAAAAAAGAGGGAATCTGAACAACATTTATAAACCAAGATCTCCGCGTGACTGGGCTGCAACTACCTTTGGACAAGCCGCGACAGTCACGGCGATTCAGCAGGTGGCGGCTGTAGGGGCAATCGCGAACGGTGGAGAGCTATTGAAGCCGCAAATTGTAAAAGAACTGCGTGATCCCCATACGGGGGCAGTCGTAGAGCGGACGCAGCGTGAAGTTAGGAATCGAGTAGTAAGTGAAGCCACAGCGAAACAAACACGTGATATTTTGGAAACGGTTATTACAGCGGAAGCGGGTACGGGTAAAGCATACAAAATTGACGGCTACCATGTTGCAGGAAAAACCGGAACAGCCCAGAAGTATGAGCGAGGAAAAATTCTGGAGGGACGCTACGTCGCTTCCTTCATCGGTTTCGCGCCAAAAGACAATCCGAAGCTGTTAGTTTACGTCGTCATTGATGATCCGCAAACAGATGCGGGGTATGCGTCTTGGGGTAAAATGATGCTCGCTCCTATGTTTACATCCATTATGGAACGCAGCCTGCAATATTTGCAGCAGCAGCCTGACCTGTCGGCAGTCAAGAATAAACAGAATGAAAAGGCTTCGTCGAAAAAAGAAGCGCAGGCAACGCTGGCATCCTCACCAGCTACATCGAAGACATTGCCTAAGTTTGAAGGGATGTCCACAACAGCCGCGCAATTGCGGGCAAAACAGGACAATTTGACGGTCACGGTAGCCGGAACAGGTACAAAAATCGTCAAACAGTATCCGGAAGCCTATGATCAGGTCGTTCCAGGTGAACAGATCATCCTTGTAACGGACAGGGTAAAAGGAACGAAAATGCCTGATTTCAAAGGAAAATCATTGCGGGATGTCATGGAGTTCAGCTCACTGATCAATCTCGAAATGAAGTCGACTGGAACTGGCTTCGTCATCCAGCAAAGTATTCCTCCAGGAACGGTGATCCAGGGCACAGAGCTGCTTCAGGTAACGCTGCAATCCGTGTCGGAACCATCTGTACCGACTACCCCTCTTCCTGGTCAGGAGGGCAGCACAGTGCCTGCTACAACCACGCCAAACAATCCGGGAGCGAATCCTACTACAAATCCGACAGGAGGAAATAATCAGGCTCCGCCATCTTCCACTCAGCAAACTGGGCAAGGTGGGGCAGCGCAGCCGCCAGCATCTGGACAGGCGCCTCCTCCTGGCAAACCCGGAGACCAATCAACACAAACGCCGACAACTCCATAGTTCTAACTAGTCCCCCCTGCGAATAAGGTTAAGAAGAGACAACCTATTTGAGGGGGGACTCGCTTTGCGGGTATCCAATGCAACTGTACGCCGTCGCATTTTCATCATCTTGATTGTAGGGGTCGTTTTGTATTCGGCGCTTGTCACCCGATTGGGTTATGTTCAATTGATAGAAGGACCGAGACTCTCGCAAATGTCAGATGAACTGCTCAAGCGGGAAATTAAATTTTACCCCAATCGCGGTCGTATTCTAGACAGAAGTGGCAATGAGCTCGTGACGAATATGACTGTACCCACTCTTGTATCGGTAGGGGCGCAAATCAAAGACCCGAAAGAAACAGCGAGACAGCTCGCCATCATTTTGGAGCAAAAAGAAGAAGATGTATTTCGTGCCATTACGAAAAAAGAAATGAGTAACAACCAGATTCCAGGTGGAAGAAAACTGACTGTTGAAAAGGCGAGAAAAATACAAGAATTGAATTTGCCAGGGATATACTTGGCAGGGGATACGAAGCGTTTTTACCCGAACGGAACGATGGCAGCCCATATACTTGGTTTCACAGGCAATTACAATCAAGGGTTGACAGGTCTTGAAAAAATTTATGATTCCTTCTTGATGGGGACCGAGGGGCATATTTCATTTCCGTCAGATGCCAAAGGACGCGTACTGCCAGGCGGAACCGAAGACTACGTAGCACCTGTGAATGGGATGGACATGTATTTAACACTCGACAGTACCGTCCAATCGTTTATCGAACGTGAGCTGGATCAGGCAGTGGTCGCTTATCAGCCTGATGATGTACTGGCGATCGCCATGAATCCAAAGACAGGTGAAATATTGGGTATGGGAAGTCGCCCGACTTTTCAACCGGATGAGTACAGGGACTATCCCTCAGAGGTGTACAATAGAAATCTCCCTATCTGGAAAACATACGAGCCTGGTTCTACATTCAAGATTGTGACACTGGCCGCTGCTTTAAACGAAGGGGTCATCAATCTGAACGAGGGCTTTTACGATCCGGGATTCATTAATGTGGCAGGTAAGCGATTGCGATGCTGGAAGCGGCAGGGGCATGGACAGGAAACGATGCTGGAAGTGGTAGAGAATTCTTGTAACCCTGGCTTCGTTACGATGGGCCAACGACTGCAAAAAGAACGACTATTTGACTACATCAAAAAGTTTGGCTTCGGAAAAAAGACAGGGATCGATTTGATTGGCGAAGAAAACGGGCTGTTATTCAATTTGAATAAAGTAGGACCAGTAGAGCTGGGTACGACTTCTTTCGGTCAAGGGGTATCGGTAACGCCGATTCAACAAATGGCTGCCGTCTCAGCCGCGATCAATGGGGGCAAACTTATGAAGCCGTTTGTCGCCAAAGAATGGCGGGATAGTGTAACACACGATGTCGTAGCGAGGACCTTGCCGACAGAAGTTAGACAGGTGATAACGGAGGAGACTTCTGCCAAAGTTCGGCATGCGCTGGAAAGTGTAGTCGCTCAAGGAACAGGTAATAAGGCATATATTGAAGGGTATCGGGTAGGAGGAAAGACGGGAACCGCGCAAAAAGTAAAAAATGGCCGTTACGTCGATGGGGAATACATCGTGTCGTTTATCGGCTTTGCGCCGGCTGATGATCCGCAGATCGTCGTCTATTTCGCAGTAGACAATCCGAAAGCACTAGCGTTTGGTGGATTGATTGCCGCGCCGAGTGTAAAAAGTATCATGGAATCCTCTCTTCAACATTTGAATATACCCAAACGAAAAGATGGCATCCCCAAGGAAATTAACAAAGCACTTGGAGAAAGGGCGCCAATCGAAGTGCCGAACATGGTCGGACAATCCATGAGAGACGTAGTGACAACGTATGATACTCTGCCGCTCGTCGTTTCAGGTAAAGGTCAGTACGTCATCCAGCAGTCCCCTGCACCCGGAGTAAAAATTGATGAGGGCGGAAAAATTCGCATATACCTTGGTGACAAATCGACCAATTAGCTATAAAATGAGATTTCGAAGGCGGAGGGGAGTAGGCTTGTCTACGTTCGCTCTGCCTTTGTTCGTCAAGACTGCGCCTAAATGATCGGCGTAGCCAAGTACAAATGTTCAAATTTCTGTCTATACTAGTTGGAGAATGGGGTGCCTGTTTCATGTTTCTACGGGATCTGCTCATGCCTTTGTTGCCAGTAACGGTTTCGGGGGATGACAGCATGGAGATTACGGGTTTGACAGCAGACTCGCGCCAGGTAAAGCCCGGCTACTTGTTTGTCTGTCTGACTGGATATACCGTGGATGGACATACGTTCGCGGCCCAGGCAGTGAAGGATGGTGCCGTTGCCGTGTTATCCGAACAAGATCTGGACGTGCCAGCGACTATTGTCAAAGTACCGGATACCCGGCGGGCAATGGCTATGCTGGCTGATCGTATTTTCGGATCTCCTACGAAAGAAGTAAAAGTCATTGGCGTAACGGGGACAAATGGCAAGACGACCACTACGCATCTGATCGACAAAATTTTGTGCGATCAAAGTAAGCAAACAGGCTTAATCGGAACGATCCATATGAGAATTGGAGACGTAACGGAGGAAGTCAAAAATACGACTCCAGATGCCATAGATTTGCAAAGAAGCTTTCGTCGCATGTGCGATGTAAACACAGACTATGCGATTATTGAGGTTTCCTCTCATGCACTGGAGTTGGGAAGAGTCCGCGGTTGCGAAATCCATACAGCGGTTTTTACCAACCTGACCCAGGATCACCTCGACTATCATAAAACGATGGAAAACTATCGCTACGCCAAATCATTGTTGTTTTCCCAGCTGGGCAACGGCTATGACACAGACCGTCTAAAAACGGCTGTACTGAATGCGGATGATGAGGCGTCCGAATTATATGCCACCGTTACACCTGCGCGAGTCATTACTTACGGCATCGATCAACCAGCAGATGTAAGGGCAAAACAAATCGAAATCACAAGTAAAGGAACTTCTTTTACAGTCGAAAGCTTCGCTGGCAGTGCGCGTCTGAACTTGAAGCTGATGGGAAAGTTCAATGTGTATAACGCTTTGGCAGCCATCGCGGTTACACTGGCAGAAGGTATTCCGCTAGGAGAGATCAAAGCGAGCCTGGAACAGGTAGCGGGTGTAAATGGGCGATTTGAAGCAGTAGATGCTGGTCAGCCGTTTGCGGTGCTCGTCGACTACTCTCACACGCCAGACAGCTTGGAAAATGCATTGATGACTGTCAAGGAATTTGCCCGTGGCAACGTATTTTGCATTGTTGGCTGCGGAGGCGACAGGGATCGAACCAAACGCCCGATCATGGCGCAAATTGCAACGAAATATGCTGATCTGACCGTCTTAACATCAGATAATCCGCGCTCGGAGGAGCCGCAGGCGATTCTCGATGACATGCTCGCTGGCTTGTCGGAAGTGGCACCTGATCGTTATACGGCACTGACAGACCGACGCGAAGCAATTGCCCATGCAGTATCGCTTGCAAAGCCGGACGATGTGATCTTGATCGCCGGAAAAGGACACGAAACGTATCAAATTATAAAAGACCAGGTGTTGCCCTTCGATGACCGCGAAGTTGCGCGCGAAGCGATTGCCCGGTACAACCAAGAATAGAACAGATGCCACACACTGCATCGAAAGAAAGGAGGCTCGGGCATGTTCGTTGACAACGTCCTAATCGTCACGATCGTCGCTTCGTTTCTCATCGCCGTACTCATTGGCCCATTGTTTATTCCCTTCCTTCGCCGCCTGAAATTTGGGCAGGCAATTCGTGAAGAAGGGCCGCAATCCCACTATAAGAAGGCTGGAACTCCCACCATGGGAGGCACCATCATTCTTTTGGCACTCATATTTACCGTGCTGAAGTTTGCTAATGCTAAAATGGAAATTTACTTCCTGTTATTGGTGACTCTCGGATACGGTCTAATCGGGTTTTTGGATGATTTCATCAAAATCAAGAAAAAACGCAATCTCGGGTTGACCGCCAAACAGAAGTTTGCTGGTCAGATTGTCTTGGCAATCGGCGCTTATATTTTGCTGCTCATGATGGGGCATGACACGTCCATTCATCTGCCAGGTACACCGTGGAAGCTGGAGCTCGGCTATTTCTACTTCCCATTCCTGTTGTTCCTCTTGGTAGGTACAACGAATGCCGTTAACATCACAGATGGAGTAGATGGACTATTGGCAGGGACGGGAGCAATTGCTTTTGGTGCTTATGCCATCATCGCATGGTTTAGTCAAGATTATGATACCGCTATTTTTAGTGCGGCTGTTGTAGGTGCGCTACTTGGCTTCCTCGTCTTCAATGCACATCCGGCACGTGTGTTCATGGGTGATACCGGTTCACTCGGACTTGGTGGAGCGCTGGCGGGAATTGCAATCATGACCAAGACCGAATTGCTCTTGGCTATTATCGGTGGGGTATTTGTTGTCGAGACGCTCTCTGTTATTATGCAGGTAGTCTCCTTTAAGACACGTGGAAAGCGTATTTTCCGTATGAGCCCCCTGCATCATCATTTTGAATTAACAGGCTGGTCAGAGTGGCGCGTGGTTGTCACGTTCTGGCTCGTTGGTATGTTCTTTGCTGGATTGGGTGTATACCTTGAGGTGGTGACAATCAGATGATGCGTTTTCAAGATAAGCATGTCGTCGTTATTGGTATGGCAAAGAGCGGTGTCGCAGTGGCAAAACTGCTACACCGCTTTGGTGCTCATGTCGTCGTAAATGATAAAAAGCCACGTGAAGAAGCAGTGGGGATAGAAGAGCTGGAATCGTTGGGGATACCGGTCATTTGCGGTTATCACCCCGATGATCTCATTCATGAAGGCTTATCCCTTGTGGTCAAAAATCCGGGGATTCCGTATGAAGCAGCACCCGTCAAGCAGGCGCAGGCACTAGGCATTCCTGTTGTGACGGAGGTGGAGCTGGCCTCCCAGATTGCCAAGGCACCGATTATCGGCATTACAGGCTCTAATGGAAAGACAACGACCACTACGCTCGTTGGACTGATATTCAAAGAAGCGGGTCTGGATGCGAGAGTAGGAGGCAACATTGGTACCGTTTTGTGTGGTCTAGCGGAGGAAGCTGGTCCCGACGAATGGCTCGTTGCCGAATTGAGTAGTTTCCAACTGATGGGGACGAGGGAATTCCGCCCGCATATCGGTGTTTTGCTCAATCTGTATCCTGCTCATCTGGATTACCATCACACCATGGAAGAGTATTTGGCAGCCAAACTAAAAATGTTTGCCAACCAAACGGCAGATGACGCCGCTATTTTGCCATATGACCAACCAGAGATCGTAGAAAAATGCAAAGACCTCCCTGCAGCCATCTACTACTTTAGCAAGAGTCAAGAGGTACCAAAGGGAGCTTTTGTCAAGGATGGTTTGATCCTGTTTGCGGATGGGAATGGGAATACAGAGCCAATCGTTGCGATAACGGATATTACCGTTCCGCATCTGGATAATGCACTGGCAGCGATTCTTGTTGCGAAGCTCGCAGGCGCGGACAAGCAATCGATCATACAAGTTCTTACTACCTTCCCAGGGGTAGAGCACCGGATGGAGTTCGTAGATTCGATCCGTGGTGTCAAATACTTCAACGATTCAAAAGCGACCAATCCGGAAGCGGCATCGCGTGCCTTGCAAGCATGCAAGGAGCCAGTCGTATGGATTTGCGGTGGGCTGGATCGTGGTGTTGATTTTCGGGAACTGCTGCCTGTGATCCAAGGTCGGGTAAAAGCAGTCATCGCTCTCGGGCAAACGGCTCCGATTTTATTGGAACGTGCTCAGGAAGCAGGGATTAATGAGCGTATCCATGTCGATACTGTGGAAAAAGCCGTTCTTGCTGCTTCCCAGTTGGCCGAATCAGGTGATGTGGTCTTACTGAGCCCTGCTTGTGCGAGTTGGGACATGTTTCCTTCGTTTGAGACAAGGGGGAGCATGTTTAAGGACGGCGTGCATAGACTTAAAACAAGCCTAGCATAACGTCCCACTGTATCATCAAGAATATGACAAAAGCGGGACGGCATGAGAAAGGATGACCTGGCACAATGAGCAAGGTACGCTCTGCCCCCGACTTCATAATTATTTTTGCAACACTTTTTTTATTGGGAATTGGCATCGTGATGGTGTACAGCGCTAGCGCGATCGTGGCGCAAAAGCCGCCATTTTCCGATCCGTATTTTTTCGCCAAGCGGCAACTGATCTTTGCGTTGTTAGGGATTACATCCATGTACATTACGATGAATATCGACTACTGGGTGTGGAAGCAATTGGCCAAGCCAGGGTATTTGGTGAGCATCGGCCTGTTAATTCTGGTTTTGATTATCGGGATCGAAGTAAATGGCTCAAAAAGCTGGCTTGGTTTTGGCGCTTTTGGAATTCAACCAGGAGAATTTGCCAAGCTGGGCGTCGTTGCATTTCTGGCGAAGTGGCTCTCCGATAATCAGAAACAAATTGTTTTGTTCCGAAAAGGTCTTATGCCTGCCTTGGGAATTCCCGTTTTGTGTTTTGGCTTGATCATGTTGCAACCAGATTTGGGAACCGGGACGGTTTTGATGGGAACTGCGGTCGTTATGATTTTTGCGTCAGGTGCGCGGGTCAGTCATTTTGTCGGATTGGGAATGATTGGAGTCGTTGGCTTCATTGGCTTGGTTTTATCAGCACCTTATCGAATCAAAAGGATTACGTCCTTCCTCGATCCGTGGTCTGACCCGCTCAATACCGGCTATCAAATCATCCAATCCCTTTACGCAATAGGTCCCGGCGGTTTGTTGGGTCTTGGTCTTGGACAAAGCAGACAGAAGCATTTGTACCTGCCTGAGCCGTACAATGATTTTATTTTCTCGATTGTCGCGGAGGAGCTTGGCTTTATCGGAGGCACGCTCATTCTCCTGCTATTCCTCCTCTTGTTGTGGAGGGGAATGCGGACGGCGATTACAGCTCCAGATTTGTTCGGAAGCCTGCTTGCGCTAGGGATCATTGGCATGATTGCCATCCAGGTTGTCATCAATATTGGTGTTGTGACAGGGATGTTTCCGGTGACAGGAATCACGTTGCCGTTCTTAAGCTACGGGGGGTCATCATTGACACTGATGCTCACTGGTGTAGGTGTCTTGTTGAACATCTCACGTTTTTGTCGATAACAGAAACCTCAACGAGGAGTACGCAATAAGTAAGTAATTCAGTCTATTGCTACTCCTTCTCAAAAAAAGGGTGTGAACGTATGCGTGTCGTCTTAACAGGCGGTGGCACAGGTGGACATATTTATCCGGCGCTTGCGGTGGCGAGAGAAGTTTCTCGCCAAAATCCGCAGGCTGCCTTTTTGTATATTGGCAGTAAAAAAGGCTTGGAAGCAGATTTGGTTCCGAGATCAAATATTCCTTTCCAATCCGTAGAAATTAGTGGATTGAAACGCAAGCTGTCGTTGGACAACCTGAAGACCTTGTGGAAATTCGTCCGGGCTGTTGGCGATGCCAAGAAAATGTTGCGCGAGTTCAAACCGGATGTCGTAATTGGTACGGGTGGCTACGTATGTGGTCCAGTCGTATATGCAGCTTCGCGCTTGGGGATTCCAACTCTAATCCATGAGCAAAACGTAGTGCCGGGCTTGACCAACAAGTTTCTTTCTCGCTCAGCTACATGCGTGGCGGTTTCGTTTAAAGAATCACTTGCCTATTTTCCTCCGTCTAAAACGGTACTGACCGGAAATCCGCGTGCAACGGAAGTCATGCATGGGAATGCGGAGGCGGGTCGTAGCTTTTTGGGCGTGGACAATAGCAAAAAAATCGTGCTGATCTTTGGTGGCAGTAGGGGAGCGCGCGCAATCAATGAGGCTGTGCTTTCGGTGGTTACGCAGTTGGACAAATATGCTGATACTCATTTTGTATATGTGACGGGCGACGTTCATTTTGAAACGATTTCGGCACAGCTTCATGAACGGGGAACACTTCCAAGTAACATTTCTGTGCTTCCTTTCGTCCATAATATGCCGGATGTTTTGGCGGCGACGCATGTATTGGTTGGGCGTGCAGGGGCATCTACCCTGGCAGAAATAACGGCACTAGGTGTGCCTTCGATTTTGATTCCGTCCCCGTATGTCACCAACAACCATCAAGAGAAAAATGCACGGGGATTGGAGCGCGTAGGGGCGGCTCATGTTATTGTAGAGCGGGAGCTTACCGGAGAGAGCTTGCTACTTTCCTTGGAAAATATCCTTGCCAATCCAGCGAAATGGGAAGAGATGAAAAATAGTTCTCTTTCTATGGGGATGCCGCAAGCAGCGACGGAGATTGTGCGTCAATTAGATGCGATTACACGAAAAAAATGATCAGATAGGCGATTGTCACGCCGATCTGGGCGAACGCATAGTATGGAGCAAACACGTGAGAAGACTAGGTCCGACCTAGCAAACGTATCAGGAGGTTCACAAATGAAAAAGATCGCAGATGAACTCATGCAAGCAGGAATCGAAAAAGTGTGGACCGATGAACCCCTTGCTAATCATACAACGTGGCGGATCGGGGGTCCTGCTGATTTGTTAATCCAACCCAAGGATAAAGCATCCTTGCAAAAGGCCTTGCAGATCATCCATCGTCATGAAATTCCTTGGAGTGTAATCGGGCGCGGTTCAAACCTTCTGGTGAGGGACAGAGGGATACGTGGAGCCGTGCTTAAAGTGGCCGAGGGCTTGAGCCACTGTGAATTCAGGGGCGAAGAGGTGTGTGTGGGTGCCGGATATTCCATGATCCGCCTGGCGGTGGAGACAGGCAAGATGGGATTAACAGGTATGGAGTTTGCAGGAGGGATTCCTGGTACGGTAGGCGGCGCCGTCTATATGAATGCGGGGGCACACGGATCTGATCTTTCACGTATTCTTATTGATGCCGAGATCCTTTTCGAAAACGGCGAAAGTAAAGTGTTGAGTAATGAGGAACTGAGCTTTAGCTATCGGACTTCTCTTTTGCAAAAGCAAAAAGGGATCGTGCTAGAGGCCCGTTTTCAATTGCGGAAGGGCGACAGCGAGGAGATTGCGGCTACGCTCGCTGCCAATAAGGAACGACGGCGCAATACGCAGCCACTGCAGATGCCGTGTGCTGGCAGTGTGTTCCGAAATCCGCCGAATGACCACGCAGGTCGCCTGATTGAAGCAGCTGGGCTGAAGGGCTATCAGATCGGGGGAGCTCAGGTTTCAGAAAAACACTCCAACTTCATCGTGAATTGCGGAGGAGCAACGGCTGCCGACGTCCTCACCTTGATTACTCACGTTCGGAGCACCATTCTCGAGAAAAATGGGATTGACCTGCATCCGGAAGTCCTGGTGGTGGGCGAGGGGTAACACGGAGGTGAAAGTTTGGAGACTTTTGCGATCGAAGGCGGAAGACCTCTGTCCGGTTCGCTTCGGATCCAAGGTGCAAAGAACGCTGCTCTTCCTATTCTTGCCGCTGCTGTGCTCGCGGAAGGGCAATTCTATATCTATGACGTCCCCCATCTAAAAGACATTAAGGTCATGCTCGAAATCTTGACATTGCTTGGGGCGAATACGAAGCATGAGGACGGATGTGTCGATCTGGATACAACGTCAGTCTGTGTCCCGCAGGTGCCGGATGATTTAATGAGCCAAATGCGATCTTCGATTTTTTTGGCGGGACCACTCCTGGCACGTCTGGGTGAGGTCACGATTTCCAGGCCGGGTGGATGTGACATTGGAGAGCGCAGGATTGACTTGCATTTGGCAGGATTGACTGCGCTAGGAGCCAAAATCGAAGAATCGGAAGGCTACATTACATTTCGGGCCAAACAATTGCGTGGGTCGAATATCTTTCTTTCCTTCCCCAGTGTGGGCGCGACGGAAAATATTATGATGGCGGCTGTGCTGGCAAAAGGCACGACCCGAATTTGTAATGCAGCACGAGAACCGGAAATCATCGACCTCCAGAATTTCCTGAATGCAATGGGAGCACGGATCAGAGGGGCGGGCACCGATACGATTGAGATCAGTGGTGTACCTCGTTTGCGTTCCGTCAGTTACCGGATCATACCGGACAGGATTGTAACAGGAACTTATCTGCTGGCTGTCGGTATTTCACAGGGACATATCGAATTGACCAATACACTGCCTGAGCAATTGATGGCATTGATTGAGGTCGCCCGTAGCTGCGGTGTTGAAATCAAGACCCGCCATGATATAATGGAAATCAAAAGCACCTCCCGTCCACGTGCCTACGACCGAATCATCACCTCGCCATACCCTGGGTTTCCAACCGATTTGCAGGCGCAGCTGATGGTGTTTCTGTCACAGGCTAGGGGAACGAGTGTCATCAAAGAGACCATTTTTGAAGGAAGATTCAAACATGTGAATGAATTGGCGCGAATGGGCGCCTCTATATACGTAGATCTTGGCTCCGCAATTATTCGGGGTGTCAACAAATTGACCGCTACGAATGTCGAAGCTACTGATCTTCGAGCAGGTGCTGCCTTAGTCCTCGCAGGGCTTGCTGCAGAAGGTGTTACCACGGTGAACCAGATCCATCATATCGATCGCGGATACGATCGGCTGGAAGAGCAGTTGCGTCAATTAGGAGCCGGTATATCACGAGTATCGATTTGACCGAGGGAGAGTGGGCGGCATAATGTTATGCCGCTTTCCCTGTTTTGTTCAATGACATTTATTCGAAATACATCCAGTAATTTACTTTATACTAGGCAGTGAGCCTAAAAAACATGAGGAAGGGTACGGCCATGGCGGTATATGAGGAACGCATTCCGCAAGTCAAGCAACAACGCCCCAGAAGAAGGGGCAACCGCAAGCTGGTCATTCTACTGGTACTGTTTTTTCTTACCATTCTCATCATCGTTTTTATTCGTTCCCCTTACAGTAAGGTGCAAGAGATTCGGGTGATTGGTAATGATATTTATACGACGGAGCAAATCATTACACAATCTGGCTTAATGAAGGACATGCAGTTTCTAAACGTATGGGAGAACAGTGTACGAAATAATATGAAACCGCTAGAGGCCATTAAAGATGTGACGGTGAGCCGCTCTTTCCCCGGATTGATCACGCTACATATTACCGAACAAAAGCGCGTCGCTTTTTGGAGTGGGCAGGACAGAAGCCGCTATGCCTTACTGGATAATGGCTATGTGCTCAAACAGGTCAATTTCGCCAAGCGCGTAGTGGACAGGCCATTGATTAGCTCGTGGGCATCACCTGAGCTACTTCCCCATCTTGCCAAGTCGCTATCGAAATTATCGCCAGATGTACTCGCGGAGATTTCGGATATTACACTGACGCCAACGGTTTACGACAAGCAACGCGTAACGCTATACATGCGCGACGGGAATGAAGTAAGAAGCGTCATCTATAAGCTGGACAAGATGATGAACTGGTACCCGGCGATCGTGAAAGACTTGCCACCAGATACAAAAGGGGTGCTCTCTTTGTTTGAGCAGCCGTGGTTTATTCCGTACGGGGCTCAAGGGGCTATTCCTATACAGGAAGGGCAAGAGCAGCCACAGCAGTAAATGAAAAAGGGGAAAGTAGACAATGAGTCGTCGTCGCAAATTTCATTTATATTTAACCATCGTGACGTTTTCTACCGGCTTTCTAGTGGCCACTTCCTTCGAAACGAACAAGCTTACGCGCAAAGAACGGATGAATGATCAGCTGTTCCAACAGGAAACGCAATTGAATGACCGGATTTTAGCTGAGAAGGAGCAAAATCGGCATCTGGAAAATCAACTGCTCGATTTGCAGCGTCAGGTGGGAAAAGTGGAAGAGGCGATGGCGGAGCGTAAATCGGAGGCTGCTGATACACTCAGTCAACTGGATGCAGCGCGGATGCTGGCAGGGGTAGTCGCTGTCGAAGGTCCGGGTATCGTCATAACGATGCAGGATAGCCAGAATGCAGCGAACAGCGCAGACATCGCAAACTACATCGTGCATGAGCAGGACGTACGCCTGGTCGTCAATGAACTTCGTGCAGCAGGAGCAGAGGCCATTAGCATTAACGGACAGCGTGTGGTGAGCAATTCCGAGATTCGTTGCATTGGACCCACGATCATCGTAAACGGCATCAAGTCGGCCGCTCCATTCGTAGTAACAGCGATAGGGAACCCGGATACACTAGACAGTGCTTTGAACTTGCCGGGGGGTGTTTTGCACTCCTTGCAAGATTTTGTCCATATAAGCGTAGCCAAAAAAGAGAGGGTCGAGCTACCTGCCTTTGTTGGTGACGCGAAAACGAAACACTCCTAAATAAAAGGATGCGTTTACCTATGTTACAAAAAAGCCGTAAAATCACATTTATTCTTGCCATTATTAGTGCTATCATAGGTGTGATGTTGACTGTGCAATTACGAAGCAGTCTGCATCCTGTTCATAAAGAGTCTCGCAGCATCGCGGAACTTCGGACCACGTTGCAAAAAGAACTGGAGAAACACAAAAACCTGCTCGCAGACATTTCAAAGTATAATCAACTATACTACCAATACGAAACCTCACTCAGTGAAGATGAAAGTATCTCCGTTATGAAAGAGGAGTTGGCACGGACTCGCCGAATGGCTGGTATGGTAGGGATGGAGGGAGAAGGCATCGTGCTCGATGTTGTCGATGCCCATACGCCTGAAGCACCAGTTGCGGATGAACATATGCCTGTGCCAGTTGTAGGCGACTATACGATTGACGATGAAGATTTGCGCTGGTTGGTAAATATCCTGTTTGCAAACGGAGCACAAGCTGTTTCCATTAATGGTCATCGACTGATTGCTACCACTGCGATCCGCAATGTGGGAGACGTCATCCAAATCGATACCAGGACGATCAGGGCTCCGTATGAGATAAAAGCATTGGGGGAGCCTGAAGTATTGTTGTCCGCATTGAAGCTGGAGGGCGTAGAGGATAACTTCCAGCTGGCGAATAAAAAGGTGCTGGCAGAAAAACGGGACAAGCTGATGATTTCAGCGAATAACGAAACACGTGTCATTCAATTTATGAAACCTGTGAAACAAAAAGGAGATTCGTAACCATGTGGCTCCCGCTTATCGGATTGATTGTCGGTCTTGTTGTCGGCTTCCTACTGGATTGGCGTGTGCCCCAGGAGTATAGCAGCTATCTATCAATAGCCCTCTTGGCTGGATTGGATACGATCTTTGGGGGGATTCGTTCGTTTTTAGAACGTACTTTTAACGTTCGTATTTTCATGTCTGGATTCTTTTTCAACACACTTTTTGCAGCAGGCTTGGCCTTCATCGGAGGGTTCTTGGGGATTGATCTGTATTTGGCTGCGATCGTGGCTTTCGGGGTCCGCTTGTTTAACAATCTCGCAGTCATTAGGAGAATTGTTCTATCTAAATGGATCAATCAGCAAGAATAACGAGATGAAAAATGGGAAGATGGTCATTTTTTTGCAAAAAATCAATAAGAAAAAAAGGGAATGGTTGTCCTGTGTGGAATAATTTATGCAGGTGTTCTCATTTTAGCAAGAAAAAAGACGTAGCAGGGGAGGTGTCACAGGTTTGGTAAGCAATGAACTCATAGTCAGCCTAGACATTGGAACATCCAAAGTACGCGTCATGATCGGCGAGATCAACAATGGTTCCATTAACATCATCGGCGTCGGACAATCACACTCAGAAGGTATCAAGAAGGGCGTGATTGTAGACATCGACCAAACCGTGCATGCCATCCGAGAAGCAGTTGATCATGCGGAACGCATGGTTGGCGTTTCAATCGAAGAAGTGTATGTGGGTATCACTGGAAACCATATCGATCTGCATGAAACCCAAGGGGTTGTCGCTGTATCCAGCGAAGACCGTGAGATACGAGAAGAAGATATTCAACGCGTAATTCAGGCAGCGAAGGTTGTGGCTATTCCTCCGGACCGTGAAATCATCGAGGTAGTCCCTAAGGAATACATCGTTGATGGACAAGGGAGCATTAAGGACCCACGTGGGATGATTGGTGTCCGACTGGAAATGGAAGGGACCATTGTGACCGGGTTGAAAACGGTCGTACATAACATCGTTCGCTGTACTCAACGAACCAATCTACGTGTAGCTGGAATATTCTTGCAACCGCTTGCGGCTAGCACTGTTGCTCTATCCAAAGATGACAAAAATATGGGTGTCGTTCTTGTCGACATCGGTGCGGGTTCTACCACGATCGGTGTATTTGAGCAGGGGAAGCTGACAGCGACCACCGTGATCGGCATCGGTGGCGACCACATTACGAGCGATATTTCACTCGGACTGAGAACGCATACAGATGTGGCAGATCGTGTGAAAACCAAACACGGCTGTGCCCTTATTGACGAAGCATCTGAAGATGTGAAATTCAAGGTGAACCGGATTGGCAGTGAAGTCGAAAAGCAATTTACGCAAGTGGATTTGGCCAATATTATCGAGCCGCGCGCTGCAGAAATATTCCAATTAGTCGAGGATGCTGTATACAAATTGGGCTACCGCGACGAAATTGCAGGTGGCTATGTTCTTACGGGTGGTACCGTGGCTATGCCGGGCATGTTGGAATTGGCAAAAGAAGAATTGAACGCACCTGTGCGAATTGCGATTCCTGATTACATCGGAGTGAGAGATCCTGCCTACACCACCGGGGTAGGTTTGATTCAATATGCCTTGCAGTTGATGGAGCGCCGCAGCATTCGCGTCACCCCCTCATTCAAGGGCACTCAGAAGCAAACCGTCTCGTCTAAGCCCAAAGAAGGCGGCGGTTTGATGGAAAAAGTGAAAAACTGGTTTAGCGAATTTATTTAAGGGAGTTCGCTTTGCCGAGCTTAACTACGATGACGAAAACGGGGACCGTTTCGTTCCATTGTGTTTAGTTGACAGGCTTCTGTAGCCACGAAGTTTTCTTATGTTGAAGTTGGGGAGGACTAGCAATATGCTGGAATTTGATATGGATATGGAATCCTTTGCACGAATTAAAGTTATTGGTTGCGGGGGCGGAGGTAGCAACGCAGTTAACCGAATGATCGCAGGTGGAGTAAAGGGTGTAGAATTCATTACCTTGAACACCGACGCGCAAGCACTTCAGCTCTCTAGTGCAGATATCAAGCTGCAAATCGGGGAAAAGCTGACACGTGGACTTGGAGCGGGTGCGAATCCTGAGATCGGTAAAAAAGCTGCGGAGGAAAGCCGTGATTTGATTGAAAACGCTCTGCGTGGAGCTGACATGGTATTCGTAACTGCCGGTATGGGTGGTGGTACGGGTACAGGTGCAGCACCTGTTGTTGCAGAGATCGCTAAGGAAATGGGCGCTCTTACCGTTGGTGTAGTAACCCGTCCGTTCTCCTTCGAGGGTCGCAGACGTTCCCAGCACGGTGAGATCGGTATCGCTGCTCTGAAAGAAAAAGTAGACACACTGATCGTGATTCCTAACGACCGTCTCTTGGAAATCGTTGACAAAAATACACCAATGCTCGAAGCGTTCCGCGAAGTTGACAACGTACTGCGACAAGGGGTTCAAGGTATTTCCGACCTGATTGCAGTACCTGGACTGATCAACTTGGACTTCGCTGACGTGAAGACGATCATGACTGAGCGCGGTTCTGCTCTCATGGGTATCGGTGTAAGTAGCGGCGAAAATCGTGCGGCTGAAGCAGCTCGTCGCGCTATTTCCAGCCCACTGCTTGAAACTGCGATTGATGGTGCACGTGGTGTTCTCATGAACATCACAGGTGGTACTAACTTGAGCTTGTACGAAGTAAACGAAGCAGCTGACATCGTATCTTCTGCATCGGACCCGGATGTTAACATGATTTTCGGTGCAGTGATTAATGAGGATCTGAAAAATGAATTGGTAGTGACCGTGATTGCAACGGGCTTCGAGCATAGTCAACGCGCGGCGGAAGCTCCTCGCCGTCAGCAACAGCCGATCAACACGCCTGGCAATCGTCCGACACCAGTTTCTAATACGAATAACAGCCGTGCGAAGGAAGAAGAGGAAGACAAGTCCTTCTTCTCCATGGGCAACCTGGATAATCTGGATATTCCAGCATTCCTGCGCAATCGCCGCCGCAACAAAAACTAAAATGATAAACGACTGTCAAAAGCCTTGTTCCCGTCAGTGGGGACAAGGCTTTTTTTCTTTGAATCGATGAAAAATGTTAGACAAAAAAACCAAAAAAACACCGTCAAGAATTGACAGACTTTACATACACATTGATATATACTGCTTTTACTGATAGAAGTCGTCCTACTATTTACCATTTTTGCTAGGACACATGCTTGCTGCCAAGTCGGTTAAAAGATGAGGGGGAAAGCAAGTGGTTGTGTATCTTGATATCATTCTACTCCTGAATGTGGCTATTGATACCTTGTTACTCTGGTTTACTGCTTATTTTCGTAAAGAGCGCATGGTGTGGTGGAGAATGATACTTGCTTCTCTGTTTGGCTCCGCGTATCTGGTCTTTTTCTTTTTTCCTGTGTTTTCTTCGATGTATCAATGGTGGGTCAAACTGCTCTTTTCTGTCATCGTGCTTTGGATTGCTTTTGGGAACAGGAGGTTGTTGTCCTTTGCGCAAAACTTGATCATTTTTTACTTTGTCGCATTTGTGTTCGGAGGGGGAGTGCTTGGGCTACAGTATTTTTTGGCACCGCAGAGTGAGATTGTAAATGGATTGGTCGTCACGCATAATGATGGGTTTGGTGTTGGGTTCAAGCCAACCTTGGGGATTGTTCTGCTCGGTTTTATCCTGATCTTTTTCCTTGGGAAAAAGAGCTACCGCGCGATTCAGGAGCCGCGAAGAATCGAAACCTTTCTCGTCGATGTAGTCGTTACGCTGGCAGGGGAAAAAGTCATTTGCCGTGGACTTGTGGATACAGGAAACCAGCTCCATGAACCGATTACACGCATACCCGTCATGATTATGGAAAATCGCATGTTCGCACATTTGCTTCCGCCGTCGCTTCTCCGACAAGCCGATGAAAACGGTGGAGTGTGGGAGAAGCTGGACGGATCTTGGGACCATTTGCCCCTAGAATGGCAGTCTCGGGTACGCTTGATCCCGTATCGTAGCGTGTCAAGAGGAATGGATTTTTTACTCGCAATCAAGCCAGACCATGTCATGGTCGTGCAAGACGGGATTCGTTTTGAAACAGAACGGGTGCTAATCGGGCTTAACCCGATCCCATTGGCCGCAGACGGCAAGTATCAGGCCATCGTGCACCCAGCCATGATGGAAACTTATACAGAGGAATCAACCTTTATTCTCAAACGGGAGGGCTAATCATGTATGTAAAACTTCGCCTACAACTCCAATTGACCTGGTACCGAATCTTGCTCTGGCTTGGTGTACGCGCCGAAGAAGTCTATTATATTGGCGGGAGTGAAGCATTGCCTCCACCGTTGACCAGAGAAGAAGAGGAGCTGCTGCTCGGACGACTGCCGTCTGGTGATCCGGCTGTCCGGGGTATGCTCATTGAACGCAATCTTCGTCTGGTCGTTTACATCGCCCGCAAGTTTGAGAATACGGGAATTAACATTGAGGATTTGGTCAGCATTGGCACCATCGGCTTGATCAAGGCAGTGAATACTTTTGATCCAGACAAGAACATCAAGCTGGCAACGTATGCTTCTCGTTGTATCGAAAACGAAATCCTCATGTATCTTCGTCGCAATAATAAAATTCGTTCAGAGGTATCTTTTGATGAACCGCTTAACATTGACTGGGATGGCAATGAGCTGTTGCTCTCCGATGTTTTGGGTACAGAGAATGACACGATCTATAAAAACATCGAGGACCAAGTGGATCGAAAGCTTCTGAAAAAAGCACTGGATAAACTGTCTGACCGCGAGAGAATTATCATGGAGCTACGCTTCGGTTTAGCTGGGGAAGAGGAAAAGACACAAAAGGATGTAGCAGATTTGTTAGGAATCTCACAGTCGTATATTTCGCGTTTGGAAAAGCGAATTATAAAACGGTTACGAAAAGAATTCAACAAGATGGTCTAACGCATATTTTCCCAGCTTGGGGGGATACTGTTCCTAAACCGAAAGAGATGGTGGTTTTTGCCACCTTCTTGGTCGGCTACGCGTCAGTTACGCGGCCTTTCAAGACAACCGGGTTAGGGACTTTTTTCTTGCTTCGAGGAGGGAAAGACGTGACGCGCAATAAGGTAGAGATATGCGGGGTAGATACCTCCAAGCTTCCGGTGTTGACAAACAAAGAGATGCGGGAATTGTTTGAGCGCCTGCAAAGTGGGGAGCTGGCAGCACGCGAGAAGCTGGTCAACGGCAACTTGCGACTGGTGCTAAGCGTAATCCAACGGTTCAACAATCGCGGAGAGTTCGTGGATGACTTGTTTCAAGTGGGCTGCATCGGGTTGATGAAGGCGATCGACAACTTTGATCTCGGACAAAATGTGAAGTTTTCCACGTATGCTGTACCGATGATCATCGGAGAAATTCGACGCTATTTACGGGACAACAATCCGATTCGCGTTTCCCGCTCTTTGCGAGACATCGCGTACAAGGCCTTGCAGGTACGTGACAATCTGACCAACAAACATTCGCGAGAGCCTACCATTATCGAGATTTCTCAGGAATTGAACGTAGCCAAAGAAGACGTCGTGTTTGCACTCGATGCCATCCAAGATCCGGTTTCCTTGTTTGAACCGATTTATCAGGATGGTGGCGATCCAATTTACGTCATGGATCAGATTAGTGACGAGAAGAACAAAGATGTCACGTGGGTAGAGGAAATTGCACTTCGTGAGGGAATGCAGCGGCTAGGTGACCGAGAAAAAATGATATTATCCATGCGATTTTACGAAGGAAAAACGCAGATGGAAGTAGCAGAGGAAATCGGTATCTCACAGGCACAGGTCTCCCGATTAGAAAAAGCGGCAATTGCCCATATGCAAAAGCACGTTCAATCGTAATGAGAAACCAAATAGGTGACCCGGCGGTCTTGTACCGTTCGGGTTTTTTGTACGAGCGGAAACGTTAGTTTTTGAATCGCCTTTCTTTTTGCCAAAAATTCGGGCATATTCCTCTTTGGACTCATATACTGAAAGTAACGGAGAAAAGAAGGTGAGGAAGAATGGTAAAAATCTCTGACTTCCAGACCAAAGAAGTGGTAAATATTCTCGATGGGAAACGGCTTGGGCAAATTTCAGATTTGGAGATCGATCTGCGTCACGGGCGCGTAGAGGCTATCGTCGTACCGGGACCAGGCAAGTTTCTCGGCTTCTTTTCTGCTGGGAACGATTATGTCATTCCTTGGCGCAACATTGTGAAGATCGGGAAAGATGTGGTGCTTGTTCGGATGGAAGAAGCACTTAAAGTTGAAGTGAAAACTTCTGCTGGAGATGAATACTAACGAGTAAGGGGAGAAAGGCACGGATAGCCTTTCTTTTCTTTTCGGCTATGGTATGATTAGCCATATGAGGAAGGTGACAACATGAGAGAACCATTTGTCAGGGTAGAGGATAAGTCAATCCTATCGTTAACAGAGTGGGAGCAACAATTTCCTGGACTAGTGGCGGGGTTTACCATTCGCTCAGGCGGGGAAAGTGAACAACCGTACGGGTCTTTTAATATGGGGCTGCATGTGGGTGATGAATCTGCGAATGTAGTAGCCAATAGACGCAAGCTGGCAGAACAAGTCGGGATGCCATTTTCGGCGTGGACATGCGCCGATCAGGTGCATGGTAACCAGGTATGTCAGGTTACAGCAGGCGGAGCGGGAAAAGAAAGTCTGGAGGACGTCATATCTGCAACAGATGGTTTGTTTACCCTTGAAAAAGGAGTCATGCTGACCTCGTTTTATGCAGATTGTGTTCCTCTCTATTTTCTAGACCCCCAATCAGGTGCAATCGGACTTGCACACGCAGGCTGGAAGGGGACGGTGGGCCGTATTGCCGAGGAAATGGTGAAGGCAATGTCGAAGCACTATGAGGCAAAGCCAGAGGACATTTTCGTCGCAATTGGACCATCCATTGGCGGCTGTTGCTATGAAGTCGATGAGCGAATCATGACACAGGTACGTGCTTGTGCAGGCGATTGGGAAAAAGCAGTGATCTCCTCCACAGGGGAGCGGTATATGCTGGACCTTCGTCAGCTGAACACAGAGATATTGCTCGAAACAGGAATTTCTTCCGGGCATATTTTCTCGACGGATTGGTGTACAAGCTGCAGAACAGACTTCTTTTTCTCACATCGCAAGGAAGCTGGGATACAAGGAACTACCGGACGCATGGCTTCCTATATCGGCTGGAAGGAAAACCTATAGAAGAAAGGGAAGGGTTCGTTATGACCAAGGAACAAGAACTGTTAAAAGAGCGACTGCAATCTATCGAGGCAAGAATTCAGGCTGCTTGCGATCGGGCGAACCGTAAACGTGAAGAAGTAAAAATTATTGCCGTGACCAAGTATGTCGACGCAGATGCCATTGGGGACTTGCTCGCTGTAGGCGTAGAGAATATCGGGGAAAATCGCGTACAGGATGCCCTGCCCAAGCACCAGCTACACGGCGATAAAGGGATCTGGCATTTTATCGGGCACCTCCAGACAAACAAGGCAAAAGAAGTCGTGGGACGATTCCCGTACATCCATTCTCTGGACAGACTATCTTTGGCACAAGAGCTGAATCGACGTGGTGAAGCGCTGGATCATGTCGTAAAATGCTTTTTGCAGATCAATATATCCGCCGAAGAGACAAAATTTGGGCTTAGTCCCAATGACGTATTGGCTTTTTTGCGCGAAACCAGTAATATGAAACATATAAGTATCGTTGGATTAATGACGATGGCGCCTGTTGTCGAAAACCAAGAGGAAGCCAGAGAGGTGTTCCGTGGACTCTATGAGTGGAAGCAACGGATTAACGAAATGGCATTCCCACATGCACAGGTGGAAGAACTGTCCATGGGCATGTCTAGTGATTTTGAAGTGGCCATTGAAGAGGGAGCTACATATATTCGTTTAGGATCGGTATTGGTCAAGCCGGAGTAAAGGCTAGCAGGCCAAACCACGGAGTAAGAGAGGAGGAAGAGTATGGGTGTTATGAATAAATTGATGGGGTTTCTGGGGTTAGAAAACGAGGAATACATCGAAGAGACAACTACGGTCGAAGAGGAAAGAGAAGAGCAAGAATCCTCGCACAAACGCCAGCCGACGGGTCGAGCTAACAACGTGGTGCCGTTTCAAGCACGGGAAAAGGAGGGAATCCGTTTGATTCTCTGTGAACCCCGTCATTACAGTGACGCACAGGATATCGCAGACAACCTGCGTCATCGTAGACCCGTTGTGGTTAACCTCCATCGCGTGGAAAAAGACCAAGCCAAGAGAATTATCGACTTTTTAAGCGGGACGGTCTACGCATTAAACGGCGATATCCAAAAGGTCGGAGACACGATCTTCGTGTGCACGCCTGACCATGTAGATATTCAGGGTACGATCTCCAGTGTGTTGGAAGAGTAGCCATTTAAGATGAATGTAAAAGGGTGAGCTAATGAAAGTTTTCGTAGATATTTTAGATTTTGCCTTTACAGTATATCAATACATGATAATTGCTTACATTTTGATGTCATGGGTTCCTCAAATGAGAAGTACAGGCATTGGACAGTTACTGGAAAGACTGGTTGAGCCTTATTTGGCACCATTCCGCCGGTTTATCCCACCGCTCGGCTTCATCGATATCTCCCCAATTGTCGCATTGATTGCACTGCGCTTTGCCCAATCTGGCCTGTATGCCATTTTGGACCAAATCATGTTCTAGGCGAGTGAAACGATGAGCATATTTGACCATTTTTCAAAAGAAGAACGTCCCTTTGTTGAACGGGCGCTGGAAATGCTGACGCAAGTAGAGCGGAAGCAGGCCATGCGCCTTACTGATTTTGTAGACCCTAGGCAGTTGATGATTATTCAGAGTCTATCCTCACAAGTAAGAGATGTGAAGGTTTCTCCATATGGAGGATACGAGGGTGCCGAGCGAGTTCGTATTATCATCCACCCGGAGTATCTCCCTGTCGAGCCTGATGATTATCGCCTTACCTTATTGGCAATCAAGGCAGATCAGCGCTTTCATGTGCTGGAGCATCGAGATGTGATGGGGGCGATGCTGGGTGTCGGGATGAAGCGGGAGAAATTCGGAGATATGTTGACGGATTCAGCCGGCAGCTATGCGATTGTAGCAGAGGAAGTTGCTGATTTTGTCTGTACGCAGGTGACGCAAATTCATCGGACATCTGTTCAGTTTGAGCGGGTAGCATGGGAGGCGTTTACACCGCCTGCACCCAAGTTTGTAGAGAAAACGATCACCGTTCCATCACCACGAATGGACGCGATAATCGGAGAAGTACACAATATGTCTCGCGCAAAAGCACTGGTGCCAATTCGAGCGGGAAAAGTAAAAATCAACTGGAAAGTAATCGAAGACCCGTCTTATCAACTCCAAATGGGCGATATGGTTTCTCTTGCAGGTCATGGTCGGTTCAAAATTCTTGAAGTATCAGGCCCAACACGCAGCGGAAGACTTCGCATGATTGTCGGACTGGTTACATAAGATGCACCAAGTCGCAAAAAATTGTAAAATACGGCAGGAAACACTGCTAATCCTGTCGAAATGATTAAAGACGAATTATCGGGAAAAGTGGGGGGTTCATGTGCCATTAACGCCGTTGGATATACACAATAAGGAATTCAGCACAGGCTTTCGTGGGTATAACATTGACGAAGTGAACGAATTTCTCGATCAGGTGATCAAAGATTTTGAGCTCTTGATAAAAGAGAAAAAAGAACAGGAAGAGCGCGTAGCCATTCTGAATGAGCGCGTAGATTACTATAAGAGTTTGGAAGAAAATTTGAGCAAGTCGATTCTGGTGGCGCAGGAGACAGCGGAGGACGTGAAGTCGAATGCCCGTAAGGAAGCGCAGCTCATCTTAAAAGAAGCGGAGAAAAATGCAGACCGAATTGTCAATGAAGCATTGGCGAAGTCGCGCAAAATCGCAATCGAAATCGAAGAATTAAAAAAACGTGCCTCGGTTTACCGTATGCGCTTCCGGACGCTTTTGGAAGCACAACTGGAAATGCTGGAGAATGGCGATTGGGACAGCATTGAACAGCCTCAAGTTGATTCGCCTGTAACAGTTGAATAAATCGTTGACGTTCGAGCAATGATGGTATTATAATGAAAGACAACTTTTTCGAAATAAAGCACAAATCATAGACGATGAACGGGAAGAGTACGTGAGTCAGCACTGCCTAGAGAGTCGGGAAAAGGTGAAAACCCGGCCAGTTGCTTTCGCAGAAAATCACCCGGGAGTTCATATCCGAAAACCGAAAGACCTTGATGGTTGCACAGGTGAGTAAGTGAGCGCGTCATTCCCGTTACGAATGAGTGAAGTGGAACGAATCCGATGCAGGCTTTTTTGTCGTACGGGTTTGTTCAATCAGGGTGGTACCACGGGAGCTTTCTCTCGTCCCTTTTATGGGATGAGTGAGGGCTTTTATTTATTTAAGGAGTGAATCAGGCCATGGATTACAGCAAAACCTTAGCGCTACCAAAAACAGATTTCCCAATGCGCGGAAATTTGCCAAGCCGCGAGCCACAGATGCAAGCGGTATGGGAAGAGCAAAATATTTACCAACAAGTGTTAGATCGTACAAAAGACCGCCCGTCTTTTGTCTTGCATGATGGCCCTCCGTATGCGAATGGAGACATCCATATCGGTCACGCACTGAACAAAATCCTCAAGGACTTCATCGTTCGCTACAAATCCATGGCAGGCTTTTATGCGCCGTACATCCCAGGCTGGGATACACATGGTTTGCCGATTGAGCAAGCGATTATCAATGCACAAGGTCTGGATCGTCGCAGCATCGAAGTGAACGATTTCCGCCAGCGCTGTGAAGAATATGCTTGGTCCTATATCGACAAGCAACGTGACCAATTCAAGCGTTTGGGCGTTCGCGGAGATTGGGAAAACCCTTATGTAACACTCCTGCCTGAGTATGAAGCCAACCAAATTCGCGTATTCGGCGAAATGGCGAAGAAGGGTTATATTTACAAAGGTCTGCGCTGTGTGTACTGGTCTCCGTCTTCTGAAACGGCTCTGGCTGACGCGGAAATCGAATACAAAGACAAGCGTTCTCCTTCTATTTACGTCAGCTTCCAGGTAGCAGATGGAAAAGGCAAGCTGGACACAGAAACAGGCGTTGTGATCTGGACAACGACTCCGTGGACATTGCCAGCAAACCTTGCAATCAGCCTGCACCCTGAACTCGAGTACAACGTCGTGAAGGTAGATGGCCGCAAATTCCTGGTAGCCAACGGGCTGATCGAAGCTGCGAGCAAAGAAATTGGCTGGGAAGGCGTAGAGATTCTTGCGACCTTTAAAGGTCAAGATCTGGAAGGTGTAGAAACGCAGCATCCGTTCTACGATCGCAAGTCTCCACTCATCTTGGGTGAGCATGTAACCTTGGATGCAGGTACTGGTTGCGTTCATACTGCACCAGGACACGGGGAAGATGACTTTAACGTTGGTCAAAAATACAATTTGGGTGTGCTTTGCCCGGTAGATCACGAAGGTAAAATGACCAATGAGGCACCAGGCTTTGAAGGTCTGTTCTACGAAGATGCCAACAAAGTGATTACAGAAAAGCTGAAAGAAAACGGAGCACTCTTGAAGCTCAGTTTCTTCACGCACTCCTACCCACATGACTGGCGTACGAAAAAACCGGTTATTTATCGCGCGACAGAGCAATGGTTTGCGTCTATCGACGGATTCCGTGCGCAAATGCTCGAAGCGATTAAAAATGTAAAATGGATTCCGCATTGGGGAGAAACTCGTCTGGCTAACATGATCGCGGATCGTGGCGACTGGTGCATTTCCCGTCAGCGTGTATGGGGTGTACCGATTCCCATCTTCTATTGCAAATCGTGTAATGAACCGATCATTAACGACACGACGATCAACCATGTAGCTGATCTGTTCCGCAATGAAGGATCGAAAGTATGGTTCTCCCGTGAAGCAAATGAACTGGTTCCAGAAGGGCTTTCTTGCACCAAATGCGATTGCAAGGATTTCCGCAAAGAAACGGATATTATGGACGTTTGGTTCGACTCCGGTTCCAGCCACCAGGCTGTTTTGCGCGAAAGAGGCATTGCTTGGCCAGCTGACATGTATTTGGAAGGCTCTGACCAGTATCGTGGCTGGTTCAACTCTTCTCTCTCGACGGGGGTTGCCGTGTATGGCACAGCTCCTTACAAATCTGTCCTGAGCCACGGCTTTGCATTGGATGGAGAAGGACGCAAAATGTCCAAATCCCTCGGAAACGTCGTTGTGCCTCAACAAGTGATTGACAAGATGGGCGCAGATATCTTGCGTCTGTGGGTAGCTTCTGTTGATTATCAGGCTGATGTGCGCATTTCTGATGCGATTCTGACCCAGATCGCTGAGGTGTACCGCAAAATCCGCAATACGTTCCGCTTCCTGTTGGGTAACCTGGATGGATTTAATCCAGCAACAGACCGCGTAGCATACGAAGAGCTAGGAGAGCTGGACCGTTATGTTCTGGCGAAAGCGGCAAAAGTCGCGAAGCGTACACGCAAAGCGTACGATGAATATCAGTTCCATACCGTTTTCCATGCCGTTCACAACTTCTGCGTCATTGATTTGTCCGCGTTCTATCTGGACATTTGCAAGGATCGCCTGTATGTAGAAGCACCAGACAGTCTGAAACGCCGCGCTGCACAGACAGTGATGTACGATTGCTTGCTCAGTCTGGTGAAGCTGGTTGCTCCGCTCTTGCCGCATACAGCCGACGAGGTGTGGGCGTTCATTCCAGGCGTGGAAGAGAAGAGTGTACAGTTGACGGACATGCCAGAAGGCGACGAACAACATCTCAGCTTTGCAGCAGAAGCAGAAAGCAAATGGGATGCGTTCCTGGCGATCCGAGACGAGGTTCTCAAAGCCATGGAAGAAGCGCGCCGCAACAAGGTGTTCGGTAACTCTGTTGATGCGAAGCTGGCTCTGTACCCACAAACGGAAGACGTTGCGAAAACATTGGCAGCAATGGATGATCTGGCTGACCTGTTCATCGTCGCTCACGTGGATGTACACAGCGGGTCTGCTCCTGCAGAAGCGGTACAACTCGAAGGCATTGCTGCCGTGGTCTCAGCCGCAAATGGTGGAAAATGCGAGCGTTGCCGCGTAGTAAAACCTGATGTTGGTACTCGCGAATCGCACGCATCGCTCTGCGTACGTTGCGCTGATGTCGTAGAACAACACTACGCACATGTAACAGAATAAAAATCGGTTGATCAACCTGTCATTCCCTTTAGGGATGGCAGGTTTTTTGCTGTGAAAAACGTCCTGGACGTTTTTCATATAAGTCGAAATGAGCGCATGCGGACCAACAAAAGGGTCATGACGTTTTGTTGGTCATATTTCCTTCGGGACCAAGACATACTACCTGTTGAGGAAAACAAACAAAGGTGGTGTACAGCGTGGACCAAAAGATGGTGGCAAGCTTCCGGGAAAAGCTGCTGGAACAGAAAAAAGAACTGGAAGACCGCGTACAGGACCATTATGGCATGAGAGAACCGATGACAACCTCTTTGCAGGAGTTTGCCATGTACGATAATCATCCGGCAGATATCGGCAGTGAGATGTTTGAACGGGAAAAAGATTTGGCTCTAGACAGTCTCGATCGGGAGACATTAAAAGAGATTGATCAGGCCCTGCAGCGTATGGAGGAAGGTACATACGGCCTGTGTACGGTCTGTGGCGAGCAAATACCCGTGGAGCGACTGGAAGCATTGCCTCAGGCACAAACGTGCAAGGAGCACGCACCAGCGCCGTTAGTCAATGAGTCGCGTCCGATTGAAGAGGAGTTTTTGCAGCCACCATTCGGACGTACGTCTTTAGATGAAAAAGAAGGACAGAACGGATTTGACGGTGAGGATGCTTGGCAAATCGTCGAGGCATGGGGAACATCCAGCACTCCTTTTTCGTACCAGGAACCTGACAAAACGGATTACGAGGAAATGTATATCGAGAGCAATGAGCCGGATGGCTTTGTCGAAGCCGTAGAGGAGATCGGTTATACCGATATTGAAGGCTATCACGGACCGGACAGTGTGCATTTTATGAGAAGCGGCACGTATGAGGAGTATATGAGAAAAGGAGAAGGGAAAGGAAACTTCCTCTCCTATGACGATTATGAGGGAGAGCAAGCAGAACGAGAGGGCATGGATGACTACTCATGAGCAGGTAGCGGTCGCAGACCTGCAAATTGAGCGCGTGGAAACGTATCCGCTTCTTCATCGTCTCTCCCAAGCTTACGGCGATGCGAATGGGTATAAGCGTTATCGAACCAGTTATCTCATTCGGATTATCACACGGGCTGGAATAGATGGCTGGGGAGAAATTATCGATTGGCTCCCGACGCTCCACAAGGGCTTTTGTGAGCGCATTATTCCCTACTTGCTGGGGAAGCAGGTGGATAACAGAGTTGCTATTGTCGATGTCATAGGAAAGTGGCATCAGCGATCGGCTTCAGGTGTCAGTATGGCACTTACGGAAATTTTGGCGAAAGCGGCGGGGCTATCTGTGTGCCAACTGTGGGGAGGCCAGATTCTTTCTGGGATCCCGGTATATGCCTCCCTCCAATCCTACCGTGAGTCAGAAGACTGGATGCAGCAGTCATGGAAGCAAGTCAGCCAGCAAGTCGACGATGGGTTCAAGATGGTGAAAGTGAAGATTGGTGGGCGTTCTGTTCGAGAGGATCAGACGCATATCGAAAAACTGATGAATTTGCTTCCCAAAGAAGTTCAAGTAGCGGTAGATGCCAATCAGAGCTACGATTGTGCAACTGCAAGGAAGTGGGAGGGGCTTTTTTCCCGTTATGATAATTGGCTTTGGCTGGAGGAGCCGATGCCAATGGATCGTACAAACGAATATGTCAAGCTGCGTTCGTCATTATCCATCCCGCTTGCTGGCGGAGAAAACTTGATCCGTTGCGCGCAGTTTTTGCCCTTGTATGAGGAGGGAGCTATCGACATTGCACAGCCTGACTTGATGCATACGGGGGGCATTGACGATTATCGAACGCATTTGCAAATGGCCCGTCAATTTGGTTATCGCGTGTCTCCGCATTCTTTTGATGGCTCGCTGGCACGATTGTATACGTTATTTGCACAAGCTTGCTTGCTGGCATGGACCAAGATGGATAGCCACCCAATTGAGCCTGTCGAATGGGACGTCATGGAGAACCTCTTTACACAATTGTTTCCGCTGCGACCCCTAAATGGCGAAGTGACGCTCCCCGCTGGTGTGGGAATAGGCGTTGAACCTGACTGGGAGATTATGAACGCGTTGCGCTGGGACGGTAGCGCTTATGCGTAAGACAAGGAGTTTCGTATGGCACAAAATGCGAAAAACCTGATTGGGCTTGTCGGGGTTCCATTAGTTATGGTGCTGGGCAACTCAATGCTGATCCCTGTACTGCCTACAATGAAAACGGAAATGAAGCTCACCGCCTTACAGTCGAGCTTGTTGATCACTGCTTTTTCGATTGCAGCAGGTATGGTTATCCCTTTTGCTGGGTATTTGTCGGATCGATTTGGGAGGAAAATTGTCATTATCATCTCCCTTGCCCTGTATGGTCTAGGTGGTTTGGTCGCAGGGCTTGCCGCGTTGTGGATCGATCAACCTTATCTGGCCATCATGGGAGGGCGTGTTTTGCAGGGGATCGGTGCCGCCGGGACAGCGCCTATCGCGATGGCATTGGTAGGGGACCTGTTCGATGGAGCTTCGGAGAGTAGGGCATTGGGGCTCTTGGAGACATCAAACGGGATGGGAAAAGTATTAAGTCCGATTTTTGGCTCCTTGCTTGCTCTCATTTCTTGGTACATGGTCTTTTTAGCTTTTCCGATTATTTGCGGTGTCGTTCTCTTGATGTTTTTATTTCTGACCAAGGAAAAGAAGCAGGAGAAGAAGCCACTCCCCGTCAAGCAGTACATGCATTCGATCGCGCAAGTGTTCAAGCAGCATGGAAAGTGGCTTGTCCCCGCGTTTTTTATCGGGAGTATCTGCTTGTTTACGTTGTTTGGTGTACTGTTTTACCTGTCTGATTTATTGGAGGAAAAATACAAGATCGATGGTGTCATCAAAGGCTTCTTTTTGGCGATTCCCTTGCTCGTGATGAGTATAGCCGCGTATGTGACAGGAGTCATCATCAAAAAGAAGCTGAAGCTAATGCGTCTGTTTGTGATTATCGGTATGTTTTTGCTGGCTACGTCTTACATTCTGGCCAGCTTTGTCCAAGGGGCTTATGTCCTGATAGGCATTTTGGTCATCGGCAGTGTGGGGACGGGGATGATTTTGCCTTGCTTAAACTCCATGATCGTTGGGGCCGTACAAAAAACAGAGCGGGGCATGATTACTTCTTTGTATAGCGGTGTCCGTTTTATCGGGGTTGCGATCGGCCCGCCTATTTTTACCTGGTTGCTCGGGATTTCTCGCACGGTCATGTTTCTATCAATCGCAGGTTTATCGCTCGTTTTCGCTGTAGTTGCGATCTTTTTCTTGAAGCCAAAGCAGGTCGAGCAGCAAGGACAAGGAACAAAAGACAGCGAGACGCAAGCGTGGCGGCAAATATCAGAGGTATTGGGAATTGAACCGGAGACGGTACACGAAGTACAACGTGAGAGAGCCATCGAAAGGTATGGTTTTGATCCAAATGAGCTCGTCAAGCGTGTGTTGTCGGGAAAAAAGGAAAAGGAAAAACAATAAACAGGCTGTCTCTGTCGGTCATTCTCACCGAATACAATGTCGGAGAGCGACAGGGACGAGCCTGTTGATGATGGCTAGGACTCTGCGAAGGGATGACGTAGGGCTCGTTCGAGTGCGAGCGGATACACATCATCATGCAGAATGCGACTAAACTCCTGATTGCCTTTTACATCTCGCGGGATATCCGCAAATACAATGGTGGCAAGCACGTCTGAGCCACTTGGCTGGTTTGTGTAATGTGCTACCTTTGCGATATAAATGTCTTTTCGCATCGAGTCGTTGATGGTGTATTGTCCGATGCGCTCAATCCCTTCCAGAATTGCGCCAGTTTCTTCATAGACCTCACGAACTGCTGCCGCCAAGCTGTTTTCACCTTCTTCTACTTTTCCCCCTGGTAGCTCCACACCGCGTGTACGATGGCGAGTAAATAACAGCTTACCTTGATAAAAAGCGAGGATCAGCACGTGACCTGCTTGGTGGTTACGATACTCTTCTGGGGAAAAGGTTAGCTTGACAGGTAAGCCGAAATCGTCGTAAAAAGCGTACATGCAAAACTCTCCTTCTACATGCTCATTGATCTGTTGTTTTGAATTTGCAAGGAAATATGCTTGACCGCCTTCATCGCTTGACCAACTGCCAGAGACAAACTCGCATAAGCGGCTCCGTTGCTCACGTCTCCGACTGCGTATATCCATGGAGCGTTGACTCGTTGAGACGAATCCGTTTGCAAATAGTCATCGCCAAACGTATCCAAGCCATCGAAGCCAGCTGTGTTTCCATGAACACCAACTCGTGGCAGAATCCAATCAACTACGATCGTCTGCGGATTGCCTTCACGCTTAGAGGTGAGTGACAGAACAGTCCGTGCCTCTTCTTCCTGATGGTCGCTTACTTGTGTTTCCCATAGGACTTGGATGTTCGAAAGGCCTGTGATTTTCTTTTGCCATTCGGGTCGAGCACGCCAGCCACTGCTTCGAACCAACACATAGACTTGTCGGGCATGCAAACTCAAATTTGCAGCACTCTCTAATGCACGATCTCCCCCGCCAATAACGGCGATATCTCGCCCGGCGATGGTGTGCGCTTGGGCAGTTGTAGAAAACCAAGGCGACAGGACGCTCGGACAATCAGCTAGGGTCGGTATCTCATTCCAGCCTACTCCTGTGGCGATGAGTAAATAGTCGACACGATAAACGGATTTGGATGTGGTCACCTGTTTCGTTACCTGATCAATGGAAAGAATGGTTTCGTTCAATCGTATGTTTTGCTGCTGGATGAAAGGATGTGCGATCAGTACCTTTACAAGGGAAGCTCCCTGATCATATACAAGGGGCGGAAAGTCGGTAATCTCGTTGTAAATGTGATGCAATTGGCCGCCGAGTCTATCCGTTTTTTCGATAAGAAGACAAGAAAGACCTAATCGTTGGCACCATATTGCTGCGGACAACCCTGCGATGCCGCCACCTGCGATCAGCACCTGTATGTGTTCCACTCTCAAGTCCCTCCGATTCCCTTATTCATCTATCTAATTCCTCAGTTTTAGACTACCTGTTTCGATTCGCAAGTGCAAGAACTCTCAGGGAAAACCGATCGAGTTGAATCGGCAGGATTCTACATTTTGACGGAAGATTGTGGTAAAATGAAACGAAAGTTTTCCAGAATATATTGAAAAATGAAAAGCACAAAGCACTATGGACCCCGTGATACGAAAAAGGAGTGAACCGAACGTGCAAGCCAAGAATGACAAGCCTCAGGCTCCTGCAAAACAGCCGCGTAAACGGATGAAGCGTGGCCAGCGAAGCAAGCGGATGTATCTGCTCTTGGCGGGTTGCTTATTCCTCTGTTTGTTGGCCGTAGGAGCAGGCTTCGCCCTTAACCAGTTAGACAAGACCCTGGACGTCGTAACAGCCGACCCGTACAAGCTACCGGATCAACCTGCTGTAGAAAAGCCGTACGAGCAAAAGAAATCAATCGCCTTTGTCATCGTCGGGGTGGATACGCGCAAAAACATCGGCATGTTGAACACGGATGTCCTTGTCGTCGCAGTCGCCAATCCGGTTACCCAAAAGCTGAGCATGGTATCGTTGCCTCGTGATACCCGCGTTCAAATCCCAGGGTATCCGGGATATTACAAGGTCAATGAAGTATTTGCAATAGGGGAAAATATCAGGAAAGATGCGGAAATCAAAGGGAATCCTGTCACAGAAAATGGCATGACGATTCTCAAAAAAACGTTGAATTACATGCTGGGGATCTCGGTTGAGCATTATGTGCAGCTCGACTTTGAAGGCTTTACAGCGGTCATTGACAAGCTAGGTGGCATTACGGTTGACGTAGATCGCGATCTGGTATACGAATTGCCGAAGCAAGGGGTATACCGCAATTTGAAAAAAGGGAAACAAGTATTGAACGGCGAGCAGGCACTCGGCTTCGTCCGTCATCGCATCGATCGACGTGGAGGCGCTTACAACTCGAGCGACTTCGATCGCAACCGTAGACAGCAGCAGGTGATTCGTGCCGTGGCAGAAAAGAGCATGTCGATGGATGGATTAACGAGTTTGACAGCTGTGCTGGATACCGTTGGTAAGCATATCAAAACCGACCTCTCGACAGACCAAATAAAAGGATTGGCACTCGATTTTGCCAGCTTTTCGTCAAGCAACATGGTCACTTTGAATAATGGGGCGATCTGGAGTTCTCCTTATTCCTTGTGGCCGAGGGAGAACATGCAAGCGGTTCGAACTGCCCTGCAAAATGAAGTGGGTGTAGCTGGACTGAGCGAACAGCTCAGTAATGCAGCTGTAGCAGAAGTAGCAAAGGTCGAAATGAAAGCGGAGAAGAGAACGTCAGCTCCGAAGTCTACGTCTACAACAGGTACAAAAGAACAGCCAAAAACACAAAAAACAGCGACACCACGACCAAATCCTGCTCCAGATCCAAAACCGCCGACTGTACCAGATAGCAATGGCGAACCCAATCCTGCGTCGACGGATAGTAATATGCCACCACCAGATATTTTGGCCCCGCCTACACCGGCGACAGATACTGCTGACATCGGGCAAACTGGATGATCTTGAGCACACCCCCCAGGCAAAAGCACATATTCTATCGTACATAGACAGTCTTGCCTCTGCGGGAAGGGGAGTGCGTAAGTGATGAAAAACCTGCAAGAGACCATGAAGCAGTTGCAAAAAGCATCCGAAAGTTTGTCCAAGCTCGGTTTTGATCCGGATCATCCGTGGAAAGCATTGAGCCAGATGGGACAGGTGCTGGATACAAACTTTTGGGAGAATATCGCGACGCTTAATAAGCAAGCAGCACAAAAGACGGCCGCCGCAGCCTCGCCAACTGTACCACCCGTGAAAAAGAGGAAAAAAAAGACGAAGGAAAAACCGATGCGTTTCGTGCAGGAAGACGATTCGCATTTTTCCCCAGTCTCGGATATCTTCCAATCAGAGCAAATGCTCATTGTTTCCTGTGAACTCCCGGGCTTCGATCGCGATAGCCTGGAGATTACGCTCTTTGACCAACGTTGGTTGGAGGTCAAGGGGGCCATCAAGGCAAGTGAGCACCAGGGGCTTCGTACACAAGGGGAAAGAAGCTACGGTCCCTTTTATCGAAAGCTGGCTCTTCCGGTTCCCGTCAGTTCAAAAGGGATGAGGGCCCAGTATCAGGACGGATTGTTAGAAATCTATTTGATGCGTGGTAGGGCTGCGAACGAGCGAAAAACAACATTTAAGGCGAGCTTGTAAAAGCAGGTGGTAGTAGAAAATCAAAAAAGAACCTGGGCATTCCTACCAGGTTCTTTTTTATTGCACATAAACGGACGCGATGATACAATCAGATCACGACTGCTTATTTATAGAAATGCATAGATATAACATCTTACACCTTAAACGTACCATGCTGTTGAACTCTTGTCAAATGTTTTTTCTCAATTTAATGGTTAGGGGAGATAGTGAATGAGTTCTTTGGTACTCAGTTTTCAGGAAATGGAAAAAACGCAGCTTTTGCTCGTTGGCGGAAAAGGGCTACGTTTAGGCGAATTGTCAAAAATTCAAGGAATCCAAGTGCCAGAAGGATTTTGTGTAACAACAGTAGGATATCAAAAGGCCGTCGAATCAAACGAGAGGTATCATGCTTTGTTGGATCGACTAACCATGCTAAAAGTACAAGACCGAGATCAAATTGGTGAAATCAGCAGGAAGATTCGACAAATTATTATGGAAGCAGAAATTCCTTCGGATGTTGTGAAAGCCGTTACTCACTATCTCTTACAGTTTGGAGAGGAGCATGCTTATGCAGTGCGTTCGAGTGCGACTGCTGAAGATTTACCACATGCCTCTTTTGCAGGTCAACAAGACACCAATTTAAATATCATCGGCAAAGAAGCAATCTTGCAGCATATCAGCAAATGCTGGGCTTCCCTTTTTACGGATCGCGCGGTAATCTACCGCATGCAAAATGGATTTGACCACAGTCACGTTTATTTATCCGTTATCGTTCAGAGAATGGTTTTCCCACAGGCTTCCGGGATTTTATTTACCGCGGATCCCATTACATCCAACCGGAAGTTACTATCCATCGATGCCAGTTATGGACTTGGAGAGGCACTGGTCTCTGGCCTGGTATCTGCTGATTGTTATAAAGTGCAGGAAGCAGAAATCATCGATAAGAGGATAGCAACCAAAAATTTGGCTATCTACGGACGAAAAGAAGGCGGAACAGAGACAAAACAGATCGATCCTGATCAGCAAAAGACTCAAACACTTGCAGATGAACAAATTTTGCAACTGGAACGTATTGGAAGACAGATCGAAGCTTATTTTGGTTGCCCACAAGATATCGAATGGTGTTTGGTTGATGATACCTTTTCTATTGTCCAGAGTCGTCCAATCACGACTTTATATCCCATTCCTGAAGTGAATGATCAAGAGAATCATGTCTATGTATCTGTTGGTCACCAACAAATGATGACCGACCCCATGAAACCATTGGGATTGTCTTTTTTCCTGTTAACGACTCCTGCACCTATGCGCAAAGCGGGTGGAAGGTTATTTGTTGATGTTACAAATATGCTAGCTTCACCTGACAGCAGACAAATCATAGTAGATACCCTGGGACAATCCGATCCACTTATCAAAGACGCGCTTATGACCGTCATAGAGCGAGGAGATTTTATACAATCGTTACCAACAGATAAAAACGAGCAGAGTCTCGGTAAAAGCAATAAAGGTATAGCGTCTTTAGGTTTTCAAGAACCATTCGAAAACGATCCGACAATTGTTTCTGAGTGGATGGCGCGTAGTCAAACATCGATCGAAGAGTTAAAGCATCACATCCAAACGAAATCAGGACCGGATTTATTTGATTTTATTCGAGAAGACATCCAGCAATTAAAGAAGATTTTATTTGATCCACAAAGCATAGGTGTGATTACGGCTGCTATGAATGCTTCAAAATGGATCAACGAAAAAATGAACAAGTGGTTAGGGGAAAAAAACGTGGCAGACACGCTTTCCCAGTCTGTGCCAAACAATATTACTTCGGAAATGGGACTGGCGCTAATGGATGTCGCAGATGTGGTTCGTCCTTATCCAGAAGTAATTGACTTTTTACAGCATGTAAAAAATGATAACTTTTTGGATGAACTGGTTCAGTTTGAAGGTGGACAGGAAACGCGAGACGCTATCTATGCTTATCTCACGAAATATGGAATGCGATGTGCCGGAGAAATCGATATAACGAAAACGCGTTGGAGTGAAAAACCAATCATACTCGTCCCCATGATTTTAGGTAACATCAAAAACTTTGAACCGAATGCTGGCAAACGGAAATTCGAACAAGGGCGACAGGAAGCTTTGGAAAAAGAGCAAGAGTTATTAGATCGCTTGAAGCAACTACCGGATGGTGAACAAAAAGTCAAAGAAACCAAACAAATGATCGACCTCATCCGGAATTTCAGTGGGTTTAGGGAATATCCAAAATACGGCATGATTAATCGCTACTTCGTGTATAAGCAAGCTTTACTAAAAGAAGCCGAACAGCTTATACGATCTCGCGTTATTCATGAAAAAGAAGATATATACTATCTCAGTTTTGAAGAACTTCAAGAGGTCGTACGCACAAACAAATTGGATGATCAGATCATCAGCAAACGAAAAGACGATTACAAGTTTTTTGAAAAACTGACTCCCCCACGTGTCATCACGTCTGATGGTGAAATCATCACAGGTAAGTACAAACGAGAAAATCTGCCAGCCGATGCGATTGTAGGTCTTCCTGTTTCTTCCGGGATGATAGAGGGGCGAGCACGTGTCATCTTACACATGGAGGATGCTGATCTGGAAGATGGAGATATATTAGTGACCTCCTTTACTGACCCTGGCTGGACACCGTTGTTTGTATCCATAAAAGGTCTTGTCACCGAAGTGGGTGGACTGATGACCCATGGGGCAGTTATCGCGCGTGAATATGGTTTGCCAGCAGTTGTCGGCGTGGAAAATGCTACTACTCTAATAAAAGACGGGCAGCGAATTCGCGTGCATGGAACAGACGGGTACATTGAAATATTGTAGTCAGGGGGCCTCGTGCCTCCTTTTTTGTTTTTAGCCAAAATAAAAACAGTGTCAATGAAAAGCCATTAACACTGCGAGGATTAAATGTTCCCAAACATCGGTTGATCGACGACATTGGGGTCCAGTGTATTCGTAGCGTTGACACCATTGAGCGTGTTGACGACATTACCTGTGTTGCCGCCTCCTGAACCGGAGAATGTCTTGGCGGCTGTTTTTGGCGATATGTTGAGCGTATCTCCGAAGTTAACGGTACCCGAATTATTATTAATATTGACAGCTCCAATGACAGAAGGCACAGCCTACCCCCTCCCTCTAGTTGTCGGCTCTTCTTGGAAAATGTGACGAATATTTACGACTCGCGTTTCGAGTTTTATGGAATCGTTTGAACCAATATGGACGACGGAGGATCCTGCCACGAAAGGGACTTCCACTTTTCGAATGAAAATGTACGGACAGTCGTGGAACGTATCGATGCAAATCGGATGTGAGAGATTAGGGGGAGTTAAAGGAACGGAAAAGGCCGAGTAATTCTCGAACATAAATTCATTTTCATAGAAGATGGCCTGCTCACGTTGGACGGCTAATATGTTCGTGACAGCATCAATCTGCTGGGAATCACCTATTTGCAGAACAGATGAGGTATCGACCGAGAGAACATCCAGCTTACGGACATGACTGGTCCTTCGGTACATGGTGACAACCCTCCTTATGAAGCAGGCAGCGCAGTATCAATCGGGATCGTGGCTCCGACAATCATTGTTTCGGGTGGCGTTTCATAAATCGCTCTGAGATCTACTGTCTGTGTGTCCCCAATAAACAAGGAAGCGGCAGAAGTGAGAGCACTGACGGAGACCTTCTTTACACAAATGGCTTCGTTTATCACTTGATACCTCATCATGGTTCGTTCACCTCACGAGGCAAATTTTTCAGGAATGTTTCGCAGGTCTTGTCGATATCCCGTTTCACTTTTTGGACGGTATTTTGTACGAAAACATCGAACTGCTCTGGTTCTAGTTCATCGGTCGAAAGCTCGCTCAGGTAATACTTAATCCGTTGATCGATCTGCTTTTTAATGTCATCCAAGATAAACGCTCGATAATTGTTATCCAGTGGATAATTGCAATCTGTCTCGATTCTTTCAAGAACGAGGTAGGCATCTGTCTCCAAGTATTGATAAATTTCTTTCTGGACACGTTCAAAAAGTGGGGCATTGCTTTGGTGGGCATTAGGGATATCCATCGACTGATTGATAGAAAAATCACCGATTCCTGCATCATTTCCTTTCGGGTTTAAACCGATATTGAGAGTCCCTTCCAGTCGCTCAACCTTTAGCAGATCGAATTTGTACTCGTTTTTGATGACGGAAGGAATCTGTTTTTCCTTGAGATCATTTACATCTTGTTGCAGCTGTTCAATCATTTGCTGCAATTTCTCGATCTTATTGTTTTGCAATTGTATATAGTCATGTAGCTGTTGAATATACTTCATCATTTCGGGATCCATGTACATGACGACCATCCTTCTTCATCTAGCATACAACGAATTAGCCAAGCCGTGAAAGAGTACCAGGGCGTATGAGTGAAGGCTGAACCAATGGAATGAGGGGCACGAATTCTTCCGCACCGGTTCTGGGCTGCGGCCCCACCTGTGGAGCTGGCTCTGTGTATCCGCCGGTGTTGTACAGTTTGGATACGGGCTTAATAATCCCAGCGCTTCCTATTTGGCACACCGAAGAGTTGCTTATGCCTTCGATCTTGAGCGAATTGATTACGATATGTTGCGTCACAAAAAAATTCATGCGAAATCGCGTCCCTTTGCCCTGAAATCGTTCGTTTCTTCTACAAAAAGCGGGATATCATTGTCGGATTGTTCATTGACGTAGACGACGCTACGTGGAATTTTAAAGGACAGATTGGTACCAGAATTGAATGATCCTCCACCCGCGAAGGTTTTGGCATAAGTGGTAGGTGCGATTTTACGGACGTCTCCGACATTGAAAACGCCGCCCACGTTGTTTACATTGATGACTCCAACGAATGCTGGCATGTTCGGCACATCCTTTTGGGAGAGATCCTCTCTGTATTGTATGTCGTAGGCCATTGGGTGTTCATACCTGTTTTTGCGACCGAATTCATGTGAGCAGCATACGATGTATGGATAGGCACGAGTTTTAGGAAAAGGAGAAAAAGTTCCATGAATATGAAGGTGACGAATAAAAAAATAGACGTCGGTGATTTCAGCTTTGGTGGGGTAAATAAGTCGTCGATTGTGCTGATTGGGGACACAGATGTCCTGTCCTGCTTCTCTATTTTTGATACGCCGCCACATGCCGTGATTTATTCACCGCAGGTTCCTCTCCAGCCGTTAGACATTGGTTTGCGAAGAGGGTAGAAGTGTTTTTACATGTTCGCATATTTAGCTTGGTAGTGGCTGAGAGCCAGCAACGGCCAAATCCAGCGATAGCTGTGATAAGCAAAGTAAGTGCCGCCAGGACGTCCTCCGCCAGTCGGGTAGCGAGTCGTCCAGTCATTTGCTTGATTGTGAGTGAGCAAATGGTGAATCCCTCGTTGCAGCTCTGCTGTCGGCTTTGGTGACACGGCTATCAGTGCATCGGTTGCCCATGCCGTCTGCGAGGGAGTACTTGCTCCTAGGGGGACGTACGTTTTTTTCTGGTCGCTTTGGCAGGATTCCCCCCAGCCGCCGTCGGGATTCTGGTTGGCAACCAGCCACGCAACCGCTTTTTGGATGGCGGGATCAGTAGGGGAAAAGCCAACCGCCATCAGCCCGGTAATTGCAGCCCATGTACCGTATAGGTAAGCAATCCCCCAACGCCCATACCAGGAGCCGTCTGACTCTTGATGTTTGAGAAGCCAGCGGACTCCTTTTTCTACATGGGGATCAGTCAATGCTCGCCCGGCATCGTTTCCGAGGAATTCTAAGGTTCTGCCTGTCAAATCGGCAGAGGACGGATCTGTACTGACGGTATCGGCTCCTTCGATCGGCAGGTGGCGAATGAAATCAGCATCTGTATTTCGTTCAAAAGCAGGCCAGCCCCCATCGTCGTTTTGCATGGATAAGAGCCATTCGAGACCGCGTTTCCAAGCGGCTGCTGATGTTATATTCGTACGGGCGAGCAGGCGCAGAGAGCGCAGAGCTGCCGTCGTATCATCAATATCCGGGTTCATGGTGTTGTAGTCAGAAAAGCCCCAACCGCCAGGCTTTCCTGTTGGATTGCGGATTTTCCAGTCACCGTACGTATGCTGCTGCTTTTGGAGAAGGTAACGATTTGCTTTTTGAATTGCGGGATGTGTGGTAGAAAGTCCGCTTTTTTGCAGAGAAGAAGCCAAGAGTGCCGTGTCCCAGACGGCTGAGGTAGCTAGCTGCAAGTGTGCGCCGTTTTCATATTCGTAGACACTATTCATAAGCCCCTGCATCGCTTTTTGGATAAGTGGGTCTTTCGGAGAAAACCCCTGAGCGAGCAGCGCAAATATCATGAAAAAGGTAGAGGTCGAATAATTGTACAGAGTACCGTCCGGCTCGATTCGCGCCAGGATGTATTGTTCCAGGCGTCGTAGGGCGAGCTTGTGTAGTTGTCCGGGTAAAAAGGGGAGACGCTGCAAGGAATCGTGGATAGTGGCGAGGAACGATTGCCCCTCTTTGAGGAAATTCTCTAGGAATCGATGTGGATATAGACCACGAGAGATAGGTGTATCTGCGTATAGATCGGACAAGTCTGGCGCATTGTCAGGCTTTTTTACATAGTTGCGATCAGCCACAATCATCATGGGGGCAAGATGGACACGTGCGTACCCGACAAAATCGTAAAAGCTGACAGGGGAGCTCGGGGGAAATAGAGCAATCTCGACGGGAACGAGAAAATGCGAGGGCCACTGGTATTGGCCTGTCAAGGCTGTAGAGAATTTGGTTAGCATGTTCGCTTGTGTCAGCCCACCCTTTTCCAAGATAAACGAACGAGCCAGAGCCATTCTCGGTTCGTTCTTCGTATATTTGCCTGATAGCAGAAGGGCGTAATACGAATCAATCGTCGTAGACAGATGACCTTCATACTCATCTGGATACAGCTTCCATGCTCCATTATCGTGTTGGAGAGACGTGATGTGAGCAGTGAGCTTCTCCATCAAACGCTCATCATGAATACCAAGCGTGCGCAATAGGATGATCATGTGAGAATCTGTCATCGGTGAGCTTTCCAGACAAAAGCGCCAAGTGCCATCCTCTTGTTGGCGCTGTAACAAAAAGGCTTGAATGCGGTTGATTTCTTGCAGGACTTCACGCAACTCATTCACCTCCCGATAAAATACAACGTCTGAGAAAGAGAGGGGGAAGAGCATCGATGGGTTTGTCGTGGTATCAATACGCATCACGTCTGCCACTTGCCATGAATCTGGGGAAAGTCCGTACGGCGACGGCACCTTTGCCAGCACAAGATCAAAAGACGGTAGAGCGGATTAGACAGGAGACGCTCGCCCACAACCGTGACAACATAGACAGAACGCGCGCCTATTTGTCGTTTTTTCGAAAGCATCCACAAATTCATTGGGCGTTATTGGCCCATCTCGTATCGCGCAATGCGGGATGGAGTATGACCGATTTACGGGGAGAATTATTGCCTCATTTGCTTCGAACAAAAGAGCAGCAGGATTATTTTTCGTTTTTGGAGCGGGGAAACTGGCTGATTTTTTACGATGCGTACCCTCAATTGTTACTGTATGAAGAGAGTGTTAGGCGACAGACCAACCTTTTTTATTTATTGCCTCATCTGGGCGTCTCTACTTTCATGCAGGCGATTTGGAATCATTTTTGGAAGAAAACTGACAAAGAGCTGCTCGCCATTGGTTTGATTATCAATGAACAAAACTACTTGGAAGAACAGGTCATGAAAGACCCGGGCTATCATAATACAGTTGTCCGTACCATCCCGTTTGCCTTGCAGGAGCTTTTGCAACTGAATTTGATCTTACTTCCCCACCGGAAAGAGGCTGATGCGCAGGGAGGCTCCTTGCAGCTCGCAGGTGAGCGAGTGTTTCATTTTGCCTCCTTACCAGAGAGAATCAGCCTGGGAAAAAGGCTGTACAGTCTGCTGTTCGGGGGTACGAATAGGCAGGAGGCAGCATACGCTTGGGCAATGGAACAGCCACACACAGGCTCGCGAAAAGATTATTGGCCCCATCTTTTTCACGATGTGAATGATACAGCTCCCGGAGGGTCTTACCAGGTAAAACTCATGAACTGTCAGCTGCGCCAAGGGGCAAAGCGGCTGTTTTCCCCAACGCTGCGTCAAGTTTGGAAGCCTATCCACCATGAGCCGCCAAAGGAGTTAGATTGGTACAAAAACAAAAGCGATGTATGGCGGGCGCTGACTCGACCGGAGAAGACAGCCAATGCAGCAGAGATGAGTGAGGCGTATTGCCAGGCGTTGGCCAAAATCGAATGGGCTGTCGCAGCCAGAACGAGAATACTTGGCTAACTTGTAGTAAAATAGAGAGGAATACAGAACGTAAGACTGATCCTCGACGGGTTGCTTAGAGAGTTTTAGAAGGAGCGATTATCATTTGAAGACACTAATTATTGCGGAGAAACCTGACATGGGACGAAATATTGCCGCCGCAATAGATCCTAAAGCGAAAAATCACCGCACCTATTTAGAAGGTGAAAAATACATTATTACGTGGGCAATCGGGCACTTAATTGAACTGGCGGAACCGGAGGCGTACGACCAAAAATATAAAAAGTGGAACATCAATGATCTTCCTATCATTCCCGAGCCATTTAAGCTAGTGCCCAATCGGAAAACAATCGATCAGCTAAAAATGATCGGGCAGTTGGCCAAACGAAGCAATCTGCTGATTAATGCATGCGATGCCGGGCGGGAAGGTCAACACATCTTTTCGCTCATTCAGCGACATCTAAAATTGAGTCAACCTGTTAAAAGACTGTGGATCTCGGACTTGACCCCTGAAACGATCAGGAAAGGATTTGCGGAGATGAAGGATGCCGCAGCCTATGAAAACTTAACGAGGGCAGCAAAAGCTCGTAGTGAAGCCGATTGGCTAATCGGGATGAATGGCTCACGTGCGTTTACGACCAAACATAACGTGCTCCTATCTGTCGGACGAGTACAGACCCCTGTCCTTGCTCTCATTTATGATCGACAGAAACAGATTGAGGCTTTCTCATCAGTTACGTTTTATCAATTGGAAGGGCAGTTTTCGCAGGGGGAGAGGACGTACAAGGGTATTTGGCAAGGTGATCGCTTAACCGATCCATCTAAAGCAGAAATGTTGGCTCGTAAAGTGAAAGGAAAACAAGGGCGGATCGCATCCTACGAAGTAAAAGATACCAAGGAGTATCCATTCAAGCTGTATGACCTGACATTGCTGCAACGTGAGGCCAATGGCAAGTACGGTTTTTCCGCCAAGAAAACCTTGGATATCGCACAGGCACTCTATGAAAAACACAAGGTGATCTCTTATCCGAGAACGAATTCCAACTATGTGACAGAGCAAAATATTCCCGAAATGCACAACACCCTGTCGTCCTTACAAGGAACTGGATATGACGCTCTGGTAAAGGGTGCAAACCGTAGTTTGGTCCATAAAGGCAACAAATCTATATGTAATCCAGCAAAAGTAGACGACCACCATGCGATCCTGCCGACAAATCGTAAGGCTTCAGGGCTTACGCCAGATGAGCAGAAGTTGTACGATTTGATCGTTCGCCGCTTTCTGTCACAGTTTTATCCGCCAGCGGAATATAAGATGCATACGGTCATAACCAACGTGGAAAATGAATTGTTCAAAACGTCGGTGAAAGAACGCAAAAGTCTCGGGTGGAAGATTATTTATGCCGATCAGCAGAAGGAAAAGCCCAAGAATGGAAAAGGTACGGCCAAAGAAGAAGAGGATAAAGAAGAGATTGAAGTGAACGAGCCTTTTATCATTCAATCCGATGCCAGCGTAGTATGCTCGGATGCTATGGTAAAGGAGAAAGAAACACAGCCGCCCAAGCATTTTACGGAAGGAACGCTTCTAAAGGCGATGGAAAGCGCAGGCAAGCAAATCGAGGACGAGGAACTGCGTGATGCGATGAAAGAATCTGGTCTGGGAACGCCAGCAACTCGTGCCGCTACCATCGAACGACTGAAAAAGGTCGGATACGTTGAGATGCAGGGGAAAAAGGTTCAACTTACGCTAAAAGGCCGTACCGTTATCGAATTGATTAGGGGAGCAGGTATCGAACTTTTAACCTCTCCTGAAATGACGGGGCATTGGGAGCGCCGCTTAAATGAGATCTCCCGAGGAACCGCCGCTGACGGACAATTTATGGAGAATGTGAAGAAATTCGCTACGATGATCGTAGAAAAGGTTCGCGTACAATCTCGCGCTGAGAAGACTTTGTTTGAGAGTGAGAGTACCACGCAGAAAGGATCTTCGAAAACAAGAGGACGAGCTGGCGGGCGAAGTACAGGCAAATCAGGTGGCAGGACTGTCACAACAAAGGCTTCAACTCGAGGCGCAGCAAAGATCACTACTACAACTTCGAGTATCATCACCAAATGTCCACGACCGGGTTGCGGAGGCGCCATTTTCATGGGACGCAAAGGTTACGGATGTTCGAATTACAACGTGGGCTGTAAATTCGTTATATGGAAAGAGAATTACGGGCGTATGCTGACGGATACACAGATTAAAGCCCTCATTGAAAAAGGCAAAACGGGTAAAATGAAGCTTGAGCGTCAGGATGGGACACCATTTCAAGCAAAACTTATTTTGAAAAGTGTAGAATCGGGCGAGCTTACTTTCGAACAGTAATTTTTTGTGACACGTAAATCACCAATTTGTTTATTCAAAATAATGTTCTAGACCGGAGATGTTGATCCTACGCAATTCTTGGATAAAAAAATCTCTAGCCTTAGAAAAATAAGTTATATACTGACCACAATATATAATACAGCGGCAACCTAAGACCTGAAAATAAGTCTTAGGCTGGCCGCTGTTTTTTAAATGTTAGGAAGTCTATTTTCTTTTCGGTTACTCTTCGAAAATACGGAAATGTACCCTTGAATCCACGTTCGCGTAAGCTGGGAATAACGATGTTTTTCAGTGAGTTAAGCATTTTATCTCTTTCTACTGACAACTACAATTACCCCAACTTATTTCTTTGCTCGGTTAGACACTGGATTCGATAATTCGCTGTAGGGACGGTTGTCACCGAAGTTGGGAAGCACTGGCACGAGCGGCTCGCTGTCGGGCATGAGTTCAATCGGACGGTGTGCCCGGGTACCATACGCCGAGCCACTGTTCGGCGCCGTAGTCCTCGAACCGCTCTACCTCGGTGAACCCCAGCTTCGCCGCGACGCGCATCGAGGCCTCGTTGGCGGTCTGGGTGGAGAGCACCACCGGCTCGCCGGGATGCGCGTCGGCGAACCAGGCGAGCACCGCTGCGCATGCCTCGGTGGCGTACCCCCGTCCCCACGCCTGCGGCAGGAACATGTAGCCGAGCCCAGGCTCCCCGCCTTCTGGACGGATGTGACCCTTACGCTCCGGGTCGCGCCGATCGAGCGTGATCATGCCGATCGTTGTTCCGTTGAGCTCGACCACGAAAAAGCCGAAGCGCTGCCCGGGCACCTCGGGCAGCGCGCGCTCGAGCTCGTCACGCGGTCGGGAGCCGCCGACGTAGGTGCCCACCTCTGGTGAGGCGAACAGGTCGATCAGCGCCGCACGGTCCCGGGCCTCGGACTGGCGGAGCACGAGCCGCTCGGTCTTGATCGGGGCAGGTGGCCAGGCGACGGGGTGAACTGTGATCTCATCCGACATAGTGTAATCTCCCTTCTCTATTTAATTCTGTTTGTCCATGTCTGACAACATATATCATTCATGTATTCCTCCTCGAGACCACGTAGTACTTCTACGCAATAAGATCAGTCATTTTCATAAAAATAACCCCCTACCAAGGCTAGTTACTATTAGCTTCACTAGGTTAGGGAGGGGTTGATCCATATTTCGACCCCGTTCGTTGAACAAGTTACTATTGGGATTGTCCTAAATATATACCGTCAAGAAACGCGATTGAGACGCGTTCTGCTTCCTTCCTAGGTACAATTTCAGAACCTTGTCTAAGTCGTTGGTACATCTTGATCGTATTTTTTAGCGCGTGGTAGCAACTTTCAAAGCTGTGGATGGGAATCGTTCCTTTTAGTTCCTCCAGTTCCTTGAGAGCGTATTTCTCGAGCTTTCGAACCCCTCGAGGGGAATGACCGTTGCGGATGAGTACCAACGGCCCTAATACTGCATTGCGCATAAAAGTCAGTGTATCGATTAATTCGAATAATTCGCCTCTCCCTAATTTTGTGGCGCAGTAATGCACCCATACCCAGAAGCGATCTTCAATCCATTGAGATTGAGGGAAAGGTAGAGAGGGGCTTGTTTTACTGAGTATCGTTGCAATACCAGAACCTCTCTCCCAAAGAATCAGTGGGTTCTCGACTCGGGATTCGAGCTCTTCCAGTTGGACAAATTTAAGGTCGACATGAAGAGGGGCTGGACCATATAAACAAATAAGCAATCTCGGTTCCCCGACATGCTCGCCTGTGAATGCAGAAAGTAAATGACCGAGTCTTTCGGCAATTTGGAAGCGTTGTTCCATGATCTCATTTCGAAAAGCATAATTGTAGACGATTATTAAATCCAGATCACTATACTCATCCATTTCTCCGTACATCATAGATCCGCCTGCGAGGAGACCTATAAGTCGTTGATCTTGGCTTACATACTCAATCGCTTGCTCAATGAATCGATCATGTAAAGGTAACTTCATGCCAAGCACTCCTTAAAAAGTGACCCATAAAATGGGTATTATTAGAAAGTAACATTTACAATTAGTGGTAGTCAAGGGGATATAGGTCAATATAGCAACAGATCGCATTATCGGACGGGTACATTGAAAAAGGCAAAACGGGTAGAATGAAGCTTGAGCATCAGGATGGAACACAATTTCAAGCAAAACTTATTTGGAAAAGTGTAGAATTGGGCGAACTTGCTTTCGAATAGGTATTATTGTAGATGCGTTTTTGAAACGAAATACCGGTCGCGCTCTACGAAAAGTAAAGGTGAGCCAAATGAAAAATAAATTGTTGAAACTTACTTGCGTAACCATCGTAAATACATGTATAACGGGGACGGCATATTCAGGCCGAACTACCTAGCACGTACTCAAGGAGGAATAATCCATGTCCATTTTTAAAAGACTGCGTGATTTGACCATGTCCAATTTGTACGCATTGATTGAGAAAGCAGAAGATCCAATCAAAATGACAGACCAGTATTTGCGTGATATGCAAGAAGACTTGAGTGAAGCAGAGAAAGCGGTTGCCGCTCAAATTGCTTTGGAAAAGAAATTCAAGGTGCTGTATGAAGAACAGGAAGCCTTGGTGAAAAAGCGTGATGAGCAAGCTCACATCGCAGCACAAGCGCAGAACATCGATCTGGCTCGTCGGGCTCTGGAAGAAAAGAAAGCCGCCGAGCAAAAAATGAATGAATACAAGGACAGCTACGAGAAAAACAAGCTGGCAGCCGACGGATTGCGCGAGAAGCTGGCTGAAATGAAAAAACAGATTACCGAGCTGAAAAACAAGCGCGAGACATTGGTTGCCCGCGTCAATGCAGCAAAAGCGCAAAAGACGATCAATCAGGCAATGGGTAGCTTCGACTCGAACTCGGCTATGTCTGGCTTAAAACGCATGGAAGAAAAAGCACTGCAAATGGAAGCAGAAGCAGAAGCCAGCGGCGAGATTTACAAAAAACAGAGCTCTTTAGATGATGAAATTGCGAAGCTAAATAAGGATCAAGCCGTTGAGGACGAACTGGCTGCTCTGATGAAAAAATATGAGGGGTAAACCGCTTCAGGCGGTTTCCCTTTTTTTCAGACCTTATACACCTTGACGAAAGTGGAGTGATTCGCTTTGACGTGGAACGAGATACTAGGAATGCTGGTTTGGACAGGAGCTGGCGGCATTTTACTCTTTGTTTTAATGTGGATCGATTCGTTGTTTACGAAATACAAGGACATCACGGAAATCAAAAACGGAAACATCGCGGTTACGACGCGTTTTGTTATGAAGCTGTTTGCGCAAGGATATATCTTATCGCAATCCATTATTACCTCCAACCTATTGTGGACAGCCCTGCTCGTTTCTGTGATCTCATTTATCATTCTGTTCCTTTTGGAGAGAATCGTGGAATGGCTGTTAAAGCAAGTAGCCGGACTGGATCTGGAAAAAGGGACGCAGGAAGGAAAGGTGGCACATGCCATGATGGCTGGTTCATTCCATCTCGTGGGTGCCTTGATTTTGGCTGCATGTCTGTAAGACGTGAAAGGGAAGGGAGTACAGCATGAGTTTGATGAAGCGAATCCAAAACATTTTTGCCAAGCATGAGCCTCCTGCACCGGAGAAGAGCATCCTGACGGTGGGACCGGGTGATGTGGTCGATGTATCGCTCGTTACCTATCAAGTAATCGGGAAGGCGAGCAATGCGAGTCGCAAAGCCACGATGCTTACCTTGCAGGATGGAACGACCATTCGCTACCTGTATATCGAGGAACGGGAGAAGATCGTCTATCATCTGTATAGCGTCATTGATGGACGACTGGATTCAATAGACGAGGTACCGACCACGATTGAGATGGATGACGTCACCTACCATTTGGAGGAGCAATATAATGGCGCCATCCAGACTGTGGGAAAAGCGCCGTTTCACACGTCAGGGGAGCAGTACATTTGGCAATTCCAATCGGATCAACGCCAATTGCTGCGGATCGAGTGGCAGGATGGCCGTTTCATGCTCTATGAGGGAGAAAGTGTTCTGCCAGCGGACGTGCAGGTACTGCGGGGAGCATAGAGAGGAGGGACACGTACATGCCAAATCCATGGATGAAATCAATCAAGCTCCTGCTGATTCCGGCGTTGTTCCTCCTTACGCTAGCGGGTTGTGGCAGTCCTGCGGTTGGCGAGACATATCCGCTTGAATCTGTCTCTACCAAGGACAATGGACAGACGTCACGCATCTATCGTGCGGTAGACAAGACCGTACCGGAAGTAGCCTCGGAGCTGGCGGAGCAGAATACGCCAGATGAAATCTCCAAAGAAGATCCGCAGCATATGTTCCTCATTTATCCGGACGAGGTCTACCATTTGCAGCAAGACGCTGCCAAGCCGACGGATACGTTGATCGAGGTTGACAGTAAAGAGTACGTCCGGCAAAATTACGATTCTTCGTTTTTGCAGGGATATATTGTAGCCAGCGTACTGGATGATTTGTTCGACGGACTTAAGAAAAGTACAAAGGGTAGCTATCGTGGCTACTCTAGCAAGGACATATACAAGCCTTCCGGTACGTATCACGTGCCTACAATCGAGGACAAAAAACTAGCGCCGCCGATTACCAAAGAAGGTACGGGTAGTATTTTCAAACGGGGTAATGCGAAGAACGCGGATGGTACGGTAGGTTCTGACGGCAGCCTTTTCAAGAAGAAGGCGGATTCATCTTCTAGCGGTAGTTCAGGCAAAATTATTCGTTCTTCCAGCAGTCAATCGTCGAATTCGAGTGACTCTTTCTCATCCAAACGTTCGAGCTTTTCCCCGCCGAAAAGTAAATCGCCCCCACGAACGAAGGTTGGGGGTTCTGGGCGGATTACAAAACGCCGATAACTGTAAAAACAAGAGAGAAACGAACACCCCCAAACGATTTTGATAGCTCGTTTGGGGGTGTTTTTGTTTTGCTGATTAACGCGGCTTGGTCTCTACCGTATACACAATATCTTCATTTTGATATTTGTACACATACAAGAAGTATCGGCCTGGCTTTACTTGATAATGGGCACTTTGCAGATTTCCCTCCCGCTCTTGCGGGTACGTGACAGGCTGATCCAGATTTCCCTCATGGAATAGCATCCAAGTCACACCTTGTCCCTCTTGAGGGTTTAAAGAAATATGTATTTCTTCTGGTTTATCTACTTGGAAGGCAAAGATATCTTGCCAATCGTTTTCTTTCATGTCCCCTGAGACAGTCGTGCCAATCTTTAATGGACCATTTGCTTGCTCGGTAGAATCATTGCTCTCGTTTTCTTGATAGAGCTGCTCTTGTGGGCGATCTTCCCCCGTAACCAATAAGCGAAACGGTTGGTCCTCTTGTTCTGTACGATACGTATAAGCAGTCACATAGTAAGTCCCTGGTTTCGCATCGAATGATCCGATCAGCTTGTTGCCTTCACGCTTGGTGGGATAGGAGATATAGTTCTCTCTATCTGACTCGTGGAATACAAGCCATGCCACGCCATCTCCTTGCTTCGTTTCCATCTCTACTTGAAGCTGTTGGGTTGATTTCACATCGAGACGGAACTCCTGACTCGGTTTTTGTGGATGAATGATACCAGTGATCGGCTTGCCTAATGAGAGGGAAGATTCTTCAGGATCTGGAACTGGCTTTGGCTTTGGCTGTTCCGTTTCAGAGCCATCTTCTTGAGCCAGCTTCCCGTGGAACACGACATCATAAGCGAAGCGTCCATCTTTTGTCGTACGATAATTGGTGAAGTAGCTCGTAACCGTATCATAGCCATTCCAGGAAAGATCGGATAACTCCTTGAGAAATCCATCTGTGAGGCGGTTCATTTCTTGCCAATCCTGATATTCCTCGTGGGAAGCTCCACCCGTATAGACCCCACGCAAGGTGAAGCTGCGGAAATCTCCCGAGTCTTTTTCATCTGTTTTTACATCGCTCAGAGAAGCAACCTTTGCGATTTGACGATAAACCTCTTCTTTGCTCGTCACGTCCACTTTTTGTAAGTAATCATCTGAAACGAGAGGAACATCCAGCTTTTCATACTGGTCGATCAAATCTTCTAATGTTTCTTGATAGTCACGTTCAAGAGCGCGGTCACGGCTGAATTTTTCGATCAAGTCATCATAAGCAGATACATCATTGGAACGGATCGTATCATTAATTTTATCCAGACGAGCAAAATCATTCTTGAACAGATGGTACTGAAGAGCGAAGGAGTAGTCATAGAATGCCAGGGTTCCGTATTTGGCATGCATCATATCGGCCGCAGTGTAATCGAGATAAGGCGCTGCATTTCGAATATTGCCTACAACTGACTGGCGAGGCTTGATTCCTTCTGTTCGGGTAGCACCTGCGAAAAACTCAGCTCCGCCTTCTTCATACCAAGGCAAGCGGCTGTTTTCATAAATCTTTCCCTGTCCCCACATGCCCGGTACTTCATACCTGCCTTGCAAAAAGTGGACGAATTCATGACGGAACAGCTCTTCCAGACTGTAGATGCTTTGTTCTTTTGTCCGATCGTAGGTGAAGAAAGTACCGGTACCCTCAATGTAAATACCACCGTTGTCTGTGTCGTATCCGTACAAGAAGCGATTCATTTTATATTCATCAGGCGTATTGTAGATGACAATGGTCAGCACATCATCCGGATTGCCGCTCTCCAACTCCTTATCATTACCGATGACACGATGGAATTGTGCCTTTACTTCTTTGGATGCCCAATACAAGCGTTCAACCTGTTCTTCTGTTAGCTTATCTCCCGTTTTGAACACAACCGCTCCGTCATCAAAAGTAAATTGCTGCGGAAGATAATGCTTTTTGCCCTCTTTTACCATTTCCTCGAGGTCGATTTTTTTGCCATTGGCATCCTCGCCATATGCTTCCGCGATTTGTTGCGCCGCAGTGAAGTACGGCTCGCTCCACTTTTTATAGGTTTTCATTGCTTTCGTCAATATGTCATTGGCTTTGTCAGGATCACTGTAGTAGCTTCCTAATTTCCCTGTATAATACAGAGCATTGTTCGTCAACCATACGTGATCAGCGGAAGTGTCACCGTTTTCCGCCATGTCAAAAATGGGGGCGAGAAATGCGTCGATGCTGCCTTTTAGCTCATCTCTTCCTGAATCATCTACTCCCCAAATCAGAACATAACCAATACCTTGAAGGACGCTGTAAAAGGCCTCGCTTGCTTCGCGATCATCTGACCATTTATCCCGATTGTCATTAAAGTCTTCCATTACTTTTGAGAGAATGCCGATTGTCTCTGAATCAACAGTCGTGTTGCTAATTAATTTTCCCGTAGAACTAATGATTTCATTTTGAGTCTTTGTACCTAATGTGAAATTTTGATTGGAAGTAATGGCTTGAAGTGCTGGAATAATCTTTTGCTTATACTTTGGCTCCATCAAATACTTTAATTCTTTATGGTAGTACCCCAAGTAATACCCCGAACGCAAAACCTCTACATAGGTATGGATACCCTGCTCGTCATCCTTGGTGAAGTTTTTGCCACTCTCTTGCAGGGCATCGATGATGGCTTGAACCCGCTCCTGATCCTCATAAAATTCCTGGGTGTCGTCGTTGTAAGTAAACAGCTCAGGGATTTGCGTCCAACTGATTTCCTTCAACAATTCAACAAGCTCTGAATTGTCCAATGTTTTCAGATGCGAGATGCTGTATTTCTCCTGTTTGGCTGCTTGGCGTAGCTGACTCTTCGACATCTTTTCTTGAACGGGTGTATGACCAATTTGCGAATCACTGGGCTCTTGGGATGGGCTTGGCAGCGTGTTTTTGGCTTGAGCTGCTAGTGGCAAGCCTGTCGATATCGTTGAAATTGCAATTGACCCTGCTGTTACCATGCTAATCCATGAACGATTCATTTCTTTCGTTGACTCCTTTTTCATTCTTTTTGGAAGTGGAAGTGAATATTTTATAGTATCGGTATCAAACATGAAAATACTTACAAATAAAACAAAAGGTAGCGGAATATAGCTCTTTCTTCCTGTTTGGAGAAAAGAAAAGAATGTCTAGAGAAGTAGCTTTGTAAGAATGAAAGAAGAGCGACTTTTGTTTGCCTATGACGAAAACATGATTGGTGATCGACAAAAGAAGAAGGGATGTGCATCCAGCATTCGACAGTCTTTGTTAGGAGCATTGGCTATGATTGACAGTGGGAAAGCACAGATAGGCGAAGTTGGCGGAGGAGAGTGCTAGAAGATGCTGGATAAGATTCTCGAACTGCGTTCACGATCCATTTCCATTGCACAAATTGCCAAAGAATGTGGCTTAACGATCGGTCAAGTTAAGTATCGCCTGCAAAAAGACCGTACGAAGCCAGTGACATCACCTCCCGCAAGAACGGAATTGGAATGGCAATTGCCTGCGTTTTATGGTCGGGATCTTGTCAAAGTCATGGCACAAGAACCGACCGTGTTATTCGTCTATTGGGAAATCACTTGGCCGCGTATGAGAATGGTCGCATCGTACCTGCAAGCCGATTATCGTCACATCCAGAAGGGCTTGCGTCTATATGATGTTACCGAACGGTTATTTGATGGAAAAAATGCGCACTCCGTCCGAGATGTGTTCGTACATGAAGAGGCTCATTCCTGGTACGTGAAAGATGTAGAGCCAGGACGTACATACATGGTTGATTTTGGTTTATATGAGCACAATCGGTTTTGTCCGATTTTACGCTCGGAAACAGTGATTACCCCGCGAAATTCAAAAGCGAACTGGGGGGAAGCGTTCATTGATCCCGTCCATGATCCAGCTACACCTTCCTGGTTTGAAAACTTTTCCTCCTACTCGTTGTATACCAAAACATCAAATAAGTGAGGTGTCATTTGTGCACAAAGGTTATCTCTCCCTCGTGTTGCATGCCCATCTGCCTTATGTCCGTCACGGGGATCGGGACGATCGCCTGGAAGAGCGCTGGGTGTATGAAGCCATGCTGGAATGCTATCTTCCCTTGCTCATGGTTTTCGACAAGCTCCTCTCAGACGGCATTGCTTTTCGCATGACCCTTGCTATTTCTCCGACATTACTTTCCATGCTTGATGATGATCTGATCGTGACACGCTTTCGTACACATCTAGCAAAGACCGTTGAATTGGCTGGGAAGGAAGTCAAACGAACCGCATCTATCCCCCAAGAACACCGTATCGCCAAAATGTACGTGGAGCGTTTTCGAGGCATCATTGCCTATTGCCGAAAGTGGGATTTTCAACTGATCAAGGCATTTCGGCATATCGCGGATAGCGAATGCCTCGAACTCATCACTTGCGCAGCCACGCACTCCTTTTTGCCCTATGTGGAAACAGAAGAGGCGATTCGGGCACAGCTTCAGGTGGGCATCGATACACATGAGCGGATTCTTGGAAGACGTCCGAAGGGGATTTGGCTGCCAGAGTGCGGGTATACACCAGGACTGGATCGTTTGCTAAAAGAGGCAGGACTTCGTTATTTCTTTGTAGACAGTCACACGATAGAGCATGCAACGCCATTACCTCGCAGAGGGGTGCTGGCTCCCTTGTTCACACCGCATGATGTGGCTGCCTTTGCCCGAGATGAAGTTGCTTCCCGCCAAGTGTGGAGCTCGATCGATGGTTATCCAGGGGACTATGACTACCGTGAATATTACAGGGATATCGGGTTTGACAGAGAGATGAGCTATATCGAGCCGTACATCCATCCTGACGGCATTCGTGTGCATACGGGTTTGAAATACTATCGGATCACTGGAAAAGAAGGGGATAAAGACTGGTATGAGCCAAGCTGGGCGCGCGAAAAAGCAGCGTCACATGCGGGACATTTCTTGTATCACCGAGAGCGTCAAGTGGAGGAAGCCAGTCACTGGATGGATCGCAAGCCATTGGTCGTCGCTACTTATGATGCGGAGCTGTTTGGTCATTGGTGGTTCGAGGGTCCGCAGTTTTTGGATTTTCTTATGCGCAAAACGGTGTGCGATTCAAAAGAAGTGAAATTAATGACACCATCTGAATATTTGGAGGAGTATCCAGAGCAGGATCGCGGTCACTTGCCGATGTCAACGTGGGGGAGAAATGGCTACGGAGAAGTCTGGCTGAACGAGAACAATGGCTGGATATACAGGCATCTGCATCAAGCGGAGCGGGAATTGATCACAGCGATTACGACCTATTCTGAAAAGAAAGGAGATCACCTTGCCTTACGCTGCCTCAAGCAGGCCGCACGCGAATTGATGCTGGCTCAAAGCAGTGATTGGGCGTTTATTTTAGATGGTCAAACGGTCACACAGTATGCGGTGCAACGCATTCATGACCATTTGGTTCGCATGCGGGCTCTCTTGGCGATGTATCGAGAGGAACAACTGGATGAAGAGGCAATTACGCAAGCAGAAGCTGACTTTCCGATCTTTCCTGACTTGGATATCACGTTCTATTTGCCTAAACAAACGCATAGAGTGAACGTATCGCGTCAATTGGTAGCGGCTACGCAAGGGCAGTCTTCGACAAAAACAGTTTTGATGCTTGCATGGGAATTTCCCCCTCATGTGGTAGGGGGGCTTGGTCGGGCTGTCTACGATCTCGCCAGGCATCTTGTCCAGCAAGGAATAGCGGTGCATGTGCTGACACGTGCGACAGATTCATGCTCCGTAGATGAAACGATGGAAGGGGTTCACGTACACCGTTTGCCTACGTACATTCCCTCTGAACAAGCTGATTTTCTGGCTTGGGTGTTTCAACTGAATTTGGCGATGGTCGATGCTACTTCCCAGCTCTGGTCACTCGGGGTGCGACCAGATATGATCCACGCTCACGATTGGCTAGTCAGCTGGGCTGCGATCGAACTGAAACGGAGGTACTCTCTACCGCTCGTCAGCACGATTCATGCATTGGAACATGGTCGGAATCAAGGCATTCATACAGCGTTGCAGCAAAGAATTCATGAGTGTGAACGTACACTAACACAAAGCTCTGACGCGATGATCGTTTGCAGCAAGTATATGGAGTCGGAAGTCATACGCCTGTTTGGAACAACAACATCCCAATTACGTGTTATTCACAATGGTGTCGATCTCATTCCTCTACCAGATGTTAATCGTGAGCAGCTTCGGCAGGAATTGGCGATAGGGGATGGTCCTATTCTCTTTTTTGTAGGCCGCTTGGTCCAGGAAAAAGGGGTTCACCTATTGTTCGAAGCCATGGCAAAGCTGCGTGCTGAGTTTCCGCATGCAAGGTTGCTTGTAGCTGGCAGAGGACCGATGCAGGATGAGTGGAAGCAGTTGGTTCATCAGATGGGACTTTCTGAACAGGTCCACTTCGTGGGCTTCGTAGACGATAGAAGGCGAAATGAACTGTTCGCCTTGGCTGATGTGGCGGTATTCCCGAGCCTGTATGAGCCTTTTGGAATTGTTGCGCTGGAAGCGATGGCTTTGGGTACGCCTGTTCTGGTTGCGGATACGGGAGGGCTGCGAGAGCTCGTTCGCCATGGCGAAAATGGCGCCATGATGTACACAGGCGATCCCGAATCGCTGACGAATCAGCTCCGCTGGCTACTGCGCGACCCTGATCAGCGGAATCGACTGGCCCAGACAGCTATGCAAGATGTTAAAGCGCTTTATAACTGGACACTTCTGGCTAGTCAAACCATCGATCTATACCGTTCACTGGGCGTACCCGCTTAAAATCGGCATGACAACATAGAATGCAACGATGAAGGAGGAAGAAAAGAAGATGAAGGCAGTCATCATGGCTGGGGGAAAAGGTACACGACTACGTCCGTTAACATGCCACACGCCAAAACCAATGGTGCCACTCTTAAACCGGCCTTGCATGGAGTACACGATTGAGCTATTGAAAAAGCATGGGATTACAGAGATAGCAGTGACACTCCAGTATCTGCCTGATGTTATCCGCGATACGTTTGGTGATGGAACTCGCTACGGTGTTTCGCTCGTCTATTTCGAAGAAACGATTCCGTTGGGCACGGCAGGCAGTGTGAAAAACTGCGCCGATTTTCTCAATGAGCGTTTTGTTGTAATCAGTGGAGATACGTTGACAGACATCGATTTGTCGGCAGCCATACGTTTCCATGAGCAAAATAACGCACTGGCTACGTTGATTTTGACGCGCGTGGAAACACCGCTGGAATTCGGAGTTGTCATGACAGATGAGGGCGGACGCATTACCCGTTTTTTAGAAAAACCGAGCTGGGCGGAGGTTTTTAGCGATACGGTGAATACCGGGATATACGTCTGCGAGCCCGAGGTCTTGTCTTATATAGAAGAAGAGCGGGAAGTGGATTTCAGCAAGGAAATTTTCCCGTCCTTTTTACAAGCAGCAAAGCCTCTATACGGATATGAGGCAAACGGTTATTGGTCTGATATTGGCTCTTTGGAGGTTTACCAGCAAGCCCAGTTTGATTTGCTGGATGGACGCGTACATCTTGAAATAAAAGCACAGGAAATCGCACCGCGCATTTTCTTGGAAAATGATGTTCGCATCGATTCATCAGTCCGTTTGGAAGGCCCTGTCTATATCGGTGAAAATGTACACTTGCAAGCTGGAGTTGCCGTAGGTGCTTATTCCATTCTGGGGAAAAATACGATGATTTCGTCTGGTACGAAGCTGTCCCGGGCGATCATTTGGGAAAATAGTGTCATTGGGAAAAAGACAGAGATCACAGGAACGACCCTCTGCCGCAACACTAGAATTGCAGATTGCGTACAACTCGGGGAAGGGGCGGTCATTGGAGACCAGTGCTTGATAGGGGCGAAGTCAGTGGTAAAGGCAGGGATCAAAATTTGGCCGGATAAGGAAGTCGGGGAAAATGCGATTGTCACCACCTCGCTCATCTACGGTGCCAAGCAAACCAAAAATTTGTTTGGGACGCATGGAATCAAGGGTATTGGCAACGTTGATATTACGCCCGAATTCGTTACAAGACTTGCTGCTGCGTATGCATATTTATTACAAGCAGGGGATAAAATTGCTCTTTCGGCATGCTCACACCCATTTGCTCAGCTATTGAAGCATAGCATCATGACTAGCTTGTGCTCTTCCGGAATTGATACCGTCGATCTCGGGATTGGGAATTCGCCCTTGATTCGATACGGAGTGCGCACGCTGGATTGCAAAGGCGGCATTCATATTTATATGGCAGAGCCTGTGGATGATAAAGAGTTTGTTATCCAATTCATCGATCATGCGTGCTTGCCGATTTCTCGTGATATGGAGCGCAAAATTGAGAATGCTTACTGGCAAGAGACGTATGTTCGCAACCTGAATCGGTTGGGAGCACTACAAGTCGAGCATCAGGTACAAGAGGCTTATCTTCACGCTTTGGTCCAACAGTTGAATGTATCGTCCATCCAGCGTCAGCGCTTCCACCTGTTGATCGATTGTGAACAGCGTTTTTTCCCGAGTTTTCTTGCGCCTCTTTTGCATGCACTGGGAGTTACTGCCGATTACAGCTCCATACAAGAAGGTATTCGTAAAAAGGGAGCGGATTTAGGCGTTCGTCTCGATAAAAATGGCGAGCAATTTACCTTGTTTACCGAGCATGGAGAGAAGCTAGGAAACGAGCAGATCACGGCTCTGCAACTGCTGGCTTGCAGTGGTCAACACCGGCGCATTGGTCTTCCTGTGAGTGCACCGATTGAATTGGAGCATATGGCCCAGCTATTGCAAATGGAGGTTGTACGCACCAAGGTCTCACCGCGCTCCATGATGGAGGTATCGAGCGAACAGCGTTTTCATCCGATGTTTGACGCCGTGTACAGCCTCATGAGAATTCTTTCGTATCTCGCTTCTGAGGAAAAACCGCTCAGCGTTTTATTGGAGCTGCTGCCAGCGTGCCATATGGAGAAAAAGACTGTCTTTTGCCCATGGGCAGCAAAAGGGAAGGTCATGCGCAGAGTGATGGAAGAAAACAAAGGCAAGCTGGTGGAGCTCGTCGATGGAATCAAGGTATACGATTCGAACGGCTGGGTGCTGATTTTACCCGATTCAGAGGATTCGCACGTAAAGGTGATTTCGCAAGGGGCGACGGCAGAGACCGCAGCTACGCTTGCTTCTTCCTACGCGAGGCGAATTGCCGAATATCAGTTTCACGAAAAGAGAGAGATCGACAGCCTATAACGAAAAGGACGTGAAGGCATGCCGAGACCGCTCGTCGTCGGGAACGGAAAACTGCTGATTAATTTTGATGACAAGCTGCACATGCGAGATCTCTATTTTCCGTATGTCGGCCAACTGAATCATGTCGGGGGACATTTTAGCAAGCTGGGGCTTTGGGTGCAAGGTCGCTTTTCATGGCTGGATGAAGACGGCTGGACGCGAAAGCTCGGATACGGACAGGAGTCTTTGGTGACAGATGTTCATGCCCATCATGAACATCTGGGCATCTCCCTGCAAATCGCAGATGGGGTACATCAGCGTGACCCGATTTATTTGAAAAAGGTGTCAGTCCGAAATCTTGCGAGCGAGGTGCGGGAGGTCAGGCTGTTTTTTCATCACGATTTCAGCCTGAATGAGACGGAGGTAGGGGATACCGCTGTTTTTGACCCCATCCTGCGCACCATTTATCACTACAAGCGCAATGTGTACATCATGGCGAATGGAAAAACGGATACGGGTGGGATCAATCAATATAGCGTCGGGATCAAGCGGTTCAACTACGCGGAGGGGACCTGGAGGGACGCGGAGGATGGTCTTTTGTCCGGCAATCCGATCGCACAAGGCTCCGTAGATAGTACGATCTCTTTTTCCCTCATACTGCAACCCCAAGAAGAGAAGGCGCTCTTTTACTGGATGTGCATTGGTGAATCGTATGAGGATGTCAAAGGATTGAACCAGTATGTACTGGAAAGTGATCCGGAACATTTGCTCAGTCGGGTCGCGGTGTATTGGCAGCGTTGGGTCAATAAGGAAGAGCGGGACTTTGCTGATCTTCCGGCAGAGGTTGTCAATCTGTACAAGACCAGCTTGCTTCTCGTGCGCACGCAAATCGATCAAGACGGAGCGATTCTCGCTGCGAATGACTCGGATATTCTTCAATTCAATCGCGACCATTACAGCTACATGTGGCCAAGAGACGGGGCGTTGATTGCGAGTGCGATGGCGAAAGCGGGCTACACGGGAGTGATCGCACCCTTTTTCCGATTTTGCGCGGATGCATTGAACAAGGAAGGGTATTTGCTGCACAAGTACAATCCGGATGGGTCTGTCGGCTCCAGTTGGCATCCCTATATCGTTGACGGAGAAATTCAGCTCCCGATTCAGGAGGATGAGACGGCGCTTGTGCTGTACGCGCTCTGGGAGCAATACAAGAGCGGCAAGCAAATTGAAGACTGTCAAGCGCTCTATCCCACGCTGGTTCGTCCAGCGGCTCGCTTTTTGCTGGAGTATGTCCATCCAGAGCTGCAACTCCCAAATCCGAGCTACGACTTATGGGAAGAGCGACGGGGAATTTTTACGTTTACCAGTGCTACGGTTTTCGCAGGCTTGATGGCTGCGGCTCGTTTTGCCCAGTTGTTCGGGGATGAACGGCGCTACAAACGCTATACAGAAGGGGCAGAGCGCATTCGCGGGGCAATGGAAAAACATCTGTACGACCATGAAATCGGGCGTTTTCTGCGTGGGATTTATGTTAGAGCAGATGGGAGTGTCGAAAAGGATTTCACGGTGGAGAGCAGCTTGTTCGTCTTGTTTGCGCTTGATGTGTTTTCCGTAGATGATCCGAGAGTTGAGCGGACAATGGATGCTGTCAAAAAGAGTTTGCGGGTAGACACGGCGATTGGTGGAATTGCTCGCTATCAAGGGGATTACTATTTCAAAAAATCACATGACACGGTGAAGGTACCAGGAAATCCATGGATCATTTGCACCTTATGGGTGGCTGATTGGGAAATTGCCAAGGCAAAATCGCTCGATGAACTCCAAGAGCCAAAGAACAGACTGACCTGGGTCGTACGGCATGCCCTACAAAGCGGTGTGCTATCCGAACAGCTCGATCCGTATACAGGTGCTCCCGTATCCGTTGCACCCCTGACGTGGTCGCATGCTACTTATGTGGCCACTGTTTTGCGATATTTGGAGAAGGTGAATGAGCTGCGGTAACGAGGGGAGAGATGAGGGGATGACAACGATCCGTTTCGGTACGGACGGTTGGCGCGACATAATCGCAGATGGCTTTACTGTCGAGAATGTCCGTATTGTCGCACAAGCCATCGCCAGCTATACCAAAGAAATCGGTCAACAGGAGCAGCCTGTTTTGGTCGGGCACGACACGCGGTTTCTGGGGAGACGCTTTGCAAAGGAGGTTGCAGCTGTCCTGACCGCAAATGACATTCGTACCTATTTGGTGAACGAGGCAGCGCCAACGCCTGCCGTAGCCTTTGGAGTGAAGCATTTTGCAGCGAGTGGCGCAATCATGATCACGGCCAGTCACAATCCACCCGAATATAACGGAATCAAATACATTCCGGATTACGCTGGACCAGCAACGCCTGCGATCACGCAAAGATTGGAAGAGTGGATCACCGAAACCTGCCAGACCAAATCGGTGCATACGATTACCCTCGCGGAAGCAAAGGCCCGCAAGCTGCTACAAGTCATTGTGCTGCGTCCTCATTACGAGGCGCATCTGAGACGGATGATAAACATGGATGTTTTGAAAAACTCTTCCTTATCGGTTGTTGTCGATGCCATGCATGGTGCCGGTATGGGCTACGTGAGCGGTTTTTTGTCAGAGGCGGGGGTGACAAACGTCGGAATCCGAGAAGTCCCGGATGCGGCTTTTGGTGGAGATTTGCCTGAGCCAAACGATAAGCATTTGCATTTGCTAAAAAAAGAAGTTGTAGAACGCCAAGCATCTCTAGGTCTAGCCAATGACGGGGATGCGGATCGCTTCGGAGTCGTCGACCGCTTCGGACAATATATCACGCCAAATGAAGCACTCGTCCTGCTGACCTATCATTTGCGAAAAAATCGTGGCTTTACCGGACGGATTGTCAGGACAGTAGCAACCACGCATCTACTAGATCGGATGGCTACGCATTATGGTCTTGAGCTGGTGGAGACGCCGGTCGGTTTCAAATACGTCGGTGAGGAAATGCGCAAAGGCGACGTGCTCATTGGTGGAGAGGAAAGTGGCGGTGCCAGCATTCTCGGTCACATCCCAGAGAAGGACGGCGTACTCATCAATTTGTTGCTCGCGGAGATGTGCGCGTATGAAAACAAAGGAATCGATCAAATACTGAGAGACGTATACGAACAGTTCGGCGAGCTGTTCCATACGCGGCTTGATATAAAATTGCCGGAAAAGGATCAATGGGTACAGCAAATGATCGCTACGCCACCTGCACTTATAGGTCCTTATCAGGTTTTAGAGATTCAACGAGTGGATGGGGTCAAGCTATTGCTCGAGGAGGGTCATTGGGTCTTGATCCGTCCTTCTGGCACGGAACCTTTGGTGCGTATTTATTGTGAAGCAACGAATGCGACAGCCTTGCAGAAGCTGCAAGATGCGATTCACGAATGGTTTTTGGAGATTAATGTGTAAACTCAGAAGGAAGAGCCTGCATGAATGTGCCAGGTTCTTCTTTTTTTCGTGGGGTCCTTTAATGCGGCTGCGGAGAAGAGAAGAATATTTCCAGTCTAGGCTCCAGGCTCCGTCCCGCTGTGGGCTAGACTGTCCGCTCCGAAGGGATTCGCGGGGAAACGCAAAAGTGGTAGCCGCTTCGTCGTACAGGCACGGTTGCGTTTCTTTTGCCCGCGAATCCCTTCTCCGCTCGGCAGGACTCCACAAGTCGCTACGTCTGGAAATATTCTTCTCTGTCGTAACTGATGATATTTCTTCATTCTTTCAAAGCTTTAAAAAGCGGGGGAAACTCGTAAAGCTCGTAGAGGAAACAGGAGAAATAAGCGAAGATCTTAGGGACACCGACCGAGGCGCAATGAAAAAAGAGAAACAAGCTTTTAGCGTCCACCTCTGAGATGCCTCCTGAAAGGACGACTTTGGACGCGGGTTTCGCTTTTTTTCATGAAGCCGGGCAGTCAATCCCACAGGCGGTGGCCCTAGAATCTGAGCGTTTTCTCCTGTTTCCTCCCAGCCACAACAGTTGCTTGAAGATCCGTCTATGCGGCTGCGGAGAAGAGAAGAATATTTCCAGTCTAGGCTCCAGGCTCCGTCCCGCTGTGGGCTAGACTGTCCGCTCCGAAGGGATTCGCGGGGAAACGCAAAAGTGGTAGCCGCTTCGTCGTACAGGCACGGTTGCGTTTCTTTTGCCCGCGAATCCCTTCTCCGCTCGGCAGGACTCCACAAGTCGCTACGTCTGGAAATATTCTTCTCTGTCGTAACTGATGATATTTCTTCATTCTTTCAAAGCTTTAAAAAGCGGGGGAAACTCGTAAAGCTCGTAGAGGAAACAGGAGAAATAAGCGAAGATCTTAGGGACACCGACCGAGGCGCAATGAAAAAAGAGAAACAAGCTTTTAGCGTCCACCTCTGAGATGCCTCCTGAAAGGACGACTTTGGACGCGGGTTTCGCTTTTTTTCATGGAGCCGGGCAGTCAATCCCACAGGGGGTGGCCCTAGAATCTGAGCGTTTTCTCCTGTTTCCTCCCCACCACAACAGCAACGTACAAGACCCCCATTTACCAAATCAAAAAAATGAGGTATTCTTGTCCATATGCAATCCTTTCATTGGAATTGGACAGGACTACCTGGCCTCACCAGTGCAAAGGATTTTTTGCCCCTTATGTAGGAAGTGTCTGAATGATCGTAGTAGATGAACCTTCATCAATTTTGTTTTAACGTAATTCGAAGTCGGTAACTGATGAGAGATGATGAGAAACGATGCGGATCGATCAGCATATATTGCAAGCTTTTTTACAGGAAGTTCAAGTGGAGAGTCTGTCGCCAGATGATCCAGTCGTCGTACACCACACGCCATACCCGTGGGAGCTGGTCGGTACCGGCAATTATGCTGCCGTATTTGCCCACCCGGACTATCCGAAGGTAGTGATCAAGCTGTACGCACCTGGAAGACCAGGGGCCGAACAGGAAATCGAAGTCTACCGCAAGCTAGGGGAGACTCGTTCCTTCCCCGTCTGTTATGATTATGGAGAAGGATACTTGGTCATTACGCGGATGAACGGCATCCCCCTGTTTGACTGTGTCCGCTTTGGTATTCCGATTCCTCCGCAGGTGATTGAAGACGTGGAGGAAGCGCTAGAAGAGGCCCGCAGGAAGGGTTTGTTTCCGCATGATGTCCACGGGAAAAACGTATTAATGGATCAGGGACGAGGTTATCTGATTGACGTATCGGATTACTATGTCAATGATACAGATACGAAATGGCGTGATTTACGAAAGGCGTATTACAAGGTGTATCTGCCATTTATCAAGGATCGTGGATGGAAAATTCCATTGTGGATGCTGGAAGCCGTACGCAAAGGCTATCGATTATGCAAAAAAGGAAAGCGCTTGTTCACGTAGGCTGTCTCTGGTAAAATGATCATTTGACATTGTGTTTGTACAGTTGCTGGTCGAAGCAGAATAAGGAGGACATTCCATTGTTGTACTATCTCATTGCGGCAGTAATTATTGCGCTTGATCAGTTTACAAAGTTTTTGGTTGTGAAGTATATGGAACTAGGAGAATCCATTCCTTTGATCGCGGACGTATTTCATCTAACTTCCCATCGAAACATGGGAGCGGCGTTTGGCATTCTGCAAAATCAACGCTGGTTTTTTATTGTCATTACCACGGTCGTTGTGATTGGGATTGTCATTTCTTTGATTCGCTTGGGAAAAAAACAACCTCGTGCATCGTTGGCGCTGTCATTGGTCTTGGGTGGAGCCGTCGGGAATTTCATTGATCGTGCGATGTCGGGTCAGGTCGTAGATTTTCTCAATTTTACGTTGATTAACTTCCCGATCTTTAACGTGGCTGATATGGCCATCACGATTGGTGTGGGGATTTTGCTTCTCGATGTTTTTCTGGATGGGAAGAAAAACCGATAGTCATGAGAATAATAGTAGGAAAGCTCGGATAGGTGGAGAACATACATGAATGACACGCAAATGTTTGAACGATACGATTGGACGGTAGAGCCAGCGGATACAAGCGAGCGAATTGATAAGTTTATCACGCTGCAAAATGAAGATTGGTCCCGTTCACAGGTGCAGGCTTGGGTGAAGGAAGGTCGTGTTACTGTAAATGGTGAACCGATCAAAAACAACTACAAGCTGCAGGTAGAGGACGAAGTGACCCTCCGTGTTCCGCCGCCAAAAGAAATGGCGATCCAGCCAGAGGAGATGTCCTTGGATATTGTATACGAGGATAGCGATGTCGTGGTCGTGAATAAGCCACGTGGTCTCGTCGTGCATCCTGCTCCTGGTCATTACAGCGGGACTCTCGTCAATGGACTTTTGGCACACTGCAAGGATTTGTCCGGAATCAATGGCGTTTTGCGTCCAGGAATTGTCCACCGGATTGACAAGGATACATCCGGCCTGTTGATGGTAGCCAAAAACGACAAGGCACACATGGGATTGGCTGAACAATTGAAAGCACATACGGTCAGTCGGAAGTATGTTGCGATTGTACATGGTGTCATCCCACATGAAATGGGAACGATTGAAGCACCAATCGGGCGCGATCCGAAAAATCGCCAGCAAATGGCGGTCGTTTTTGAAAACAGCAAGCCGGCTGTTACGCATTTTATCGTGCTGGAGCGCTTCAAAGAGTACACGTTGGTGGAACTGAAGCTCGAAACAGGACGTACTCATCAGATTCGTGTACACATGAAGTACATCGGCTATCCCCTGGCGGGCGACCCGAAATACGGTCCGAAAAATACATTGGAGCTCGATGGACAAGCTCTGCACGCGAAAACATTGGGCTTCATCCATCCCCGTACAGGAGAGCAGCTCGAATTCGAAGCGCCAATGCCGAAGGAAATGCTTGACGTCATCGAGTTTCTCAAACAAGCGTAAGAGAACAGGAGGAATAGCCGTGCTAAAAAGATTAGCGCATGTGACGATGTACGTTCACGACTGTGAAGATGCATTGCGGTTTTACACGGAAAAACTCGGTTTTGAAAAACGCATGGATTCTCGTATGGATGATGGTTCTCGTTGGCTCACCGTCGGTCTTCCTGGGCAGCAGATAGAGATTGTATTGCATGACCCTACCCATTGGCATCGGGAAGAGGTTGCGCAGGAAATGCTTCGTCAGGTCGGCAAAAATCCAATGTGGGTTTGGGAGACGGATGATTTTGGGTCCACATACGAAGCACTACGTCAACGCGGCGTGAAGTTTGTGAGTGAACCAAACGAAATGATGTATGGCATGGAGGCTGTTTTCGAGGATCTGTATGGCAATCGTTTTTTGTTGTTGCAGCCAGTCATCCTATGACACTTACATAATGGCAGTTGGATTGGAAAACGCTAGTAGAGAGCTTATTACTTTCTTCTGGCGTTTTTTTATCATTCAATAAGAGTGTAAGGAGTGAATCCCTGTGAACGGAAAATGGGGGAAACTGATCTGTCTTTTTGTCCTTTTGGTTGTACTTGTCACAGCAAACAGTGAAGCAAAGGTGGCAGCCCAAAGCCAAGGGCCAGAGCGTGTGAACAAGGAAATAAGTGTTCCGGCAAAAATGGCATTTACGAGTAACCAACATTTGTTTTTGGTAGACGGACGGGATGCAACGGGAAAGATAAAGCAAATCACCAAGGATGGCTATGCGCAGATCGTGGGCTGGTCGCCAGATGGCAAGTGGCTCCTGTTCGTGAAATACAAAGGCAATGACAATTACTCGACACCAGGCTACGTGTGGATCGTCACAGCTGACGGTAGCAAAGCTGTGCAGGTAGACGAGCGAGCGGTTTTTGAAATGCCGAAATGGTCCCCGAAAGCGAACAAGCTAGCGTACACCGTGAATATCGGCAGTAATGAAGCGCCGAGGCCATTGCTGATTGTAAAAGACGTCCATGAGCAAGGAGAATTCGCTTTGCAAAGTACAACGAAGGCTGATTTCGCAGATTTTGCCTGGATGCCGGATGGGAAAAACATGCTTGTCTCGCTTCCTGCCGAAAAAAATAAGCCGATGACGCTGGCCTTGCACACGCTTGCAGGTAAACCGTTGGCTACCTACCCGATTGCAGAACCGCCAAAAGTGGAGGAAGGTATCTACCCTTGGGCAGCGATAGGATTAAAAGTATCTCCGGATGGGAAGGCTGTGGCCTACTTTGTCCGATATAACTCAGGCTCCTTGTCTGCTGATGGCGTACCTATTCAATGGTTTGATTTGACACAGCCTGCCAAAAAGCCAATTGTGCTCGGTACAGGATTGGCTTATCCTGATTGGCTTGCCTGGACACCAAATAGCGAACAGCTCGCTTTTGTTGATGGCACTGACCGGATCGCCACGAACAACAAACAGTTGAAGCTGGCAGATCGAACAGGACAGGTCAAAACAGTCAGTCCTGGTCCAGTGGCGGTAGACACTTATCCGGTATGGATTCCAAAAGCTCCGTACAGTCTTCTTTTCACCCGAGGATTGGCTACGGCGTATTCATACGACCCAAAGAAGGTCATGGTACCAGAACAAGGCATCTGGCGGCTGTCCGCAGATGGAGCTGAGCAGCAGGTGACAAAAGGGGAAGCGAATACAGCGGACTACTATCCTACGCCGTCTCTAGATGGGAAACAGCTCCTTTTCTTGCGTTTGGATCGAGCGGAGCATGGCTCCCTGTTTATCCAAGGAATTGGCGAGGATGCGGACAAACAAGTCGAGCTGATCAAAGACATTACCGGGGACATTGGTTATTATGCGAACTACTTGCCACCGTGGGTCAGCGTCTATTGGGAATAGTTAGACTTTTCCGGGCTGCATTGACACCCGTCCAGAATCGTGACATAATTCTACATGACGAATGGAACCTTTAAATCCAGTCCAGTGAGGCTGGCAAGGGCACGGAATGACAAACAGGCGGGACGTTTTATAGTCCGGTTAGTTTGTCCGAGGGCTTCTTGTCTCCTGACAAGGAGCCTTTTTTCGTAAGGTCCACTGTTCCCGTCGAAAAGGGGGATATTGAGATGATCAACAAAAGCGTTATTATGGATGAAGCCGCAATTCGCCGAGCGCTTACACGAATCGCACATGAAATTATCGAGCGAAACAAAGGCGTCGAGGATCTCATTATCGTGGGCATCAAGACCAGAGGGATCTACCTCGCGCAACGCCTTGTGGAAAGAATCGAAATGATTGAAAACGTGAAAGTCCCAGTCGGTGAGCTGGACATTACGTTCTATCGTGACGATCTTCAGCACAAGTCCGAAGATGCCATTTTGCAAGGCTCCAAGCTCCCGGATCAAATCACAGGCAAAACTGTGATTCTGGTGGATGATGTTCTCTACACGGGAAGAACAGTGCGCGCCGCATTGGATGCACTGATTGATAATGGCCGCCCACGGATGATTCAACTGGCTGTTCTGGTTGATCGCGGTCATCGCGAGCTGCCAATCCGCCCTGATTTCGTCGGAAAAAATCTCCCTACTGCTCGAACGGAAATTGTCGATGTACAATTGGCAGAAGTGGACGTTATGGACATTGTCTCCATCCGACAGCTACTGTAAAAAGAATAGATTCCTCTTTAAAAACGATCCTGTGAGGTCGGCAAGAGGCAAGATACTTCCCATGACTATGGCGAAGCTAGCCTCTTTGTGTCCGCACAAAGAGGCTTTTTGTATAAAAATTTGTATAAAAGAAGTTTTGAATGAATGAAACAACACAGGGGGCATACAGGCATGAGCCAGAAAAATTACATCGATGTAGACGAAACACCACATATTTCGCGATTGCTGCCACTTAGTATTCAACACTTGTTCGCGATGTTCGGCTCGACTGTATTGGTACCGATCTTAACGGGGTTGGATGTTGCAACGGCCCTCATGGCAAGTGGGATTGGAACCCTTTTGTTCCTATGGATCACCAAAGGAAAGCTGCCGAACTACCTCGGTTCTTCCTTCGCTTTTATCGGTCCGATTATCGTCGTGAGTCAATCACATGGAGTAGGGACCGCGCTCTTGGGTTGCTTCCTTTCCGGGATTGTGTACATCATCGTCGCCGGTATCGTGAAGAAGGCAGGGGTCAAATGGCTCGATCGGGTACTGCCACCAGTTGTCATCGCCTCTGTCATCGTCGTGATCGGTCTGAGCCTGGCTGGCGTAGCAGTAGACATGGCAACGAAAGTCACTGTAGATGGTCAACCACAAATGTCACTGACTTCGATTGAAATCTCGCTCGTTACGGTGGTTATAACAGTACTTGCAGCGGTCATGCTGCGTGGATTCCTTGGTCTCATCCCCATCTTGATCGGTATGGTTTCTGGTTATGTATACACGCTGCTGCGTCACCCTGATTTGATTAACTTTCAAAAAGTAGTAGAAGCAGACTGGTTCATCACGCCACAAAAAATGTTTACGGAGCACTTCAAATTTACCGAAGTCATGAGTGCGATTGGTGACGGCTCTGCATGGATCGCAGCACTGGTCATCGCGCCAGTCGCTTTCGTCACGCTGGCAGAGCATTTGGGTCACTTGCTGGTAACGAGCAAGGTCATGGATCGCGATCTGATGAAAAATCCGGGTCTGCACCGCAGCTTGCTCGGAGACGGGGTGGCGACCTCACTGGCAGCCATTATCGGAGGTCCGCCAGCAACGACGTATGGAGAAAATATTGGTGTCCTTGCAATGACGAAGGTATACAGCCGAGTGGTCATCGGTCTGGCTGCTGTACTGGCAATCATGTTCGCCTTCGCTGGTAAGGTTAGCGCCATTTTAATGACGATTCCAACGCCGGTATTGGGCGGTGTCTCCATCATCCTGTTCGGTATCATCGCGGCACAAGGCTTGCGGATGTACGTCGAGCACAAAGTGAATTTTGCAGACAAGCGTAACATGATTCTCGCAGCGGTCATCCTCGTCACGGGAATCGGCGGATACAAAATCAGTTTTGCAGGTACAGGTATCGCTTTCCTGAACGATCTGACCATCGATAATATCGCACTCTCTACCTTCCTGGGAATCATTCTGCACCTGATCCTTCCAGGAAAAGAGTCCGCGATGGGAGAAGCCCACCTTGAAGAACAAAAACAAATAGACTAGACGTTCCCAATCCTTTAAATCCAGTCCAGAGAGGCTGGCAAGGCAAAGAACGCTGTTTTGGTTGCCCGAAAAAGGCACTCAACCAGCTTCTTGTCTCGCTTGCCTCCAGATGCAAAGCGATGCCAAGAAGCTTTTTCTTTGTGAAAAACGTCTCGACGTTTTTCATAAAACAGGATTTGACCGCTTGCGGTCTGCAAAAGAACGGGCTTGACCGTTCCTTTTGACCAAAAAGAATCGGAGGGATTCATGATGAAAAACGTAGCGCACCTGATTGGCCTCAAAGACTTATCGAAAGAACAGATCATCCAGCTCCTCGAGCGAGCAGAGTATTGGGCTGCCAGACCAACTGAGCAGGCGGATATCCTGCGCGGACGGTTTGTCGCGAATTTGTTCTTCGAGGCCAGCACCAGAACCCGCTTTTCTTTCGAAGTAGCTCAAAAGCGGCTGGGCGCACATGTTTTGAACTTCATTCCGGAAACCTCCTCTACCGTAAAAGGCGAGACGGTCTATGACACGATCCGCACCTTGGAAGCCATGGGCGTGGAAGCAGCCGTTATCCGCACCAAGAAAGAAGGACTGCTGCAAGAGTTGGCAGAAAGAGTAGACCTGAAGCTGATCAACGCGGGAGATGGAACGAATGAGCACCCGACCCAATGCCTGCTCGATCTATTGACCATGAAAAGGAAGTTTGGCAAGCTCTCTGGTCTCACGGTAGCGATCATTGGAGACCTGCGCCACAGCCGCGTGCTCGGTTCTCACCTGTATGCGCTGCCGAAGCTCGGCGTGAATCTGTTGCTCTCAGGTCCTGCTACGATGATGCCAGCGCATATCCCGCAAGGTGTCAAAATCGTGGAAATGGAAGAAGCAGTTCAAACAGCAGATGTGGTCATGATGCTGCGTGTTCAGCTGGAGCGTCATGCGGAATCTCTCTATCTATCGAAGGAAGAGTATCACAAGGCGCATGGACTCACACTGGAAAGAGCCAAAATGATGAAATCCGGCGCAGTTATCATGCATCCGGCACCCGTCAATCGCGGGGTTGAGATTCATACTGATTTGGTAGAATGCGAAACGTCCTTGATTCAAACTCAAGTGACTAACGGAGTTGCAGCAAGAATGGCAGTTCTAGAAACTCTTTTGAAAGGGAGCGAAATGACATGGGAATCATCCTTGGCAACGGCAACGTACTAAATCAGGCGGGGGAACTCACCCCGATGGAAATATTGGTGGAAAAGGGAAGAATCACAGCGAAGGGGGAGACACTCGATCGCGAGGGTCATGAATGGATCGATTGCCACGGCGGCATGATTAGCGCGGGTCTGATCGATGCCCACGTACATCTACGTGAGCCAGGCTTTGAACATAAAGAAACGATCGAAACAGGGGCAAAAGCAGCGGTACAAGGCGGATTTACAACAGTAGCATGCATGCCGAACACACGACCATCCATCGACAGTGTCGAGACCGTGACCTACATTTTGGACAAAGCGAGCGAGGCTGGTATGGCGCGCGTGATCCCGTATGGTGCGATTACCGTTCGCCAATTGGGAAAAGAGCTGACGGATTTCGCAGGGTTAAAAGAAGCGGGGATCTTCGCACTGACAGATGACGGCGTTGGTGTGCAATCAACAGCGATGATGAAAAAGGCCATGCAAAAAGCAGCAGAGCTCGGTATCGCAATCGTCGCTCACTGCGAGGACGAAGACCTGTTGATCCCGGGAGCAGCTTTGCATGACGGGGTGGTAGCAGCTCGACACGGACTCCCTGGAATTCCTTCTGAATCTGAGTCCATCCACGTTGGCCGCGATATTTTGCTGGCAGAACAGACAGGTGTACACTACCACGTATGTCACATCAGCGCGAAAGAGTCGGTGCGTCTGGTACGCGACGGAAAACGTGCTGGCGTAAATGTAACGTGTGAAGTCAGTCCGCATCACCTCTTGCTGTGCGACGAGGATATCCCGGACAATCTGGATACAAATTGGAAAATGAACCCGCCACTGCGTTCTCGTGAGGATCGCGCTGCACTGATTGCGGGATTGAAAGATGGCACCATTGATATGATCGCCACAGATCATGCACCACACACCCAAGAGGAAAAAGCAAATGGGATAAACCGCGCACCATTCGGAATCGTCGGACTGGAGACAGCATTCCCGCTCCTGTACACAAATCTCGTGCAAACCGGAGAGCTGACCTTGAAGAAGCTGGTTGAGCTGTTGACCGTGAAGCCAGCAGAAGCATTCAAACTGCCGTACGGACGTCTGGAAGTAGGCGCGCCAGCAGACCTGACTGTGATTGATCTGGAAACGGAAAAAACAATTGACCCAAGTACATTCGCAAGTAAAGGGATCAACACACCATTTGCTGGTTGGGCATGCAAAGGCTGGCCGACCCTGACGCTGGTTGATGGGAAGATCGTATATCAAAACGTGTAAAACCGACTTGCAGACGAGACACAAGTTTTTACACGATAATGGAGGAGGAGCATAAATGCGTGCAAGATTGATCTTGGAAGACGGAACAGAATTTATCGGGACGGCATTTGGAGCGACAAAGGAGTCCTACGGGGAAGTGGTTTTCAATACAGGGCTGACTGGCTATCAGGAGGTTTTGTCCGACCCATCCTACTGCGGACAGATCGTCACCATGACATACCCGCTAATCGGAAATTACGGGATCAATCGAGACGACTTTGAAGCTGTTCGTCCATACATTCACGGCTTCGTTGTTCGCGAGCATTGCGAGGCACCTAGCAACTGGCGCAATACGAACACACTCGATGAACTGCTGAAAACATACGACATCCCAGGTATTGCTGGAGTCGACACCCGGATGCTGACGAGAAAAATTCGTTACCACGGCACGATGAAGGGCATGATTACAACCAGTGAAGCCCCGTTGGCTGAGTTGGTTGCTGCCCTGAACGGCACGACATTGATGACAGACCAAGTATCACGCGTTTCTACGAAAGGCGTCTTCAGTTGCCCAGGTACAGGTCATCGGGTAGCACTGGTAGACTTCGGAGCCAAGAGCGGGATTTTACGAGAACTGACCAAGCGCAACTGCGACGTAGTCGTCGTGCCTTACAATGTGACAGCAGAAGAGATTCGCCGCATTCAGCCGGACGGAGTTCTCTTGTCCAATGGCCCTGGGGACCCGAAGGACGTACCGCAAGCTGTAGAGATGATTCGCGAAATCTTGGGTGAATATCCTCTGTTCGGAATTTGCCTCGGTCACCAGCTGTTTGCACTGGCATCTGGCGCTGACACGACAAAAATGAAATTCGGACACCGTGGCGGTAACCATCCGGTAAAAGAGCTGCCAACCGGACGCACATATATCACATCCCAGAACCACAGCTATGCAGTCAAAGAAGATTCACTGGCAAGCACGGAACTGGAAGTTACACATATCGCACTCAATGATGGCACCATCGAAGGCGTACGTCATGCAGCGAAGAATGCATTCTCAGTACAGTACCATCCAGAAGCAGCTCCAGGTCCGTATGATTCCGGCTACCTGTTCGACCAGTTTCTTGCGATGATGGAAACCGCTAAGGAGGAAAAAACTCATGCCAAAACAAGATAATCTGAAAAAAATCCTTGTAATCGGCTCTGGACCTATCGTTATCGGGCAGGCTGCTGAATTTGACTATGCAGGCACGCAAGCATGCGAAGCGTTAAAAGAAGAGGGCATGGAGGTCGTTCTGATCAACTCCAACCCTGCGACCATCATGACCGATACAAACATGGCGGACAAAGTATATATCGAACCAATCACACCTGAATTCGTAGCGCGTGTCATTCGTCAAGAGAAGCCGGATGGACTACTGCCTACGCTTGGAGGTCAAACAGGCTTGAACATGGCTGTTGCCCTCTCAGAAGCAGGCGTTCTCGAGCAAGAAAATGTAAAGCTGCTCGGAACCAAGCTGGAATCGATCAAGCAAGCAGAAGACCGCGAACTGTTCCGCTCCCTCATGAACGAGCTAGGTGAGCCAGTACCTGAATCCGTCATCGTGAGCACGGTAGAAGAAGCTGTCGATTTTGCAAACGAAATCGGCTATCCCATCATCGTTCGTCCTGCCTACACCTTGGGTGGTACAGGCGGCGGAATTTGTGAAGATGAAGAAACCCTCCGCGAGATCGTCGCAAGCGGATTGAAATACTCCCCGATTACGCAATGCTTGATCGAGAAAAGCATTGCGGGCATGAAAGAAATCGAGTACGAAGTAATGCGCGATGCCAACGACAACTGCATCGTTGTCTGCAACATGGAAAACATCGACCCAGTCGGCGTTCATACAGGTGACTCCATCGTAGTAGCGCCTAGCCAAACCCTGGCTGACCGCGAGTATCAAATGCTGCGCACGTCCGCGCTGAACATCATCCGGGCGCTTGGCATCGAGGGTGGCTGCAACGTACAATACGCACTCGACCCGCACAGCTTCCAGTACTACGTGATCGAAGTGAATCCACGTGTGAGCCGCTCTTCTGCACTGGCTTCCAAGGCAACAGGCTACCCAATCGCAAAGATGGCAGCCAAAATCGCAATCGGCTACACGTTGGATGAACTGAAAAACCCGGTGACAGGCCAAACATACGCATGCTTCGAGCCAACACTGGACTACATCGTCAGCAAAATTCCACGTTGGCCGTTTGACAAGTTCCAATCCGCCAACCGCAAGCTCGGTACGCAAATGAAAGCCACTGGCGAAGTCATGGCGATCGGTCGGACTTTTGAAGAATCGATCATGAAAGCCATCCGTTCCTTGGAAATCGGCAGCTATCACATCGAGATCGAGGGAGCTGGCGAAATCAGCGAGGAAGATTTGAAAGCACGACTGGTTCACGCAGATGACGAGCGCCTCTTCCTGCTGGCAGAAGCACTGCGCCGTGGCTGGACGATCGAACAACTGCACAGCCTGACCAAGATCGATCTGTTCTTCCTGCACAAGTTCCATAAAATGGTTGCCTTTGAAGCACAACTGGCAGAAGGCTTGACGAGCGAGAAGCTGTACGAAGCAAAACGCATGGGCTTTACGGACCGCAAAATTGCCGAGCTGTGCGGTGAGACAGAAGAAGCAGTACACGCTATGCGCAAAGAAAAAGGCTTTGTACCTGTATATAAAATGGTAGATACTTGCGCGGCAGAATTCGAAGCGCAAACACCGTACTACTACTCCGCATATGAAGTGGAAGACGAGCGTATCGAGACTGGCAAAAAACGTGTAGTCGTGCTGGGCTCCGGGCCAATCCGCATCGGTCAAGGAATCGAGTTTGACTATGCGACTGTCCACGCTGTCTGGGCGCTGAGAGAAGCGGGCTATGAGGCAGTGATCATCAACAACAACCCGGAGACTGTTTCTACAGACTTCAACACGTCTGATCGCCTGTACTTCGAGCCGCTGTACATCGAAGACGTCATGAACATTCTCGATGTAGAAAAGCCAGAGGGTGTCATCGTACAATTTGGCGGGCAAACCGCGATCAACTTGGCTGACAAGCTGACTGCACGCGGAATCAAAATCTTGGGTACGAGTCTGGAAAACATCGATGCAGCGGAAAACCGCGAGAAGTTCGAAGCGCTGCTGCGCGAGCTGGAAATCGCCCAACCACCAGGGAAAACAGTGACGTCCGTCGAGCAGGCAGTAGTGGCAGCAGAAGGTCTTGGCTTCCCAGTCCTGGTGCGCCCATCCTATGTACTTGGCGGACGTGCGATGGAAATCGTCTACAACCAGCCCGAGCTGTTGGAGTACATGGAAAAAGCGGTGAAGGTAAATCCTGATCACCCTGTATTGGTAGACCGTTACATGGTTGGGGTAGAAGCGGAAGTCGATGCGATCTGCGACGGCGAAAACGTTTTGATTCCAGGTATCATGGAGCATATCGAACGTGCAGGGGTGCACTCCGGTGACTCTATCGCTGTATATCCTCCACAATCCTTGTCCCAAGCGATCAAGGATGAACTGATCGACATGACGACAAAGCTGGCGCGTGCCTTGCAAATCAAAGGCTTGCTCAACATCCAGTTCGTCATCTATAAAGATCGCCCATACGTAATCGAGGTCAATCCGCGTTCGTCCCGTACGGTGCCATTCCTCTCCAAAGTAACGGGGATTCCAATGGCGAACATCGCAACGAAAGCGATCCTTGGTCACTCGATCATCGAACAAGGCTTTACACCGGGCTATCATCCAGAGGAAACGATGGTTTCTGTCAAAGTACCAGTCTTCTCCTTCGCAAAGCTGCGTCGCGTTGATATTACGCTCGGCCCTGAAATGAAATCGACCGGAGAAGTCATGGGACGTGAAAGCACATTGGCAAAAGCGTTGTATAAAGGCTTGGTCGCAGCGGGCATGAATATCCCGACACAAGGTACTTTGCTCGTGACTGTTTCTGATAAAGACAAGGAAGAAGCGCTAGACATTGTGAAACGCTTCCGCCACCTCGGCTTCAAGCTGATGGCGACCGCAGGCACAGCCGATTATTTGGAACAAGCAGGACTGCAAGTCACTCGCGTAAGCAAATTGTCCGAAGGCACGCCAAACCTGTTGGATGTGATCCATACAGGCGAAGCGAACATCGTACTCAATACATTGACAAAAGGCAAAACGCCACAACGGGATGGCTTCCGCATTCGTCGGGAAGCAGTAGAGAACGGCGCCGTATGCTTGACTTCCCTGGATACAGCTTCCGCTCTCCTGCACGTACTGGAGACGATCACATTCTCTACAGAAGCAATGCCAGCTCAGCGTGCTGGTGCCAAAGTGGCAGTAACCGTATAAAAAGGGGAGAGCAGCGTGCAACAACAACTAACCGATATTCGCGAACGCATGATTGTCGCGCTCGACTTTTCCACACTGGATGAAGTCAAAAAGTGCATCGAGTCGCTACAGGGGCATATCCGCTATGTAAAAGTGGGGATGGAGCTCGCTTACGCCGAAGGGCCAGCGATCGTTTCCTTTCTGAAGGAAAAAGGACTCAACGTGTTCCTCGACTTGAAGGTTCACGATATTCCCAATACAGCTAAAGGTGCGATGAGAAGTCTGGCGCGTCTGGGAGCAGACATGGTAAACGTTCATGCGGCAGGCGGCGTAGCCATGATGGCGGCAGCGAGAGAAGGCTTGGAGCAAGGGACAGCGGCAGGTGCTGCTCGTCCCCTCCTGATCGGTGTGACGATGCTGACATCCACTGGTTTGCAAACGATGAATCAAGAATTGGCGATTCCGGGAGCGGTGGAGGATGTTGTGGTGCACTATGCACGGATGACCAAGCAAGCAGGTTTGGATGGGGTCGTTGCTTCTCCACTAGAAGTGCCGATGATCAAAAAGGCTGCTGGAGACGCATTTGTAACCGTAACGCCAGGAATTCGTCCACTGGGAGCGGATCAAGGCGATCAGACGCGTATCACGACGCCAGAACAGGCATTCCGCTTGGGCAGTGATTACCTCGTGATCGGACGCGCTATTACGGGTGCTAAAGATCCAGTAGGGGTATGGCAAAGCATCGTCGCAGCAGTGGAAAATGATCGTTCGTAAAGTAGCCAGCTGGAGGGAATAAGTGAAATGACGACATTGACAACCGCTAAGCAAATTGCAGCGAATCTTCTCGAAATCGGGGCAGTTCATCTGCGTCCGGAGCAACCTTTTACATGGACGTCCGGGATCAAATCCCCAATCTACTGCGACAACAGGATCACAATGTCCTATCCGCATGTGCGCCGTGCCATTGCGAGAGCATTTGCAGATTTGATCAAGGAGCAGTACCCAGATGCGCAAGTCGTGGCTGGAACAGCGACTGCTGGTATTCCACATGCTGCATGGGTAGCAGAGCTGCTTGATCTGCCTATGATCTACGTACGCGACAAGGCAAAAGGCCACGGTCGCCAAAATCAGATAGAGGGTGCATTGGCGGCTGGTCAAAAAGTCGTCGTGATTGAAGACCTGATTTCTACAGGAGGTAGCTCCTTGAAAGCAGCGCAAGCAGTACAGGCTGAGGGAGGAGAGGTACAGGGGGTCGTAGCCATTTTCAGCTACCAATTCCCGGATGCCCAAGCCTTGTTTGAGGAAGCAGGCATTCCTTGCACCACCATATCGAATTACACAGCACTTCTGGAAGTAGCTTCAGAGCAAGGAGTTATTACTAGCGAACAGGAAAAAGTATTGGGTGAATGGCGTAAAACCCCGCGTACTTTTTTTGAATAAGTAGTGATGAAGAGTAGGGCGGCGTTCAAACCGTTCTACTCTTTTTTGTTTCGTCATGGATCGTAATATGGTGGGTGACCCTGCGCCTGGATTGTACAGTATTTTTTGACGTGTGCTCTTGCTGAGCAGGTTCCATATCCGGCTTTTACCAATGAAGCGAGGACAATAGTAGACAGTTTATTCGAAAGTCACCAATTGCTTAAAAAGTCGGATTGCTTCTGTTATTTCAAGCCGATAAAACATCTCCGTTCCTTTCTTTTGAACGTTTACTAGGCCCGCTTGTTTTAATATTTTCAAGTAATGAGAAACCGTAGCTCTAGACATGGGAGTATGCTCGAGCGCTACGATTTGCTGCCGAATCGAATATGGATTCTTCCTTGTTTTTGCAACCCATAAAAACAGCGAGAGTGACCATGGCGGCGGAACGGCAACGGTAAGAACAAAGCGTTTTTCATGTAAAAGAGCTAACTTTAGTTAGTGTTAGAAGGAATTTGGGTAATGATATCATATTTATGAATGCTCTTAATCAGGCAGGATATCAGAAAAAGTTCGAAGGAGGAAGAGCGATACACAGAGGAAAGACAAGTCGGTGTATCCAGGCCTGAAAGAATGCAAGCAGGTATCTGATCAAATGACAGAAAAGTACAATGATTGCATACAAGGAGGATTATGGTACATACCAGACCTTTTGAATATGAGCAAGACCAAGCATTTATTTGGGAATTGTACTGTTCTACGAGAACCGAAGAAATGGCTTTTTGGGGGTGGGGTGAGTCGGACAAGCTTGCTTTTTTACAGTCGCAGTTTATCATGCAGCAAAAATCTTACCAAATGCAGTTTCCCGCTCAAAATCATCAAATCATTCTCCGATCCGGGCAGCCTATCGGTCATTTGATCACGGATGCGAGCGGAGAAGTACTGCATCTCGTAGATATTTCTTTGCTGCCTGTATATCGGGGCCAGGGTGTTGGTTCTGGCATTATTGGCGATCTGCAAAAAGAGGCTGAAGCTATCCAATTACCGATCCGTTTACGCGTTTTACAAGGGAATCCGGCCTTTCGATTATATGAACGATTTCATTTCATCGTGACAGACTCAACGGGGCTGTATATGCAAATGGAATGGCAGCCACTTCTGCAAAAATGACCAATCTGTTTGTTTGACAATGGAAATAACCACTGTACATAAGGAGGAAGCAACATGGCAGAGCCATTTCTTGGAGAAATCAGGATGTTTGGGGGAGATTATGCACCACAAGGATGGGCATTATGCGAGGGACAGATTTTATCTATTTCGGAAAACGACACATTGTTTAGTTTGATTGGATTCACATATGGCGGGGATGGACAAACGACTTTTGCGTTGCCTGATTTACGGGGGCGTATCCCGCTCCATCAAGGGAAAAATCCGAGCACAGGAACAACCTTCGCGATAGGTGAAAAAAATGGTGTAGAATCAGTCACCTTAACCGTCTCACAATTGCCCGCGCATACGCATACGGTCCATGCATCATCGCAGCCAGGAACGCAGAATAGCCCTGCCAATGCTGTATGGGCAAAGAATACGCAGCTATATTCAACAAATGCACCTGATGGATCGATGAACGCTTCCAGCTTGAGTACTGTAGGTGGAAATCAACCACACAGTAACCTGATGCCGTTTACGGTTATTAATTTCATCATTGCCCTGTATGGGATCTATCCTCAACAAAATTAACATTTCAATCGAACAGGAGGATTTTACGTGGAACCATTTCTTGGAGAAATTCGATTTTTTCCCTTTCCATTTGCGCCAAAGGGTTGGGCTTTGTGTAATGGTGCGTTGTTGCCTCTCAATGGAAACCAGGCACTGTTTTCCTTGTTAGGAGCTGTTTATGGGGGAGACGGGAAAAACAATTTTGCCCTACCAGATTTAAGAGGGCGTGTCCCCGTTCATAAAAACAATCAACAAGATCGTCCAATCGTACCGCTTGGGATGTCAGCCGGAGAAGAAACGCATGTATTAACAACAAACGAAATACCCGCTCATACCCATACCGCGACGGGCTCGAATGCAGCTGCCAATGAAAAAACAAGCACTGGGAACTACTGGGCACAAGCATCCACCACTACCTATGGGACAACCCCTGATACAACGATGAGTGAGAGTGCGTTGCAAACGGTAGGAGGCAGTGCACCTCATACGAATATGCAGCCGTATTTGGTCGGGAATTTTTGCATCGCGATTCAAGGGATTTACCCGCCAAGAAACTAGAGGAGGCACTATCATATGGATCCGTATATTGGAGAAATTCGTATCTTCGCTGGCAACTTCCCGCCGAGGGACTGGGCTTTTTGTGATGGACAATTGATATCGATCTCTTCCAATCCTGTCTTGTATTCGATATTGGGTGTGAAGTATGGTGGAGATGGTAAAACGACATTCGCGCTTCCCAATTTAAGAGGCTCAGCTCCGATGAACCAGGGGACAGGTCCTGCTTTGACACCGCGTGTGGCAGGTGAGACAGGTGGCGATGCCAACATTACTCTGCTGCAAAACGATATTCCGGCGCATACTCATGTTCCGAATGCGTGCTCAACTCCTACAGTCGATTCACCAACAGGCGCGAATTGGTCATCCACTGTTGGTCGGGGAGCTGTCATTCCTTACTCCAACACGAGTGATGGGACACAGCTTAGCCCGCAAGCAATCGGCACTACAGGCGGGACTCAACCTCATAATAATAGGCAACCTTTTCTTGGACTCTCGTTCATCATTTGTGTAGAAGGCGGAGCTTTTCCAGCGAGAGGATAGGAACCGTATCTTGGACGCTCAATGCTGTGTAGCAGAAGGCGTCTTTTTCGAATGACGGCGATGGTCACAGCCCTTCTTCCATCTTTTCCTACTTTTCGTATTCTTCTTGCGAGACGTATGCATTATAATGGATATGTCCGTGATACTACACGATCGCTTGAAGCAGGACGATCGCAGAGGATGAAGCAGATGACGAAGATAGAGATACTGAGAAGTATGTTGACGAGCGATCAACGCAATGCACCAGTATGGCTGTTATTAGGGTTAGAGCATGCTGAGCAGGGGGATCGTACGGAGGCTTTACAGGCGTTTACGCAGGCCCTTGCCTATGGTAATGAAGCGATGAAGGAAAAAATTGTGATCGAGCTCAACAAGCTACAAAAAGAATCCCCATATTCGCGGACGTTAAAAGGGATCAATCAGAAGGATTCCTCTACATATACGATGTTTACACCTAAGATACGCGTCATTGAAGGGGGCAAAGGGAAGACCAACGCGAAATCGGTTCAACTCGTTGAGAAAACGGCGGGTTTTGGAATGGTCGGCGGGCTTGGACGAGTAAAAGAGGCAATTTTTCAAAGACTCCTACATCCTATTTCGCAACGGTTGCCTCAAAAGAAAAGTACCCTTTTACTTTACGGACCATCGGGGTGCGGAAAATCTTTGCTAGCAAAAGCAACGGCAGAAGAATGCGAGGCTCATTTTTTCTCCATGGCGATCACAGGCGGTCGAGGTATGTATACGCCGTCGAACAGGCCGTTCAACATCGATGACTTACTGACAACAGCCCCTGCCAATAAACCGTTTCTGTTCCTTTTAGATGAACTGGACGGTTCCAGCCATTACGAAGAGCATGCGAACTCCTATCCTAGACAGGAGTTCGATTCCAAATGGCTTCAACAGATAACAAAGGCAGGCGAGTACGACGAACGATTCGTCCTGATGGGCGCAACCAACGTTCCTTGGGAATTGGAGCCTTCCATGCTCCGAACCGCTGGCTTTGATCACTGGATTTTTGTTGGACCGCCAGATCGGCAAGCACGGGAGGATATTTTTCGCTTAAAACTGGAGGGGCGTCCTTCTGAGGTGCTCGATTATGAGCAATTAGCAGGATGGACAGAGTTTTATTCGGGGGCAGACATCGAGTATGTAGTGGAGCTCGCGATGGAGCAGGTATGGCATGATATCGTAACAAAAGGGGTCGATCGCCCGATTCAAATGAGCGATCTACGGGAGGCCATTGCAGCTACATATCCAACAACCATTGAGTGGTTGAGGACTTTGAAAGAACATTTGAAACAAGTGGATGACAACGGAATTTATGATGAAGTGTGGGACTACCTGTCTCTTCACAGTAGAATCTGAAATCCACGAAAAGACTGTCGGCACGCTATCAGGCTGCGGTCTTTTTTTGGTCTAAATGTTAGAATATTGACTCAATACAGTCTTTTCTGTACGCTGAGTGTAGGCACGAACAGTTGCTGGAAGGTGGAGGATACACGATGAAAATCATAGATATATCCCGTCCGTTCATGGCAGGTATGCCGACCTGGCCAGGGGACACTCCCTTTCACTATGTCGTAAACTGGCCCAAAGCGGAGAGTGGCTCAGTCAATGTCGGTAAAGTAACGATGAGTATTCACACAGGCACCCATGTGGATGCTCCGTTTCATTTCGATGACGATGGTCGAAAAATAGCTGAATTGCCCCTAGACTTGTACATCGGTGAGGCAAGAGTGGTAGAGCTTGCTGGACGCTCCAGCATTGGCCCAGAAGATTTTTCCCAGGTTGATCTGGAGGGGGTGGAACGGCTGCTGCTCAAAACATTATCATGGCGTGACCCTCATCAATTTCCTTCAACCATCTGTCATCTGCGAGCGGACTTGCCAGTGTTCCTCGCCAAAAAAGGTATTCGGCTGATTGGAGTAGATGTCCCATCAGTCGATCCGTTGGACAGCAAGGAACTGGCTGCTCATCATGGGCTTCACCAGCATGATATTCATATTTTAGAGGGGCTTTTGCTCGATCATGTCGAACCGGGTGATTACGAACTGATCGCACTGCCGCTGCCTTTGGTAGAAGCTGATGGAAGTCCGGTACGTGCAATCTTGCGTGGTTCGTAAGGCTGCATATTGATAAAGCAGTGATTTTCTCGAATAATAACAGGGTAACCACAAACACCATCATCACGGCGTACGTATGAAGGGAATGAAAAAGTAGATGGAAGCGATGACCTTTGTCCTTTTTGGCGCGACAGGAGATTTAGCAAAACGCAAAATTTTCCCTGCGCTCTTTAATTTATATGTAGATCAAAAGTTGCCTGCTGCCTTTTCGATTATCGGTGTGGGGAGAAGGGACTGGTCTAATGACGAATTTCAGGAAACTGTTCGCCAGTCTGTCCATGAGTTTTCTCGTCGCGCCCAGATTGATTCCCACGAGCTAGACGCTTTCTTGTCTGCTTGTCGTTATGCGGCAGTAGATGTCATAGAACCAAGTGCATATGTAACGCTACATGATCTGGTGCTGCAAAGAGAGCAAGAGCTGCAGATCCCGCAAAACCGGATGTTTTACTTGTCAGTGGCCCCGCAATATTTCGAGGGAATTGCAACCAATATCAAATCCAGCGGGCTGGGTTCAACGACAGGCTGGAAGCGTCTGATCATTGAAAAGCCGTTTGGACATGATTTGCAATCCGCCAAAGAATTGAATGAAAAGCTAGGGAAAGCATTTTTGGAAGAAGAAATATATCGCATTGACCATTACTTGGGAAAACCGATGGTGCAAAACCTCGAGGCACTCGAATTTGCGAACCCGATCTTCCAGGCCCTTTGGAACAATCAGTACATCGCCAACGTGCAAATTACGGCGAATGAAACGGTCGGCGTCGAGGATCGGGCTGGATATTACGAGCCAGCCGGAGCACTACGCGACATGCTCCAAAATCACATGCTGCAAATGCTCATGATCATCGCCATGCAGCTTCCAAAGCGAATCACCTCCGCCCATATCCGCGAAGAAAAACGCAAGGTAATGGCCGCCGTGCGTCCAATGAAGAAAGAAGAAGTCCGCACCCACGTTATTCGCGGTCAGTATAGCGCAGGACATCTTCAAGGAACGTCTGTAGCTGGTTACAGGGACGAGCCTGGTGTCGATCCTGTTTCGATGACAGAAACGTATATTGCCACTCGTGTCTGGATTGATGACCCGTTTTGGCAAGGGGTACCTTTTTATATTCGAACGGGAAAAAGACTGCAAGAGAAATCAACCAGGATCGTCATTGAGTTCAAAAATCCGCACGAAAAGCTATACCAGGAGCAAAATGAAACGACATCGCCTAATTTGTTGATTATCAGCGTGAATCCGAACGAAGGTATTGCCTTGCAGGTAAATAGTAAGAATCCGACAAATAGCGGTAAGATTGAGCCGGTGACCGTAGATTTCAGTGCAGGGACAAATGACGTGCCAGAAGCGTACGAGCTGCTCTTGTTCGATGCGCTCCGAGGGGATTCCACCTACTTTGCACATTGGGACGAGGTCCGGCTGTCGTGGGAGTGGGTGACACCGATTTTGGAAGCCTTCGCTGAAAATTTGGTGCCACTCTTTACGTACGAAGCTGGCTCATTCGGACCGAAGGCCGCGGAGCAATTGCTTGCAGCAGACGGATTCGTGTGGTGGCTGGATAAGGTCGAAGAACGAGTGCCAATCACTTCAACAAGATAGAAAAAAGAAAAGGGAGCGGATGAGATGCGATTTGGCGTAATCGGAACGAGCTGGATCACCGAAGAATTTATCCAGGCTGGTCAAAATGTAGAAGGATTTTCTCTTCAGGCTGTATATTCACGTACCTTCGAGCGCGCCAAGGAATTCGCTGAAAAGTACCATGCTCCATTCGCCTATAATAGCTTAGAAGAAATGGTAGCAAGCAAAAATATGGACGCCGTCTATATTGCGAGCCCCAACTCCTGCCACGCGGAGCAAGCGATCCAGTGCATGGACGCGGGGCTGCACGTATTGTGTGAAAAGCCACTGGCTTCCAATACGATTGAGGCAGAAGAAATGATCAAAGCAGCGAATAGAAATGACGTGCTGCTCATGGAGGCTGTCAAATCTACACTGTTGCCCAATTTTTTTGCGATACAAGACAACCTGCACAAGCTGGGAAAAGTACGACGCTTTATTGCTAGCAATTGCCAATATTCCTCTCGCTATGACGCCTACCGCGAAGGGAAGGTTTTACGTGCTTTTGATCCTGCTTTTTCAAACGGAGCCTTGATGGACATCGGTATCTATTGTCTTTATCCATTACTCATCCTTTTTGGCAGACCAGACGATATCAAAGCAGAAGGAATTGTGCTTGATTCTGGAGTGGATGGAGAAGGTAGTATGTTGTTGAAGTATCGAGAGATGGATGCAATCATTAGCTTCTCGAAAATTACGACCTCCTATCAGCCAGCAGAAATTCAAGGGGAGGACGCTACGATGGTGATCGATCGAATCAACCATCTCAAAGAAGTGGACATTCGTTACAGGGACGGGCGAACCGAACACGTAACAAGGCCTCAGACCCCGAAGACCATGCATTATGAAATAAGAGAATTCCTACACTTGGCGAGGAGCGGGGCCAGACAATCTGCAACGAATTCGCATGAAGTTTCCAAAATGACCATGCAGGTCATGGATGAAGCGAGAAGACAGATGGGGATTGTTTTTCCAGCGGATCGAAAAAAACAGTAGGCAAAGGGGAGGGCGTTTGGGATGAAAATGTATGATGTAACCGCCACCGTTTACGAAGGAATGACAGTGTATAAAAACAAGCCAGAAAAGCAACCGAAAATACGTACGGCTACCAGTGGCTATGTAACCGAATCGAGAATCGACATGGATCTTCACACGGGTACCCATGTGGATGCTCCCCTGCACATGGTGAATGCTGGTGATACATTTGAGAGTATTTCATTGGAAAAGCTAGTGGGCAATTGCAAGGTTCTCGATCTCACAGCGGTAGAGGACAGGATCACCCGCTCCGACTTGGAGAGCTTCGATTTGGTGCGAGGAGATTTTGTCCTGTTTAAAACGAAAAACTCTTTTGAAGAGGCGTTCTCTTTTGAATTCATCTTTCTGTCAGAAGAAGGTGCGGAATATATAAGTGAGCTGGGGGTGCGGGGCATTGGTACCGATGCACTTGGAATCGAACGCAGCCAGGAAGGTCACCCCACACATAAAAAATTGTTTGCAGCGGGAGTCATTGTCGTGGAAGGCTTGCGGCTAGCAGAGGTCCCGCCAGGCGAGTATTTTCTGGTAGCTGCACCACTCAAGCTGATCGGCACGGATGCAGCCCCGGCAAGGGTCCTATTGTTTGAAGGCTTACATAGTAACTTGTCTATTGAAACTGAATGACGAGGAGTGGGAAACATATGCTCAGACGACCAGAGCGCGATGAATACGCTGCTTATTTTGACTATTACATGGGTCTTGTACCGGAGGGGGAGCTCCAAACGATCCTCACGCAGCAAGGAGAGAGGATCGTCGCGTTAGTTTCGTCCCTTGCCCCCGAACAAGTTGATTATCGGTATGCGCCAGGCAAATGGACGGTTAAAGAGGTGTTGGGTCATCTCATCGATGCAGAACGAATCATGAGCTATCGCCTGCTGAGAATCGCGAGAGGAGATCAGACACCCCTCGTCGGTTTTGATGAGAATGCTTTTGTTGAAAACGGGTGTTTTCAGCTAAGAGACCTGTCTGATTTACTGGAAGAGTATAAGGCTGTCCGTGCTTCCACCATCGCGCAGGTGCGAGGAATCTCGCCAGAAGCGTGGTTGCGTACAGGACTTGCCAACGGAAACAAGCTATCTGCAAGGACATTGGCCTATGTGATTGCTGGACATGAAGCTCACCACACTAGCATTTTGATAGAACGGTACTTCGGGTAAGGTAACGTAGCAGTGAGAATAGACAATTTCATAGGTGGAAACAGGTTCCTTAGGGCGTAACCAACTCGCCACAAGGATAATAGGGAAGCTCGGTGCAAATCCGACACGGTCCCGCCACTGTAAGAGGGGAGTCAGCGTCCAACAAGCCACTGGTCTATCAAAATAGACGGGGAAGGCGACGCGAAACGATGATCCCATAGTCAGGAGACCTGCCTGTTTCGACAACACTGATAGACCTACGGGAGATAGGGAGGTGTTAGAGATGGCTTGCAAAAAACAGCGAGTGGACAAGTACGTCCCTCCTTTTCTGGCATTTTCTAACGATCGTCACGGTCGAGCGGAAAATGCTCTTTTTATTTTGGGCAGGATAAAAGAAGAGGAGGGCGTGCGATGATTCAACTTTTCATTTGCCAATGGTGCGGATATGTTGAGGAAAAAGAGATACCTAAGGAAGGCCAGGAGGGCGTGTTTCATTGCGCTTGCTGCAGTATGGAAGAGGTGGAAAGCCTGTTCATCCACAATTGAAAGCCTTGCCAAATTAGCTTGCAATCAGAAAAGAAAGAATTTTGTTGACGCTTGCCTTGGAATTTCTTAGAATAAAGCTCAACAGCATAAATAGTTCTTATCCAGAGAGGTGGAGGGTCTGGCCCGATGAAGCCCGGCAACCGTTGCATATGGCAATAAGGTGCCAATTCCTGCGAGACGTTTCGTCTCGAAAGATAAGAAGCGGGTTACTCCATTAGTAGATGAACCTTCTTCTTAGCGAAGAAGGTTTTTTTAATTTCATATTTTCTTTATCCAGAGAGGTGGAGGGACTGGCCCGATGAAGCCCGGCAACCGTCACGCATATTTTGTGACAAGGTGCCAATTCCTGCAGGACATATACGTCCTGGGAGATAAGGAGGGGGAGCATTAGCTGCTAACAAGCCTTCTTCTTATCGAAGATGGCTTTTCTTTTTATCTAAAACTCGGGGTATGGGGTGGTCAGGATGAGTACAGAAGTGGTACGCGTGGGATTATTGGGATTGGGAACAGTTGGTGGAGGCGTAATCAAAACGATCCGTTCGCAACAGGAGAAGCTGGCTTCTCGTCTGGGAAAACGAATTGAGATCGTCAAGGCATTGGTGCGTGACTCGGAAAAAGAGCGGGCGGTTCATGTCGACCCTGCTTTACTGACAACTGACTTTGAGGATGTATTGAGAAGCGATGTGGATATCGTGGTGGAGGTCATGGGTGGTGTAGAACCTACCTATGACTACGTCCGTGCTTTAATTGAAAAGGGCTGCCATGTGGTAACTGCGAATAAAGAGCTCCTGGCGAAAAAAGGAACAGAGCTAGTCGATTTGGCCAATCAGTATCAAGTGCATCTTGCTTATGAAGCGAGTGTGGCAGGGGGCATCCCGATCTTGAGCGTGCTCCGGCAGTTCCTTCGCACGAACGATATCCAAGGTGTTCGCGGTATTCTCAACGGAACAACGAACTTCATTTTGACGAAAATGGAAGCAGAGCAGCTCTCATACCAAGAGGTGCTCAAGCAAGCGCAGGAGCTGGGCTATGCGGAAGCAGACCCTCGTTCGGATGTAGAAGGCTTTGATGCGATGTATAAATTGTATATCTTGACACAGCTTGTTTATGGAGAAGCGCTGCCTTTAGCGGATGTTGTTCGCAAAGGGATTGCAGATTTGTCAGCGGGTCACATTCGGATTGCGAGCGAGTTGGGGTACCGGATCAAGCTGATCGCGCAGGCTTATCAAGCCGAACAAGAAATTCGCCTATCTGTTGAACCAACCATGCTTCCACTGAGCCATCCGTTGGCGCAAATCCACGACGCATTTAATGCTGTCCAGCTATCCGGTAACATCGTGGGAGACTTGTTGTTTACAGGAAGAGGGGCAGGAGAGCTCCCCACAGCGAGTGCAGTCGTGGAGGATTTGGCCTATTTATTGACACAGCCATTCACACCGCATCCTACCTGGAAAGAAAAAACGGCTGACAAAGCTGGAGTCACGGTGGACTCGGCAGAACACGTCCTCTGTTATCTTGAGGGCTCGTGTCATACTGCTACGCCAGATCGTGTCTTGCATTTCCTCGAGCAAGTAGGAGTGAACGTTCATAAATTAAAAGTCCAATTCGATTTGGGGGGCGTCTTGCGCGCAGGTTTGATCGTGACAGGAATCAGTGAAGAGCATGAGTCCTTATTGAAAAATGATTTTGGCTTAGAAGTACGATGCTTCCCCATTATCGAATCTGCGTAAGTAAGAGGAATAATAAGAAGAAAAGCCGTATTTCTAGTTACCTGGAAACACGGCTTCTTTTGTCAGGGGCAGTCTCCACTGCTTTTGCACGCGGCTGCACACGCCCGTCACTTTGTATCTCGACACTCTCAGAAATGGATTCAATGCGTTTTAGTAGGGCAGCGCCATTGCTTTCATTCATCGGTACAGCTTGTCCCAATTCTGCGTGAAACGGAAGCATCGTCAGCTCACAATCACCACTTTTCGTGCAGGTTGCTTGCAGGACCATCGTTTCCCAAGTCTTGGGTTCGGTTGATCGTGTGAAAATGAAATTGCCGAGACTGTACGCAATCCATTTGTCGTTGTATCGTTCAAAACCTTGAAGGACGTGAGGATGACCGCCGACAATCAAATCTGCACCAGCATCGATGTAGGCACGAGACAGCTCTTTTTGATGATCGATAGGATAATCGTAGCGTTCCTTGCCCCAGTGTGAAATCACCACGACGAGATCCGCTTGATTGTTTGCTTCACGGATCGCTTTCACTGCCAATGTAGGATCATAGGAAGCGGCCATACCTGGCTGGGAATCACCTGCAAACCAGCTCGTTTCGGGAATGACCCTGCTGAAACCGAGAATCGCGATCTTGATGCCGTTCTTTTCTATGAATATAGGCGAATAGGCACGGCTAGCATCCTTACCGGCGCCGACGTATTGAATCCGGTTTTCATCCAAAGCGTCAAAAGTATCCAGCAACCCGGGAACTCCTTGGTCCATGGAGTGATTATTGGCGAGATTTACCACATCAATCCCAGCGTTTTTCATGGCAGGGACAGCAAGTGGCGATGACTTGTAGACATAATCCTTGTTCTGAGCAGGAACACCTGTGGCGGTGATCGGCGTCTCCAAATTGGCAATGGTGATATCATCTTGCAAAAAAAGCGAGCTTACATGTTTGTATGGGTAGTCATAGCTGTTTGCGAGTAGGGTTTTCTCAACATTTCCTGACATCATGATGTCACCGACAAAGGTGAGCTGCACGGAAGTCTTTTGGTTTGCGGTATGATCAGGAGCAGGCGGCGTGTACGGGTTGGCATGTTCTCTATCCATAGCTGTTTGGAATAGGTAGTAGGTTCCGACGACGAAGATGGCCAACACACTAAATAAGAGCGTGCTCTTTCCGGCACGTACCCATTTTTTGCGTGAGTGCTTGCGCCGAGCTTTTACCCGGCTTGATCTGGTCTCGTTCATTTTTCCCCCTTGTCATTCTATCCTTACATAAATGAATTTTGATATTCTATAAGTAATACGAAAAGAGGCGAAAAAAGGTGCGATTAACTTTTGATCATTTGGTTCATTTTGTACAGCAAACTCCAAAGGAAGCAGCGGAACAATTTTGTCAAGCGGGTTTTCATGCGGTTGTTGGAGGGCGTCATGCGCCTTGGGGGACATGGAATAGCCTGAGTTATTTCGGGCTTTCTTATGTTGAATTTTTAGCGGTTGAACACGAGGAGCTTGCTCGACATTCGGAGAATCCCCTCGTACGTCAATGTATCGCGGATGAGGCAAAGGGAGAAGGATTTGGACAGATTGCGCTTCGGACCAACGAGATGGATGCGTGGGCAGAGCGTTTGCGAAGCCAAGGCTTGCAGGTTACTGGACCTGTTGCGGGAAGTCGTACGCGTGATGATGGCACGACGCTTCGGTGGCGGATGTTGTTCCTCGAAGATGCAGATAGTGCTCTTCTCCCGCCATTTCTCATTGAATGGTCGCAAACGGATGATGAGAGAATAGACGATTTGACGAATCGTGGCATCATTGGCGCACATCCGAACGGTGCAGCCCATCTCATATCTGTAGGGTATGCCGTGACAGATCTGGAAGAAGCAACAGCACGTTGGCAAAGCTGGTTTGGGTGGAAGAAGAGCGAAGTATTCCACGATAAAGAACTGGGGGCCATCTGCCAAACCTTTGAACTATCGGGAGGAAATGTAGTGCTTTGCCAACCGACTGAGGAGGGATTGGCGCAGACTGCATGGGAAAATCGCGGGCAAAGACCGTTTTTTGCGAAGCTGGCAGGAGCAAGCAAGAATAGCGAGTATAAGATTGGTGGAGGATCTTACTTTCTCGCAGCGCTGGAATAGTCTTTAGAAACAGGTGTGAAGCGAATGCAGATTTCTTTTTAGATGACTGAATCATAAAAGAAACCACCTCGCAATGGAGGTGGTTTTTTACTAGGTGCCAGACATCTTTTTGGTTAAATTCCGGTACATCACCAGCATCGCGATACGCCAAGGTACGAGCATACCGAATGCGAGCAAGAAGAACAGTCCACCTGTTTGAATCGGTGTAAAGCTATCTTTGATCAACAGCTTAATAATCAGCCGGATGACCAACAGACCGGACAAAATGAAGAAAAACGCACGGGACCGTTTCAAATACACATCTTGCCCAATGATTTCGAAACGTGACGTCATAATCAACGGAATCGAAAAGAAAAGCCCAACCACAAAGGCTGCAATATCAAACTTGGGTGGTAATTGCGCCTCCGGGACCAAGAACATCGCAAACCCTGTCGCCATAAAGAATGGTGGCAAAATAATGCTTTTTGCGGAAGCTGGCTTTTTTTGCCGACGCATTCTCACAAAGATCACTGCAATAGCCATCACGAGAGGCAGCAGGATTCCCAAAATGGGAGAGGAAAGTATCTGCATGGAAAAACGCCTCCATAAGTGTTCAACATACTTTCACTAGTGTACACCAAAGTATGGTCTGTGGGAAAGCGTTTGTCATGGTACGATACCTTCCGATACTAGGCAGCTGCTTCATCGTGGGATCGAACATCCAGCTTATGCTTTTTACTGTAAAAGAAAGTTAACAAGCCAAAGAGCAATGTCACTGAGCCGATGAAGAGGAGGTAGCTGCTAATGCCGAGAAGGTCCAGCCCAACTCCTGTAATCGCGAGAGCCAACAAGAAGAATCCACGATCCAGCATGCTTTTGAAAGAAAAGAATCGCCCTTGCTGGTGTGGAGCTAGGCGCTTCTGGAAAATCGTTGCGGTGACGGGGAAAAAGAAAGCAACGACAAAGCCGAACACGGAGAAGGAAGCAAGCACCATGAATTTGTTATCAGCCAAGGACATGCCAAATTGGGACAGCGCGAAGAAAAAGAGCATGATGGTCGATGCTGCCACGAGGTTTCTGCGGCCTATCCAACGTTTTGCCAAGAGACCGCCAATCAAAATGCTGATTCCTTCTGCCGCATAGATCCATCCCATGAGCTGAGGCTCCCGTTGCAGCTCGCTAAAGTTCAAGATCATCAGGTTCAAACCGCCAAGGAACAAGGTGATCAACCCATTATTAATCAATCCGACAAACAAAGCTGGGTCTTGCCGCGAGATCGTCAATATCTCGCGAAACTCCACTTTTTCCTGAATCTTCCGAGAAGTCACTGGCGGAATGCGGAGAAAGAGCGTAACGACAGCGAGTACAGCGTACGCGATGATGGAGCACACATACAGCATGGACAGGTCCATGGATACAACGAGTATACCGCCGATGGCCGTTCCCCCAATGCGCGAGAGGGTGGAGATATTCAAATATGCGCTGTTCGCCTTGAGTAATTCGTCCTGGGAAAGGATGGCTGGCAAGGAGGCCTGCACGGTCGGAAAATAAAACGCAGCAGAGCATTGCATCACGATCAAAGATACGATCATCCACAGTAGAGAATCGTTTGCAAGAGCTGGGAACATGAAGACGGGGCTGAGTGTTCGGACCAAGCTGGCAAACAGCATGATCTTGCCTTTGTCGTACATGTCAATCACCACACCCGCTTTAGGGGCGAGGAGAATGCTGACCACCAATCCACACATCAGAATCAAGCCCTTCACCGTATCAGAAGGAACGAGTTTCTGCATGAACGCAAGATTGGCAATAATCGAAATCCACATGCCCGCTCCCGCGACGATCTCTCCGCTCATTAAAAGCAGAAAGGTACGATTACGCCATAACATGAGAGCCACTCCAAACATTCGTTAGATAGGTAAAAATTTGAACCGATCCATTCATTTGATAAAAAGCGATTTATCTAGTATAGCATCCATGCAAACGCTTGTATATTTATTGTCATTGTGGGTATTCTTCGTATTCATAACGGACAAACTAACGCAATACTGCGGCCATTACGCCCAAAAGGAGCTATTCGTAAATGGCGCGAAAACGAACGTTACTACTGTTGATCGTGTATGGATTTGCTGCGACTCTCACGATCTTTTACGGACTGGTGGAAAAGCATAGCGTCATTCTCACCTTCTTTTCTTTTCATGTGCTCGTTTGCATCTGTATCCCCGTCATTCATGGATGGTGGGAGAGAGATTTACGAAAGCACTGGCGTTTCGCGTGGGGAAGTTTTGAATGGCAGGGCACTTTATACGGACTGGCAAATGGTGTTCTTATGTTGACAGGAGTGCTGGCTGGACTTTGGTTGCTCTTGCAGGAACCAGGAAGACCTGAAGCCGTTCGAGCTGGCATGGAAGCATGGGGGATTGAACGCCGCTGGATTTGGGGTTTTTCGTTCTACCTCGTTTTCATTAACTCGCTGCTGGAAGAGCTGTTCTGGCGAGGCTTCGTCTTGCAGCGGTTGCGCGCATCCTTATCCCGGTTGATGTCCATTTTTCTTTCCAGCTTTTTTTATTCCCTGTATCACCTGATTATCTCTACGATCCTCTTTGGTTTTCGAAACGGTTTGTTCATTACGGCGATGGTTTTTGGAGCAGGGCTGATTTGGGGATGGATGAAAGGAATGTTTCCTTCGATTTACCCAATCTGGTTTAGTCATTTGTTTGCGGATTTGGGTCTCGCACTAGCTGTGGTTCTCTGGATTTATTGACCGGATAGGGGGGCGAAACGGATGCTGGCGATTCACGAAGAAACGAGACTTCGCAAGCGATTGCTCAGTATACTTCGGCAAAACAGTGAAGCATTTCAACTCTACTATGACACGTACGGGTATACCCCGATTGAGCCGTTGCTGGATTATCTTCGTACGCTGAAAGGGTGCTCATACATAACTAGGGAAGATCTTCACCAAGTGGTGGAGTTCGATCCTGAGCGGAGTATCGAATGGGAGAAAGGAGAACTCATTCGAGTAACCTACGGATTTTTGCCCACGATTGCAAAAAGCAGGCTCATCGAGATTGTACCACCTGACGTTTTCTATTACGGGACACATCGAAAGTTATTAAAACAAGTACTCACTGGCGGCTTGTTGCCAATTGCCAGTGAGTATGTGCAGCTTGCGGATAGACCGGAGCATATTGGAGAGCCGACAGACATATTGCGGCTCGTCACTGTGAAAGCAAAGGAGGCCCATGAAGCCGGCATTTGCTTTTACCGTGTGGGCGAGCGCTATTGTTTGAGCGATGCTATCCCGCCCCGTTATTTGCAGGTGTACGCAGACTAGTTTGACTCGTTGTTTCGACGTGCTTCGCGCATTTGCAACTGGTGCTTGCGTTCTGCTAAAACGTCGCTTCGATCCCTCAAGGTATGCTTATTCAGCAAGTAGGCATCTTGCATATCGCTATCCCGGTGTTCAGGGTGATTTTGCGTCGTACAAGCCTCTTGATACGCGTGTTTCAAAGCATCGGACATGGGCAGGGACAGGCTTCGATAGGGCTGACCATTTTGCATTTCCGTCAGGCGCTCTTCAAGCAGGCTCGCCAGACTGTCACTATCCAACCCAAGCTTTTGGATGTCTAGATGATGCTTTTTGACAAGGGATATGGCGCTTGTGAGCATTTTAATTGCACCTGACTGATTCCCGCGTCTCTGGTGATATAGAGCGACGGAGATTTGAATCAAACCAACCCACACTGGTTGTCGCTCATGTGGAGGAGCGCTTTTCCAATACTCCTCGAGAATCTCATGACACTCAAAATAATCACGTTCTACATGAAACTGGATCAAATAATCCAGATACGGTTGCGGGTACATAGTGATCTTCACCTCACTGCTTGGTTTTCAACGGTTCGTTTATGTACTATTATAAAGCATAAGAGTAGAAAATGAGGTGTAAAACCATTTATGACAAGAGATGAACTCGTAGCCGTATTGGAAAAAAAGCGAATGACCGAAATCATAGAACTGATCGAGGATGCTGAAGCGGGAGAACTGGAAGAGCTCGAGCTCGTGGAAAGCCTGGGATTGCTCATGGATCAGGAGTTGAACAACGAAGTCCTTTCGTTATTGGAGAGCTTGGGTGTTACTATTATTTACCTGAGCGGCGATGAAGAAGACGAAGACGAAGAAAACGACGAAGACGACGAAGACGACGACAATTAGTAAAAAAGAGAACCAACCTTGTGCTTAGTGCCAGGTTGGTTTTTTGCATTCCTTACTTTTGCGTCCATACGCGATTTTTATTTCGTGTAGCGGGGAATTTTTCCCCTCTGGAAAGCTCGATGATCATCGGATTCTGCACACTTGCACCGGACTCACCAATTTCCATGTACACGGCATTTTTTGGAGACTTTTCTCCTTCACGAAAACGGCTGTGTTCTCCCACGAAGGCACCTTCTTCCTAAGGAATTGTCATCTGAATTAGTATGACCCGGTACACTTGCTTCATGCCCTCCCTACTATTGACGATGGATTTTGAATTCCTATACGATCCAATGATTTTTGGAGAGGTCCAAGCCCGGTTATATGGTGAAACCTTATTTGCGACCACCGTGGTATTAATGAGTGCGCAAGCTCGTTACCCATTAAGTCAGATGCATGAGTAAGCTGGAGTTACGCGATCCGATCAGCGATTGACCACTCCTGCTGCTGAATAGCCTACGAGACATCCGCTGATTTTGACTAGTGTATAGACTTCTGTCCATGCCGATATGCCTTCACCTACATACCTTGTAGATGTAACGAACAGGAAGGAGTGAGGTTAATGAGTTGCGGATGCAGAAGATCTCGTCGCAGATGCTTTAAATGCTGCGAAAAGAAAGTGTACAGAAAGCATTGCTTCTACAAGCCACACTACAAAACCCATTGTAAGCCATACGGTCGTAGTTGTGGACACGGTGGACACGGTCACTTTGGAGGCGGTTTTGACCACTTCGGAGGCGGCTACGGCGGCTTCGATGGTTACGGCTCCTCTCATGGTGGCGGGTATGGTGGAGGGTACGGCGGCGGTTACGGTGGAAGTCACGAGAGCAAGTATTAATAGAGAAAGGCGCCGTGACGGCGCTTTTTTCGTTTCTTCGCAAGTTTCGCGCAATTTGTCGTACAATAGAGGAAAAGGATTAATGGAGGTATGGATATGCAATTCCTGAATGGGAAAGAGGAACGAATGTGGGCGATGATCGTACATCTATCTGCCTTCCTTGGTTTTATCGTTCCGTTCGGCAATGTACTAGGACCTTTAATCGTATGGTTGATCAAGCGTGAAGAGGGGGCCTTTTTTTATCAGCATGGAAAAGAGGCACTGAATTTTAGCATCTCGGTGACGATTTATGCCGCCATTTCAAGTTTGCTGATCATCATTTTTATCGGCGCACTATTATTGGGAGCCCTCTTTATTTTTTGGGCGATCTTCGTTATTATCGCTGCGGTGAAAGCGAATGAGGGAAAAGAATTCCGTTACCCGCTCACTCTCCGGTTTATCAAATAACCGTTCTTGGAAAAGTCGTTCCATTTGGGACGGCTTTTATATTTGTTTGAATTTTCTATTATGAAAGAGGGTGAACAGTCGTTCACCTCGAATTACAAGAGAGTGTAGTCGGTGAAGGGGGAGTCAAATCATGTTGACGGGAGTGACGATAGTTGATTTTTCTCGCCATCTTCCAGGTCCGATTTGTACGATGCGCCTGTCCGATTTGGGGGCTGAGGTCATCGAGGTGGAACCTTTTCACGACAAAGCTCACTCACCGTTAACCGGGCCTTCTTACCCGGAAGCTAGAGAGACGGGAGCGTTTTACCTGCGTTCACATTGCAATCATAGAAGTATTTCCATGAATTTGCGGACGAATGAGGGAAAAGCGCTCGCGTTTGCTCTGGCCAGACAGGCTGATGTCGTGGTGGAAAGCTATCGACCAGGTGTGATGCGACATTTGGGACTGAGATGCACCTTGTGGTCATTTATTGCTCCGTGACGGGCTATGGCCAAAGCGGTGAGCTATACCAAATTGGGGGCATGACTTGAATGTCCAGGCAGTGAGCGGATTTCTCTCACTGGTTCGCGATCTAGAAGGAAACCTGTCGTTGCGCGGCGCTTGTGGAACGTGCGCGGACAGGACGAGGAGCTTATTTGGATGTTTCGTCGGCTGACTTGTTTAGCTCTTGGACAGGGCTTCATGCACTGTTTCTGTCCAGAACCCAAGCCAAGTGGAGTGAGCTGGGCAGTGAAGTGGATTGTTGTCTGACCGCCATTGAAGATTGGGAAAACTGGGCAGACAATCCATACGTTGCGAACAGGGAGATAGCATATACGCTGCCTTATTTGAAAAAGAAGTCGCCCGTACAAGAGGGGAGTTTCGCGCATCGTTACAGGGCAGAAAGGTTGTCACCCCCGTGGCACACCGTTTACACGTACGAGCTGCTCAAACGCAAGCTGAACCTCACAGAGGAGGATTTGAGCAGGTTGCAAAGGCAGGGGGTTATTCCTCCTGCTTCTTCATAGGAAAGGGTGAGAAAAATGATGGAACAGGATCATCATACGCAACTGATCGTATCAAAAGCTAGTGGAATCTGCACGATTACGCTAAACAGACCGCATGTTCTCAATGCGATGACGGTTGAAATGTTTTCCCTTTTACAGGACGCAATCGCAAAAGCTTCAGCAGATGAGGAAATCGATGTGCTTATTTTGCGGGGAGGAGGGGGGAACTTTTGCTCCGGTGCTGATTTGGGCGTATTGACTGCGCTGGCGGATAAGAGTGATGCTGATCAATCATTGACGATCATTAATGATTTCATTACCAACTTACATCAAATGCCTAAGCCTGTGATTGCAGTCATCGAGGGAGTAGCCGTCGGAGCGGGACTCAATCTCGCGTTGCATGCTGATTTTGTCATTGCGACGGAAGATGCCCTGTTGCAGGAGCCTTTTGTCCAGATCGGTCTGACGACGGATTTTGGCGGGACATACCTTTTGCCGAGGCTTGTTGGTACGGCGTGGGCGAAGCGGCTCGCATTGCTGGGAGAAAGGATTACAGGGAAAAAAGCGGAGGAAATCGGCTTGATCTATCGGGCGGTAGAAGCCAGTCAAGTCGAAAGTGAGGTTGAAAAATTAGTTGCTGCGGTACGTCGCCTGCCGAAACAAGCATATGCCGTAACGAAAGAAGGGTTGGGACGCTGCCAGGCAAACGGCCTAGAATACGCTCTGGCCTGGGAAAAGCAACAGCAGCCGTCCCTGATCGCACGTCCTGAATTTCAGACGCTTGTCCAAGCGAAGGTAAAGCGGACGTAGCGATTTTTTGGCAGAGAAATACTTAGCTCATGGGATTGATTAGATTGAAAAGTCCAAAGGGAACTTTATCCGTTGAGCAAAGGGCCATTCTGTGATAAAGTAGGGATATCAAGATCCTGCGATGTACGATAGGCCGTAAATGTTTCTAACCTTATACGTGTTTTTCGGGAGACGGAAACTGTGATGGATGTCAGGCCCACCTCCTTTTTGGATGCATGGGAAGGCTGAAGTGCAGAAGGGTCGCCCACCTGTGTGAGCGCAGGTTATAGAAACATGAGGTCAACGGCAGAGCGGGGACTTGGCCGTTTATGAATGCAATGAATCGCCGATAGCAAAAAAAACCACTTGGAATCTGCTTCCAGGTGGTTTTTTTGTGCCTCAATTAATGAGTGGTTTTGTTTTGCTTTCCCGAGCCGTGACCCTGCCCTTGTTTTTGGGAGCCCTGGTCTTGATCTCCGTGATCGACAATGGTCAGGTCCTTTTCAAGCGTTTGGGAGTCTTGGGCATCTTGAAGAATTTGATACATTTGCAGGAAATTCGCTTTTTGTCCCTCAGGAATTCCTTTAATGCGGACGGTCAGCTCTTGCGGTCCATTTTGCTGTTGTCCGCCTTGGCCTCCGCCTTGACTGTTCGCTTGCCCGCTGTGTTCATTTGAACTCGGTTGTTCATCGAGAAAGCTGAGAAACATCGAGTCGCTGTCTTGGTCTTGTTGGTTGTTTTGTCCGCCGTCGTGTGATTGCTGTCCTTGTCCGTTTCCACCTTGTCCACCTTGCTGCTCAAACAGCACGTTGAATTCGTTAAGATCGGTCTGGATGATGCCAATGACGTTCATCCTGATCCTCCTTCCAAAATAAAAATGATGCTTCAGCCCGGATGTTTGGAATGGTGGACACCGTGCCGTTGCAGGTAACCATGGAAAAAGTATTCGACCACCGTAATGGCAAATGTCGTCAACAACAAACCTGATAAGGATATGGTCTGACCAAACAAGTAACAGCCAAGCCACAAGGAGGCATACACGAACAAGAAATCAGCGGAGCTCGCAAACGTATTGTTTGTACGTGGGAGGATTGTCAAATCCAGTACATAACCAAGTAAACTGACAATCACGCTTGCGAGCACGGCAAACGTAAGGGACGTCCCCGACCACCAAAGCCCTGGAATGGCAATGATTCCGTTAAACAAGAGCTTGAGAACGATGTTCAAAGTGCGAACACCACCTTTCATGCCCTTAGTATGAACTTAGGTAGTCGCACTATTCGTAGAAGAGGTGTTTGATTTTAAACGGCGGATCAGTGCTTCGTTTGGTGTTACATACAGTGTTCGTTGTTGCTCGTAGATCACATAGCCAGGCTTGGCCCCGCTCGGTTTTTTTACATGCTTGATAAGCGTGTAATCCACGGGAATTTGACTTCCTTCTTTGGCACGACTGAAATAAGCCGCCAGATTCGCTGCTTCAAGCAACGTCTCGTCCGAAAATTCCCGAGCGCGAATGACGACATGGGATCCAGGGATATCCTTGGTATGCAGCCAAGTTTCCTGCGACGATGCGAGCTTGTTGGTCAAATATTCATTTTGCTTATTGTTTTTGCCGACCAAAATTTCAACGCCGTCCGAAGAAAGGTACGAATCCAGCTCTGGTCTGGTATCTTTTTTCTTGCGCGGACCGCGTTTTTTACGATCACGCATGTAGCCTTGCTCAACGAGCTCCTCGCGAATTTCTTCGGCATCTTTTAAGGTAGCATGCTCTAGCTGAACCAATACACCGTCCAAATACAAGAGTTCAGCCTGCGCTTGCTCAATCTGCTCACTCACGATGGAAAGGCTGTTTTTGGCCTTGTTATACCGCTTGTAATACGACTGCAAATTTTCCGACGGGGTCTTCAATGGGTCGAGCGGAATCGTGATGGTACCTCCCGCTTCGTCATACCAGTTGACTGTGACGAGCTCGCGATCCCCTCGCTTCATTTGGTGCATATTGGCAGTGATCAATTCACCGTACAGGCGGAACTGATCTGCTTCATGCGCATCTTGCAGTGTTTGCTCGAGCTTCTCGATTTTCTTTTCATTTTTATTGCGTTCAACGGTGACAAAACGAATTAAATCGTGCGCACGCTGCTTGACAGTGTCACGGAGCGCCTTTCCTTCGTAAAATGCCTGCAAGCATTCTTGGACGGAAGGATAGGGAGTGGTAACCCCGTTTGAGAGATGTGTCAGCTCGACGACGTGAAAATATGCTTTGCCGTTTGCTTCTACAATGGATGGTACATACTCATGATTATCGATTGTCTTCATCACTTGTGAAAAGGCAACCCACAGTGTTTCACGATTCGCGAGTCCAGCTCTGTGCAATATTTCTTTTGCCAAGAGGGGACTGATCCCGGTATAGCCTTCTACGATTTGTTTATCCAAACGACCCCCGTTCCAGTCGAGGGAAGAAATAAACACTTGCTCGTTTACGGTGAGAGGGTCGCGTTTATCTTGGCTCGGAGGAGAGACGTAAGGTCTGCCAGGCGTAACTTGTCTGTACTGGCTAATGGCGAGCGTCACATGCGTGGCGCTATCCAAAATCATTCCGGTTGCAGGATCGATGAGGATGATGTTACTGTGCTTGCCCATGATCTCTACAATAATTCGGCGGACAGCCGTGTCACCCAGCTCATCCCGGGTGCGTACATCGATGTGAATGATTCGCTCCATCCCGATTTGCTGGACAGATTCAATTACGCCGCCCTCACAATGCTTGCGCAATAGCATGCAAAACATCGGAGCTTCCAGCGGATTCGTGAAATCTTCTGTCGTGATGTGAAGCCTAGGATAGGTCGGGTTTGCAGACAGGAGGAACTTTACCGTTTCTCCTTGTGTCCGTACTTGCATAACAATATCGCTATGGTGGGGCTGGTGGATTTTCGAGATGCGTCCTCCTACCAGTTTATGTAATTCCCGCGCGACGGAGCGGGTTACTACGCCATCAAATGCCACAAAGGTCACCTCAGATCAGGAAAATGGCTAGAATAATAGATAGAGAGCTGCCAGTCACAGTGTAGCATAAGTCAGAGCAAGGAGGAATCTCCTCGTGGTGGGGGGTGTTCGGTTGACACTGCCGAGAGTTGTCTCCTATAATAAATTAACGATTTTGCGTCTATGGAAGTGAAAACTTGTGATTCGAAGCATGACTGGTTACGGTAGAAAAGAAGATAGCAAAGGCTCCATTCGAGCAACAGTCGAGATTCGTGCAGTGAATCACCGCTTTTCTGAGATTGTTGTGCGCCTGCCCAAAGCATGGAATATGCTTGAGGATTCGACTCGTAAGCTGGTTGCACAGTATGTCAGAAGAGGGCGTGTCGATGTCACCGTCTCAGTGGAAGGGAAAAATTCTTCTGCTACGGTCATGGGCATTGACTGGGATGTAGCTGAACAGCTAGTCTCCATTTCCCGCGAGATGACTCAGCGTTTTTCGCTAGAGACGCCATTAACCGTCAAGGATCTGCTACACTTTCCTGGCGTGATACATACCAAAGAGTCAGAGGACAATGTGGAGGAGCTGGCAGAGTGGCTCCAAGACCTGGTCAGGGGCGCGGCATTTGATCTCGTTTCGATGAAAGAGACCGAGGGTAAACTGTTGCACGCTGATCTAGCTAGTCGCCTAACTGCCATCAATACATGGACGCGGGAGATCTCCCAGTTGGCCCCACTATGTAGGGAAGATTACAAGGGCCGACTTGAGCAACGCGTAAGTGAGTGGGCCGGTTTGACACCTTTTGAATTGGACCCTGCTCGTGTAGCGCAAGAGGTTGCCTTTTTCGCTGATAAAAGTGATATTAGTGAAGAGTTGACCCGTTTAGATAGTCATTGCCAACAGTTTGCCAATCAATTAGGCAAAGATGAAGCAATTGGTCGAAAGCTGGATTTTCTGCTCCAGGAAATGAATCGGGAAGCCAATACGATTGCTTCCAAAGCGAATCATTTACGCATTCAGCATCTGGCAGTCGAGATCAAGACAGAACTGGAGAAGATGCGGGAGCAAATACAGAATGTCGAGTAGCATGAAAGGATGGCTGGGCCGTCATGGCAATCAAGCTAATCAATATCGGTTTTGGCAACATCGTTAATGCCAACCGCATTATCTCAATTGTAAGTCCGGAGTCCGCTCCTATCAAACGGATCATCCAGGAAGCGCGCGATCGCAACATGCTTGTGGACGCTACCTATGGGAGACGTACACGTGCGGTCATTATTACAGATAGCGATCACGTCATTTTGTCAGCGGTACAACCAGAAACAGTGGCACAGCGCTTGACTACGAAGGATGACGAATCGGACGAATAAAGTAGGAGTGTAAACAATGAGTATGGTTGATCGTGGTCTCCTTTTGGTTCTTTCTGGACCAGCTGGTGTGGGAAAAGGAACAGTATGCAAGGCGCTTCGTGAAGTGTTGCCTGATCTGGTGTATTCTGTTTCCGCTACCACCCGCCAGCCGCGTCCAGGAGAGGTAGAAGGAGTTAATTACTTTTTTAAAACCAAGGAAGAGTTCAAGCGGATGATTGAAGAAGATGCTCTCCTGGAATGGGCAGAATACGTGGGGAATTACTACGGAACCCCTCGTCAGTTCGTGGACGATATGCTCAATGCGGGGCGCGATGTCATTCTTGAGATTGAAGTTCAGGGTGCTCTTCAAGTAAAAGAGAGCTTCCCGCAAGGTACATTCCTGTTTCTGGCTCCGCCTGATTTAAACGAACTGGAAAACCGGATCGTGGGACGTGGGACAGAATCACAAGAGATCATTCGCAAACGCATGGAAGTGGCGCGTGCTGAAATCGAGCTCATGGACCACTACGATTATGTAGTCGTCAATGACGTCATCGAATCGGCGTGCGATCGTATCCAAGCGATTATTACAGCGGAGCATCTGAAAAAAGATCGTCAGGTTCACAAATATCGCAAATGGTTACAGGAGGTTGAATAGAATTATGTTGTATCCATCCATTGACGAATTGACCGAAAAAGCTGAGAGCAAGTACATCTTGGTAACAGTCGCATCCAAGCGTGCGCGTCAGCTTCGCGAAAACAGCGAAATTCAAGTGGTTAGACCCAAATCCAAAAAGTTTGTAGGTCTGGCGCTGGAAGAGTTCATCTCCGACGAGCTCGTTCACGAGTTTTTGGACGGTCGCAAATAAGCAGTCACCTTTAAAAACAACCTCGCGAGGTTGTTTTTTTCGGATTTCGGATAGGGGAGAAAGGAGAGAGTGCAGATGCATTCGCTTGCAGGAAAACGAATTGTTCTTGGAGTATCTGGCGGCATCGCCGCCTACAAGGCTGCCGCACTGACCAGCAAGCTGACACAAGCAGGTGCATTGGTGCATGTCATTTTGACAGAGGGCGCCTTGCAGTTTATTCAGCCTTTGACGTTTCAAGCCTTGTCTCACCTGCCTGTTTATACAGATACATTTACAGAGCCAGACCCGCATGTGATTAGCCATATTGAACTGGCTGATCGAGCTGATCTCGTATTGATCGCGCCAGCAACGGCAAATGTGATTGGCAAAATGGCGAATGGCATAGCGGATGATATGCTGACGACGACTGTATTGGCAACGAAAGCGCCTGTCATGGTCGCGCCTGCTATGAACGTCAATATGTACAATCACCCTGCGGTTATCGCAAATATGGACAAGCTTACGGCTTATGGTTATCGGTTTGTTGAACCGGGTGTCGGGCTCTTGGCATGTGGCTGGATTGGCAAAGGACGTTTGGCGGAGCCAGAGGAAATCGTCGAAGCTGTTCGTCAATGGTTTGCTTCCGATGAGACGAGACAAACGATCCGAGAAAAAGATTTGCAGGACAAGCACGTACTGATCACAGCGGGACCGACTCGTGAAAAAATTGATCCCGTTCGTTACATAACTAATCATGCCTCAGGAAAAATGGGCTACGCCATCGCGGAAGCGGCACGAGACAGAGGGGCTACGGTCACACTGATTAGTGGGCCGACTACCTTGGCGCGTCCTGATGGAGTAGAATTCATCGCGGTGGAATCGGTACAAGAAATGTTTGATGCCGTCATGGAGCAGTTGCCGAACTGTGATATCGTCGTCAAGTCAGCAGCCGTTTCCGATTATCGACCGAAGCATGTAGCTGAACATAAGATGAAAAAGGGTGATGGTCCACTCGACCTTGTGCTGGAGAAAGCCCCCGATATTTTAAAGACGATTGGTGAGCGGAAAACGAAGCAATTCGTCGTAGGCTTTGCAGCAGAGACCCAAAATGTATTACAGCATGCCCAGTCCAAGCTGGAGCGAAAAAATCTCGATATGATCGTAGCCAATAACGTATTGCTCGAGGGAGCAGGTATGGGGAGCGATACGAATATCGTGACCTTGCTTACCCGTGGCGGAGAGCAACTGGCATTGGATAAATTGAGCAAGCGGGCTGTGGCAGACAAGCTGTTTGATGCTGTCCTTGCCGTGCAAACGCATAAACCGCTCCAAGACCTGTCATGATTGCCCAAATTATCGTGGACGTTCCGGTCAATCGAACGAATCGACCTTTTGATTACCATGTTCCGCCTTGGCTGCGTCCACTGATTCGCGTTGGCAGCCGTGTGGTTGTCCCATTTGGTCCCCGTCAACTGCAAGGCTATGTCATTGGGATCGTAGAGGATGACGAAGCCTTACCAGACCGTTCGCGCCTAAAAGATGTCGTGCAGGTACAAGACGACACTCCTCCTCTTACGCCAGAGCTGCTAAAGATGAGCGAATGGATGTCCAAGCAATACTTGTGTCCGTGGGTAACGGCTGTACAGGCGATGCTACCGGCTGTGCTCAAAGGGAAGTCGGAGAAATGGCTGACGGCGACAGACGCATTAGACGAAGAGGCATGCGGAAGATCGGGGCTTCTGTGGGAATTGTTTCGCAAGCGGCAACTACCGCTAACCGAAGTGGAGAAACAATTTGCGGAGGAGTATTTGCTCGTTCCGGGTTGGATACAGAGTGGTCTGCTTGCTACGGAGTATCAAGTAAGGGACAAAATTACCCGCAAGCAGCAATCTTTTGTCCGAAGCTTATTGGATGAGGGGAAGCTGGAAGAAGCGATTGGTTCGTTGCCAGCACGGGCAGAGCAGATGCGCCGTGTCCTTCAACTGATGCTCGTGCACAAGGAACAGTCCCTATCTGTACAAATGCTGCGGGATGAATACGGAATTACGCGTTCTCCGCTAAAAAGCCTGGAATCGAAAGGCTGGATCGCGATCGAGCAAGTGGAGGTTTACCGGGACCCATATGCCAATCGACGTTTCCAGGAAAAGCAGAAGCCTGTCTTTACCCCGGTACAGAAAGAGGTACTGACACCTATCTTGCAATCGATTGAATCGGGAACGTATGCTTCTTACTTGCTGCACGGTGTTACCGGAAGCGGTAAGACGGAAGTGTATCTCGAAGCGATCGAACGTACGTTGGAAAAAGGGCGCGAGGCGATCTTTCTCGTTCCGGAAATTTCACTGACGCCGCAAATGGTGGAGCGCTTCAAGGCCCGTTTTGGTGCAGACGTAGCTGTTTTGCACAGTGCGTTGTCACAAGGAGAGCGCTATGACGAGTGGCGCAAGATCATTCGCAAACAGGTCAGAGTGGTGGTAGGTGCACGATCTGCCATCTTTGCTCCGTTTCGGAATGTTGGTTTGATTGTGATCGATGAAGAGCATGAGAGTTCGTATAAGCAAGAAGAGACCCCTCGCTATCATGCGCGGGAAGTAGCTTTGTGGCGCGCGAAAGAGAATCAGGGAGTACTTGTCATGGGAAGCGCGACTCCTGCCTTGGAGACGTATGCGCTGGCTACCCGAGGCCGATACGAGCTGTTGCGTATGCCGGAGCGTGTCGGGAATCGCCCGATGCCAGAGGTACATGTCGTGGATATGCGTGAGGAGCTTCAGGCCCAGAATCGTTCGATGTTCAGCCGGAAGCTGCATGAGATGATTGCGGATCGATTGGCAAAAGAAGAACAGATGGTCATTTTCCTGAATCGAAGAGGCTTTTCAACCTTTGTCATGTGCCGCTCCTGTGGCTATACGATGCGCTGCATTCATTGTGATATCTCGCTTACTTATCATAAAACGAATCATACGGCACGCTGCCATTACTGTGGATACACCATTGCACAGCCTAAGCATTGTCCGGAGTGTCAAAGTGAGCATATACGCTTTTTTGGTACCGGAACGCAAAAGGTAGAGGCAGAGCTGGCAAAACTTTTCCCGGGTATCCGGGTTATCCGAATGGACGTGGACACGACCTCGAAAAAAGGCTCCCACGAAGAGCTGCTAAACAAATTCCGCACAGGTCAAGGTGACGTTCTGCTCGGTACGCAGATGATTGCCAAGGGGCTTGATTTTCCACGAGTGACGCTTGCGGGCATTATTGCAGCGGATACTTCCTTGCATCTGCCTGACTTCCGTGCAGCGGAGAAGACATTTCAGCTCCTGACGCAGGTAGGTGGACGCGCAGGGCGGCATGAGCTGGACGGCGATGTCGTGATTCAGACGTATACGCCGGAGCACTACAGCATTATTCATGCGACCAAGCATGATTATCCCGCTTTTTATCAGGATGAAATGATGCAGCGCAGACGAACGGGGTACCCGCCGTATTTCCGTCTCGTATTAATTACATTTAGCCACGAGGATGTACCTGTTGTGATCCGCGGTGCACACACAATGGCTGACTATTTGCGGCAGCGTTTGGCCCAGACAACGGTCCTCTTGGGCCCAGTTGCTTCGCCCATTGCAAGGGTGAAGGATAGATTTCGTTTTCAGATCATGCTAAAATATCGTGATGAACCGCAACTGTCAGACCTGCTCGCTCAGGCGACGGCTGCGTTTGAAGAATGGAACAAACAGCAGAAAGTATTGATGACGATTGACGTCGACCCTTACGTACTGCTTTAGGGAGGATATGAAACACATGGCGATTCGCACAATTGTAAAACATCCAGATCCGATTTTGCGTGAAAAGGCAATGGTCGTAACCAAATTTAATTCCAACTTGCACAAGCTGCTTGATGATATGGCAGACACGATGTACGATGCAGACGGTGTAGGCTTGGCTGCTCCACAAGTGGGCATCTCCAAGCGTGTCATCGTGATGGATTGCGGTGATGGACTGATTGAAATGATCAATCCGGAAATCATTGAGCATGAAGGGGAGCAGTACGATTATCCAGAAGGCTGCTTGAGCATTCCTGGTGTGCAAGGAGACGTTCGTCGCCACAAGTGGATCAAGCTGCGGGGGCATGATCGTAACGGGAATGTGGTTGAGCTGGAGGCAGACGACCTGTTGTCCCGTTGCGCTCAACACGAGATCGATCATTTGAACGGTGTTCTCTTCATCGATGTAGCTGACAAGGTATACAAAGTAAACCCGAACCAGGAAGGGGAATAACCATTTGAAAGATGCTCGCATCCTGTTTATGGGTACGCCTGACTTTGCTGTATCGAGTCTTACGGCTGTCCTTGAAGCAGGCTACAACGTGATTGGAGTCGTAACAAAATCCGATCGTCCCGTTGGACGCAAGCAAGTATTGACGCCGCCCCCCGTGAAGGAGGCGGCTTTGCGTCATGGACTTTTGGTATTGCAACCGGAGAAAATCAAGGCAGAGGAAGCGCTTGAAGAAGTGTTGGCGCTCAAGCCTGATCTGATCATTACCGCGGCGTATGGACAGATTTTGCCTAAAAAGCTGCTCGATGCACCGAAATATGGCTGCATCAATGTGCATGCTTCTCTTTTGCCGAAATATCGTGGGGGTGCCCCGATTCATAAATCAATTGTCGAGGGAGAAACAGAAACAGGCGTGACCATCATGTACATGGTGGAAGCTCTCGATGCAGGGGATATGCTGTCCAAGGTAGTCGTTCCGATTGAGGAGCGCGATACCGTGGGGACCATGTTTGACAAATTGGCTGCGGCAGGCTCTGAGCTGTTGCTGGATACCGTTCCACGCCTATTGGCTGGTGAGCTCGTAGCAGAGCAACAGGATCATTCGGCAGCGACATTTGCTCCGAATATTAAGCGTACAGACGAAAAAATTGACTGGAGCCGTTCGGCTGAACAGATTTACAACCAAGTCCGCGGCTTGAATCCGTGGCCAGTCGCGTTTACTACATGCGAGGGCAAGATTTGGAAGCTGTGGTGGGTAGAAAAAATGCCTGCGGCAGGTGAAGGCAAAGAGCCGGGAACGATCATCGCCCGCGAGGAAGACGGTATCGTTGTCGCTTGCGGTAGCGGTGCAGTGAAAATAACCGAATTGCAGCCAGAAGGCAAAAAACGTATGAGTGCACTCGACTTTTTGCGTGGAGCGGGCAGCAACATTGAAATCGGCACAAAGGTAGGAGAATAGTCCGTGGCAAAAAAGGGAGCTCGTGATATCGCCCTCGATGTTTTGAACAGGGTAGAAGAACATAAGTCCTACAGCAATCTTGAGTTGCGCAATGTCTTGGATCGGGAAAATCTCAGTGCAGCAGATGCAGGACTGGTGACAGAGCTTGTGTACGGTACCATTCAGCGCAAGATGACGCTGGATCATGTCCTGTCCCATTTTGTCGGGAATAAAAAGGTCCAGACCTGGGTTCGTAATTTGCTGCGTCTCAGCTTGTATCAAATTCACTATTTAGACCGTATCCCTGAACGCGCAGCCGTACACCAGGCGGTTGAAATCGCCAAAAAACGCGGTCACCAGGGGATTGCTTCGATGGTCAACGGTGTTTTGCGCAATGTGTTGCGCCAGCCGGATGTGTGGGAGCGTCAGCCAAAAGGCGGACGTGCCTTGCAAATCGCCGTAGTCTATTCTCATCCAGAATGGCTTGTGCGTCAGTGGCTTAGCGTATATGGCGAAGAGACGACGATTGCGATTTGCGAAGCGAACAACAGAACGCCGCATAGCTCTATCAGAGTCAATGCATGGAAAACGACGAAGGATCAAGTGCTGGACAAGCTAGCGGAAGAAGGGCTGGAAGGACAAGCGTCTGCTGTCAGTCCTCATGCTATTCTGATGGAAGGCGGACATGCAGCAGGTTCTCGCATGTTCAAGGAAGGTTACTTCACGATCCAGGATGAGAGTTCCATGCTCGTAGCACCAGCTCTTGCTGCGCAACCAGGCATGCGTGTACTGGATGCTTGCGCGGCACCTGGTGGAAAAACAACGCACATAGCGGAAATGATGGAAAACCGCGGGCAAATCATTGCGAGTGACGTGCATCCGCACAAACGCGATCTGATTACAAATGCAGCGAAAAGACTCGGGATTACGATCATCGAGCCAATCGTCAGTGATGCACTAGACCTACCTGAAAAAGCGCTGGGGACTTTCGATCGAATCCTGCTGGATGCGCCATGCACCGGATTTGGCGTGATTCGTCGCAAGCCTGATCTAAAATGGAATAAAGCGCCGGAAGATGTCCGTGCGATTGCTCAGTTACAGTACGAACTGCTCAAGACATTGGCACCGATGCTTGCTCAAGGTGGTGTCATGGTTTACAGCACATGTACGATCGAGCCAGCAGAAAATCAGGAGATTGTTCGCCGCTTTGTCGAAGAACACCCTGAATTCGTATTCGATGATACACTGGCACAAGACCTGCCTGAGGCTGTCAGAGGGCATGTCGATGAAACCGGAGCCTGCGTACAAATTTTGCCTCACCATTTCGAGAGTGATGGATTCTTTATCGCGCGATTGAAACGAAGAGGATAAGGTAACGGACGTACAAACAAGGGGTGGCGCACCAACAGGTGGAAAATGCCACTCCTTTGCCTTTGTTTGCGAGCGCGCGGATTGGTTTACACTAGGAAAAGCGACGCATTTGTGAATCTGGATGTCAAAACCGTTTGAAGCGAGACGCCCCACGAGGTACAATGATAGAATGGATTTAGGCAAGCAATGATTTTGAGGATGTGGAGATAGAATGCCGTTAACGACATTTACTGGCGCAAAGCCGCTTATTTACAGTTTGACGCAAGATGAAATGAAGGAATGGCTGGTTAGTGCCGGCGACAAAGCATTTCGTGCGCAACAAATTTTTGACTGGTTATATGTAAAGCGCGTCACTTCTTTTGACGAGATGAGCAATTTGTCCAAGGAGCTGCGCGAAAAGCTGGCTGATACATTCCGTATGGAGCCACTCAAGGAAATCACGCATCAGGAGTCGCAGGATGGGACGATCAAGTTTTTGTTCCAGCTTGTCGATGGACATGCGATTGAGACGGTGATTATGCGTCATAACTACGGAAACAGCATTTGTGTTACGACACAGGTGGGCTGCCGTATCGGATGTACGTTTTGTGCATCTACATTAGGGGGACTGAAGCGTAACCTGGATGCAGGTGAAATCGTCTCTCAAGTATTGACGGCACAACGCAGATTGGATGCGGAGGGTGAGCGTGTCAGTCACGTGGTCGTCATGGGGATTGGGGAGCCTTTCGAGAACTTCGAGAGCTTGATGGCGTTCTTGTCCGTCATCAACGATAACCGAGGACTGAATATCGGTGCTCGTCACATTACGGTTTCCACCAGTGGAATTGTGCCGAAGATTTACGAGTTTGCTGAACGAGGCGGACAAGTGAACCTGGCGATTTCCCTGCATGCTCCAAACACGGAGCTGAGAAGCCAGCTGATGCCGATCAACCGCGGCTTCCCGCTTGCTAAGCTCATGGAAGCATGCCACCATTACATTAACAAGACAGGGCGCCGCATCAGTTTTGAGTACGGTCTGTTCGGCGGGAAAAACGATCAGCCCGAGCATGCAGAGGAGCTGGCCGAACTCATTGGTGACATGCTTTGCCACGTGAATCTGATTCCGGTGAACTACGTACCAGAGCGTGATTATGTACGCACGCCACGCAATGAGATTTTTACGTTTAAACGCATTTTAGAGGAAAAAGGAATCAATGTGACCATCAGACGCGAGCAAGGCAGTGACATTGCTGCTGCTTGCGGACAATTGAGGGCACAACACGCTAAAGAAACCGTGGGGTGATGCCATGGAAATCGCGATGAAATCCCATGTTGGCCGCGTTCGTCAGGTTAACGAGGACTATTATGCCTGTGTGACCGATTTAAACGGACGCGTGCTCGCCATTGTAGCAGATGGTATGGGTGGCCATCAGGCTGGTGATATCGCCAGTCGCCTTGCTGTTGAGCGAATAGTAAAAGAACTGCGTCACCTAGATGGGGACCTCGAAGCAGAGGATGTGCGTGAGCAATTGATGAACGCCGTCCTGCTCGCGAATAAAGAAGTCTTTGAATATGCAGTTGAACATCCAGAGTGCAGTGGCATGGGCACAACCGTGGTTGCTGCTTTGTTCGATCATTCCTCCGTGATTACTGCGCATATTGGCGACAGTCGCCTGTATTTTTACAACCAAGACGGTCTGGTCATGAAAACAGAAGACCATTCCCTTGTCAATGAGCTTTTGAAAAATGGACAGATTACAGCCGAGGAGGCGTCTGTCCACCCTCATCGCAACGTCATTATGCGGTCGCTAGGGACAGAACCGGATGTGCTCATTGATCTTGGGCAGTTTGAATGGTCAGAGGGTGATATCGTCTTGATTTGCTCAGATGGACTGAGCAACAAAGTCAGTCATCCATCCTTAGAAGAAAATTTGCAGCAACAGATATCGTTACAAGCGAAGGTGGACGGTTTGGTTCAGGAAGCACTGGATGCCGGTGGGGAAGATAACATAACGCTGGTTGCCGTACGAAATACGCTTGATGCCGGTCAGGAAGAGGGGTGAGAGAGATGGAAGGTCAACGACTGGGAGGACGATACCAAATAGAGTCCCGCGTCGGTGGGGGCGGTATGGCCATTGTATACAAGGCCAAAGATTTAATTTTGAATCGTCCAGTGGCAGTTAAAGTGCTGCGTTCACAATTTGGTACGGACGAAGATTTCGTCAATCGTTTCCGACGTGAAGCGCAGGCGGTGGCGAGCTTATCTCACCCCAATGTGGTTGGGGTGTATGATGTCGGTCAGGAAGGCGATACCCATTACATGGTGATGGAGTACATAGAAGGCTATACGTTGAAAGAGGTCATCATTCAACGTGGCGCGCTGCCGGTAGAAGAGGCAGTGCGGATCGCCGAGCAAATTTGCGATGCACTCGATCATGCGCATCAAAACCAGATCATTCATCGAGATATTAAGCCGCATAACATTATGATTGGAAAAAATGGTCGGGTGAAGGTTACGGATTTCGGGATTGCGAGAGCCGTTACTTCAGCAACGATTACGCATACGAATGCGATGCTTGGCTCTGTCCATTATTTTTCGCCAGAGCAGGCACGCGGTGGGATTACCGGGGAAAAATCCGATATTTACTCGCTGGGGATCGTCTTGTACGAAATGGTAACAGGTGAACTACCGTTTTCTGGTGATTCGCCTATATCAGTGGCGCTCAAGCATTTGCAGGAGCCGCTTCCAGAGCCGCGCCAAGTCAATCCGGCTATCCCACAGAGTGTGGAGAATGTCATTTTGAAGGCGCTGGTAAAGGATCCATTTCTCAGATACGCATCCGCAAGTGAAATGCTAGAAGATTTGGAGACCTGCCTGTTCCCAGAGCGATTAAACGAAGAAAAGCTGACGTTCCCGGTGGATGAAGAGATGACGCGTGTGGTGCCGATCATCACACCCGACATGCTCGAAGGCCACACCAATGGTAAAACCGGAGGAGCGGGGCGTAGCCGCTATGAGCAGCGTACAGAAGAAGAGGGTGCCAAACCAGCCAAGAAACAATGGTGGGTCAAAGCTCTGCTGTGGGTAGGCGGTATCGGACTGTTTTTCGTACTGGCATTCTTCGGGTTTAACTTACTGTTGAATCTGTTCCCGTCCGTTCCAGAGGCGCGCGTACCTCATGTGGTAGGGATCGACGTGTCGCTCGCTGAGAAGAAGATCCAGGAAAACAAACTCGTTGCCCGAATCGTCGAAGAAGCCGATGATACGATAGAAAAGGGTATAGTGATAAGACAGGACCCTGCCCCTCCGATGGGGTTAAAGGAAAATTCCGTTGTGACTTTGTATGTAAGCAAAGGACAACAAGAGATCAACATGCCAAATCTGGTTACGTTGCCGCGAGCAACCGCAGAGGAAGCTTTGAAAAGTAATGGCTTCCAACTGGAGAATGTCAATTTCGTAGAGGAAGCGGACGACAAGGCCGAGGTAGGGACGGTTATCAAGCAGTCTCCAGCCGCAAATGAAAAGGTGTTCCCGACCAAAACCAATGTGACGGTCACGATTAGTAAAGGAAAAGCCTTCGTGAAAATGCCGGATGTTCGTAATATATCGGTAGAAGCTGCACAAGTAGAATTGTACAAGTTAGGACTGGGTGTTGGGAAAATCACCAAAGTGCCTACTTATACGACCGACAAACCAGGTATTGTTCTCAGCACTCACCCTTATGATCCGGGAATGGATGTGCAAAAGGATGTAGCGGTTCCGCTTGAGGTCAGCAATGGCCAATATCCGCAGGACGCCAAACTGGCAAACGTTCCGGTTTATGTAGAGGTTGTACCTGGTGAACCACTGGAAGTGAAAATTGAAGTGACAGATGCTCGTGGAGAGGCAAAAGTTTTCCAGACGGACACGATCACCGAAAATAAAGAGTACGATGTACCAATCGTCTTGGCACCACAGAAGGACTCGGTAGTTAAGGTCTTTGTGAAACGATCGACTGATCAAGGCTTCAATGAATACCAGACGATTCCAGTTTCGTATAACAGCTTGCCATAGTGTAGTGGAGGGACATGAATGCCAGAAGGACGGATTGTGAAAGCGCTCAGCGGTTTCTATTATGTAGCCGACGAAGGGCGAATCTACAGTTGCCGTGCAAGAGGGCTCTTCAAGAAAAAAGATGCAAAAGTAAATCCACTGGTTGGGGATTGGGTCGTCTACGATGCGATCAATGAAGAAGAAGGTTATATCATGGAGGTGGGCGAGCGGACGAATGAGTTGGTTCGTCCGCCCGTTTCCAATGTGGATCAGGCGGTACTCGTCTTCTCGATGTACAAGCCGATGTTCAGTCCGTTGTTGTTGGACAAGTTCCTGACGCACACAGAGCGTGCAGGGATTGATTCCGTGATTGTCTTATCCAAAGCCGATCAGGTGTCGGAAGAAGAAGTCAACGAAATCGTGGAGAAGTATGAAGCGATTGGCTACCGCGTAATTCCGACCTCAACGGCGGATGAACGCGGTGTCGAGGAAGTTCGTGAGATTTTGCGAGACCGCATTTCGGTGTTTGCAGGTCAATCAGGTGTAGGCAAATCCTCCCTGATCAACATGCTGTTTCCGGGTGTCAGCCTGCAGACAGGAGATGTCAGCCAAAAGCTCGGACGCGGAAAGCATACAACGCGTCATGTCGAGCTGATTCCGCTTGCGGGCGGCGGCTATGTGGCAGACACACCGGGCTTCAGTTCATTGGAATTTATCGATTTCTCCGAGCTTGACCTGGCGGAATCCTTCCGGGATTTTGCCGATCGCAGCTCGGAATGCAAGTTCCGTGGCTGTCTTCACGTAAGCGAGCCAGCTTGTGCCGTGCAGGCCGCGCTGGAGGCTGGAGAGATCAGTGAACAGCGCTACGAGCACTACAAACAATTCCGCGAAGAGCTAAAAGAATACCAACGGAGGAACAAACCATGGTAAAAATCGCACCTTCTATCCTATCTGCTGATTTTGCCCGTCTGGGTGAAGAAATTCTCGATGTCGAGAAGGGAGGAGCAGACTGGATTCACGTGGATGTGATGGATGGACATTTCGTTCCAAACATTACGATCGGCCCTCTGATTGTGGAGGCGATTCGCCCAGTGACCAAGCTGCCGCTCGATGTGCACTTGATGATTGAGGAGCCAGATCGCTACATTCCGCAATTCGCGAAAAGTGGGGCAGACTGGATTACTGTTCATCAGGAAGCATGCCGTCATCTGCATCGCACGTTGCACTTGATCAAGGAGCAAGGTGTGAAAGCGGGAGTGGTATTGAACCCGGCTACACCGATTTCCACAATCGAGCCAGTCCTTGCTGATTTGGATATGGTTCTCCTTATGACAGTGAACCCTGGTTTTGGTGGACAAAAATTCATTCACAGCGTTGTGCCAAAGGTTGCCCAGTTGCGTCAAATGCTGAACGAGCGTGGCTTGGGACATGTGGAAATCGAAATCGATGGCGGTGTTAATGCACAAACAGCACGTTTGTGCGAGGAAGCAGGAGCGACTGTCCTCGTTGCAGGCAGTGCGGTATTCAATCAGGCAGATCGTGGTCAAGCGATCGCTGCGATTCGTGGACAGTAAGAATAACGCTTAGCTGGTGTAAGCTGACGACGATATGCAATCGGCGTCAGCTTTTTTTGTGCTTTCCTCTGTTTATAGTTCGTTTGTAATCATCTGAATATTATAACTAGTTATGTGATAAATCAATTAATAATAAATATAAAAGTATAATTATAGTTCATACTATAAATAGAATGGAATCGAATAATCCTTACTAAAATAAGGGTTATTGGTGATTTATGGTAAATCTTAATTAACAAAAATAAAACATTCTGGAAAATATTGCTTTTTGATAAATATAATGATTAAATCAAATTGTACAGATTGTGGTAAAAATTTCCTATCTAAAAGATACTGGCCAGTATCAAGAAATGTTGTCACCCTCTAAAAAAATCGGGAGTTGATCAAGTATGAAATCGTTATGGAAAAACAGTGTAGCGGTTCTCTCCATTCTCTCTATCCTGCCATTTTCACAAACTGCCGTACATGCTGAACAAAAACATTCGGAGTCGACCACGGCTTCTCAAGTAGGCGTGCAAACGAAAAAATTGTCTATCGAAAAAGAAGATACACTGTCAGAGGCTGAACGAGCATTCGTAGGAAAAGTAAAAGAGCGGAAGGGTGTACATCGCCAAGGCGACCTGTATGTGGTCTCCCGTGGTGAATTGCCTACCTCTGGCTATAATTTGAAGGTTGTTGGAACTAAGCAAGGATGGGAAATGCTCACGGTTTATGTAGAGCTGACAAATCCTGCTCCAGAAGATATTATAATGCCAGCGGTGCAAACACCTTATATCATTGTGCGTGCAAGCCTGCCGCCATACACAACAATGGTGTTTATGGATGCAAAAACAGATAAGGTGTTGTTCCAATAAACTGCTTGATGTATAGAAGTAAAAAAAGGCCGGATGATTATATCCGGCCTTTTTCGTCGTAGAATTGCTATTCTCGATGTAAGATGGGTGCTAATTTAAGGCTGATTCGATGTTACATACGTACCAGCGATCAAATCATGGATCGAGCGTTTATCCTGACGAACAGCAACCATGATAGCGCTGACGATTATACCAAGACCGAGTGTAATGATGTACACGATCCCTCCGACCAAGTCGCGTAACAGCATGGTTCCGATTCCTAAAGGTTCTCCATCGACTCGGGCGATGCGAATACCGGCAATTCTTTTGCCAACGGTATAGCCATGCCAAAATACAGGCACGAGGAGGCTGTAGAGCGAGGAAATGATATTCGTAACAAGATTGTCTTCTGTATCGCCTGTAATGATATAGGTGATCAGTACTAGCGGTAATCCGATAATGAGTGCATCTAGCAGTCCGGCACCGAGTCGGCGCCAAAATCCTACAGGATTACTTGGCGATGTGGTGTTTGGTTCCATATTTTCCCTCTCCTTGTTATTCGAATAGGAATATATATGTCTGCCCATTCGAAAATAGTGCAGATAAGGCTCCGTCGTTAAGTAGACGGAGCCTTAATTTTCCATAAAATTATACACCTGTAAATTTATTATGACAAGGTTAAAAACATTCGAAGCATTACGGCAATCCTGCCAGGAATGGCGTCAATGACGATATGCTCATGGGAAGCGTGTGCTCCATCACCAACTGGTCCCAAACCGTCAAGCGTTGGTGTGCCTGCAGCTGCGGCGAAGTTTCCATCGCTGGTTCCACCGACACCTTGCTCTGTCAATTCAAAACCTTCCAGACGCGCTTGTTCCTGCGCATGCAAGAACAGTTGCTCTGTACCGGCAGTTCGTTCCATAGGAGGTTTAGTGATTCCGCCTTCTACAAGCAGCATGGCTTCCGGATGGACAGGGGTCAGTTGACTCATCAATCGGGTAATCCGCTCGCTTTCCTCGCGGCTTTGAATACGAACATCAATTTCGGTCATGGCAAAGTCAGGTACGACGTTCGATGCACTTCCGCCTGTAATGGTACCGACAGATAAGGTTGTGCCCGCTTCATAATTCGTAAACGATTGAATAGCGAGGACGTGGTGAGCCAGCTCAGCAATCGCATTGATCCCCTTGGCGTGATCATTGCCAGCGTGTGCAGCGCGGTCTGTTACCTTTAGAATGAAGTCTCCGCCGCCTTTGCGGCTCGTTTTCAAAGAGCCATCTCCAGCAGCGGGCTCCAGTACCAATGCATATTTACTTCTTTTTGCTTCCTCTCTAATGAGCATTTCGGAGGAAACACTACCAATCTCTTCGTCGGTGTTCCAAAAAAAGACGAGCTTATTTTTGGGCGAAAGATTATGCTCCATCATGGCGCGCAGGGCGAAATAGCTAAAAATGATCCCTGCTTTCATGTCGTATGTACCGGGCCCATAGAGTCGGCCATTTTCCTCGCGACAAGGCTCAACGGCTAATGTTCCAATGTCTTTTACGGTATCGAAGTGACCGAGAATGAGGATTTGTTCATCGCCATCTCCATACTCCATTCGTAGCTGATTTCCGTATTGCTCTTGTGGCAAGCTCTCCACGCGACACCCTAATTGGCGAAAGCGTTCTGCAATCAGGCTGCCTAATCGATCGACAGCTTGCTTGTTATGGGTGGGTGTTTCCATCTCTACATATGTACGCAGTTCCTCGATAATTTCTGGGAGCTGCTGCCGAAAATAGGACGTCCAGTTTTTCTCCATGTCAGCCTCCTGTCATTCCTTTTACTAGCACTATAAAGCTTTGGTTACTTTTCTGCCACAAAAATAAAGATTTGCATATAAAATTCGGTATATTCTTTATTTTAAACGCAAGTAAAAAATGATTGAAATTGTTCAGATTATGAGTAAAATAATCATTGTGATGCATAAAAATAAGTTTTTATGCAAATTAATACTGCGAATAGACTGCTTTATGCGTAAAAATTACAACAACGGGGGTTCATCATGAAGAAAACAAAATCATTTATCTCTCTGGCACTTACTTCTATGCTTGCGGCAGTCGTGATCGCTGGATGCGGTACAGGCAATCAAACCGCAACAGGACAAGCACCTGCGCCTTCTGCTGGCGACAAGAAAACATTGGTCATGGCTACTTCTGCTGACTATAAGCCGTATGAATATCACGATCTGAGCAGCGGTAAAGATGAAATTGTCGGCTTTGACATTGATGTCGCGAAATACATTGCAAAAGAGCTTGGCTACGAACTGCAAATCAATGACATGAACTTTGACGGCCTGGTTCCTGCGCTGCAAACGAATCGTGCGGACTTCGTTATGGCTGGCATGACTGCAACACCTGAGCGTGAGAAGAACGCTGATTTCTCCACCATCTATTACGATGCGAAAAATACGATTGTAGCAAAGAAAGACAGCAATCTTACCAAGCCTGAGCAATTGGCTGGCAAAAAAGTGGCGGTACAGCTCGGTTCTATTCAGGAAGGGGCAGCAAAAAAACTTGCAGATACTGTTTCCGGCTTGCAGATCACTTCGCTGAACAAGCTGCCTGAGATCGTGGAAGAAGTAAAGACGGGTCGTGTAGATGCTGCCATTATCGAGGATACAGTAGCGAAAGGCTTCGTGGAAAACAATGACTCCTTGCAATTCACGACAATGGAAGAAAATGAAAAAAATGGCTCTGCTGTTGCTTTCCCGAAAGGGTCGCCGCACGTACAGAAATTTAATGAAGTGATCAAAAAGATGCAAGAAAACGGGGAAATGGACAAGCTGATCAAAAAATGGTTCGGTCAATAATCTCCAATCATCGAAGAATAACTATGTGAGCAGCAAGAGGGGAGAACGGGCATGAATTTGGATTTCGCGCAAGTCGTGCCCCATATTCCTTTTATATTGAAAGGGATACAGGGGACGTTACTTGTTACGTTGATTTCGGTTGTATTGGGATTTTTCTGGGGCTCTATCCTCGCACTCATTAAAATATCGAATGTGAAGATTCTCAACTGGCTCGCAGTTGCGTATACGTCTGTTTTTCGCGGAACACCTTTGATTTTGCAGCTTACTTTTGTGTATTATGCTACGCCACAGCTTACCGGCTACACCATTTCGCAACTGGAAGCAGCAGTGCTAACATTTACACTGAACTCGGGTGCTTACATTTCCGAGACGATTCGCGGTGGCATTTTGGCGGTGGATAAAGGGCAGTGGGAAGCGGCAAAATCTCTTGGCGTGCCTTATCACCGGATGATGCTGGACATTATTTTGCCCCAGGCTGTCAAAAATATCTTACCTGCACTTGTTAATGAAACGATTGCACTGTTAAAGGAATCTGCACTCGTCTCCACGATTGGTCTTGCAGACATCATGCAGAACGCGAACGTGGTCAAGGGCGCCATCTACAAGTATTTTGAGCCATACCTGATCGCTGGTACCCTGTACTATGTGATGGTCATGCTGTTGACTTGGGTAGCCCGCGTAGTGGAACGGAGGATGAGACGCAGTGATTAAGATCGATAACATTACGAAGTCATTTGGACAACTGAATGTGTTGAAGGGTATCACGACAAACATCGGTAAAGGGGAGGTTGTCGCCATCATTGGTCCATCTGGATCGGGGAAGTCAACGCTATTGCGTTGTATCAACCTGATGGAGACGCCAACGACGGGTACAATTACAATCAATGGACAGGAAATCACAGCTCCGAAAGCTGACGTGATGGACATTCGTCAGCAAATCGGGATGGTTTTCCAGCATTTTCACCTGTTTCCGCATATGACGGTATTGAAAAACCTGACCTATGCTCCGATGAAAGTAAAAGGCATGTCTGCGGCACAAGCGGAACCAAAAGCGAGAGAACTATTGGCGCGCGTAGGGCTGGCAGATAAAGCGGATGTCTTTCCATCACGTTTGTCAGGCGGTCAAAAGCAGCGTGTTGCGATTGCCCGTTCACTCGTCATGGAGCCGAAAATTATGCTCTTTGACGAGCCGACCTCTGCTCTCGACCCAGAGATGGTCAAGGAAGTTTTAGAAGTTATGAAGGGCCTGGCTGATAGCGGAATGACCATGGCGATCGTCACGCATGAGATGCGCTTTGCCGAAGAAGTGTCAGACCGTATTTTGTTCCTTGATGATGGTCGTCTCTTGGAGGATACGCCACCAGGTGAGTTTTTCCAAAAGCCAAGAAGTGAGCGTGCCCAGCAGTTTTTGGAGAAGGTTCGGTAATAAGACTAGCCGCAGTGCCGATGAGGCAGCGGCTTTTTTCTTTGACACAAGCATATACTTGGGCTAGAATCAGAAACATTATCAGTGTAAAAAAATTTTTGTTTATTCTATTCTGAGGAGTGACTATTTTGGATCGTCAACGGTTGGTCATTTTGTTGGAAATGGCGATGATGGCGGCTCTTGCAATCGTATTTAGTCAGATTAAGGTTTTCGAAATGCCACAGGGCGGCTCTGTGTCCCTCGTGATGGTCCCGATCGCCTTGATCGCTGTTCGCCGTGGACTCGCCGCTGGTGTCATTACAGGGCTTGTTGTCGGATTTCTTCAATTGCTCTTGGGCAGTACAGTTGTCCATCCAGTTCAGCTGTTGCTGGATTATCCGCTTGCTTTTGGAGCGTTGGGTCTCGCTGGGTTTGTTCGCCTGTCTGGCTACGAAGGAGCGAAGCAACGAATCATGGTACTGTGGAGCGGCTTGTTCATCGGCGTTATTGGACGATTTGTCTGCCATTTTCTATCGGGTATTATTTGGTTTGGCAGCTACGCGCCAGAAGGTGTACCAGTCTGGCAATATTCCCTCATTTATAACATCACGTATCTACTGCCAGAAATGATTATCGCGGGAGTCGTTTTGACAGTCGTGCTTAGCAGTGCATCTCAGCTGCTGTTTCCCGCACGCGATCGAGTTGCATAAAAAAGAAACGGTATCAAGTACAAACTATCCACATAATGTAATCAGGCAGCGAGGTTTCGTTGCCTGATTTTTTACTTCTTAAGACATATACTTTTTTCATGTGGCAGGATACATGTTTATCCGACAGCAGAATATGATGTAATATGCACGTTTTTGAGAACACCTAAAGGAGGTGCTTACGCGAAATGGGATTGCGCTCCTATCGCCTGCGACAGGGGGGCGCCTTGCGACGTGTTCTCGGGGTTGCGTTGGCTGTCGGGGGAATCACCATTTTCCTGTATTGGGCACCTCCGTGGGTTTGGTATAGCCTATTGGCATTAGCACTCATAGGGGCCGGCGTGTATTTGTATCGTGTGTAGTAATTTCGGTGAGGAGGGGTAGCATGCGGTTTTACACCATCAAGTTGCCGAAGTTCCTTGGTGGCATGATTCGGGGCATCATCGAGGCGTTCAACAAGAAAAAGTGAAGCTTCGGCCCCGAGCCTCCTTTGGGAGAAGAGTGGAGAAACGGGAGAAATGCAAAAAAGCACCTCGAGGGTGCTTTTTTTCGCATAGCTGAGATCAACTATACGCGAGTTACGAGACCGGATTTCAGTGCTCGAGTACTTACATAAACGCGCTTCGGTTTTCCATTTACGAGAATGCGCACTTTTTGTACGTTGACACCCCAAGTGCGGCGAGTTGCGCGCATGGAGTGGGAGCGAGCGTTTCCAGCTTTAGCAGATTTACCTGTTACAAAGCAACGACGTGCCATTACAATCCACCTCCCTTGTTACATATAAACGGGATTTCCTTTGTGGGAAATACAAATACTCGACTATATTAGCACAACATTGCTGTCAATTGCAATACTTGACAAGATGATTTACCCCTACTTTCTCATAGGGTTGATAGGATCGACAAAACGCTTCATTTCTCTTTTGTGTTAGTGTAGAATTGTAAGGAAGCACGGTTACGCTTACCTATGACGGTCAAGCTGTTTAACAGAGGAGGAGTCCTTGCATGACAGTGGAAATGAATACATCGCTAGGAAAGATCGATGTTACAGAAGATGTGATCGCACGGATTGCTGGAGGTGCGGCCATGGAAGTTTTTGGACTTGTGGGCATGGCTTCTCGCAAAGCGTTGAAAGATGGAATCGCTGAGCTGTTAGGAAGAGACAACCTGAGCAAAGGTGTCGTCGTACATAACACAAATGGCGAAGTAGTATTGGACATGCACATTATCGTCAGCTATGGCGTCAAAATTTCCGAGGTGGCAGGCAACGTTCAACGCCGTGTTCGATATACCTTGGAGCAAACGGTAGGCATTGATGTGACTGCTGTTAATATTTTTGTGCAGGGAGTTCGTACAGACAGGGATATGTAAGGAGGAACATCAGTTGGTACATACGCGTCTAGATGGCGTGCTGTTTAGCCGGATGGTTTACCTGGGGGCGAACCTTTTATCCGACAACGTCAGAGTAGTGGATGGATTAAACGTCTTTCCTGTGCCGGATGGCGATACGGGGACAAACATGAATTTGACTTTCTCTTCCGGTGTGGAGGAGCTAACTCGAAAAGAATCCCCCCGAATCACTGAATCAGCAGCTGCTTTGGCAAAAGGTCTGTTAATGGGCGCGCGCGGTAACTCCGGCGTGATTTTGTCCCAGTTATTCCGTGGCTTCAGCAAATCAGTCAATGGAAAAGATGAGGTTAACGCCCGTCAGTTTGCCGATGCCTTGAAAGCTGGTGTTGACTCTGCATATCAAGCAGTGATGAAGCCGGTAGAAGGCACGATTTTGACTGTTGCCCGTGAAGCGGCGGAGATGGCTGTGCGTGCAGCGCGCACGTCAGATGATATTATCTCTGTCATGGAAAAAACATACGAGCAGGCGCAATCTACGCTGTTGCGTACGCCGGAAATGCTGCCTGTTCTAAAAGAAGTGGGCGTAGTCGACTCAGGTGGACAAGGTCTCTTGTTTATTTATGAAGGGTTTTTGCGAGCGTTGCGCGGGGGAGAGCTATCCGCCGATCGTGAGCGTTCGGTACCTACAATCGGTGAGGAAGAGCTGGACAAGCTCATTTCTGAGCAGCATCATGCACAAATCCACATGAAAACAGAAGACATCACGTACGGGTACTGTACGGAGTTCATGGTTCATGTCGAGCATAGCACCGAGCCGAATAAAAAGCCGTTCTCTGAAGCGCTGTTCCGTAGCCATCTGGATACGATGGGCGATTCACTACTCGTCGTCTCTGATGATGAAGTCGTCAAGGTACATATTCATGCAGAGCATCCGGGAAGCGTACTGCAATACGCTCAGCAATTCGGCAGTCTGCATCGATTGAAGATAGAAAACATGCGCGAGCAGCATGCGAACATTCTCAAAGCGGAAGAGAGCAAAGGACACGCGAAGCCAGAAACAGTTGCTCAACCTGCAACAGAGCTGCTTCCATACGGATTGATCGCGGTCGCTGCTGGTGAGGGAATCGCTACGATTCTGCGCAGCATGGGTGTGCATGTGGTAGTAGAGGGCGGCCAAACGATGAACCCGAGCACAGAGGACTTCATGAAGGCCATCGCAGGACTGAACGCCCAGCACATCATCATCCTGCCAAACAACAGTAATATCATCATGGCAGCACAGCAGGCATCCGAGCTCGCAGAAGTTCCTGTTTCTGTCGTACCGACGAAGAGCATTCCGCAGGGATTGGCAGCACTAGTCAGCTTCCGTGCAGATGCCCAGCTGGAAGCAAACGTGCAAGCGATGACCAAGGCGATTGCCCAAGTGAAAACAGGAATGGTGACCCACGCGGTTCGCGACACACAAATGGGTGAGGTACAAATCAAAGAAGGCGATTTTATCGGCATGGCTGAGAAAGAAATCGTCACAGCAGGCCCCGACTTGCTAGCTTGCGCAACGACGCTGCTCTTGGGAATGGTGGATGAAAACTCAGAAATCATTACGATATTCTTAGGAGAAGATACGACAGAAGATCAGGCTCATACTTTGGAAAAAGCTTTGTCTGATGCGTACCCGGATGTGGAAGTTGAGATCCAGGCAGGCGGTCAACCGTTGTATCCATTCATCTTTTCTGTCGAGTAAAAGCCAACTTTTTGAACACGAATAAATAGGGAGAGGAGCGATCGAGAATGCCAATTGTGATTCTTACCGACAGCGCGTCTGATATCGATGCGGCTGCGAGGCAGTCATTGGGGATCGTGGCCGTCCCGTTGAAAATCATGTTTGGGGCGGAAACGTATGTGGACGCAGTCACTATCTCGTCTTCGGAGTTTTTCGATAAGCTGAAGCAATCGAGCGTGATGCCGACGACCTCGCAGCCGTCTCCGCTGGAATTTGCCGAAGCGTATAAAGCAATCCATGAGAAATATGGCAAGGACGTGCAAATCATTGCCATACTCTTATCCGGTTCCTTATCGGGGACGTATCAATCAGCGATGATCGCCAAGTCGATGTTGGACGAAAATATCGACATTACGGTGATCGATTCTCGCAAAGCTTCGTTTGTTCATGGAATGATCTGTGTGGAGGCTGCCAAATCCGCTCAAGCAGGCAAGAACAAGGAACAGATTCTGGATCAGATTGATCGTTATTTGGATGAGGTGCAGGTATACTTTATTGTGGATACGCTGGAGTTCCTGCAAAAAGGCGGTCGGATTGGCAAAGCATCTGCCGTCATCGGCTCGCTCTTGAATATCAAGCCGATTTTGACACTGGATCCGGCCGGGTACGTTTCTGCTTTTGACAAGGTAAGAGGGACGAAGAAAGCTCTGAATCGCGTATTTGAAGCTTTGCAGGAATACGCGCAAGGCGAGCCTGTGAAACTTGCTGTGCTGCACAGCAGTGTTCCAGATCAAGCGGCTGAGCTCTTGGAGCGACTCAAGCAAGAGTTTACGGTAACGGATTCTTGGTTGGAACAGATTGGTCCCGTGATCGGTACGCATACAGGTCCAGGTCTACTCGGGATCGTCATGGTAAAAGACAGGTAAGGCATATATGGTATGGAGAGGAGCTTCCCTGAGGTAGGGGGCTTCTTTTTTATACGTGAAAAATAAGGGGGAGGTTTTGGTGAATAAGGATGAAGTGTACACGCTTCCTTGACGACCCCCTTTCTTTTCAGAGGGAGTTTTTTCATATAACCTGATTTGACCGCATGTTGTCAGCATAAATCGGTTATGATTGCTTTACGTACAGTTTCCTCTGTAGCGCTTTCAAAGGCTGTAGGATACAATGAAAGTGAATCTTGCCCCACCCCTTGTGATTCAGGAGGAGAACCGGTTGAAATACAAAAGCGTATTTGATATTATCGGCCCAATCATGGTTGGACCATCTAGCTCCCATACGGCTGGTGCAGCCCGTATCGGGCGTGTGGCTCGCAAGCTGTTTGGCAGAATGCCTTTGCGAGCAGAAATTGTTTTTTACGGCTCATTTGCAAAAACGTATCAAGGACATGGTTCTGATGTGGCGACAGTGGCAGGAATTCTTGACTTTGACACGTCGGATTTGCGCCTGAAAAATTCGCTGGTGATTGCAGAAAAGGCTGGCATGGAAGTGGAGTTGTCCACTTCTGAGGTTTTGACAGAGCACCCGAACACGGCGCGGATCAAGCTATCTGATGATGAGCATCAGATTGAACTCGTTGGTGTTTCCATTGGTGGCGGGAAGATCGAAGTGTTGGAAGTGAACGGGTTTTCCTTTCAGTTGGGCTTCGATACACCGACGCTCTTGGTTTTGCATGAAGATCGCTTTGGGATGATTGCGGCTGTGGCAAAGGTACTGACCCAGCACAACATTAATGTGGGACTCATGGAAGTGTCTCGACACACACGCGGTTCGCGTGCTTTGATGGCAATCGAAACGGATTCGACGATCTCCCCGGAAGTCCTGGAGGAAATTCGGCAAATCCCCCATATCTTTGACGTATCCCTGCTCGCAATGAACTAAGCAAGAGGACGAGCAGGATTAGAGGAGTGAACAACCAGATGTTTCGTAATGTGGCTGAACTAGTAGAGTTGGCCGAATCCCAGGGAAAGAAGATCTCCCAGGTGATGATTGAAGCAGAAATGGAAGTTTCCCAGCGCAGCCGGGATGCCATTATGCAAGATATGTACGCCAACCTTGATGTGATGGAAAAAGCAGTGCGTCGCGGGCTTACCGAAGATATTCGCTCGCATAGCGGGTTGACGGGCGGCGATGCGAAAAAGCTGCAAACATATATGGAGACCAAGACGTTTTTGTCCGGTCCCACACTTTTGAATGCCGTCTCAATGTCTGTGGCGGTTAACGAAGTAAACGCAGCAATGGGTACGATTGTCGCAACGCCTACAGCAGGAGCATGCGGCATTGTACCAGGGACGTTGTTTGCCGTATCTGACAAGCTGCAGCCAACCCGTGAGGAAATGGTCAACTATTTGTTCACAGCAGGCGCTATTGGGTATTGCATTGCCAATAACGCATTCATTTCGGGTGCAGCGGGTGGTTGCCAGGCAGAGGTAGGTTCTGCAACAGCTATGGCTGCTGCGGCGATTGTAGAAATGGCTGGCGGTACCCCTGAGGAATCTGCCCAAGCAGTGGCGATCGCGTTGAAAAATATGCTTGGTCTGGTCTGTGACCCCGTAGCCGGACTGGTTGAAGTGCCATGTGTGAAACGAAATGCGATGGGAGCAGCGATTGCGACGGTAGCCGCAGATATGGCAATGGCAGGCATCAAGAGCGTAATCCCGACAGATGAAGTCATCGATGCCATGTACCGAATCGGTTGCGCCATGCCGACTACGCTGAAGGAAACCGCACAGGGTGGTCTTGCTGCTACGCAAACGGGCCGCATGATCGAAGCCAAAGTGTTCGGCGTACGGATGGAGAAGTAAGATGGCTGGTGCATATCAATCGCCCGTCTCCCTTTTGCACGGGGTAGGGGAAGAGCGGGCGAAGGCATTTGCAGGACTGGGAATCAACAGTATTGGTGATTTGCTGGAGTATTTCCCGTCTCGCTACGAAGATTACCGTGTGCGCGATCTGACAGAAGTAAAAGACGGAGAGAGGGTCACGCTGGCAGGTACGGTGTACGGCGAACCCTCTGTTCGTTTTTATGGAAAAAGAAAATCACGCCTGTCCGTCAAGGTTGTCATGGATCGTGTCGTGGTGACGGCTGTCTGGTTCAATCAGACGTTTGTCAAAAGCAGGCTGTCGCCAGGCAAGGAAATACTCGTTACAGGAAAATGGGACAAGCACAAGCTCCAAATCACTGTGAGCGAAATGACAGAAGTAGACTCCGAACGCGCGACAAAACGAGGCGAGCTCGCCCCTGTCTATCCACTTGGCGGCGATATGACGCATACACTGCTGCGCAAAACCATTCAACTGGCGTTGCGTCAATACGGCAAGGAGATTCCTGAGATCCTTCCTGCGGATATTGTGGAGCGCTACCGACTGATGCCGCGGATTCATGCCTTTCATTCGATTCATTTTCCGGAAAATGCGGAAGATGGTCGTCAAGCACGGCGACGGATTATGTTCGAGGAGCTTTTCTTATTCCAGCTGAAAATGCAAACACTTCGCAAGATTAATCGGCAGCAAACGGAAGGCGTTGCTTTGGCAATTCCGATGGAAGAGGTACGGGAATTTGTCAAAGGGCTACCGTTCCCGCTGACAGATGCGCAGAAACGAGTAGTAAAAGAAATATTGGATGACATGCGGGCCCCTCATTCGATGAATCGGCTGTTGCAAGGGGACGTAGGCTCGGGGAAAACCGTCGTAGCTGCCATCGCGCTGATTGCTGCGGTGAAAGCAGGTTATCAGGGAGCGCTGATGGTACCGACGGAGATTCTCGCCGAGCAGCATGTGCAGTCATTGACGAAGCTTTTATCCGATTACGGCATTCAGGTCGCGCTCTTGTCAGGCTCCTTGACCGCTAAACGGAGACGCGAAGTCATCGGCTCTCTGCAAATGGGGTTAATCGATGTCGTGGTTGGTACCCATGCGCTCATTCAAGAAGATGTCTTTTTCTCCCGTCTTGGTCTCGTGATTACGGACGAGCAGCATCGATTCGGTGTGGAGCAGCGGCGAATTTTACGGAATAAAGGCTTGTCACCTGATGTCTTGTTTATGACTGCAACGCCAATTCCGAGAACACTGGCAATTACGGCATTTGGCGACATGGACGTCTCGACGATTGATCAAATGCCTGCGGGGCGCAAACCGATTGAGACGACATGGAAAAAGCATGATCAGTTTCCGGCTGTGCTGGAGCAAATGCGGGATGAGCTGCGCAAAGGACGACAGGCCTACGTGATTTGTCCGCTCATTGAGGAGTCGGAAAAGCTCGATGTGCAAAATGCGATTGATGTCCATGCTCAGCTCACACACATTTTCCCTGAATTCGGCGTAGGCCTAATGCATGGGCGACTGCCAGCGAAGGAAAAGGATGCAGTCATGCAAGCCTTTCTGGCGGCAGAGCATGCTGTCCTGGTCAGTACAACGGTCGTAGAGGTTGGAGTAAATGTGCCGAATGCTACCTATATGGTCATTTATGATGCGGAGCGGTTTGGTCTTGCTCAGCTTCACCAATTGCGTGGGCGGGTAGGACGTGGCTCTGAACAGTCGTATTGTGTGTTGATCGCCGATCCGAAATCCGAGATTGGAAAAGAGCGGATGCGTGTCATGTGCGAGACGACGGATGGATTTGAGCTGTCGCAGCGCGATTTAGAATTGCGCGGACCGGGTGATTTTTTCGGTACAAAGCAGAGCGGCTTGCCGGAGTTTAAAGTCGCTGATTTATTAAGTGATTACAAAGCGCTGGAGGTAGCAAGACAGGAGACTGTCAAGCTGGTAACAGAGGACTCCTTCTGGCGCGACGAAAAGTATCACTGGCTGCGAGACTATTTAAAGAATGAGGGCGTGCTGGACGGCGTCGTCTTCGATTAGGAAAGGAAGCCTTCCCACTTCAAAAGCGTGTGGGGAGGCTTTTTCTTTTTTGTGAGGTGAAACTTTAAGCAGGGTATCGACGTCTATCCTCTGTAAGGTAAATTTTTCTAGGAAGAGAGGCGAGTTTTTTGTCTTTGCGAAAAATCCGGGGAATGAGTATGTCCATTGTGTTCGCATTGCTTATCATGACAGGATCTGACTTCGCGCAAGCAACCTCCACGGACAGTCGGATTGCTCAGACTGGCCCATCCCATACCACCAGCCAAACAACAAAGGAATGGAAGCAAAAGGAACTGCCTTTCGACTACGCGGCGATGAAAGAAGACGTAGTCATTCAGCTAAACGATGCTCCGCAACTCCGCTCTCCTCGAAGAGCGGTCGTGGGACCTGCACCACAGGCGTACACCCTCTTTTTTAAAGAAGCTGTGAACCCCGGAACAGTCGAAGCGGCCATCCGCAAAAATGCTCAGGAAGAGACCAAAAAAGTGGACTTGGGTTTCGTGGAGCCGATTTTTACGTTTCACTGGGTGCACGACCGCCAACTTCAATTGCTGGCTACCCTTCCTGACACGCTTGCCAAAGACAGAAGCTGGACGGAATATGTTATAAACGTAGCAGGAGCGAAGACGGTAAAGGGAACTGTGTTTGACGATACGAATAATTTCTCGTCGGTGGTGTTTGCTCCGTCTCAGATTTGGCGAGTCTCCGTCGATGGCAAGGTGAAAGAAAAAATGACGGACTTTGCCGTCAGGACTCCCATGGAGTTTATCGACCCTGAGGAACGGTATGTGTTGCTGGAGCGATTTACAGAATATTGCGAGTGCGACGCGCGTTTCCCTATGCTGTATTCGATTTATGACACACAGACAAAAGAGCTGACTGCTTATCCAGTGGAGCTGACTGACAACTATAGCGGTGCAGGCGACTTCATGGCAGATCGCCGCGGTTTCTTTTTCGCTCATCCACCAAAAGGGACAGAAGTACCGAAAAGCGACTTTGCCACTCGTATCAAGGTAGATGGATACGTACATGGAGCCAGCTTTAGCCATGATCGCAAGCATGTATTGATGGCAGTAGGCAAGACCGAACAGAAAAAAGATCTCGATCTGGTCGTGTACGATTTGGCGACTGCAAAAGAACGGCGCCTCCCAGGTGTAATCAAAGGATGGGTTCCAACAGATGAGATGAATGGGCAAGTCCAGCCCGTCAGTTTTATCGATGATGGACGCTACGCGACGTTTGAAATGAGAACAGAGGAAGAAAGCTTTGAGGAGCTTCGTCAACGCTACGATTGGCAGTCAGGCAAGGTGATCAGCTGGAATCCACCCGTTCCCAAAGAAGCTTGGTCTGGCTATATCCAGTCGACAGATGGCGCTTATCAAATGTATTGGAATGCAGGGGTGTTTAAGGGCGACGTCAAGCTAAAGGAAATGAAGCCAGAAGCGGTATGGATTCCAGGCACTCACCATTTGGTTTATATCGATTGGGAAAAAGCGGAACAAGGAGCGGAGTCCGTGTCGTCGCTCTTCCTGTTCGATGCTGATCGTAAGCAACAATCTGTGCTGGTGAAAGGACTGCCAACGAGTGTATCTATTTTGGGTGCTAGCAACGACGGCAAATGGCTGTATGTCACGACTCCCGAGCTACTTGCCCCTTAGCATGTGAAACCCTTCCGATAGGTAAAGGCTGCGGTCGTTCATTTCTTTTACATCCAGCCAGAGTCGAGGGGCTTTTTGCTCGATGAATGCCGAATGCTTGATCTGACGCAGGATGTTGCGACCGTTGCCTTCGCCCTTTACTGCGATTGTAATACACATGAGTTCAATACTTTGATGAGGATTGGTCAACCCGGCGATGATGACGTAGCCGACGGGGTGGCCTGTTTCTTTTTTTCGGCAATCATATGGAGGATGTCCGGGCTGCCAAGTGCGTGGTGGTACCGCTCTTCGCTCCACGGGATAATGAACGGTATTCTCTGGCGCATTTTCTACTTCGCATACGAATGGAATGTCTGCCGGTGTCGTGCGGCGTAAGTGGATGGTCATGCGTGTTTCTCCTTTTCAGCTTAACATTTGCATACCATAATCAGATTGCCGTCGGGATCGCGGAAGTTGAACCAGTGACCATGCTGGACAGGAACGACGACTTCCACTCCGTTCTCCTTGAGAAATGCATAAGAGGCTTCGATATCCTGTGTGTTGAAATGAAATAAGGGAGCATCATCTGTGATGCGCTTCGGAAAGATTTTGCTGTCTAGAACGAGCGACAGTCCGTTTTGTAAGGGAATGCAGTATATATGTCCGACTATAATCTCACCGTCCGCGGGAAGGCCCAAGAGACGGCAGTACCAGTCGCGTGCGCGTTCGATATCGCTGACGGCTACAAAAATGGCTCCGATTTGGGGGAGCAGCGGGGAAGCGGTTTTCATTGTGAGAAAGCTCCTTTCAGTAGGCGTTTTTCACAAGGTCGCCCCGACATCATCGTGCACGAAATGTCGGATCGCCTGATTTTGCTTCTGCTATTCTGAGGGGGAAAGGGAGGTCATTACCATGGATTTGCTTGCAAAGCTGAATGAAGCTCTGGACTATATCGAAGACAATTTGACCAGCGAGATTGACTACAAAGAAATCGCCCGGGTGGCTTGCTGCTCCGAGTATCACTTCAAAAGGATGTTTTCTTTTCTTGCTGGTGTTCCGCTATCCGAGTACATCCGGCGTCGGCGCATTACGCTTGCAGCTTTTGAGCTTGCGGACAGCAACGAGCGGGTCATTGACATTGCGATCAAATACGGATACGGATCGGCTGATTCCTTTGCCAGAGCTTTTCAGAATGTGCATGGCGTCACTCCGACAGAAGCCAGACACATTGGCCATTCCTTGAAGGCTTATCCGCGAATGACCTTTCATCTATCCATTAAAGGAGGCAATGCCATGAACTACCGTATGGAAGAAAAAGAGGCATTTCGCATTGTGGGTCTGAAAAAAAGAGTCCCGTTGATTTACCGTGGAGTTAATCCAGAGATTGCGGCCATGTGGGCTTCATTAGATATGGCGAGGATTCAACAACTAAAATCGCTATCCGATGTTGAACCACTTGGACTGATCAGTGCGTCCACGAACTTTTCAGAAGGTCGGCTGGAATATGGCGAGCTCGATCACTATATCGGCGTAGCCACTACAGCAGATTGTCCTGATAATCTGGCAGTACTCGAAGTTCCTGCTTCCACCTGGGCGGTATTCGAAGCAGTGGGTCCTTTTCCTGATACGCTGCAAGATGTCTGGGCCCGGATTTATTCGGAATGGTTTTTATCCTCCGGTTATGAACAGGCTGAGGGTCCAGAGATTTTGTGGAACGAAAATAAAGACACTTCATCCCCGACCTTCCGAAGCGAAATTTGGATTCCTGTCGTGAAAAAGTAACCCCTTCTTGGATTCGCTTTCGCTTGCGGAACACCTACCAACGTGTGCTTATCCGAAAAGAAATAATTACCAACTTTTTTTTACGCGAGACAGGCATAAAAGGGAACGTTTGTTTGCTATAATAAGAACAAAGCAACAAGAGAACATAAGTTCTTATTTAGGGGATGATCGTGTGTCCAATGCGAACAAGCGGGTCGTGTTTTTGATCGACATGCAGAGCTTTTATGCCAGTATCGAGAAAGGGGCCAATCGAGAGCTGCGAAACAAGCCGATTGTCGTCGCAGGTGATCCAGAGCGGCGCAGCGGAGTCGTGCTGGCAGCGTGTCCGATTGCCAAGTCATACGGAGTGGTCGCGGCCGAAGCACTGTGGCAGGCACAGCAAAAGTGTCGCCAGCTCGTCGTTGTTCGTCCGCGCATGGAGATGTACATTCGCATCTCCATGCAAATCACTCGCATATTCGAGGCATTTACTGACAAGGTGGAGCCGTACTCGATCGACGAGCAGTTTCTCGACGTGACAGGCAGCGTCCATCTGTTTGGTGATCCGTTGCAGATGGCTGCACAGATTCGGCAGCGCGTCTGGATGGAGATAGGAATCAACTGTCGGGTAGGCATCGGAGAGAACAAGGTACTGGCCAAAATGGCATGAAGACAGACGAATAATATGTGTACATAATTAAAAACGCTGCTATAGCAAGGGATATATAGACATCTTCGTCTGTACATAATTCAATAACAACTCAACTACTTAGCAGCGCCAAAGAAGTAGTTGAGTTCCACATGGCTCTGTAAAATAGCATAATAGTTTCTATTTTATTAACAAGGTGGCCCTCAGATGGAGGAGCAACCTGTCTAAACCTTTGAATCCGACCTTGATTATAAAATGGCCAGTGAATAAATTGGAGAAAAGAGGAATTTAAAGTGTAATGGCGAAAATATTAATAGTTCTAATGAGCTATAGGAGAAGACCATAATTACATTTTAACGCTGGATTAGAGAGGGATCTAATTGTCATATACAATTCAATCAAGTGAGAAAACTAAGTCTATAGGCTCTGACTTTGAGACAAAGGCATTGTTATATTTGATGAATTTTAGAGATGATAGTCATGAAATTCATTATTTTGTTATTGATTTCTTCAATGACCTCACAGGATTAGATAGACTTTCTAACAAGTCATGGGACCTGCAGTCGAAGGCTGCGAAGAAGAACTTTCAGGGTGATATTGGTAAGGAATTAGTTACTTTATATAAAAACTATTCTTCTAGTTTTAGCTTTGACCACTATATTCTTTTTCTAGGTGGAATCGCAGATTCAATCAGATTAGATAATTCGAAGAATATATTCGATATTTGCAATATAAAATCTCAGTCGCTTACAAAAATAGAAAATTCACTTCTAAAAGAATGTATAAAGAAAACGTATATTACTGCGGAGAAAGCAAGCTTAACTGAAATAAAGAAGTTTTTAACAAGAGTAATTTTTGTAATTGATGACAAAGAGAAGAGTGAATACATTAAAAGTATAATCAAAGTGAATCCTCTTATTATTCCATCTGATACTGTATTAGAACAAATTTTCAACCAAATTCGAGATGTACAGTCCTCAAAAAAAAATAACAACATGGTTGAAGGTATTGTGTTGCAAACTAAAGATGAGTTTATTTTCTATAACAGGCATTTAACAAATCAAGAAATAAAAATGATGGTCTTAAATCGTATTATTAATAACAACATCTTGCAAAGAGGCGTTACACCTTCGTTCATACCTGTGTTCAATCGAATACCGGCAACAGAGCAAAAAGATATGTTGGAAGATTGTCAGCACAGTATTGCAAGAACAATTTTTGATAAAAACAATTCCGAAAATTTTTGGAACCTTTTTAATGATATTTATGAGATTATAACTAGTAACAAGACTCTTTCTATTGATTTGGCATATAGGTTGGTAAACAGAGAATTGCTTGAAAAGTTACCATTTTTGAATATGATTTCAGTAATCTATTTCATGGCAGTAATTAAGGACGGTATTTATGATAATTAAAAAAGTGTTAATTGGAAACAATAGTGAAGCATTTATGGAAGAGAGATTTTCCTCTGGGGTTAATATTATCTCGAGTGACGATAACAATAAAGGTAAAACAATTGTAATACAATCAATGATGTATGCATTAGGAAACGATCCAATTTTCCCTTCTTCCTTCAGAGTTAAAAATTATTACTTTATTGTTGAACTGGAAATATCTAAGAATGAATTGGTGTCAATATGCAGAAAAGGAAATTCATTTATAATTATTTTTAGAGGGAATATTTCAATCTTTGATAACTTATCTGAATTTAAGTATTTTGTTAATAGAAATTTGTTCAATATTCCAACTATACTGAAGGATGGTTCTAAGAAACTTGTTGACCCAATGTTACTTTATCAGATGTTTTTTGTAGGTCAAGATAATAAGGACACTTCAAATATCTTTTTAAACGGATATTATAAGAAAGAAGATTTTGTAAATATGTTATATAGCTATAATGGTATTCTTACCACTTCCAGAGGAGAAAACGAGGAGATAAGGAAGAAAATTAAATCAATAGTTAATGAGAAAAAAGTTATTGAGAACAATAATAAAATATTAAAGTCTGCATTTTCGGCAATTGGTATTGCCAGTATGGCAAACGACAGGGAGAAGTTTGAGGCTAAACTTTCTAAGGTTGAGAAGATAAAAAATAGTATTATCCAACTTAACTCAAAGAGAAACAATGCTGCATCGAGGAAGATTAAAAACGAGATTACACTCAAGGAATTACGGTCTCTTAATCAAACACTAAATGCAGGAGAACTTCATTGTTTAGACTGTCATTCCGTAAACGTTGGATATTCAACTGCGGACAGTGCATATACTTTTGATATATCAAGTATTGAAATACGGAATCAGATTTTAACATCCATCGAAGATAAAATCAATGCATACAAAGATGAAATTGATATGATCTCACTAGAAATTAATCGATTTCAAGAAGAGTTGAAATCATTATTATCACAAGATGAAGTAAGTATCGAATCATTGTTAATGTATAAATCTGACCTTGTTAAAGCAAGCGATGCTGATTCAAAATTACTCGCATTAGACAATGAACTTAAGAATCTACATGTTATGTTGAATGAACACGAAACTCTTTCAATAGATGCAGATGCTAAAAAGAAAGAGATGTACTCAATAATAATTGAGAAAATGAATGAATTTTACAAAGCAGTGGATCCCCAAGGCAATATGATATTTAATGACTTGTTTTCCAAAAGGCAATCCGTATATTCTGGGGTAGAAGAAACTGAATTTTATTTATCCAAGTTGTATGCATTACTCTCAGTGCTTAATCATCCATTTCCTATAGTTATGGACTATTTTAGAGATGGTGAGTTATCCTCCAGCAAAGAAAGAAAAGTTCTTGAATTGTTTGGAAAAAGCAAAAATCAAGTTATCTTAACAGTTACTCTAAAGGAACAGGAACTTGGAAAGTACGATAACCATGAATTTATCAATCATATAGACTATACCCCGCACACTCCTTCTAAATTATTAACTACTACATATGTGGATGCATTTTTGGCAGAACTTAAGAAATTTTCATTAAGTTTTGAGTGACGGGAGGGACTTTGAATAAATACCAGATCCGTATCTGATCGGCGAGTTGACTCGCATCACTAAAAACTTTAGAAGATAGTGATCCGGACGGAAACAGATCGGGCGAAAGTCCGAATCGCAAGGAGGCGTTCAATCCAGGCGAAAAATTTTCTTCTTCGAATTCCCTCATTTATATAATGGAACTAAAGAAAAAACAGAGTTTGTGTAATCAAACTCTGTTTTAAATTTTTTTAATGATATGCTTCGGAAGTTGCTTAAAGGAGCCATCTTCATTATTTAAGTAACTCATGACCTGATCAGGAGGAAAATAAATATCTTCGAACCGAAGATGGGGATACGCACTCCAGATATGCGCTAAACCACGTGCATATAATTCCTGTGACCAATCTTCAAATACATCTCCAGAAGGCTGGGTGACGTGGACAACTCGTTCATTATCCGTTTCAATGGTCATATACCGTGGAGGGTAAATGGCTAAAAATTGCTTGTAATTGATTTTGGCATAGATCTCCTTTAATTGGATGGGATGAAGGGTTTTATCTTTATACTTATCAAAATAATTTTCGCCAAATTCTGCTTGAACGCCTGAATCCTCGATACATAGAATAAATCCGATATCGTTCATTTTCATGCCATAAACCGTTTGAAAATAGCTGTCAAAGTAATTGAAGTTTGATTCATCCCAATCCTCAGCCTTATATTCATACATTTTAAATATAAAAATCGAATAAGGTTTTACCGGGATGTATTGAGTTGGAAACCTAATTCCCTGCAATAACATATGCAATGTATGGAATTTTTCCATCGCTTCAGGACTCATAATCGTACCGGCCATCGGGTCCCTTCGATCGATATTGAGAGACAATTTCTTAAAGAATAGACCGTATAGGATTTTGGCAGCCCAGTAAAAGATTTTGTCTTCATCCAACTGTATAAATGAGCCATAACCGCCATCTACGGCTTTCGATATTTCGATTTCCAGTTGAGATAAATGTTCATTGTTGCACGTATTGCAGCAGGGGATTTTTAGCATCCGATAGGGAATTACCGTACCATTTACTAAGGTGATGGTCTGATTCCAAAGATTAAATTTGTGCTGCAGCCATTTTGGAAAGATGTGTTCGTCTGTGTTATTTGTTAGTTCATCGCCGCACAAAAAGCAATGGTTTGGGGAAAGGGGCATGTCCATTTGAAATCACAACCTTTATATTTATCTGTTTTACCTTCCCAATTTTACCATAATTGATAAAATATCAATGGAAAAAGATTCGTAAAAAAAGCTTCACCCGCATGGATCAGCTCAACATTGTGATATTACTTTGGTAGTTATATTAACGATTTTAGGAACAATATATAATTTATCCCAAAATGATATACAAACGGATATTGAAGAAGCCTTGAAAATGTTACTTAAACGAGGTTTCCTTATCAACTAGCGGGTACGATAGTGGAACAAACACAAATAGAGGCTGCTGGTGTTAAAACCGGCAGCCTTTGCAACTAACTGGCAGATTAAGATAACTCTTGGAGAACCCTATTATAAAAAAAGAGTAGGTTCACTAACGGTTTCGATAACGCTAGAAAAAATAGGGTTTCACCTAGTAGGCATGTACAATATGGATTTGATTTTTAGTCTTGTTCGATTGAGTAACTTTCTTATCAACGAACATCAGGAGCACTAAGCGTGGTGACCTGATGCGCCTGAAATAATTAGAGGCTTTCTTCAAAAAAGCTTAAAAGAGAGGGGGCTTAGAAAATTAATGGATGGAGGATTTTAATAATGAGAAACCGACTGAACAGAACCACTCACTCTCAGATAACGCAGAATACAACACGGCATCCCAGGAATTTAGATGCGCTCTATGTCGGCTGCTTGCTTGCTTTTTTAATTCGTTTCTTACACCGTCTGGACCATCTTCAGCTGCCTGTTCCAATAAATATGCGATAGATGCTAACTCTGATCCGGCATGAGACCCATATAGCGTGGCAAGGTTGTATACTTTAAAATGTTGTCTTATGCGAGCCTGTTTAGTCTCTTCCCAATGTTCTGGGGGACTGACAAAGTAGCTTAAAGACACGGGGGTGGTTTGTTCAACTTCTGCATAAAGCCATCGGTCCGTGACAAAAAAGTCATCAAAATAAGGATGAATGGTTACCTCTTTAGCGGAGGCAGGCTGTGTAGCCCTCTTATCAAAATTGCATTCAAAACATGACGGTATCAGATTTACTGGGGTAACGGCTAATGTAGGAAAAGTTGCTTTTGGTAAGAAGTGATCTAAGGTTCTGACCTTTCTGTGACCGCACAATGGACAAGTGTTCTGCGGAGAAGCTGTTCTAATCTTCATATAGTACTCTCGGCCGGGCTGCCCATCCTTAGCCATTTTCGTATTATAAATTTTTTTCATGTCATCACAGCTAACTATTCCTGCAACACTGTTATGTCGATTGATTGTGTGAAGTTCACATTGAGCGGCTTTATCCTCGAATTCTTGTGATGCCCGAATAATCTCTTGTTTACAATCCTCGAGTCGCGCTTTAAATTCTGCATCCTCAATATTACTTATACAAGCAAGAAACACAGTCTCTGGAGAAAAAGTTGGTTTAGGGAGTTTACGCATCTTGATCTGTTTCCTCTCGACGACGTGCTGCTAACAGGTTTCTAATAATCGCTCTAGCCTCTAAACCAAGCTCGTCATTAAAGTAATCAACAACGCTGTCATAGTCACCGAAAGCCTTTACAGCTTTAGAGAGCATTTGATGAAAGCCCGAATGGGTAACCTCTAAATCAAAGACAGCTCTGGTTAAAATGCCAACATTCTCCCCAAATGTCTCTAAATCGGGTCGGTGTGCTGAAGATTCACTCCCTGTTTTCTGAAGGATATAGACACAACTACTAGGTACCTCTTGGAGTACCACAGGAGAATGAGTAGCTACAATAGCAACACCATTCCTCTTAATTAATAGATCTGATAATACGCGTGTAAATGCCGAGAGAAGTGGTGGATGTAGATGCCCTTCAGGTTCATCGAGTACGACCAAGGAACGGTCCTCCACCTTATCTACCAGTTTGGTAATGGTAAGCAATACGATTGCATGACCAGAACTAAGCTTACGAAATAGCACTGGGGCGGTTTTCTTGAATACAGGTTCGTCCATTTGCATAAGTGAAGAAAACTCATATTCTTTAAAAACGGGGTCGGTCTCCAACATTTCTATAGCGTTTAACCATCGGTTTTTTTTAGCTCCAACTCTACACTCCATAAGACTAGTTATTAATTCACGCTGTAGTTCTTCAGGACTTTTTGGTGAAGCAATATACGTATCTCCATTAGTTTTTGGTCGCTTTAGACCTACGTAAGAGTACTGTATTCCTTTATCTTTATTCGATTGTTCGTCCAATGGTTCGGTTTTATCAAAGGCACTGAAGGAAACCGCGACAAGATTAGAGAAAATATTCTCATGGTACATATTCTTAGATGTAAACTCCCCATAAACTTCAGGTTTAGGCGTGATTATAGAATTTATCATATTCGTGAGTAACCGTGTTTTTCCAACACCGTTGCGACCAATTAGGATATGTATATTTGTGGGGGGGTTTGACTCTGGTTCAACCAAAAAATCAAGTTCTAGAGGTGTTTCTCCTTCAAAAGACGGTTCAATGTATTTAAAACGATAACGAGTTAATCTGGCACCACCATTTGCCATATGACGAAACTGTCCCATAACTGTTGTCAGTGTAATACCCCGTAGGAGCGAATCCATAGTTACTCTTTCGTTTAACGCCTTTTCAAACAAAGTAGGATAAAATGCGATATCATTTAACGCCTGAAACACCTTCATTCGAATTTCCTCACCACAGATGTTGTTAAGGTTATCATAATAACTATCATCTTGCCCAAGCGAAAAAAAATTCTCACCTAAACTATCGAAGGATTCAGGAATTTCTGGTCTCCCATAATTTATTGTAGGACTCATACCAAAACGCCCAATTTTAACTCCACCGATATAATGTACGGTGCCCTCTTTGTCGACATAAGCCAAGGTATATAAGGTATGCCATTCACGCCAATCGTTCCAATTGTCATGAATAAGATAAAGTTGCGAATGTGGTGAACTGGGTGGACTAAAACTAGGTGATTTCTTATATTCAATTAACATATGATAATTATCCTCCCTAGAATTTTTGAACAATTTTATAAATATCCATAATGCCAAACGTTACAATTTACGTTAAGAACGTTGTTTTATAGCTACATTTCGATTTTTGAGGCAACAAGGGCATTTAGCCTATAGCTCCATCTTATCGATCTTACATTATCATACTAATTAGTCATTTTGTAGGGTTATGTAGGATGTAACGAAATCCGTGCAGCTTATTTACCAATTCGTACTCAAGGATCTCTGCCCGCTAACCATGCATTGCCCTCGAATTCTAATTAAATGAGCGTTACTTGAAAGGCTGGTGTTTAAGGTTAGTTTCTATTATCTACAATCGTGAATTACTCAAATCTGAATCGGCTACACAATCTATCAAAAGATTTGATAGATTGTCGTCCTGTTCCATTATTCGGCTAAGTAAGAACCATTTAATGAAGCTGTTGCGGGCGGGATAGTGAGATATCGAAGTGGATTTTACCCATTTATAGGATATACAAGTGATATAATGTTATTGTCAAATTTATTATACTAACGGGGGGATCTCTATTCCTACTGATCAAGCCAGATTTCTACAACTAAAACTAAATCAAGTCTCTCAAAGGCATGGTTCGGATAGAGTAGCACTTTTTCGTGGGTTTTATGAAGATATTACTGACGAAAGATTAAAGGAAATGTTTTCAATTTTCCATGCTCAGTTCAACGATTTATTTTCATTTATGAATGATAAAAGCTACGCAACTGGTGGCGGACATTACAATGCTGATGCAAGTAGAGATCTCATTGATCTAATTGAACAGGTCAGAATAGTTCAGTCTACACTCAGAGATGAATTTGCATTTGAGATAAATGACTATTATGAAAAATTAATGGGGAAATGCAGATCTTTTTTATCAAAAAGTAGAGGAAGTACAATCCCGGAAGATTTCCCTTCAATTAATCTTATAGAAGACCAACCTATTTTCATCCTCTCCGAAATTAAATTTATTCCAGGCGTGAAAGCAAGTGTATCAACAAAATTGCGATTTATAGGAGAAGGATCCTACGCAAAAGTATTCAAGTATAAAGACCCTCATTATGGTTCCTTTTTCGCTGTGAAAAGAGCAGAACACGACTTGCGACCCGATGAGTTGGAGCGGTTTAAGAATGAATTTAAAGATCTTAAAACCCTGGATTGCCCCTTCATTATCAAGGCATATAGCTATGATGAAGAAGCAAATGAATATGTCATGGAGTATGCAGACGAGACATTAAGCAAATACATTTATAGGAATAACAGTACACTAACATTTAAAAAAAGGAGGGTTTTGGTAGAACAATTATTTCTTGCATTTAAGTATATTCATTCAACAGGAATACTTCATAGAGACATTAGTTATACGAATATTTTAGTTAAAAATTTCGGAGACAGTTCGACATTATTAAAAGTCTCGGATTTTGGTTTGGTTAAACGCGCAAGCAGCACGCTAACCAGACAGGGGACCGAAATAAAAGGGGCTATCAATGACTACACTGACCTGACCGCAGTTGGTTTTGAAAATTACGAGATAAGACATGAAACATATGCTCTTGGAAAAGTGATTTATTTTATCCTTACTGGCCGATCTAACGGGTATCATCGAGAAAAAAATGATGCGCTGAATGAATTCATATCAAGAGCAATTTCACCTAATAAAGGAATTAGGTTTACTAGTGTAGATGAGATGAGGGATGTATTGGTCGGAAAGGTATATCCTTCTCTTCGAATAAGTGAATTAAGTAAATAAAGTATATTACGATGTTAGATCGTCTTTGGTAAACAATCTGTAGTGTATTATTGGGTCTGGATCGGAAAATGCTACACTGATACAAAATTAATACTTAACAACAGGTGTGAATGGCCATGGAACCATCTATGTGCGTAAAGAGAGCTATAAACGATATGGCGGATCACGGGCAGTTATGCCGTGTCTTGCCGGAAGGAGTCACGCCGGTCACGTCAAGGCGACCAGAGGGAGAGATGCCTATTTCGAGCTCGGTTCCACGCAACAACATAATGGCGATCGAAGATGCGGGCAAGCGTACGATGGAATTTGTCGTGCTGTTCATAACGAACGTGTTCGATGAACCTGAGTTCCATTGGCTCTCCAATCCATATGCCAGCGAGAACAAGGAGCGGTACAGGATTTCTGAGGCCGGTGCGCGGGTGTTCTTCTGGTGGCCAGAGAAAGGCAATGAATAATGATGAGACGTGGGGCTAGTATAATCATTTAGTATCCATAGGAATTCGGTAAAAATGGTAATTGATAAACTGCAGAAGTTCAAACTTGTCCTCTGACAACACTTATCGGAGGATAGGAACATATCCAGTAACGACCGCGATCTCGCGGTTTTTATTTTACTGGTATAATTCTTGCCTGAGAAATGGGAGTTAGTTCTTTGGCATTTACAATTTCAGTGTAAATGGAGCTGGTCAATATTATTGTGGAGAGGAGTTATCATTTGCTTTTCTCATCATATTGAGAATTAGAACTTTTGCAACTGACTTCAATTTTAATATGTCTCTGTAATACGTTAAGAGCCCAGTGCATTGTTTCTGGGCTCTTAGCGTTAACCGATCATTTGCTCTAATAACTCCGAGGCTAGCGTTCTCGAACCACTCAAACCCTTTACATACTTCAATGGCCCCTCACTCGACCACTCGATCCCCTTAAGTTTCTTAATATGACGTGCAGCTGAAGTAAGATCGACTTGTTTACGGGGTTCCTGTATGCAGGTTACAAGAACTTGGGAACCTGCGATTGATAGAGCATCTAAGCATACAATATGTGTTAAGCGTTGGCCTTTATAGTCCATCCATTCTGAAGGGAACAATTCCTTCATTGTAGAGAAATAAAATGTGGCAAGAGAAAGCTTTTCCTCCTTTGTGAAAACACTTAGTTTTTGATTTTTAAACAACAAGCTTAATGTTCGGTATAAGTTTTGAAGTGTAATATGCCTGCTTTTGTTACGTTTGCCGAGGATACTTCCATTATTATGGAAGGGGCTACCGCTCTGGATTAAGAGCTGTGTTGCAACCCAACTAAGTTCATCAGAATCTCTACGTAAATATTTACTTAATGAGGAGCCTATGCCTTTAGCTTTTGTATTAATCGTATCAAAAAGCCTAATCTCCTCATCTTCATCGAGATAATGAAAGGAAAGGAACGGGATGTTTAAATCCGAATTTGTTTCTTGAATGTACCGCTTTATACCCCCTAAACGATGTTGCCCATCCATTAAAGAGGCCTTACCTTTACAGATTAGACGACCATATGCCGGTCGAGCACGATCGTAACAAACAAACTCCCACTTCGATGCAGCGTTGAGTAGGATAGGTGTGAAAAGTGCATCTTCTCCTTTTGAAAGATAAATTGCAAAATCGTGGCTTCTTTTTTGATCGACTGGCCTTTGATATCCTTTACCCGACGGATCATCATATGGCTTTACATAATACAATCCCATTATGGTTGACGCAGATATATTACCCTGATAGGCAATTTTACCTCTGATTTTACTGACTAGAACATTCTCTATAACTACTTGATTTGGAAGTGTTGTGTCCATATTTCATTCTCCTGTAATGACTATAGTATCTTGGTAACAACAATAATAGTTTTTATAAGATCTAAAATCAATTGGTTTTATATGTTATGACTATATTTAATTGCCTGCATGACTTGCCTACTCTTTAAGAGAGGTGGTTTTATGGCAGGGTTAATTAATCAAATCGGGAAACAAATACGTATTCTTCGAAAAAATCGTGGACTTACACAAGAGCAGTTGGGAGAGAAAGTAAAATTACCTCAGTCATATATCGGTGGTGTAGAGCGAGGGGAGAAGAACATCTCAATCGAAACCCTTGAGCGGTTCATTCTTGCTTTAAAAGTTAGCCCTTCTGAGTTATTTGGAACGGAACTACCTTCTGATAAGGAAAAGATTCTGGACTTACTCAAAGTGTTACTTCAAAATCGTAGCTTAAAAGAAATAGAGATCATTTACAACCTATCCAAAGACGTGCTAAGCGCTTTTGATGCCAAAAATGCTGATTAGACTGCTTCAAAAAAGTGGTCTTAAACCGACCACTTTCCGCAGCCGCTGGTCTAGTTGTCGCTATTTCTGAACATATCGGAGACATATTTTGAAATTCGCATACTTATTTCTGCTCGTGCTACATCACGCACTATAGCGAAGGTATCCTCATAACCTCGACACACAAACCGATAATACAGCGCGCTATCTATGCGTTCTTCTTGAAATACTTTAATATTTTTTGCCTTCAGTTTTTTCCTGACCTCACTTAGATCCAGATGGATTCGTGCCATCAATACTTGGGAAGCTTTGAGGTAAAGATTTTTCAATGAATAGGACGAGAGGCCGATTTCTGTACTGTTTTTATCGACTATCGTTAAGATCATCGGCAGAAGAACCGAATCCCTTATTAATTCAAGTTCTTCTTTGCTGGGTAACTCTGGTTTGACCGGCTTTTGTTGCAGATTCTTTCTGCTTAAATATTGTTCTCGGTGTTCTGGAAGCATCATTCGACTAGATTCCCATCGTCCATTATTCTGAAGTTTTTTACTCATCTATAGTGCCCTCCTATTTTCGCACTACGCTCTTGAGCTTGTGCTGCTCCCAATAAAGATGATGCGCGCAAAATCGCTGTGCTTCCGTAGCGATTCTTTATTTGATCTGTGGTGCGTTCTAGCCTTTTGTACCTTTCTCTATTACCGAAGAAGGAAAGTTGGTACTCATCATCACGGCTCAAATTTGATACCACTATTCCAAGTTTTCGAATCGGTTGTTCATCCCAATGGGTATAAAACAACTTCCGAGCTGCTTCAAACACCTCATTGGTTATATTGGTTGGATCGTCAATCGTGATTTGTCTAAAAAATCCCGTAGGTCTGTCAAAGTCAGCACCTTGAGCTCCTACGGATACCACTTTTCCGATGTAGCCTTTGGCACGACAACGGCGACAAACTTCTTCGCTTAACTCAAGCAGTATGACGTCGATATCCTCCTTATGGGAATAGTCACGCGGCAAAGTCGTTTGATGTCCAATAGCTTGTTGATGATCGTGTGTGCCTGGCGTAACTGCGCTTGGGTCTATGCCGTTCGCAGTTTGCCAATACAATTCAGCTTGTATATCACTATTTTTACCCATAACAAGTTTCATTCTACGTTTGAAATCACCAAGTGGAAGTTTGGCTATATCGCCAATTGTCGCAATGCCTATTCGGTTAAAGTGAGCCGTCATCCGTGAACCGACACCGAACATTTTGTTGATGGGCTGAGGCCATAACAGACTATCTATATCGCTTTTAGGAAGTGTGAAGATACCCGTTTCACTTTTTTTAGCCCATATGTCAGTTGCCATTTTCGCCAACATCTTCGTTGAACTTATACCCACCCTAATCCAAACACCGGTAGACATCATTACCTTGACTTGTATTCGTTTTGCAATTTCTTCTGGAGATCCAAAATAAGAAAGCGATCCGGTCACATCCAAAAATTGCTCGTCAATTGAAAATGGCTCAACTAAGTCTGTAAAGGATTCAAAGATCTCAGTAATCATTAGTGATACATCGATATAAGTCTGCATGCGAGGACGTATAACGACTGCATCAGGACATTTAGCGAGAGCCTGACCCAATGTTTCTGCCGTAGTTATTCCAAACTTTTTGGCCACAGGACATGCTGCTAAGACGATGCCTGATCTTCTAGCCGGATCTCCGGCCACAATAACGGGACTATTGCGATATTCTGGACGTGCTGCCTTTTCAACAGATGCATAAAATGATTGGCAATCCGCCAACATTATTACGGGCACCACAATGACACCCCCAAATTAATGCGAAAATATGTTCTTATTATATATCGAATGTACGTTCGTAATACAAGGGATAAATCATCCAGTTCAGGTATTTTTTCCACCCTAATATTTTTCTTCAAGCTCTCAATACAACAATGGTCCCAGAACTCCTGAATAGAGTTCTGGGACCATTGTATGCAAAACCTTGGGCAAAAGGCAAAAGAGGGGTAATCAAATGTAAAATAATTAAAAGAGTCTTTCGCGTAAGAAACAACTGCAAAAATCCAATTATTATTTCGATGAAATTACCAAACTTTCTTGAGATATCTGAATCAGAAACGGCTATTCCTTTGACACTTCACAATTGTACAGCACATACTCATTTAAATTGTGGTCATACCGAACTCCATTGCTATCCATGTAAATTTTATAAACCAGATGACGAAACATATAAAGAACATGAGGCGCAGCTTTTACGATTCATTATTATGGCACTTCAGGATCAGTCACGGGCTAGGTAAAAAATATTGGGAAAAAGAGATGCTTACATTAAAATTCGAGGAGATTAATCCTCTAATTAGCAACAGTTTTAAAAAATTGTTCAGACATTTTGGGCTAAACAATAAAGATGTAAGCAAATTGGAGAAATACTTACGAAAGGTTGCTAAAAACTACATAACAACGCAAAAGGGCTCAAGGGTAACACCTACACCTGTTAGAAGCAATGGAATTAATAAAGGAGACCAAATCATGGTAAGACCGAAATCGTATTCACAAAGGGATTTAAAAAGGTAATATGATAAAATTAACGAAAGTAATGGTTTCGAGGTATATAGCTGAGAAACTGGGTTTGAAAAGTGATCGTATGCTTTGGATGAGTGACAGCGACTCGAGACAGTTTCTTGATGAGTGGTTTGATCGTTTAAAACAGGAAATCGAGATAATAGCCGGTGAGACTACATTTTCAGGCAATATTAACACTGGAAATGAGTTAGAGAGAAGAATAAAACAATTAAAGATTCAAATTGAAGTACTATTGAACGAAAATAAAACCTTGAAAGAAGAAAATTTTCATTTAAGAATGCTTTCCTTTGATAAATTCGGTAAAGCTGACGCTTAGTTCAAGAATGCTACCATACGATAGTTATGATAAGAGAATGAAATGCGACCGTTGCTTGAGGTTAGTTTTAGTTCTAAGCAGGTGTGCCCTCCAAGCATAATGAACATATCAGATTCAACCAAACATATTCCCATATCGGAAATAATCCAGTGTAAATACGAATAACCGAGATGCCTCAGTAAAGTAACTCGCTTCGAAAGTTCAACCAAATAGCGATAGTCGACTGTCCCTTTATACGTGTATACATTAGAAGGGGCAAGATCATCCAGGTGTTCTTTTGTTACCTCAGAGACTTTGTTGATCTCAAATTTTAACGAATGGAATGAAATGGGAGTTGTAGCAAATGGCATTAGTTCGTCCTCGGCTAAACGATAACTTTAACCTACCGTTTACCCAAGAAGAAGTTGATTTTGCTATTCCATTCTTGGATGAAGATATCCCACTTTATTTGGATCCCTTTTTGCTCTGGAAATCACCCTCAATGCAAGATAACTCGTTACATACTGCGGTTGTCAATGCGTTTAACCACCTTGGCTACCTTATGAATAAGGGGAACGATAAGGAAGCTATTGAAATCTTAATTCGTGCGTCTGAATGCAATGAAGCTGGTCTTGGAATGTCTAAGACGAGAAAAGGGGCAAGGATTGGAGAAAAAACAGCTCGAAATATCCTTTCTCTTTTTAACGACATTCCCCAAGTAAATAAAAGCGGCTTCGTTCACTTTGAGGAAATTCAGCTCTTTGTTGACCAGATATCTAGTGACCGTATAAGCGATATCGCATGTAATTTTTTGGAATCATTTCTTATCGATTTTACAATGTCTGAATGTGAGAAACACTCTATTCCAATGTCCAAAATCAGTGTTCATGACATTTATGACTATAAAATGAACAAATTTATAGTGGAAGAAGTATTTCTACCTTCTAATCCCGAAACTCAACAACCTATTCTATTGATGCCCAAACGATGGCTTCGTGTACTTCCTTGGATTAACTATGAAGACTACTTTAAAGACTATTTCATCAAAGAGGTTAGTAAAGAAGACCATGAAACTTCAAGAGTTAAGGTGCTAAACTTTAATCGGCAGAATTATGATGTAGTAAAAGCATATATCTCAACAAAAGAAAGAACGCAAGCTGACTGTAAGAACGACCCGTTATTTAGACCGATCCCTATTACTTCAGCAAAAAGAAAACTTTCTACGATTTTGAAATTACCAACAGGGAAGACGGATAATGCTGACAAAAAATATGAAGATCATATTGTTCAGTTGATGGCTTCTCTCTTGTATCCGCAAATGGATTTTGCTGCAGAGCAAAGTCGTACAGATTCAGGTGTACTAATTCGAGACCTAGTATTTTATAACAATAGATCGTTTGATTTTTTAAAAGATATTTATGATGAATATGGCAGCCGACAGATTGTTATGGAGCTAAAAAATGTAGCAAAGGTAGAGAGAGACCACATATACCAATTTAACCGTTACCTAAACGACCATTTCGGTAGATTTGGTATCATTGTAACAAGAAACCCTTTACCAAGGAGTGTTTTCAAAAACACGATTGATTTATGGTCAGGACAGAGACGATGTATCATCGCTCTTACTGACCAAGACATTGAGATGATGGTTACAATTTTCGAAAGCAAGCAAAGATTACCAATTGAAGTAATAAAAAAGAAGTACATTGAGTTCACACGATCTTGTCCATCATAACGCAAAAGGAGGGGGAATATGGATATTAGTCACTTTGAAAAAGTAGAAGCACAGTTGCAGGGATTATTTAATGAAATTACTGCTCTATCAAAGAAGAAGCCAGATGATGCAATTAACAAATTTAAACTTAAATTTGTTAACCAAATTATTGTAGAAGCGAATAAAATCCTTAAACAGGAGAAACCATTTCCTGATTTTTACTCTTTTGAGGAAGATGACTTACCTACAAACAGTGACGTTGTTATGATATTGTCACAATACATAAGCTGCTTAGAGAAATTACGGTCAGATAATATCACCTCTAACTTAGGCAGTTGGTATTGGAGGGTAAAGGGAGAGCAGACAAGTATCAAAACAGCTCCCCCTAAGAAGATAGCTCCAAGGATTTGAGCGAGAGGGTGTATGAAATGGTTAAAAAAAATAATGAAGATAAGGAAAAACTCCCTACAGAACTTCAGGCTGAACGCTTTGATATGTTGGAGCCAATGTTGGAATCTCATTTACATGAAGTCAGGGAGTTCTCTAAAAAGAAGCAGGATGGCGTACTAAGCAAACTAAAGGTGAACCTAATTAACAGAGTTCTCACCGAAATCAAAGAGGTACTAAAGTACGATCCAACAATTGAATTTCTCGATTTACTTGATGACGAAACCCTCCCTCAAAATGGCGAGGCAGTACTTATCCTTGGGCAATATCAAGCTGCGATGAAACAGTTCCGTTCAAAATATTACGGATGGAATTCCAGAGATGCTCAAACCCGTTGGAGGACCCAGGAAAGACCTTAAGACCCTACTGAGTAGGGTCTTATTTATTTGCAGGATAGCGTCTTTTAAACTTGATTACCGCTTAGATCAGCCCCCATTGTAATGACAAGTTGGGCTATTTGACGCTTATTCAACAACCATAAAACGACTATGCATGTAACTCTAGATGTTATTTATTAAATAAATAATTGTATATATTTTACATAGAATACAGTATTTACAATAAGAGGGAATTGTATTACTATTCTGTTAGCAGCTATGAGTTAGCAGAGGTGAGTTAATAAATCAGCCTGTAAGGAGGTGGCGAAATGACGAAAATAGAAAAGCAAAATAATTCAGTAGAAACCCAAAAGTATACATCTCCAAAATTAGTTAAGCTAGGTTCTGTTGTTCAGCTTACTTTTGGAGGAAGCTCTAACGGTGGGGACTTCTACGCTTCAGGTCATCGTGATTAAAGGTTGTAAATAACATATCCCCGACAATTACCATGGTAATTGTCGGGGATAAAAATCTTTTGAAAGGGGGCTTCACTTGAAATTATCCAGTGGTATTTCGTCTTTTCTGTTAATAATCGAGGCAATTATTTCGTTAGTAGTGGTCTGGATCCTTTTACGATTATTTAAAATGAAGACAATTAATTGGCGTTATGAAACTAATCGTTCAAATCCAGCTCTTATTAGAAGGATTTATAATGCTATATGGACCGTCAGTCAATATATGCCCATTTCATGTAGATGTTTAGAGGTTGCCAGTGCTGTTAAATTTGTGGCTGCAGTTCATCGCTTAAAAGTAACAGTTGTAGTTGGAATCAAATCTTGCCCATTTGTATCCCATGCCTGGATTAATTCACATGATTTACAAATGGGTGTTGAAAACCCAGAAGACTATAAAGTTATAGGAGAATTTTAATATGCATAATTTACACGATTTTTATGGGGAAGTAGGTGATACCCAATCATTGATCAACACGGATTTTACCTCCAAATTATTGTTATGGGGAAAGTCTTGCTTCTTAAGCTCGAAGAAGAATGAAGTTCTTGAATCTGATACGAGGTTTACAATTGCGGTTAGAGGGGCAGGTTTAAAGGCTTCTCACGTTCTTAAACTAATTAATATGGAAGGAATAAATGGTTTAAAAAAGGTTGATGGCAACTGTTCAGTAGTAGTAATTGACCGAAATAAACAAACAATAGTTATGTACCGGGGACCAGTTGGAAGGTATCCTCTTTATTGGAGACAAAGAGACAATATGATTAGTTGGTCGACTGATATAAACCATTTGGAAAAAGAAACACTAGACGCGCTATATTTCTATAGATACTTCATAGGAATGGGTTTAGTTGATTGCTGGGAAGAAACTCCATACAAGGGGATACATCGAGTGCCCAGAGGTCAGGCAATCATATTTAATAAATTCGCTAGGCCGGAAGTTCTTTTTAATGACCAATTGAATCCGAAAACAGGAATGGAAAATATAGGTGAAACAGAGGTGTTTGAACAATACCTAAATCTATTACAAAACTCATTAATTAAGCACCGGGGACAGTCCGCTCTATTCGAATGTAGTGGTGGATTAGACTCGTCGTCGCTCTTAATTGCTAATAAACAATTAAACCATACTGGTGACAGTTCAATTACATATAGATGGAGTGCTTTAAAGGGTCTTGATGAAAGTAATCAGGCTCAAATGATATCACAACAAGCCGATATCCCATGGAATATCGTAGAGGCTGATGAACTATTACCTATGTCTCACATTCATACTTTTGCTGAAGAGCATTTTCCAGACGAACCATCACTAGATTTATTTTTCTATCCTTGGCGGGTACCCATATTCCAAATGGCTAAAAGATTGGGTCATAAAAACATAATAAGTGGACATGGAGCCGATCATTTATTACAAGGAAATTACTGCTTCATAGCAGATTTACTAAAGCAAATGAAAATTAAAACTGCATGGCAACATGCACTAAGCGCTTCAGATGCTGCCTTCGCTAGTGGATTAAAAGCATTCTGGTTTTTGAAGTCATATGGATTGTTTCCTTTATTACATTTATCTCAGAAACCACCATTAATATCAAACTGGGATCCAGCTATTCACAATAGGTTTATAACCCCTAGTTTTATGGTAGATTTCGGAGAGGTAAAAACAATAATGAGAGATATGGAGAATGATATTAAAAAAATTAAACTAAATACTGAGTATGCAACACAACTAAGTAGAACCATGAGTACTATTACACAGATATCAGATTCTGAAGCTTTGGGACGTAACTTTGGTATCGAATTAAACTTTCCGTACATAGATAGACCATTAATTGAATTTATTCTTGGTCTTCCATATAGTTATACAATCCAAGGAAGTGAAGCAAAGGTTATTACAAAACGTATATTTAAAAAATATTTTCCAAAAGATTTTGTAAGAGTACAGGGCGATTATTATCGACTAACTTTTTTGGCTCTACAAAAATATTGGACAGATATCATGAATTTGATTGTAAATAGTCCATTATGTGAGGCAGGGATAATTTCAAGAGAAAGAACAATTGATTTTCTAGAAAAATGGCGTGCTGGGAAAGAAGTAGATTCAACAAGTACTATTATTGCATTAATAAGTGCTTGTTTCTGGATAAGTAAATCGAAAATGTCATTTTAATACTGTGGGGGGAAATAATGAGTTTCCACAATGTAAAAAGAATATTAGCTCCTTTTGCAAAAGAGAAAGTACTAGTAGTGTTCTCGGTATTAGCTGGGGTATTGGCTGCCCTTTTAAATATATCTAGACCAATTCTCCTTGGAAAGATTATTAGCGAGTTGGTTGAGGGCTCCTACTACAACGCTATGTGGCAGTGGTATATCGCATTATATTTCCTTACCTGGCTACTTACGTGGTCCATTTCGTTCCTTTTAGATTATCTTGCGGCCAGAGTTAGTCAAAACATATTAATTAATTTTCGATTGAATATTCTTCGTCACTTCATACGTCTACCATTTCTGGAAAGTGAGAAGATGCCCCCAGGAAGGCTTGGGATGTACGCGACATCTGATCTTCCAAACTGGTCAAATCTCTACGGAATCGTATTGGCACAGGTTGTACACGCAATTTCACAATTTATTGGCGCAGCGATTGCACTTTCAAGTCTCGATGCCAAGCTTACATTATATTTAGTGCCATTTTTAGTAGTAAGTCTTCTAATACCCATCCTCAGTAGTCGTAAAATGATAGGTTTAAGTAAAAGTGCTCAAGATGGAATCAGTAGTGTCATGGAAGATGTGTCAAGTTTATCGCAGGGAATACGTGATCTTATCAGCTTTCAGGCTGGAAAATGGGCAATGGATCGTTATAAAAAATCATGTGAAACTGCATATAAAGCTGTGATTAAACGTGACTTGGCACAATCTGGATTACGAATAGTAAGTGGAGCAACAGAAATTGTTGCTTATGTCTTAATATTGATAGTTGGAAGTGGGCTTGTCGAAAGAAAAGAATTGGGTGTTGGAGAATTGGTGGCTTTTTTGGCGACTATAGAACTAATCTTCTTTCCTGCTCGTTATGCAAATAGTTTATTTAGTCAAATTCAGTATTCTGTTGCATCAGCGAAACGCGTGTGGGAATTTATAGATTTACATGAAGATAAAACTATTATTCCACATGCAAATGGTGTTCAAATGAGTTCAGTTAGTTTTACCTATCCAGGGGCAACAAAAAAAACATTAGATAATATCAACTTGGATGTTCAAGCGGGAAAGCTAATTGCTGTTGTTGGAGAAAGTGGGTCTGGAAAGTCTACTTTGCTCCAAATTATTGCAGGTTTATACAAGCCTACTGATGGGAATGTAAATTACTTGAAAGGCGCGAATACGCCAATATGTTGCGCTTGGCAAGATCCACATCTATTTCACAGCACTGTTTCGGATAACTTGTCTCTAGGACAAAGTTTTCAATTAGACGAGTTGCGAAATGTTGCGATTAGTGTGAATGTAGATCATATGGTTATGAACCTTCCGAACAGATACGATGATCAAGTGATTAACAGAGGAGAAAATTTTTCTGGAGGAGAAAGGCGACGATTATCATTGGTTCGAGCACTTGTTCGTCAACCAGAATTTTTGATCTTAGATGAGCCAACAGCAGGTTTAGATTCTGAGAATGCAAGGATCGTTTGGCAATCAATATTAGAACTAGGTCCTGATGTAACTAAAGTGATCAGTACACATCAAATGGAGGAAGCAAGACAAGCAGACCTTATTATCGTTCTTAAAGAAGGAAAAGTAATTAGGTCAGGTTCTCCCAAGGATCTTATAGGTGAGCATGGTCATTACGCTATACTGACTTAAACAAACTTAAGTTCTTAGAAGGAGATATGAATTTGAAATACAAAATTATGGAAACTGTTTCAAGTGTTGACATTGACGGACAACGATATTTAATGGATTCAAAAACAGCTAATTACTTTTCTTTAGATCCAATTAGTATATATGTTTGGGAAATGTTGAAGGAGAGTAATGATTTTGAAACCATAGTAATAAGGGTTGTAGCAGAGTATAATGCTCAAAAAGAGGACGTAATCGTAGATATTCAATCCTTTATTCATGATCTAATTGAAAATGGATTGTTAAAGGTAGTATCTTAAAACATACATGACTTTTCCACCATACAACTAATACGAAAGTTGGCTTAGGGGTAGAACGGCTTTTCGTGGGGACTTAGATGCTTATAGTGAAGAGACACATAAAAATTTTGAAAGTGCTTATCATGAGTTGACGTTGTTATTACTGATGTAGTAGATCCCCCCTTAGGAAAGCAAAGGCTGCCGATATGGATACCGGCAGTCTCTTTTTGTAGAAAAATGATTAAGTTGTGTTTGACCAGTTCTGCCAACATTTTCGCAAGAGTCCCTATTAAACGGTCTCCAAGTTTTTCAGAGGGATAACTGATCGAAAAGCTACTCAACATTTGACTTAATACGATTAACTCTATAAACGAGAATGTTGCGGAGTATTGTGGAGAAGTTAGGTTGAGACTAGCGACAGGACGTCAACGGGAAACACTTACAGGTTGACGTCTTTTTTTGAGTGAAAGAGTCTTTGACCCAGATTTTCGCAGTGATGGTCTTTCATAATAAAGTGAAACGATTTCATTTCCCAACTTACAACAAAAACAACTCCTTAGAAAGGAATACATAACTTTAACTAATCGGGTAACTCATCATATTCAACTCCCATGAAAATTAACCTCTATGTGTATTATTAAAAATGGCAATACTAAAAAAGACGTAGCTCATTCATTTTTTAAAATTGCAACGTCTGAGTTTTCTGCTTTGTAGATTTTTCTTTGATTAAGAGGCTTCAGTAATAGTAACGGTATATCCCAGCTTTTCTAATCTTTGAACGGAATGTCTTACTATGAACTGCTGTTTTTGCTTCTCAAAATAATCTTCTCCTAAATCGACATACATTTCTTTGCGGGTAAGTAGATAATAGGAGATTCTTAGCATGGCATGAGCTACAGAAATTGCTGCTCGTTTTTTACCTTTTCGTGCTGCTGTTCGCCTATACAAAGCACCGAGGTAATTTTTCGAGCCTCTTACTGAATGAGCTGCTTCCGTTAATGCAGATTTTAAATATTTGTTTCCTTTTTTTGCTTTAGATGACTTTCTTCTTTTTCCGGCGCTTTCGTTGTGCCCAGGCACTAGTCCTGCCCATGAACATAAATGTGCTGCACTTGGAAATTGTTTCTCAATATCTGTTCCAATTTCAGATAAGATTTGTTCAGCCATACGAGTAGCAATTCCTGGTATGGAGTCTAATCGTTCAACATCTTCTTGGAAAGAAGTGACTCGCTGAGAGACCTCACGGTCTAATTTTTCGACTTGTTCATTCAGAAATTCAATGTGATTTAAGATGGTTTTTATCATAAGACGTTGGTGTGGGTTCACATATCCTCGAAGAGCTAACTCTAGTTCGTCTTTTTTTCGTTTCATAGTACGGCGAGCGAAGCTTGCAAGTTTCTCAGGATCTTCCTCACCATCAGCAATTGCATGAAGCATATCTCGACTGGAAACTCCTAAAATATCGGATACAACAGAAGAGAGTTTAATGTTGGCGCCCTCTAAAACCTTTTGAATTCGGTTATGTTGTCGGGCTCGCTCTTCAATTATGCTTCGACGATATCGAACTAGCTCTCTCAACTCGCGCTGATTTCGATTGGGAATATAGCTAGCTGTAAGTAACCCATGTCGGAGAAGTTCAGCGATCCATTCTGCATCTTTGACATCTGTTTTTCTTCCGGGAACTGCTTTCATATGAGTAGCATTAACCACCAAAAATTCAATTGATTCTGCTTCCAATAAATTGACGATTGGCTTCCAAAAAACACCCGTGCTTTCCATTGTTACATGGGTGCACCCTTGTTCTTTAATCCAGTCAATTAGCTTTAATAAGAAAACAGTCTTAGTTGAAAATGTTTGAATCTCCTTTCCTTCTGGTGTAATGATGCATGCAGTAATACTGTCCTTATGAACATCCATACCACACGATCGTTCAATGATTACCTTCATTGAAAACATCCTTCCTACGGCACTACCTATAAGGAGGCTGGTGCAACAATCATAAAAGGACTAATCTCCCATGAGTGCTTCCCGAAAGGGAGCGACAATCTATGATGCACCATGATCGTTGGAGTCAGACTAACGGATGGGCTCGTAGCACCAACTTAAAACGACCTTCCTCTCCAGCCGTAGTAGCAGTATAGACAGATTCAAACCATTTTCATCATCTTTGGTGCAGCAGCGCACGGGTTCAGTATAAAGTTTATTTTCCAAATTCTAGATATTTCTTATCCGTGAACTGGATAGTGTCAACAATTCCAGTCTAGAACATTGTTTCCAAAGAACAATACTTTGACATATCTGCGATGTTGTTTCAGTCTAAATCGAAAGTTGCATCATCTAATAGGGTCTTTTTTCTAAATTTATATATCTACAATGATATATCTTTACATTTTCATACATTTTTTTGTGTTAAGTCTTGATAAATCGACATGCAGAGCTTTTATGCCAGTATCGAGAAAGGGGCCAATCGAGAGCTGCGAAACAAGCCGATTGTCGTCGCAGGTGATCCAGAGCGGCGCAGCGGAGTCGTGCTGGCAGCGTGTCCGATTGCCAAGTCATACGGAGTGGTCGCGGCCGAAGCACTGTGGCAGGCACAGCAAAAGTGTCGCCAGCTCGTCGTTGTTCGTCCGCGCATGGAGATGTACATTCGCATCTCCATGCAAATCACTCGCATATTCGAGGCATTTACTGACAAGGTGGAGCCGTACTCGATCGACGAGCAGTTTCTCGACGTGACAGGCAGCGTCCATCTGTTTGGTGATCCGTTGCAGATGGCTGCACAGATTCGGCAGCGCGTCTGGATGGAGATAGGAATCAACTGTCGGGTAGGCATCGGAGAGAACAAGGTACTGGCCAAAATGGCCTGCGACAATTTCGCCAAGAAACGGGAAGAAGGCATTTTTTGGCTCAAGCGGGAAACGTTAGCGGATACGCTCTGGAAGCTTCCGATTGAAAAGCTGTTCGGAGTAGGCTCACGCATGAAGCGTCATTTTCATCGAATGGGCGTCTATCAGATCGGGCAGCTGGCAGATATGAGGCCGGCCATCCTCACTCGACATTGGGGAGTGAATGGGGAAGTGCTGTGGCGCACGGCTCACGGAATCGACGATTCACCCGTGGCATTGGATTCCTATGATTCACAAAAAGGGATCGGTCATCACATGACGTTGCCGCGGGATTACCATACAGCAGCGGAAATCAAAGTGGTGCTTTTAGAGCTGTGCGAAGAAGTGTGCCGTCGGGCGCGGAAAAAGGAGCTGATGGGCTCTGTTCTGTCTGTGGGCTGTCGTGGAGCCGATTTGGCTGCTGGAACGGGCTTTGGGCGGCAGATGAAGCTCACGGAACAGACGAATGATGCCATGACTTTGTACGAAGCGGCCTGCTTTCTGTTTGACCGTCATTGGCAGGAAACGCCCGTCCGCAGTATCGGGGTCAATCTGGGGCAGCTTGTTCCTGACAACGTGGTGCAACTCAATCTGTTCACGGACAATCACAAGCGGCGTTCGTTGGCACAAGCCATGGATGATATCCGGACCCGATACGGTCAGGACGCCATCCTGCGTGCCACCTCTGCCTTGGAAGCGGGACAGGCGAAAGAGCGCGCACGTAAGATCGGAGGACACTACAAATGACGGAGCCGATGGTGTCAGACGAGCAGGAATTGATACGCCAGTATATTTTATTTGGCATTTTGTTTCGGGCGGTCATGGTCGATCTGGGGCAGATGCGGATTGTGCCATTGAAGTTTTCTTATCAGATGATGTTCGATGAGCTCTCGCGGTGGGCGGAGCGGCAGCATCACCAGCTGCGCCGCATCTTGGGGCAGAGAGGATGCACAGTCGTCAGCTCACGACGTCAGGGACATATGTATGTCGTCCACTATCGACAACGCGGGTATGTACGAGAAGCGATCTATACGATTGAGCTATTGCGGGCAGAGTGTCAGGAGCTCGTCCATGTGTGGACCCGATATGAACAGCGAGGAGAGAACAAGCGATGAGGGAAAAACGTGTGTCCAAAAAGGAAAATGTATTCGTAGCCAGTCGGTTTGTGCTGCCGGAGCATCGGGAAATGTATTTGCGCATCAAGGAAGAAGAGCGCCGCTATGTACCACCCGAGCTGGATCAGGAGCAGCTCAGCGCCTTTAGCGAGCTGGTATGGCAGGCGTTCCAGACAGAGAGCATCCTGACGCTGACCTATTATGACGGACGAGAGCCGCGAAGCCTGTCTGCCCACATTATCCATATTGATCAAGCGGCGAGACGCCTCAAGCTTCGGGTAGGCTCCGAGATTCACTGGGTTCCTTTTGCCAGGCTGCTGCATGTGGAGCTGGCAGCGAGCTCCTGAATGAAGGAAATGCAGGTACATGATGGGCAAGACATGAAAAGTACGCGGAAATCGGCAAAAATAGGCCCCTTTTTCAAAAGCAAGCGGCAAAAAACGGCGTGCCGCGTTGAAACGGTGTGTGCGAGGAAGATGTGAGATTCCTGAAACGAAAAGCGGTCAAAAACAACCGTTTTTCGTGTTTTTTTGGCTTACACGGATTTTGCCAGAAGGGAGGTTTCCTTGTATTGTTAGATTATCTTTTGAAGCATATATTTGACGGATAGAACAAAGGAGATTTTGCATGCTAGCACAAGAAATGGGTGTCATATTCACCAAGCACGCCGATCAAATTACTTCCAAGCGTTGGGGAGAATTCATGCAACAATTGGAGGAAAAAGGCCTGTACGTGCTCATTGAGACAGACACGATCGGAAGAGTGATGAGTCCATTGGGCGGATTGATGCCCATGCCGTGTAAAAGTGAGACGCTCCATATTGTGACAGCTGATGAGCTGGAGCAGCGCGGCTTGCCGCTCGGTCACCACATCGTAACGAAAGCGAAAGAAAAAGTAGTCCAACCATAATCGAAAAAACCAGCGCAACCTTTCCTGTGGGAGCTAGCCTCCAAGTGGGAAAGGTTTTTTGTGTGAAAAACGTCCCCTCTCATCGGGGGATCGAAGCATCTCGACGTTTTTCGTAAAGGTGGATGCGACCGCTTGCGGTCAAACAAAACGGTCATGACCGTTTTGTTGTTCCAAAATAAAAGAACTCCGGCTAGGGGCAAGAACTATCCGGCAATCGGCGGCAGAGGGCGGAAGGTCACATTATGATAAGGGGTAGGACAAAAGAAGCAAGCAGGAGAGAGGAGAACAGGAATGACGACAATGGAGAGCAAAGAGGGAATGCAGCCCAAAAAAGGCGTGCGTCGCTTGCTGGAGATTGCGGATGAGAAGCGCGGATTGCTCGTCGTCTCGGCAATATTGTCTTCCGTAAGCGCAATATGCATGTTGGTGCCTTATGCATCCGTCTATTTCATTTTACGCGAACTGTTAACGCATGCAGCGGCTCCCGCTATGGCGGACGGGGCATACATGATTCGGTGGGGAGTTATTGCGCTTTTGGGACTCGTGGGAAGTCTGGTCATGATGTATGCAGGCGGGATGGTGTCTCATATCGCTGCGTTTCGCATTTTGTACGGAATGCGGGTCAAATTGGCTTCGCATATCGGCCGTTTGCCGCTTGGCTGGCTCAACGGAACGTCTACCGGTGCAGTCAAAAAAACATTGGAGCAAAATGTGGAAAAGGTCGAGACGTTTGTCGCGCATCAGCTTCCGGATTTGGTGCATGTAATCGTGACGACGGTGCTCATGATCGGTGTAATGTTTTACTTGAACGTCTGGCTGGCGCTGGCCTGCGTCGTGCCGATCATACTGGGACTGATTGTACAGATCATTACCTTTTCCGGGGCGAAAACAAAAGAAAATATCAAGAGGTACTACGATTCACTAGAACGGATGAATGGATCTGCCGTCCAGTATGTACGCGGAATGCCAGCGATCAAGGTTTTCGGGCAGACGGTTCATTCCTTCCGGCGCTTTTATGCGGATATGATCACCTATCGGGACTATTGCGTCAAGCATACCGATGATTTTCAAAACGGATTTTTGGTGTTCAAGGTGATTCTGAGCTCATTTGCGGCCTTCATTCTCCCGGTAGGGGTGTTCATGCTGAGTCAAGACCCGCAAAATGTTGCGTTTGCGTCTGTTCTGCTCTTTTTCCTCGTAATGGCGCCAGGTGTATCTGCCCCGATGTTTAAGCTCTTGTTTTTGACCTCTACCCTGCGTGACATTGGCGAGGGTGTGGAGCGCATGGATCGGATTTTGGCAGAGCAGCCCGTTGCCGAACCACTTAGCTCCCAACGTCCACAGAGCTTTGATGTCGCATTTGAAAACGTCTCTTTTTCTTATGCAGCAGAGGGAAAAACAGGAGGAGAGGCACTTTCTCGCATCTCTTTTTTGGCGAAGCACGGGCAGGTGACAGCTCTGGTCGGACCATCTGGTGCAGGGAAGTCTACGGTAGCGAATCTCATCCCGAGATTTTGGGATGTTTCGGAGGGAGCGATTCGCATTGGCCAGATAGATGTCCGGGAGCTGTCGAGCACCGATTTGATGAACACCGTAGCATTCGTCTTTCAGGATACGTTTTTGTTTTACGACACGGTCTACAACAACATTGCCATTGGATTGCCAGAGGCAACGTCAGAAGCGGTCTATGCAGCGGCGAAGGCAGCCCAATGCCATGATTTTATTCAAAAGCTCCCGAAAGGCTACGACACCCTGATCGGGGAAGGGGGAGTCTACTTGTCCGGGGGAGAAGAGCAGCGTGTGGCGGTCGCACGGGCGATCCTGAAAAACGCACCGATTCTTGTTCTCGACGAGGCGACTGCCTTTGCCGATCCTGAAAACGAGTATGAAATGCAACTGGCTCTGGCAGAGCTGATGAAGAGCAAAACCGTCATTGTTATCGCGCATCGCCTGTCGACGATTCGGGATGCCGATCAAATTTTGGTGTTGGAAAAAGGGAAGCTGATCGAACAAGGCAGGCATCAACCATTAGTAGAGGCTAACGGGCTCTATGCCCGGCTGTGGAAGGCTTACACCGATGCGCAAGACTGGCAAATGGGCGAAGGAAAGGAGAGTGTGGATGCAGATGAGTATGCTAAACAATATCACAGCAGGTAAACCAAGGGCGCTGATCAAACCCGTTATGTACACGACACTTGCCAACCTTGCGCAAATCGTGCCATTTGCCTTGCTCGTGGAGGCGGCCCGATTGATTTTTGAGCCGTTTGCCCAGCCGAGTGCCCCATTGAATATCGAGCGACTCTGGTGGGTATGCGGATGGATGGTAGTCTCGTTGCTCCTATTGTTTCTATGCGAAATTCCAGCGTATCGCACACAGTTTCGCGGTGCCTACAGCACGGCGGCAGAAGGGCGAACCAAGCTCGCAGAGCACCTTCGCAAGCTGTCACTCGGTTACTTGAACAAAAGAGACCCAGGGGATTTGGCCAATATGATGATGGGAGATTTTACGATGGTGGAGCACGGGATTTCCCATCTCGTACCGCAAATGTTGGGGGCGATCATCATGCCAATCATGGCGATCGTAGGTCTTTCTTTCATAGATGGGCGGATGGCACTGGCCTTATTTGCTGCGTTTCCTATAGCGATACTCTTGGTGCTGATGACATCGGGACTTCAACGCAGGCTCGGAGCGACGCATATGCGGGCAAAAATGGACGCCGCCAATCGCTTGCAGGAATATTTGAACGGCATTCGCGTCATCAAGGCGTACAATTTGACCGGCGAACGCTTTGTACGGCTGGAGAAATCCTTTCGCGAGTTCATGCAGCAGAGCATACGAATCGAAGGCTTGCTGGGACCGATTGTGCTCGCCGCCATCGCTTTTATCCGGGCGGGACTCACACTCATGGTTATGGTCGGCGTGTATTTGCTCGTAGCGGGTAGCATAGACCTGATCACGTTTGTCATGTTCCTGCTAGTTGGGACACGTATCTTTGATCCATTGACAGCTGCACTCGTCAACTATGCAGAATTCCGTTACCACGAACAGGCGGGGGAGCGGATCGTCCAGTTGCTGTCGGAGCCGATCATGACAGGCGAGCAGCAACCTCCCTCGGAAAACGACGTGAAGCTTGCAGGCGTCTCTTTTGGCTATATCGAAAAGAACGTCCTCAATAACGTGAGCATGCACATGCCAGTCGGTTCGTTTACAGCGTTGGTTGGGCCGTCCGGCAGTGGAAAAAGCACCGTGATGAGACTGATCGCCAGATTTTATGATCCGTCGCAAGGCACTGTTCTGCTAGGCAATCAACCGCTTGTCGACATGGACCCGGAGGCACTCCTCTCCCGCGTGTCGATGGTGTTCCAGGATGTGTATTTATTCCAGGACACGATTGCAAACAACATTCGCTTCGGAAAAAGGGAGGCGACACAAGCTGAGGTCGAAGATGCGGCCAAACAAGCCTGCTGCCACGAGTTCATCACGAAGCTGCCCAATGGCTACGATACGCTCGTAGGAGAAGGGGGAAGCACGCTTTCAGGCGGAGAGAAACAACGAATTTCCATTGCCCGAGCGATCTTGAAAAATGCCCCGATCATTCTCTTGGATGAAGCAACAGCATCACTGGACCCCGAAAATGAAGCGCAAATCCAGAAAGCGATCAATACGCTTATCGAGGGAAGAACGGTTATCGCCATTGCTCATCGCTTGAAAACCATCCGTAATGCTGACAACATCTATGTGCTAGAAAATGGCGCGGTTGTCGAATCGGGACAGCATGATGAGCTTGTGAAGAAAAACGGTTTGTATGCCCGGCTGTGGAAGCTGCAACAAGAGACAAATGGCTGGAGACTCTCTTCCTAAATAAGCGAAAGGAACCCGCTAGGCCAAGTCAGCCGATGCGGGTTTTGTTGTGGGGACACCTTCGATTCAATTGTTCGCTTTTTTAGCAGCAGGAACCTTACGGAATAGCTTGGTCATGCATACCCACGCGATGAGAGGGCCGATTCCGATGCACAGGATCAACCAGTTCAGCGTAAGAGGAGAGACGCTCAAGGATGTTACCAGCAGAAAGATCAGAATTCCCACGAGCCGACCAACGTCCAGAGCGAACTCTCGCAGCACGACATATTCGACCCGATTGCGTGCGCTCTCTTCATTAGTGCCAATCAGATCAAAGATCGTGGAGAGCATGGGCACAGAAAACAGCGGATAAGCGATGGACACGGCAATCCCGAAAATAAGCAGTGTCGTAAAGCTCACCTGCCAAAAAAATACGAAGAGAATCCCCCACATGATGACAGAACCAGTGAGCATTCCCCACTTGCGATAGCGAGGAGCAAACCATTTGGCGATCAGGAAGTAGCTCACAAGCCCGACGGCGGATGTAGTCAGCCAGTAGTTCCCGAGCGTCATCTCGCTTCTCGTGGAAATGTAGACGAGTAGACCAATCACGAAACCGAATACGCCTTCACGCAGTCCTTGACCAGCCAAAGCGCCTGCCGCCCAGCGCCACTCGGGCTCCTCTCGCAAACAACGCAAGGAAAAGCTCCAGGAATACGTCCCTTCCGATTGGCGTTTTTTCAGAAAAAAGCTAATGAACACGCCGACGACAAATAGCGCAAGAGAGATCCCGAAAATAAGGGAGTAGCCGCTGTTGCCGGGAAGCCGCGTAATAAGCAAGCCTGATATCCATGGAGCGAGCATGCCGCCGATGGAAGCAAGAAGCCCTGCCCAACTGTTGAAAAGGTCACGATTGGCAGCATTCGTAATTTCGAAGTACACCACATTAAAAGACAACCAGAAAAATCCATTCGCCATACCCTGAACGAGCCCAAGAGGTACGGCATACGAGACAGCTTTGGGACCTGCCAGAAGAACGAGCAAATAAAAAAGGGCAGAAACTGCCATTCCGGCACGCAGGACATTCATTTTGTTTAGACGCTTCACGTACCAGCCCGCAAGCCAGAAGGTCAGAGCACCCGCGAGATGGGCGGAAAAAGTAAACCAAGCGATGGGGGCAAATTGACTTTTTACCTTCCACAAATAGATGTTCACAAACGTGCCAGAAAGGGCGCCAGCGGCAATGAATACGGCATTGACCAAGAGCAGCAGCTTGGCTTGACTGTCCAGACGACCGGATTGCTTTTGCGAAGAAGGCTTGTGGCGCGACATGTTCAGACCAGTGGACTCCTGTATTTGAAGGAAGGGTGGAAGGTGTTTTTTTGTTTTTTGTTGCATACGTTCCCTCCGCGCAAAAATAGGACATGAACATAACGTGCCCTACCGCTACTGCTTTCAACAGGAAAGTGAGTGAACACCATGTTTTCCCAAATGAAAAAGCGAAGGTCGAAATTTTTTGAACGTTAGTTCATTTCAGGGAGGAAAACGACTAGCAGCAAACAAATTAAGAGGGGATAGGCATACGAAAATACAGAAGCGAACAGAAAAGAGGTCACGAGATGGCGATAACCATTTTCAGAAATGGACGCATTTACACAGGAGATTCCAGGCATTTGTTCGTACAAGCGCTGGTCGTTCGGGATGGAATTGTCCATGACTTAGGCAGCGATGCGGACATGCTTCTTCAATACGGAGGCAGTGAAGCAACAGTCATTGATTTGCAAGGATATACCGCTACCCCAGGTTTGATTGACAGCCACCTACACTTGGGATGGCTCGGTCTGACCTTTTTGCAGCTAGATTTGAGTAAGGCTCGGTCCAAGGACGAGATGCTGTTTCTCTTGAAAGAAAAAGCGCAAGCCACACCGGAAAATACGTGGATACAGGGCTACGGCTGGGATGAGAATTTGTTCGCGGATGGCGGCGGCATTCCGACCATCGAAGAGCTCGATCAAGCTGCACCACATTGCCCGATTCTTCTGGCACGAATATGTGGACATGCGAATCTGGTCAACAGCAAGGCATTAGAGCGATGTGGCTATCATCGTGACATGGAGGTGCCTGCGGGGGGCGTCATTGTACATGATCCTGTAAGTGGAAAGCCAACGGGCGTGCTGTTGGAAACTGCCTCCAACCTGATTACGAAGCATATTCCGAAACCTGACTACGATCAGTTGAAGCCAAGCCTGCGCAGCTCGATTCGCTATGCAATGGCGCATGGATTGACAGGGGCACATACAGAGGATTTGCGTGAATTGGGCGGACTTGCGCAAACGTATCGGCTCTATGATGAGCTCATCAATGGTGAAGAGCTTGCGTTACGGAGCAACCTGCTTGTCTTCTATCCGCATATGCATGAGCTTCGCGATTTAAACATGACGGCAGGTTATGGCAACGCTCATGTGCAAATCGGTGCGGTGAAAATTTTTGCAGATGGGGCATTAGGACGCAGGACGGCTTACCTGTCAGCTCCGTACGCTGATGATCCGAGTACTAGCGGTTATCCTGTGCATGAGCAAGACGAGCTGACAGAGCTGGTTCGACAAGCACGTGGACTTGGGATGCCCATAGCCGTACACACCATTGGCGACAAAGCACTGGAAATGGTGCTGGACAGCTTGGATCAGTTCCCGGCAGTCGCCTATCGGGATCGCCTTATACACACACAAATCTTGCGGCCGGACCTCCTGGACCGCTTGAAGCATCCCCATCGGATTGCAGATATCCAACCGCGTTTTCTCGCAGGCGACTTCCCGTGGGTGATGGATCGCGTAGGACAGGAGCGGATTCAATACTCGTACATCTGGAAAACGATGATGGACTACGGAGTCATTTGCGCTGCGGGCTCGGATACACCGGTAGAACCAATTGATCCACTGTTGGGGATACACGCAGCCGTCACGCGCAAAGCACCAGGAGAAACACACGATGGATACTTCCCGCAAGAAAAACTGACAATGGAGGAAGCGATTCATCTGTTTACATTAGGCAGTGCGCAGGTGACGAACGAAGATCATGTCAAAGGCACGCTGTCTCGTGGAAAATATGCGGATATGACCGTCTATTCCAAAGATTTATTTACCATCGATCCAGACGAGCTCCTCTCGACAAAGGTCATGATGACCATCATTGGCGGAAAGGTTTGCTACACGTCGTGATTGCAAGGCTAAAGCCGAATGACCTCACGGAAATTCGGCTTTTTCTTTTCTTATCGAAATCATTTGGCGATTCGTGTGAGTGGGACCTTGTAGTGCCAGCCAATCCGTTTGTTTTATAGGAGAAACTAATCTTCATCTCCCGTTTTTCCCCGATACATATGGGAGTGTGGATGCCTTCCGTCTACGGTTGTGTATCCCTCGAAATAATGAAAATGACCACCATTTGGTAATGAGATGGCAGGACCTGTTGTTCCTTTAATTCTGTGCGTATGACCATCGCTTATGGCTGTCACAGTATAATACTTATGAACGTGTGGAACCCCTGTTGGAGCTGGCTCCGTCATTCCTGCATAATAGTGAGCGTGACCATCATCACACGAGGTACATCCTGAGAACGCGTGAGTGTGGACGGGTCTACCATCCCAGGTTGAAATATACAAGGTGTGGGAGTGGTTAAAACCATCTCCACTTGATTCTATAACAAATCCTGTCACAGGTATTCGCATTGATATTCCCCTTTTCTCAAACGCGTCATGAAATTACGGACCTTATGGGCAAATGGAAGTGGATCATCAATTGATTCAACATGAATGTACATGATACTAGGACTGTATTGATTGGAAAACGAGAGGCTTCTCTGAATACATGGTCAGAACCCGCCCCCAAAAACGTATTTCTTCTAGAGCGGATTTTCAGTGATGATATATGCCTATGAATATAGTCAGAAGTTTGAAATAGACTCACGCCTAGCCAGCCAAGTTGGATAAGCCCATTTTGAAAAAGAGGACGGAACATTCACCATCGAGCCAAATGAATAATACCCGACATACGTTTGCCATAGAGCTTAAGGAGCTTTATTTTCCTCCATATTTTTGCAAGGAGAAGGAATACCACAGGAAGAAGTAAAAGAACAAAGTTTTGAATGGACGACCGGTCGAATATTGGACCTCTTTGGTCACCGAAGAACGCAATTAATGGGTTCCGAAAAATGAAAAATTACAATGGGCAGACAAACAATAAAAATGTACATGGCTATAAGGGAAGGCTTAAAAATTCTCGCGTATGAATGAGAAGAGGGAAAACAAGGGACTCTCGAGGAATGCTTGAACCAATTGTCTAACATGATCGGGGCTCTGAAAGTTCTTAGCGGGGCAAAACAAAGCGGTAGTCTAGGAGGGTATTATCCTGGACTACCGCTATTTTATGGGCCCGACCTACTTTTCAGACATACTTGCCAGATGCTCCTCAAGACGATCCATGGTCTGTTCGGCACCTGGGACGGCATATGTTTTCACCTTATCGAACACAGCAGCAGTTTCTTCAAAAACGGTGCGATAAGTGAGTTTGGTCTTGCCATCCAGATCCTCGAAGATGGCTGTCGATAGAAAATGAGGAAACACAGTATGTTTGAAGACGATTCGCTCAAGTTGAACGACCTCGACGAAGACGTTGGTGTTGGGAAAATCAACGCCATCAGGACCGTGCATGATAAACTGCCATGTACCACCTGGTTTTAGATCAAACTTCTGAGAAGTCGTCGTAAAACCTCGAGGCCCCCACCACTTCGCCAGGTTCTCCTCTTTCGTCCAAGCATCAAAAACAAGAGCGCGTGGAGCATCCAATATGCGGGTGATCACAATCTCGCACTCACCTACTTGCGCTGCGATTTTGTTTGTTTCGCTGTTTTGGTTCATGTCCATCCCTCCATACTAAGTAGCTTCGTCATGGATAAAATCATTTTTTCTATCATAGCAAATAAATCAGGAGTGGATTTCTTTCAGATTGCTATCTTGCATAACCCATCCGCAAAAACTCAACTCAGGATAAGTGGGTCGTTTTTTTTGTCAGCTGCTTTCCGCGTAGCAATCTCTTCACATCGATTTCCGCAATCAGCACACTAATCAAAACGAGACCTGCGCCTATGTACCCGCGAACAGACAGTGTTTCGCCTGTGACCAAGAAGGCAAACAGGGCAGCGAAGACTGGCTCCAAGGAAAAAATAACACCCGTGTGCGTGGCGGTGGTATATTTTTGGGCCACTGTTTGAACGACAAAGCCAATTGCGCTGCACAATACGCTAAGGGCGAGCACGGCGATCCAAGCATCTGTTGTTTGCGGCAATGTCGGGGTCTCCAGTGCAAATGAAAAAACAATGCCTAAGAGCGCCGTAAAGCCAAGCTGGTAAATTCCCAACTGAATCGTATCCGATTGATTGGCCCATCGGCCTGTTACGGTAATATGTGTAGCGTAAAAAAGGGCGCCAGCTATGCACAGAAGGTCTCCTTGGCTGACGCGAAATTCAGTGCTTAGTGTGAGCAGGCCGATACCGATCATGGCCAGTCCAGCGCCGACAAAGACTCTTTTTTCGGGACGGTTTCTCAAAAGAATAGATAAGAGCGGAACAAAAATAACGGTCAAGCTAACGAGAAAGCCTGCCTGGGAAGCTGTCGTTGATTTCACTCCGTTCGTGATGGTGGCAAAAACCCCGAAAAGGAGCCCACCGAGTATAAAAGCATGAAGCAATGTTTTTCGATTTGTGCCACGCAAGCGCTTATGGAACAAGGCTGCTGCTAGTAGAAAAGCAATGCCAAAGCGGATACCGATCAGATTGAAAGTCTCCAAATCCTTCAATCCCATTTGCATAAATACATACGACGTTCCCCAAAACAGGGTGACCAAAATCATAGCCAAATCGGCTTTCACTTGCGGTTTCATGATGGGATAAGCCTCCTTGCCCGGGAAAAAGCGGGTCCTAATCAGTGTTGCGCCATAAACAGTATACGAGTATCGTTTAAATAAGAAAAATGAATGTTTGTGATGATTTTCATGAATCAGATTCATGGAAAGGAGACGAAGAAGGGTGAGTTTGAACAAGTTTGAGGTAGTGATCACTGTTATTGAGTCGGGAAGCTTAACCAAAGCTGGAGAAATACTAGGTCTGACACAATCCGCGATCAGCCATGCGATTGCGAGTCTGGAGCGGGAATATGGGTTTTCGCTTTTGATCAGAGGACGATCGGGCATTAGCCTCACAAGTAATGGGGAGCGATTGCTACCATACATGCGTGAGACCTTGCGCTGTCATGAGCGGATGAAACAAGAGGTGCTTGCCATCAATGGGTTGGAGGTCGGGACGGTGAGAATTGGAACGTTTACGAGTGTATCCACGCAGTGGCTTCCGGGAATCCTCAAGCGGTTCCAAGATCAGTATCCGGCGATCGAGATTAAGCTAATGGAAGGGTATTACGATGGAATTGAGGGCTGGATTCAAACCGGAGAGATTGATTTCGGCTTCGTCTCCTTACCGACAACAGAGGATTTGGAATCTATTCCTTTAAAAAAGGATCAGATGTATTTGCTGGTGACAGAGGAACACCCGCTCTACAAAGAGGAGCGGGTGCATGTGAGCCGACTGGCCGAGGAGACATTTATCATGCCGAAGACGGGCTGTGACAATGATATACAGCGTTTGTTGGCCCAGTATCAGATTGAGCCGCGAATCAAATATGAAGTAGGGGATGATCACGCGATTATTGCCATGGTGCAAAATGGGCTTGGGATTAGCATTCTCCCGGAAATGATTTTGTTCCGCTTGCCAGCCAATATGCGGATGATCCCGCTTGAAGGAGAGCATTACCGTTCGCTGGGGGTGGCAGCAACCTCTTTTTCCAAGCAGTCACCGGCTGCCAAACGCTTCTTGCAGTTTGTAACCGATTGGGTAAACGAGCAGCAAGCGTAATTCAGACAGACAAATCCCTCCTGACTTCCTTCGCCAGCGGCTGCTTTCGGACAAAGGGCAGGTACAACAAGAAAAACAACGCGAGTGCTACTCCTTCCAACGAAACGATGTACCACGGATACGGGCCCAAAAAGTCAATCAGACTGGGATTGTCCGGTTTGCGCGAGACAAATAAATAATTTCCACCGGTCCATTGGTTGACGAAAAGTGCGACGAGCAAAAGCAGGTTTAAAAAGCCCATCGTTTTCCATACAGAACGGACAGTCGGACGGTAGCCTTCTACCCACGTCATGTACAGGCAAGCAAGGACGATTCCCGCGTGGGCTACGAAAAAATGCACAAAGCGAAAATGCGGAAATGGGTAAAACAACTCGGGTGTAAGCAACGCCTGCATGGCGCCACCAATCCCGGCAAAATACGTAATCTCATACAGTCCGTAGCTTCTCGTCATCAGCATCACGGCAGAAAGAAGGAGAGTCACGCTACATAGCTGCAAGGGTAATGTGTAAGCAGCCGTCCAGCTCTCGGTATAAACATGCCAAAGCTGATAACAAATCTCTGATAACAGCAAGACACCCGCAAGTACGTAACGTGTAGTGAGTCGATTTGTCGGGGCTTGGAGCTTTTGCCGAAATAAATAGGTGAGCACGACCAGACAGAGCACAAGAATCAAGGTGATAACGTGAGAAGTGGAAAACAGCCGAAACGGCTCCCCTGTCAGAAAAAGTGAAAAATAAGGTGAGGTCATGATGATCTCCTCTTTGTTTATTATTTTTTATATTTGAAAATTCACGAAATTTTAACAGATAGCTATTTGTATGATATAAATCTTTGGTTATAATATAAATAGACTACGTTACATCATTGAGAGGAGATATAGTCTTGAACTTAGTGCTCACGGAAAAACAATGCAAGTCTTGCCGGGCTCGCTTGACCGAGTATGAAATCGAGAACAATGGTGCGCTCTGCATGGAATGCTTCAAGGAAGAAGAAGACGAGTAAAAGCAAGGCATACGGCAACTGACTGTCTACTGCTATCTAATAATAAACCCTTTCAATCAGGCCCTCTCTTTTCATAGAGAGGGTCTGATTTTTTTGCAGGTCTTATTCTGGGAGCGGAATGATGAGTTCCATTCTTCGGCTGCCGTCTTTCATGCTTGTTTCAAACAAGATGAGTGTCAGTGTGCTGTTCGGCTCCGCTTTTTTCACTTTCAGTGTATGAGTAAAATCTCCCCAATCAGGAGCAGCGGTTGTAGCCTGCACGAAACCTTGCGTTAGCTCGTTATGTCCATCTTCTACAACGTAATTGAGTACAGCTTCAAATACGCTTGCCTGTCCTTTGATTTCAAACGTGTCTTGGGCGGTTTTCTTCACAGTGACATTGCGGAAAATATCATTGGCATAGACAGTCTCCTGTTGAGCTGGCTGTTCCGTTGGTGGCTTCTCAGGCGTTGTAGGTGGTTCAGAAGCAGGTGTCTTGGGCTCAGTTGCAACGGGTGGCTTCTGTTGTTCTGTTTGAGGGGAAGGGCTATCTGTGCCACTCGTGCATCCTTGCAGCAAGCCGATCGTCAACAGCAGCAAAAGCATTTTTTTCATGGTATCCCTCGATTCTGTCTGGTATGAAATGGTACCTATAAATAGTAAGACGTAAAAACAAATAATAGTGTTTCAGGTGGATGAGTCTTCCTGCATCAAACTGTGGTAGAATGGAGAGGAAGTAGCAACCATTATCCTAGAAGGCTGGTCTGATAACAATGGAACAACAGACGTTTCGAGTGGAAAAAGACTTTCTTGGCGAGAAGCAAATTCCAGTAGAGGCTTATTATGGCGTGCAAACGATGCGAGCAACGGAAAACTTCCCAATCACCGGGTATCGTCTTCATTTTTCCCTCATCAATGCAATGGCAATGGTAAAAAAAGCAGCTGCGATGGCAAATATGGAAGTTTCCAGATTGAATCCGCGGTTAGGAAATGCGATTGTTACTGCGGCGGAAGAAATCATGCAAGGAAAGTGGCATGATCAATTTATCGTCGATCCGATCCAAGGCGGAGCAGGTACTTCGATTAATATGAATGCCAACGAAGTGATCGCGAACCGTGGTCTTGAGATGCTTGGTGAGAAAAAAGGAGATTATTTCCACTTAAGCCCAAATACACATGTCAACATGTCTCAGTCTACCAACGATGCGTTCCCAACAGCGATTCATATTGCAACACTCACGCTATTGGAAAAGCTGCTCGTGACGATGGATAAGCTGCATGATGCATTTGGCCAAAAAGCAAAAGAATTCGATGATGTCATTAAAATGGGCAGAACGCATTTGCAAGATGCCGTTCCGATTCGCTTGGGCCAAGAATTCGAAGCATACCGTCGGGTGCTTGAGCGCGATATCAAGCGTATCAAGCAATCTCGTCAGCATTTATACGAAGTGAATATGGGAGCAACTGCGGTAGGAACAGGTTTAAATGCTGATCCTCGTTACATTACAACAGTAGTCAAGCATCTTGCCGATATCACAGGCTTCCCATTGACAGGTGCAGAGCATCTCGTGGATGCTACACAAAACACAGATGCGTATACAGAAGTATCAGCAGCGCTGAAAGTTTGCATGATGAATATGTCTAAAATCGCGAATGACTTGCGCTTGATGGCATCAGGACCTCGAGCTGGACTGGGAGAAATCTCCTTGCCGGCGCGTCAGCCAGGCTCCTCCATCATGCCAGGAAAAGTCAATCCTGTTATGGCAGAGCTCATCAACCAAGTAGCGTTTCAGGTCATCGGAAATGACCATACGATTTGTTTGGCATCTGAGGCAGGTCAGCTAGAACTGAACGTGATGGAGCCTGTGCTTGTCTTCAACTTGCTGCAATCGATCAGCATCATGGACAATGCATTCGATGTCTTTACGCGCCACTGCTTGGAAGGAATCGAAGCAAACCGCGAGCGCATGAAAGAATACGTGGAAAAAAGCGTGGGCGTCATCACAGCGGTGAATCCTCATCTCGGATATGAGACTGCTGCACGCATTGCCCGCGAAGCTATTTTGACAGGAAAGTCTGTACGTGAGCTGTGCTTGCAACACAATGTACTGACAGAAGAAGAACTGGATCTGATTCTCGATCCATTTGAAATGACGCATCCAGGTATTGCTGGAGCATCCTTACTGGATCGCGACTAAATCCAAAAACTCCCGCGCTTTGCTCATGCGAAGCAGCGGGAGTTTTTGCTTGAAAAAGGAAGGGCTTGCGCTACTTTTTCGGAAGCTGATCCAAGCCCTTGAATTCATAGCCTTGCTTGCGTGCTTCATCGATTATCGTCCCGAGAGCCTCCGCATTGTCTTTGGAGACAGAATGGAGCAGAATAACAGCACCAGGATGCAATTGGGCCATCACATTATCATAAGCGTATTTTGCCCCACGCTGGACTTTTGTATCCCAATCCTTATAGGCGACCGACCAAAAGACATTGGTATAGCCCAAATCTTTGGTAACAGCAAGTGTGCGATCACTGAAAATTCCTCTAGGAGGTCGCAAGTAATGCATGTTAGCCTGTCCGGTTACTTGCTGGACCGCATCGCTTACTTTCGTCAGTTCGTCTTTGATTTTTTGATTCGGTACGGTCGTCATATCGGGATGGCTCCACGAATGGTTGCCGATCAGATGGCCCTCTTTTGCCATTCGCTTTAATAACTCCGGCTGTTCCTTCACAAAATGTCCTGTCACAAAGAAAATAGCGGGGACTTTTTTCGCGAGAAGGGTATCTAAAATCTTTGGCGTGTAGCCATTTTCATAACCGTTGTCAAACGTCAAGTAAAGCTCTTTTTTCGTGGTATCACCTAAAAAAACCGCACCGTGACGATCGACAATGCCTTTAAAGCCTTCCTCGTTGATAGAGGGTAACTGACCATTCTTGCTCTTTTTAAAACCAAAATGGTACGGGTGATCTGGTGAGGCCATAATCGAGTCAACTGGCAAGGCACTTGTAAGCAACAAGCTAATTCCGATCAACAAGCTTTTGATCCATCGTCTTTTCAATAATGAGCTCTCCCTTCTGTAGCGAAGTCATGATGTATGTAAGGTGATTCCCTCAAAAGTTTGTCCAGTCTACTTCCAAATATGTAAACGATACGTAGGCAATAGGGGCTTGTTAGGGAGACGGGTTACTTGCAAGGGCAAGTTGTGTAAAAGTCTACCGTGAGGACGGGGACAGCTGTCCACGCATGAAAAAGAAACTCTTCATATAGTATCAATGTCGACAGTGAAACTGTTGGCAAATGCTTCCAAGAGATCATCTATACCCAGGAGGTGTGGTTAAATGGACGAATGGTTGGAGCAATTACGTGAGGCACTTGGTGAAGGTGCAGAAGAAATGGAAGTAAAAATCGAATACGAAGATGGCACTACGAAAAAATTATACTTTGGTAATAATGACGACGATGACGATGAAGAAGATGAAGATGAAGAAGAGTCTGCGGAAGAAGATTCTGATGCCGAAGATTCCGAGGACGAAGAATCTGACGACGAAGATTCCGATGACGCTTAATTGATTTTTATATGGGAAAAAAGATACGCTTTCATGCGTATCTTTTTTCAGTTGCATTCTGTAATATTAAACATATTTCAAAATGAGGATGGAACAGAAAATGAGCTTTCAAGTGAGCCATCAAATGATAAAAGAATGGTGTGGTCGCCTTTCTTATGAGAGAGGAAAGACTTTTTACCGTTCTGGGAACGTGCTTGTGGAGCATTTTCAACCGGAACCTGCTTGGATCAGAACGACAGTGAGCGCCGGGAAAAATAATTATCAGGTCACCATTGAACTGGACGAGTCTGGTATGGCAGCAGTGTGCAGTTGCCCGACTTTGGCGTCGTACGATCAGTACTGCCAACATATCGCAGCCTCGTTGTTAACCATGCGTGATCTACTAGTAGTCGAGCATCCTAGCAGCTTTTCCACTTCCATTGAAACGAGACAAGCAGGCATGACAGATCAGCCTGATTCCCGGCTAACAGAGGGACTGTTCGGCTTGTTTGTGGACCGCCCGCTTCGGACAAGCCATCATCGTGTGTTGCTGGATTCACGAACAACGCTTGCCTTGGAAATCATATGTAAAATCGTTCCGTACGGCTTTCGCAAAAGCATGATCGGAATAGAGCTAAAGCTAGGGCCAAAGAGGTTGTACATCGTAAAGGACATTCGCGCGTTTTTAGACCAGGTGGATAAGCAGCAAGTGTATCGTTTCTCTAGCCAATTTACCTATGATCCGAATTTGCATCGCTTTTTGCCAGAGCATGAAGCCATCCTCCGTGAACTCCTGCAAATTTACCGCACGGAAAAAATATATCGAGAGACAGCAAGCTACCATTATCAGGAACAGAAGCATGTGGGTGGCGAACGGGTTCTTCTTGTTCCACCCTTTACCTGGGAGCGATTATTTGCTTTGCTACTTACCGCACCGTCTGTTCACATTCAGCATCATGACCAAATGTATCCAACGTTTGCCTGTATAGATGAGCCGCCGCCACTCCACTTCGAATTCGACCAGACCAAAACCGATCAATATCAGCTGGAAGTCCAAGGATTCAAGCAAATCACGGTCTTGGAAGCTTACGGATTGTTGCTCGTAGATGGCAAATGGCACAGACTGCCAAAGGAACAATGCCGCAGTTTGGCAGAGCTAAAGCACTTGTTAGAATCTCATAGCAGTGAGCGGATTCACATTCCCGCAGAAAAAATCGAGCCTTTCATGGTGCAGATTGTTCCGGCCTTGATGAAACTGGGGGAGGTACAAATTGCAAAGGCCGTCTCAGAACGAGTCGTGCAATTCCAGTTAAAAGCCAAGCTGTATTTGGATAGGGTAAGAGATCGGTTGCTGGCGGGGGTTGAGTTTCAATATGGCGATATCGTCATCAATCCGCTGGAAGGGAATGAAGGAGGAGGGCAACGTGGCAGTGAGCTGATTTTGATGCGTGACGGGGAGCAGGAGCGGCAGATTTTGGAGCTGATGGAGGAAAGTGCCTTTACCCGCACGGAAGGAGGGTATTTTCTAGATGACGAGGAAGCTGAATACGACTTTCTTTACCACGTCGTCCCCAAGCTGGAAAAGCTGTTAAAGGTATACGCGACCACTTCGGTAAAAATCAGGATTCAGCCTCTCCACTTACCACCAAAAGTAAAAGTGGATGTCGACGAGCGAACAAATTGGCTGGATTTTCGCTTTGATATGGATGGGATACCCGAGTCCGAGATCCGAAGTATTATCCAATCGGTAGAAGAAAAGCGCAGATATCATCGGCTGTCGAATGGAGCCCTTCTTCCACTGGAGACAAAGGAATTTGAGCAAATCAATCGTTTTTTGGACGAGATGGGCATGCAATATGCGGAGCAAATGGGAAGTGGTTTCCAATTACCTGCTTTTCGCGGGCTGCGCTTGCTTGATATCCCCATGCAGGGACAGTCTGTTCAGCTGGGCAAATCGTTGCGCCAGTTTTTGGAGAATATGCGTAACCCCGATAATCTGGACTTTCCCGTGCCGGAATCTTTGCAGGCGACACTTCGAGATTATCAAAAGTTTGGCTATCAATGGATGAAAACACTGGCTCACTACGGATTTGGGGGAATTCTCGCAGACGATATGGGCCTGGGGAAGACATTGCAAAGTATTACCTTTCTTCTCTCTGTTCTGTCGGAAATCAGGGAACAAAAGCTCCCAGCGATTATCGTGGCTCCTGCTTCTCTTTTATACAATTGGCACAATGAAATCAAAAAGTTCGCGCCAGAAATTCGTAGTGTTATTGTCGATGGCACAAAGGAAGAGCGGAATCAAATCGTTAACGAGCAGTCAGAAATCGATGTGCTCATCACTTCGTATCCGCTCTTGCGTCGTGATCATGCCCAATTCGAGGAGCATTCCTTCCACACCTTGATCTTGGATGAAGCGCAGACCTTCAAAAACTATGTCACCCAAACAGCCCAGACAGTCAAACGAATAAAAGCCAAGCATCGCTTTGCTCTTACAGGAACACCTGTGGAAAACAGGGTAGAGGAGCTGTGGTCCATCTACGATGCTGTTTTCCCAGAGCTTTTTCCGGCGCGAAAGGAATTCCTCGACTTGCCGCGAGATACGATTGCGAAGCGGACGCGTCCATTTTTATTGCGCAGGCTAAAGACGGAGGTACTGAAGGAATTGCCGGCCAAAATTGAAACGTTGCAAAGCGCAAGGCTGTTGCCAGAACAGAAAAAGCTGTATGTCGCCTATTTGGCGCAGCTTCAACAGGAAACAGTGAAGCACCTGTACAACAAAGGCTTTCAAAAAAATCGGATCAAAATTCTCGCAGGCTTGACGAGACTGCGCCAGATATGTTGTCATCCAGCGCTGTTCGTCAAAGAGTATGACGGCGGGTCAGCCAAGCTCGAACAGCTATTCGAGATCATCGGTGAGTGCAAAAACGCTGGGAAGCGCGTTTTGCTCTTTTCTCAATTCACGGAGATGTTAGGAATGATCGGACGCGAGCTGGGGTATCACGGTGTCCCGTTTTTCTATCTGGATGGACAGACACCAGTAGCAGAGAGACTAGAGTTGTGCAACCGATTTAACGAGGGAGAGCGGGATTTGTTTCTCATGTCTTTAAAAGCTGGGGGAACAGGATTGAATGTGACGGGTGCGGACACTGTAATCTTGTATGATCTGTGGTGGAATCCTGCAGTGGAACAACAGGCGGCTGATCGTGCCCATCGTATCGGACAAAAGAACGTTGTCCAAGTGATCAGGCTTGTTGCAGAGGGGACGGTCGAAGAGAAGATGTACGAGCTACAACAAAAAAAGAAAAACTTGATCGAGGAAATCATTACACCTGGGCAAGAGGCAATCTCATCTTTAACCGAGCAAGAAATACGCGAATTGCTGATGATTTAACATGAACAGCTTGACTGTCGCTACCACGCGAGGGGTCAAGCTGTTTTTTTGCGAGACCTTATCCCTGTGCGAATAACGAATTGGCAGACTCCCAATGATATTTGTCCGGTTCGAGATCAGGACATAGCGAATAGCTTATGGAGAAGGACGAAGCATCACCACAGAAGTGTGGGGGGAATGGAATGGAACAATATGTGATTAAGCCATGGGATACCCGAGAAGGGAATGTGGAAACGCCGGCTAACTGGGATTTGACAGTGCCACCAGAAGTAGATGCGATCGCAGAACAAGTGGTCAAAGAGTATGACATGTCCGTAAAGAGCCGTACGCTCATTACTTCCAAGCCAGACAAAGGCGGGGCTATTTGGCGCATCGAGACAGATAAAGGTCCGCGTAGCCTAAAGGTACTGCACCGTACGCCTGAACGCAGTCTCTATAGTGTGGCTTTTCAAGAATACGTCGTCAAACAGGGGGCAAGGGTACCAGCACTGATTCCTGCCCGAAATGGCAGTCTTTTTGTAGAAAAAGGCGGGAAACTCTGGATTGTTACCGATTGGATTGCTTTGCAACCGGCAACAAAAGTAGATTTGGTAGGCGCGCAAGAGCTTTGCTACGGTCTTGGTGAATTCCATCGTCACTCGAAAGGCTATGTTCCGCCCGCAGGAGCCAAAAACTCTTCCCGTTTATATCGTTGGCCCAATCATTATCAAAAGATTGCCAAAAAAATCGGGTGGATGCGGGAAGTAGCAAAAGCCTACAGTGAAACCCCAACAAGTAATTCCATTTTGGCCGTCGTCGATCACTATGAACAGCAAGCATGGGCAGCCTTAGAGAAATTAAAAACATCTGCCTATCCGAAAATGATCAAAATGGGAGAGGCGCACTGGGGATTGGTGCACCAAGATTACGGCTGGTCAAATGGTCAAAATGGTCCGGGAGGGCTTTGGGTCATCGACCTGGATGGCGTGTCGTACGATTTGCCGTTTCGGGATTTGCGCAAGCTCATCACCAGTACGATGGATGATATGGGCGTCTGGGATGTTACTTGGATGCGCGGTATGATCGAAGCCTATCATAAGGCAAATCCACTGGATCGCGAATCGTTTGAAGTGCTCTTAAATGACATGGCAGTGCCAAACGAATTTTATAAGCATCTCAAAGAGATGTTTTATGATCCAGCCACCTTCTTGTCGACAGAAGCGGAAGGCATTCTGCAGCGAGTTTTGACGGGAGATAAAACGAAAGATGCGGCATTGGCAGAGCTCGCGAAAGACATCAGTAAATACGAACCGGGCAACTATGATCAAATAACGGAAGTGATTGAACCGCAAAGGTTGGCATCTGGTATCAAGGAATTGTTACCTGTTGCGTTGTCCATACCAACAGCAGAGGCTTTAGTCGAGGAACCGAAAGCCAAAAAGTCTACGAAGATTAAAGAGTCAAAGGATAGAGACTCAAAGGTCAAGGGATCCAAAGAAAAAGAGTCCAAACTCAAGAAGTCAAAAATCAAGAAGTCCAAAGACAAAGAGCTTGTAATCGACCAGGTAGCCAGTTCCCGTCCGACTTCCGATATACCGCAAGAAAGCCAGCAAGATGGGGCAAGGGTGGAAAGTAGCAGCACAACCCGCAGAGGTCGGATCTCATTTTCGGGAAGTGCACCGTTCATGCCATCAGCACCACTCGCTTCAAGTGAAGAACGAAAACTTGTCCGTCGAAACAAAAAGCGGGTAATGAGCTCTGCTGCCTCAAAAAGCAGCAAAAAGTCAAGCAAGCCTCTAAGCAAAGTACGGATCTCTATCGAGGTAAAAAATAAATCACCAAAAGTAAAATCCTCAAGTCAAGCGGGTAAAAACAAAAAAGGAACTGTGTGGACATCTAAACAGCAGTCCCGGACCGTCACTTCCAACAAAAGCAAGAAGGTTGCCAAGACAGCGAAACCAGTCCGTAATACGCAGTTAAAGAAGCAGCGTCAAAAACCAAAGAAATCGAAAGGCAACTAATGTAAGAAGTCGGAACGGGAAAGGAGAATACGGATGAAAGTTATCATGGTCTGTACAGAAAAATTGCCAGTCCCTCCTATACGAGGGGGAGCGATTCAGACGTATATTGCAGGGATTGCAGATATTCTAGGGAGGCATCACGAGCTGACTATCCTGGGAACGTCGGATCCCACGCTATCGAAGGATGAAATAGTTCGCAATACTCGTTATGTGCGGGTAGATGGTCAAGGGGTGTTCGATATCTATGCGCGCGAAGTAGCTGCTTTTCTGAGTGCGAACAACTATGATGTCATTCATGTTTTTAACCGACCGCGGATGGTTCCTATCATTCGTGAGGTATGCCCGAACGCACGTATCATTCTAAGTATGCACAATGATATGTTTGATCCGGTAAAAATAGGGCAGGCAGAAGCTGCTAGGGCCGTTGCTGAAACAGAACGGATCATCACTATCAGTGATTATGTCGGCCGGGTTATTGCTTCGTTGTATCCCGAAGCCGCAAATAAACTTCGCACGATTTATTCAGGTGTGAACTTGGAAACGTTCGTTCCGGTGGAAGGGTCTAATACGGCGCAGAAGATTCGTCAGGAACTGCGGGCGACGCACAATCTTGGCAACAAACAAGTGATCTTGTTTGTAGGACGACTGACACCGAAAAAAGGGGCCGACATTCTGGTTCGTGCGATGAATGAACTCCGCTCCTACCATTCCAACATCGCTCTCGTCCTGGTTGGAGGGTCCTGGTACGGAGAAAATAAAATCAGTGACTATGCAGCATATGTACGCTCATTAGCGAATCGTTCGCCTGTTCCGGTTATTACAACGGGATTTGTTCCGGCAGATCAGATTCACCACTGGTTCTGGGCGGGGGACGTTTTTGTCTGTCCATCGCAATGGGAGGAACCACTGGCACGTGTTCATTATGAAGCGATGGCTGCCGGACTGCCCTTTGTCACGACAAAGCGGGGTGGAAATGCTGAGGTGATCATAGGAGGCAACGGACTGTTAGTCGAGCAGCCGGAAGACCCTCAAGCGTTTGCTGTACAGCTGAAACAACTATTGTCTAGCCGCGACCTCCAGCGTCAAATGGGGAGAAGCGGACGCCAGCTTGCCGAACAGAGATTTACATGGGAACGAGTCGCAAGAGATGTGCTAGACGTATGGAATAACAGGGGTAGGTAAAACCAAAAAGTGAATGCTACAGCCCACTTCCCTAAAGAGAGTAGAGAAGTGGGCGTTTATTTATACCTAGGGGACGAAGAGTCATGCAATGTCCCGCCAGTGGACTGGCCTGTCTGAACAAAAGGGCTAGTCCTACATGCATTTGTACGAATTGGGGGAGAAGCGGGGAATCTACTACGCACAAACTCCCCGCATCTTTAGGCAATCCAAAAGCCTCGCAGAATATCAGCTTGTTCAATTGGGTTCTGCATTTGGAATAATCGCGACGATATGGGTGATTGGAATAACGATAGAGGCTCCGTTGGTACGTGAGGAGGATAAGGTCCATAATTCAATGAGTCCTTCATCCACTCTAAGAAGCTTGCCGACTCGGTAAGAACGACTCTCAGGTCCCATATCTGTCGTCAGTAAGACCTCCACAAGTTGATCGTTTCTCATGCATTTGCTGAGTTCTTGGCGAAGCCCTTCTATACATGCTTGATCCGCTGATTCTTCCGTTTCGACATCTACCTTTACTATTGGTGCCGGGATGACGATTGGCTTCGGAGCTTCTACTTGTACATAAGGTGCCTCTACTTGTACAACAGGCGATTCTACCTGCACAACAGGAGCTTCTACTTGAGGCGTGGGGCTGGTCACATTCACTTGAGGTGCGCGAACGTAGATACGCACAAAACGGCGTAATTGCCTGAGCAGACTTTTGGATTTGCGTTTGGTAGATCGCTTCTTGCAGCGGCATAAGCGGGCTTGCTTTGCTTTTAGCTTCTTCTTTCTCAATCCTTTCAAAGTCAACACCCTCCTTACTATGCATGCAATATCATATTCAAGAGAGGGATGACCGCATTGGACTAACACCTGATTTGACAAAATCAGGCAGGGAAACATTAGCAAAATTAGATGATTTTTTTAAAAAAGCAGGAAAATCGTGTATACTTATCAGGTAATCTCAAAAAGATAGATGGAGGTTTCTCATGAATCGTACGCCGATTGCCCCCATGGGAGTGGGGAAGCTGTTGGACAAGAGCTTTTCAGTGTATCGCCAGCATTTTGGAGCATTTTTTTTGTTGGCTTTAATTTGGTTCGGTCCATTATTACTCCTGCAGCAACTGCTTCTAGTTGACCTTACCCGAGTGCCTTTGCTCGCACAAGATACAGAAGGTCTAGACTTTGCAGAATCGTTAGGCGCAAGATTTGCTGGACAAGAAGAATTTATGACACAAAGCATTCCTATGCTGCTCCTATTCATATTCCTTGTCGCACCGATCCTTTTGATCATCGGCTATCCGCAAATGCTTTCCGGTTCTATTTTACTGACGAAGGCTGCTCTTGAGGGAGAGACCTTGAGCTTAAAAGATGCCTTGAAGGGGGCACTTCGCCGATTTTGGCCGCTCGCGGGCAGTACTTTCCTATATGGAGTAATTGCGTTTGCAGTGTCGACAGCATTTGTCATCGTATATGGATTGATTTTCTTTATGATCGGCTTCGCTGGTGGAGCGACATTGGAGTCCATGTTTGATCCGTCAGATGAAGGCGGCATTGTGCTTATGATCGTTCTGTTTATATTTGGCTATTTATTCTTAATTGCCGGGATGATGCTCGTACCGGGCTTTTTCTTAATTCGTTGGGGTTTTTATATGCCGATTGTTCTGTACGAACGTGATGGTATCGGAATCGGCGAGAGCTGGAATTTGACAAAAGGAAACTTTTGGCGTCTATTTGGTCTTTTTGTTGTTCTCAGTGTGATTTATTCCATGTTCTCTAGCGGCATACAATTAGTACTCACTGGTGTCTTAGGTACATCTATCCTCACGCAAATGCTTCTGGTTGCACTTACCTGCCTCCTGAGCCCTTGGATGGCCATTGTTTACGCTTTGGCTTACTTTGATCTACGTGTGAGAAAAGACGGGACAGATTTGCAAGAGCTAGTAAGCCGTCAGCTTGCCACATCTGCACCAGTAGAACCAGCAGAACCAGCAACTCCAACCCCTGCACAAGAGCCGGGAGTTACACATGATTAGCACGAGTCCTTGGGTAGATGACAAGGAGCATTTACAAGAGATTCTAGCCAGAGACGAGTTCAATTTGCCCCAAAGCAGTGGAGAGAACTGGGTTCAAAAAGCGATGGAGTTTCTGATCGAGTTGATCGCAGATCTTTTTCAGTGGACCCATATTCCAACTGGTGCGGCTAATACCGTATCTACACTCGTGCTCATTATGGCAGTGCTGGGACTGGTTGGCATCATTTACTGGTTGTTCCGCAGAATGATTTGGGAACAGAAGAAGCATCGACCGCTGTTTATGGACGGTGAAAAAATACGTTCTCATGCAGACTATTTGCGTGATGCGAAAGAAAAAGCAGCACGAGGAGAATGGCGGGAAGGAGAACGCTCGTTGTTTTTGGCGTTGTTGGTTTATTTGCAAATGAAGTCATGGGTTCGTGTGGAAAAATGGAAAACGAATTGGGAATACGCGGAAGAAATTGAGGCGAATCAGCCGAGCTTACGCGAAGTGTTCGGCCGCTTTGCACGAGAATTCGACGCTGTTTGGTACGGGCAGGCACTTGTTGATGAAGGGGCGTTCTGGCAGCGTGTAAACGAACTGGAAGGCATCTGGCGCGAGGAGGGACAGCATGAATAGTTTGCGCACCTATCGTGTCGGAATCGTTGTGGCTACCTTGTTGCTCATCATCGTGGGCTGGTTGATCGTCAAGCCTACAGCTAAGCAACTCCCACCGTACTTGGCTTCGTCTGCACAGCCAAGCGGAATCAAGGCAGTGCTCGTACTACTGGAGGAAAAAGGTAAGCAGGTAAAGGAATGGCGGCAGCCTATGCGTTTTTTACCAACAGCAACTGGGCAGGCCATGCTCGTAGTAGAGCCGGAAAGACTGATGCCAGAGGAACAGATAGCCATTCTGGATTGGGTCAGTGAAGGCAATGATCTGATTCTCTTTCAGTCGAGACCAGAGTGGGAAGACCTTCCCTTTTATACGGAGAACATCCGAGGTAAAGAAAATCAGGAGCGAAACATTCAGGGACCTCTCGTTCAGGGCAGGTTCATGGGCAAAGCAGGCACCTCATTGAGATTTTTAGAAGATGACGACATGGAGCCACTTCTCTACGATGATCAGGGGATACTCGGAGGAAGAACAGAGGTGGGAGATGGCAGTGTTACGTTTTTTCTCGTACCGGAATGGCTAACGAATCAAAAAATTGAGCGACTGTCCCACTTTGAAGCGATCTGGCCGTATGTACAAGGAGATTGGTCTGTTCTTTGGATAGACGAATACCATCATGGCTTGCAAGAAAAACCAGGTTTTTTGGCGATCTATCCGGGATGGCTCATAGCCGCTTGCATGCAACTCGGTATCCTGCTTTTGCTGTATGTGTGGTGGAGAGGAAAACGTTTTGGACCAGTCTATACGCTTAGGGAATGGACGGTGCGTCGTGGTGATGAGACGTTGCTCGCCGTGTCTAGCTGGTATGAGCGAAGAGGGCTGGCACAGGATGCGTTGCGCCATCGAGAAGCGTACATGCGACAACTGTTGTACGATCGGTGGGGAGTGCACCAACGAGCTGATCGTCTGGAAATCGTGCGATATGCCAAAACAAGATGGACAAATCAAGAGGCAGAGAGATTCGACCATCTGCTGGAACGACTGGATCAGGCAAAAAACGAAGGGCGATACTCGCCAAAAATCTTGCTTGCAGACAGTCTTTTGTTGGATGAGATTACGAAGCGTTTGGAGAAGGAGTGACAACTACCGTGGAGCAATTGTTGCAACAAATGGAAAAAGAGCTGGTTGGTCAGCGGCAAAATGTTCGGCTGATGCTAACCGCTTTGGTTGCCGGTGGACACGTCTTGCTAGAGGGCGTACCCGGTATCGGAAAGACGAAAATGGTAAAGACCTTATCTGAGTTAATGGGGGGCGTGAGCAAGCGCGTCCAGTTTACGCCTGACATGATGCCATCGGACATTATTGGTCATGTGGTGTTCAATATGCAGCAGAACCAGTTTGAGACAATCAAAGGTCCTGTTTTCGCAAATTTATTGCTGGCGGATGAGATCAACCGGACTCCTCCGAAAACCCAAGCGGCCCTTTTAGAAGCAATGGAGGAGGGGCAGGTGACGATTCATGGTGTCACATATCCTTTGCCAGATCCGTTTTTCGTCGTCGCTACGCAAAACCCGGTGGAGTACGAAGGAACGTATGTGCTGCCGGAAGCACAGCTCGATCGCTTTTTGTTCAAGCTAACGATGTCGTATCCTTCCCATGAAAATGAAAAGCAAATCCTCGCGAAACATATTCCCAACAAGCGCAGCCACGAGCCTAATCAAGAGCCGCTCTTTACCTGGGAGGCGATTTTGGAGAAGCGACGCCAATTAGAAGAAGTGGTTGTGGATGATTCAATTCTGGAGTACATTACGACACTGATTCGCAATACACGCGAAACGAAACGATTGCTCTTAGGTGCCAGCTCTCGCGCCGGAATCGCCGTGTTGATGGCGAGCAAGGCCTGGGCACTTTTGGACAATCGCAAGTTTGTGACGCCTGATGACGTGAAGATGGTAGCCCGCCCTGCATTGCGGCACCGACTCATTCTGTCACCGCAGGTAGAATTGGAGGGGGGTACCAGTGACCACATCATCGAAGAGACGCTGGCGGCTATTCCAGTTCCTCGCTGATTTTTTGGCAGACCGATTTGTTTTGCCATCTAAGCGACTGCTCGTGGCAGTTTTGCTAGGCACACCTATCGCGGTCGTCGGATTTCTACTTGAGATTGGCTATTCGGCATTCTTTTTGTACAACGGTTTACTCCTGATCGCTAGCATCTTGGATTGGGTTACCATCCCAAAACGGCGAGACTTGGAGATCCGGCGAATCCTGCCTGAGCAGACGGATATCGGACAATCGTTTTCGATCGAGCTTGAGCTTGCCAATAGAAGCGGGCAATCCGTTTCGTACTCCATCGTGGATGATCTTCCGCTGTCATTTGAAGAAGCCGGACCACTCACAGGTGTGATGGAGCAACCCTTAACCAACATCAGTTTTGAAACAAGAGGAAAAGAACGTGGAAAATACGTGTTCCGCTGGCTTTTCATGCGTTGGCATGGCAAGCTAGGCTTGTGGTATCGCCAAAGCCGCTTTGCGTGTGAACAAACGATCAAGGTATACCCTGACCTTTCAGCCGTTCGTGGCTATTTGGCTTCCTTGCAGGAGAGCTTGATCGTCGACGGGAAAAAAATCATGCGCAGGGCGAGAGCGGGGACGGAATTCCATGCGATCCGCGATTACGTGCCTGACGATGATCCGCGGATGATTAACTGGGCTGCTTCAGCACGCTCCCGACGTTTGATGACGAACCAATATCGACCAGAGCATGGCAAGGTGATTACCATTCTGATCGATTGCGGCAGGTTGATGGGCGTCGAGCTGGATAATCAGACGAGACTGGATCGATCGCTGGAGTCTGCGCTCACGTTAGCGGCAGTGGCATTGCGTCAAGGAGATCAGGTGGCGCTTCTAGCCTATTCGCATGAGATTAAGACGTACATACCTCCAGGCAGAGGGCTGCGTCACTTGCACACCCTTTTGGAAGCAACCTACAACCTGACGAGTGATTTTGTAGAGGCTGATCCGGCGAAGGCGCTTGAATTTTTGAATCGCCAGCAGAAGAGAAGGAGCTTGGTGGTTCTTTTTTCAGATATGGAAAACTACCTCGTCGAAGATCAGTTGAGCAATTATTTATGGCGGATGCGCCGTTCGCATTTGCTCTTGCTGCTGTCTTTGGCAGATCCGCTTCTACATGAATGGAGTCATATAGACACGAGCAACAGCAGCTTGGCGTTTACGAAGGCAGTAGCTCAACGGTTCCAGCTCGATCGCAGAGCGTTTCAACAAAAAATGATCGGCGCGGGTATCCAGGTACTGGACGTTCCGGCCGATCAATTGACGCTGACGGTTATCAATACTTATTTAGACATCAAATCAAGAGAAGCTTTGTGAGAATTGGGTCTGTACCCGATGAGGTACCAGGCAATCAGCAAAAGTAATGTGCCGACAGCTACGATGTACTTGGCTTCGAGGGAGAGACTCGATGGCGTAATATAGCCCTCAATGATTCCCGCGATGAACAAGAGTGGGATGGTAGCCAACAGCAGATGCGCAGACTCTTTTGCCGCCTCCAAAAATTGATGTCTTCTTGCATAGCGGCCGGGCACAAGCAGGCGGTATCCCATGTGAAGACCTGCTCCACCAGCAATGAAAATGGCAGTCAGCTCGATCACGCCGTGTGGCAAAATGTAGGCCCAAAACGCATAGCTGCTATCTGCCTGATAGTAGACAGCTGCCAGAGCTCCAACCAGAAGGCCATTGAATAAGAGAAGGTAGATGGGGACGATCCCAAACGTAATTCCACTGACAAAGGCTAGCATCGCGACTTTGATGTTGTTGGTCATAATCGTCGTGGAGATGACTGGACTGTCGAGAGATTCGTGCCCATCTCCCAGCTTGGATGGATCGATCTGCTCAGCCATCCCTTGTGGTAATACATAATACAGGTTGTGTGGATCGACCATGACGGCGGCAAAGCCAGAAATACCACCGATGATGAAGAGAAGCGCTGCCACACCAATGAAGCTCATTCGCTTATGTACGAGACCCATCAAGTAGCTGCCAAAGAACTGCTTGAGCTGCTGCCAGCTACCAATTCGCTGCTTATAAGCCAAATTATGTGCACGTAAGACGAGTTGGTTTAAGTAGAGGGTGATCTCGTCTGCAGGATGGTAGGAGCGTACATAGGCCAAATGAGCAGATGTTTTCTTATATAGTTGTGTCAGGCGATCAATATCGGTTGCACTGATGTGCCGAGGTTGTCGGGTAAAACGCTCCACTAATTGTTCTAGTTCGGCCCAAGAGGCTTTATGCTTGTGCCAAAACGAGGTAATATCCATGTATAATGCCTCCTTCATTAGAAAGTGTGTATTAACTCGAAAAAACCTCAAAGTTTCGAGGGGGGGAGAAAACCATTATGAATGAACCGACATACGTCAGTGGGTCAAATCGAGAAGCGTCTGTCGTTACACCCGAGCATGTAATGCTGCGATTTCAGACGGCAGGTCTGGGCAGCCGGGCCACTGCGATGCTGATTGATACAGGAATCTTGCTCCTGGTTAATCTTACTGTATTTATTTTGTTTGGTATAGTTTTATTTGGAAATGGAGATGATTTTTTCCTGGATTCTGACAACTACGCGTTGGCCATCGTCCTCCTGGTTATCTTCGTAGTCAATTTTGGCTACTATTGGCTACAGGAAGCATTCTGGGGTGGACAGACCGTTGGCAAAAGGCTAGTGGGAATCCGGGTCATCCGTGATAATGGACAACCTGCGACGTTTGTTTCCTCGACGATCCGGAATCTGTTTCGCATCATTGACGCAATGCCAACTGGTTATTTTCTCGGGGCGCTCGTTTGCTTTTTCCACCCCCGTGATAAGCGAATTGGCGATATGGTGGCAGGCACGATTGTCGTCGTGGAGTCAGGACAGCGCTCGACTCTTTTTCAGAAAAAGAAAGACAATCAACCGAATGGCTTTGATTTGAATCATGCGCTACTCGTGCTTGATGAGCGCCAAAAACAGGCGATTACCCGTGAGGACTGGCAGCTGCTTTCCTCCTTCATTAGCAGATTATCTTCATTAACTCAAGCGAAAAAGTATGAACTCGGGAATCAAATAGCCAGCATCATGCGGAAAAAATTAGAGCTTGTTGACGAACAGACCAACAAGGAAGACCCGATCCTGTTTTTGCAAAGACTGCACAATCAGCTGCAAAACGAATTTCAACTCCGAAAATAAAAGGAGGTGCCGCCAATAAAATGGCGGTATTTTCTTTTATTGACGTATTTATCCATGATTCAGCAAAATGCTGCTTCAAAAACTTTCTATGTTATAATGAAACCTCATTCTATGTCACAGAAAGGAGGAGGGAGCCGATGGACGACAAATACATGGGAGCGTCATCGACTTCGTCACCGACACTGCCACTCCCGGCAAACGGGAAGCAGAAAGGAAGACGCAGAAGAGGCAGCCTTTTTCAGGCATTGATTCCCTCCCAGACAGAAGGTAAGCGTCCTTTACTACCAATCGTTTTGGCCGTTCTGGTCTGGGTAGGACTCGCTTATGCTGGATATGCCTTTGCTGTTTATACGTTGGACAAGCAGCAGCAATTTGTGAACCAACGAATTGATCAAATTCAAGAAGATAATCAAAAGCAGATGAAGGCACTGGGAGATCAATTGGCTCTGGTCCAGGAAGAAATGCAAAATGTCCAGAAGGGTCTGGGAAGTCTGGAAGAAGATCTGACATTGACGGGTGAAACCATTGGTGGAACTAACAAGACCAAAGAAGCCCTGCAGGATCGGGTTGACCAGCTCAACAAACAGCTGGTTGATTTGAAAGCATCGCTGAAAAAATTGGAGGATGCTGCCCGTGCTTGGTAAGATCAACCGTTTCTTTCTCTTTCTGTTGGCGCCTGCTCTCGGTTTTTTGGTCGCTTTTGCGCTGGACAATCCCGTGGACAAGCTCCAGACAGAAGGCCTGAAGCTTTCTTCTGCCGTAGCGAAGAGCCAAGCAGATGAGCTGGGGGAACGGCTCAACGACACCAAGGTGCAGCTTCGTAACGTAGAAATCGTCATCGAAGACATCCGGGATCGCTCGAAAAAGGAACAGAAAGAATACGAGCAACAACACAAGAAGATCAGCAGCGCACTTGAAGCGAGCAAATCCCAGACACAAAAATCTGCGGATGTATTGGACACGATCTTGTCCAACATGCTAGGCAAGCCGATCGGTCAACACTTCGGTAAAAACTCGACAGTGAAAGTCTATTCCCTGCAAGAAGGCGGATACCGCGGTTATATGGCCAAAGTTCGCCTCAATGATCCGAATACGTTGAAAATGGTACTGGCCAACAACTCTGTGAAAAGTAAGGGAGAAACGACCAGTCAAGCAGGTAAGCGTACAGGAGCTATTCTTGCGATCAATGCAGGCGGCTTTATGGCGGACAAGCAGGGCAACTTGACTCCGTTAGGTATTACGGTTATTGACGGCAAGATTCGAACCTTTTCCAATAATGCAAAGCTGAGCTTTGTCGGTTTTAACAACAAAGGTCATCTGGTCGGATCAAACATCAAGACGCAGGCCCAAATTACGCAACAAGGGATATTGCAAGGAGCGAGCTTCTTGCCGCGTCTCTTACAGGACGGAAAGCGATTACCTATTCCTCGTGAATGGGCGAATGCGCGTCAACCACGAACGCTGATCGGCCATTTCGACAACGGCGATTTGCTGCTGATTGTCATTGATGGAAGGCGAGACGGCTGGAGTAATGGTGTTACGCTGGAGGAAGCGCAAAGAAAGCTGCAAGAGTGGCATGTCGTGGATGCGTATAACCTCGACGGCGGCGGCTCCAGTGCGTTTTATTACAATGGCAAGCTGTTGAACAAGCCTTCTGGTGGCAAAGAACGACGTGTGGTGAGCAATTTGGTCATCATGCCATAAGCAATAATCGAAACACTCTTCTGAGAAGACGACAAGTCTTGCTGCAGAAGAGTGTTTTTTTCTGTAGAGAAAAGTTTGCCTAGGCAACTGTGAATGTGGGTTGACCTTAAAAAATGCTGAAAATTATAATAATAGTAGTTGTAATGAAATGGAATAGGAGGGATCGCATGAAAAAAGGGATGTTGGTTGCCCTCTCGATTGTTTCCGTGCTTTCGTTTCCTCATTTTGCTGTGGGAAAAGTCCCAGGTGTGCCAGCAGGTGTGCAAGGAGCTACAAAAGGAATTGTCGCTGTCTCTCATCCAGCAGCGGCGCAGGTCGGTAGGGATATCTTGGCAAAGGGCGGCAATGCGATTGACGCTGCGGCCGGAATCCAATTTGCTCTGAATGTAGCAGAACCGTATATGTCCGGTATCGGCGGCGGTGGTTTTATGATGATTTATGTGAAGGATCAAAACAAAGTGACGGTGATAGATAGTCGGGAAGTGGCGCCTTCCAAGGTGACTCCTACTATGTTTTTGCGGGCAGATGGTACGCCGATCCCATTTGAGGAGAGACATACGAGCGGTCAGGCCGTAGGAGTCCCAGGTACATTGCTGGGAGTAGAGCAGGCATTGGAATCGTATGGGACATGGGGCTTGGCAAAAGTGATTGAGCCGTCGATTGAACTGGCAGAAAAAGGGGTTCGCGTCAACTGGGTGTCCGCTCAATTCATTGCCAATTCCATGGAAAAGCTGAAGAAGCACGGGACGGCTGCACAGGTGTTTGCGCCAAACGGCGTTCCACTCAAAGAAGGCGAGATGCTGGTTCAGCCCCAATTGGCGAAAACGTTGAAGATCATCCGCGACAAAGGTTCAGATGCCTTGTATGAAGGGGAAATTGGGAAGGCTCTCGTCGAGGTAGTACAAAGAACGGGTGGCTCCATGACTCTCGATGATTTGCAGGCGTATCAAGTACAAGAACGTGAGCCGGTTCGCGGCATGTATCGCGGATATGAAGTGATTTCGATGGCGCCCCCCAGCTCTGGCGGCTTGACACTCATTCAGATTTTGAAGCTGATGGAAGGCTACGATAACCAAAAGGACGGAAGTGGGTCGGTAGCCTATTTGCATCATCTGATCGAGGCCAATCACCTCGCCTATGCAGATCGGGCGGCGTTTATGGCGGACGAGGATGTTTATCCAGTACCGAAAAAAGGGCTGATTGCGGACGAATACATCACCAAACGGCGTCAGCTCATTCGTGAAGAGACAGCGAATACCAAGGTAGAGGCAGGAGACCCTTGGAAGTACGATCCTGGCAAAAAGCCAGAGGTGTCCATGAAACTGAGAGATCAATCTCCAATCAAGCAGACGACGCACTTCTCTGTGATGGACAAATGGGGGAATATCGTTGCGTATACGACCACGATCGAAGATATTTTTGGCAGCGGTGTGATGGTTCCTGGTTACGGCTTCATGCTCAATAATGAGCTGACAGATTTTGACGCGCTTCCTGGCGGTGTCAATCAGGTCGAGCCTGGCAAGCGTCCACGTTCGAGCATGACGCCAACCATGGTGTTAAAAGATGGGAAGCCTTTTTTAGCAATTGGCTCACCCGGTGGCTCAACAATTATCGCCTCCGTATCGCAGACGATACTCAATGTGATCGAGCATGGAATGGAAATTGAGGATGCCATCCGAGCACCACGCATTTTTTCTAGCAGCTATCCGAATGTGACATGGGAAGCAGGCATTGACCAAGATGTCATCCTGCAATTGATGGCAAAAGGTCACGTCTTTGCTCAGGAACCGACGAACATTGGCAACGTCCAAGCGATTGTGTACGATTTTGAAACGGGAAAAATGTACGGCGGAGCAGATAACACACGCGAGGGCACTGTACTCGGTGTCGATGCTATAGCGTATACGGCTGCTCAGCCAAGCCAGTCTCCAAAAGAAAAAGAAGGCCCCTTTGATTTACGAGTAAACGGCAATGTCTACCCATATACAGCAGAGCAAAAAGTGATGGTAGATGGGGTAGCGTATGTTCACGCCAAAAAGCTGCTGGTAGGGCTGGGACAAAACGTGACGTCCTTCCAGTCTGATGTGGTCATGGTGAAGGGGATTCCTTACTTGCCTGTCAAAAAAGTTGGCGAGAAGCTGGGCTACACAGTCATGTGGAAGGAAGGAGAGCGGTCCATCGAGTTGAATAGCAAAAAGTAGGCTGATCAAGGAAAGGATGTAGCAAAAATGAAGAAGGTACTTGTACTCGGCGGTACGCGATTTTTTGGAAAGCGATTGGTCCAGCTTCTCGTTGAAGCTGGGGCAGACGTTACGGTGGCGACGAGGGGGCGTACCGAAGTGGAGTTGCCTGCCTCTGTCAAAAGAATGACGCTTGATCGCGATGACGTCCATTCACTAGCGGCTGCCGGAGAAGAGCAATGGGACGTGGTGTACGATAACATCTGTTATTCCTCCCAGAATGCAATGGATGCGTGTAAGGTTTTTCGGGGGAAAGTGGGTACGTACGTTTTGACCTCAACTTTGTCCGTCTACGATTATGCCGAGGAAGCACTACAGGAAGAAGCATTTGATTCATACACATATGCAATCAGCCGGAAAACGAGAGACGAGACAACCTATCAAGAGGGGAAGCGTCAAGCAGAAGCCGTCTTTTTTCAGGAAAAGGCCTTCCCTGTCATAGCTGTTCGTTTTCCGATCGTACTGGCGGAAGATGATTACACACGTCGGCTATGGTTTCATATGGAGCATGTGCAAGAGGGTCGACCGATTGGTATCACGAATCCCGCTGCCCGGGTGTGCTTCGTACATGCACAGGAAGCAGCTCAATTTTTGGCATGGGTGCCGACAACGTCCATCACAGGGCCAGTGAATGCGTGCTCGGATGGGACTATTTCGCTTGCTGAGCTGATGGAGACAATTGCGCAAACAGTCGGAAAGCCTGCCCAAATCGAGCAAACGACAGATGCGTCTGATGCGTCTCCCTTTGGATTTGTAGCATCCTTTTACATGGATAACGGTATGGCTAAGGCGGCGGGCTTCCCATTTTGGTCGCTGGATGAATGGTTACCGGCGCTTGTCAAACACCTAAACGAGGAATACACCTTTTGAAAAAGCGTGACCTATCTACCTTTTCTTTCGTAGTACTCCATGGTAAGGTAGAGCAGAACATATGTGTCTGTAAGGAACCAGGAGGATCGATCATGAACAAAAATCGCACTAGCAGCCTTGCGATCGTCGCAGCACTATCAGTAGCATTACTCAGTGGATGTGAACCTCCCTCATTAAGCGGATTGCTATCCAGTGAGTCGAATGGACAGTCCGCGGGAGAGGGAACGCAGTCAACGACCGTTGAGCCAAATAATAAGGAGACAGCACGTCCAGAGCGGGCATCTCTTGCAGAGACGATAAAAGAAGTGGATGGAGTGCCGACCGTTACGAATGCAACAGATCTATCGGTTGTCGTAAATAAACAGCGGGCATTGCCTGGCGATTATATTCCACCAGATTTGGTAGAGCCGAATGTTCCGTTTCCTTTTGATGAAAAAGTGGAGAAGCGATTGCTGCGAGCAGAAGCCGCACAAGCATTAGAAGAACTGTTTGCTAAAGCAAAGACAGAAGGTATGGAACTGTATGCCGTTTCCGGCTACCGTTCGTATAAGACCCAAAAATCGCTGTACGAAACGTATGTAAGGACGCAAGGTGCTGAACATGCCGCTGCTTACAGTGCCGTACCTGGCAAGAGCGAGCATCAGACTGGCTTGGCAATGGATGTATCCGGATATGATGCAAGTACACGTTTGGAAGAATCATTTGCTGAGACACCTGAAGGAATATGGCTGGCGGCCAACTGTGCAGACTTTGGGTTCGTCATTCGTTATTTGAAGGGCAAGGAAGATACGACTGGATATGCGTATGAGCCTTGGCATTTGCGTTATGTAGGGAAGGAAATGGCAAAGGAAATTATGGCAGGTGGCCTTACTTTAGAGGATTATTTTTCTGAAGCGGCAATGGCCCACAAATAACGTCATCGAAAACGAAAAGAGCCGCCCCGATAAGGAGCGGCTTTTTGCTGCCTGGATCCATGTTAACGTGGAAGGCGAATCTGGGACAGAGGCCAGTATACAGCTTCTGCACGTCCTACTACATGATCCAGTTGAACAGGGCCAATGACGCGGCTGTCCATACTGTTGTTGCGATTATCTCCCATGACAAACACACTGCCCTCAGGAATCTTCACAGGATCAAAATCTTCGGTTAACGTTACACCTGCTGTAGAGGTTTTTAGCTTGTTTTCGACCAAATATTCTTCGCTGAGCGGTTGGCCATTGACAAACACTTGATCATTTTTGGCTTCAACGGTGTCACCAGCTACTGCGACCACGCGCTTGATCCAGTTGTCGCCAGTTGCATCTGGATGAATGATGACGATATCGCCAGGTTGCGGTTCTTTGAGGTAGTAAATCGCTTTGTTGACGATGACACGCTCGCGGTCATGCAACGTACTTTCCATGGAACGGCCTTGAACGACGTAGGGAGCCATGACAAATACGTAGATAAAGGCAGTCAATCCGCCAATCAAGACAAACGATTTTAACCAATCGAGCAATTCCACTTTCCATTTTGGTGTAGGGTTGGTTTGGTCCATTGAAATTCTCCTATGTATGTAGTTTCTTTGGCAAATGCCTCGTGAGTGTAAGGCTGTCTTCCCATTATACATGCTTTACGAATAGATACGAAAGATGATTCAAGGAAATAATTGGCTTCGTGGATGTTGCGGGGAAAAATCGTAACATTATTTTGCTAGCTTACCTATTGTCAGTTTTTCCTGTTTGAGTTAAGATGTTCTTGAAATAAGTTTTACAATAAAAATATTAAGTGGTAAACACTTTGTCTGGCTCATACATATCTTTCGTGAAAAGAAATAATTTTGGGAGTCCTATTGATCTTCCGGTACTTAGGCTATATAGTTTTATAGTAAAAGTACTTATATTATTAATTTTCCGAAAATAGGTGATGTCGTGAGCAATATGTCCCGTGCCAGTAAACTTGAGGAACTGGATCGAGTATTTGTCGAGATTGCTCGTTTCTTTATTAACAATTGGCTAGAGGAAGAGTCAATCAGTCCGAAGCAGTTTATCTTGCTGCGTGTGCTACATCAAAAAGGACGAAGCACAGTTTCTGAGCTGGCGACTATTTTGAAGTTATCCAATAGTGCCACCACAATCGCACTCAATCGCTTGGTCAAGGCCGGTTTTATTGACCGGGTTCGAGATGAACAGGATCGACGTGTCGTGTGGGTCACTTTGTCACAACAAGCCGTTCCGACTCTGGAAGGACTTTTGTGCCACAGGAGAGCACTAGTAGGAAAGCTGCTGGAGAATCTGTCTGACGACGAGTTAGAGCAGTTTACGTATTTTCTCAGGAAAATGCAGCAGTGCATATAGCATGCCTTCAAGTTCGTGTCTGGGGACATTCGTGTAAGACAAAAGTGTGTACCGCGGAATGGGAGTGTACACATATGAATAAGAAAAACACACTGATCATGAGTTCTTGTATCCTAGGAGCGGCTCTCTTCACACAAGCTGCATTTGCAGAAGAGGCAGTAAAAGCTACTGAAACGACTACTGCAACAGAAGCAAAAACAACTGCAACTGAAGAAAAACCAGCAACTACAGAAGAAAAACCAGCAACTACTGAAGCAAAGCCAGCTACTGAAGCTACAACAACTGCACCAACAACTAAACCTGAAGTAAAACCTGCGACTCCACAAACAGTTAGCCCAATTCAAGGGCTGAATCAACAAGGTGGCTGGGTTATCATGCCAGGTAAAGATGAGTTTGTATGGGTGAGTGGCCAATATGTTCCAGTAATCTCTAACGTATCTGGCTGGGCAATGATGCCAGGAGTAGATCAATTTGTTACAACTAGTCGCGTAACTCCTGTGAGTGCTCCAGCAGCTGGTTGGACAACGATCGCTCCAGAATCCGATAACGAAAAATAAGCATAGCTGATGATAAAGACGCTTTGTCCCTCGATTGGGCAAGGCGTCTTTTTTGCTAAATCTGGAGATTCCCGTGCAAACTAAAGCGGATAGAAACCAAAAGGAAGGAGGAACGAAAATGGCAGGTTATGAGAAGGGTCAGGCTCGATCCAGGGCGAGAGAGTTGGGGACTGAGGATGCAGGCGGAGCCGTCTACTATCAAGAGGCAGACGAGTATACGGCTGGTCTGGCTACGACGCAGGAGCTGGTCAGTGACATGTACAAGATGGGAACCATTGAGGACAGGGAAGATAAGATGTAAAAACAGAGGAAAAGAGCAAGGCCAGCCCGGATGCAAGGAGGCTGGCCACTTTTTGTTTCCATGATAAAAAATTTTTTATTGACTTAGTAGATGGTATCAGTAAAAATACAAGAGGAATCAGAAAATTTAAAAAGGGTGTGCCACGAATGAGAGACTCACGATTAGATCAATTAGCGTACAATCTGGTTAACTATTCTGTACGAGTACAGCCAGGGGAAAACATTTTGATCAACGCGAAAGGGGACACACCGGATTTGGTGCAAGCCCTCGTGCGTGAGATTTACAAAGCAGGCGGCAATCCTTATGTTCAATTGATTGATCCCGCCGTAAGCCGAGAAATCGCAATGAATTGCAATGAAGAGCAGTTAAAGACCATGGCTCAACATGAAGTTGAACTCATGGAGAAAATGCAAGGTTATATCGGGATTCGTGCAGCGAACAACATCAATGAGATGGCTGATGTTCCAAGTGACAAGCTCGGCATCTATTCTCGCCTATATGAGCTGCCAGTAATGAACGTGCGCGTGCCTAAAACGAAGTGGGTTGTTCTTCGTTATCCGAATCCTTCCATGGCACAACTTGCGAACATGTCTACAGCAGCTTTTGAAGATTTTTACTTCCAAGTATGTAACCTGGATTACGCGAAAATGGATAAAGCAATGGACAGTCTGGTTGACTTGATGAATCGCACAGACAAGGTACGCTTGGTAGGACCTGAAACGGATCTCACCTTCTCAATCAAGGACATCCCTGCTGTGAAATGTGCTGGCCTGCGCAATATTCCAGATGGCGAAGTGTATACAGCACCTGTGAAGGATTCCGTAAATGGCGTAATCACTCATAATGCGCCAACACCATACCACGGCTTCACATTCGAAAATGTTCGCCTGACCTTCAAGGACGGCAAAATTGTGGAAGCAACAGCGAACGATACCGAGCGCTTGAATCAAATTTTGGATACGGACGAGGGAGCGCGCTTCGTTGGAGAATTCGCTATCGGTGTGAATCCTTACATTCGCAACCCTATGAAAGATATCTTGTTTGACGAAAAAATAGACGGAAGCTTCCACTTCACGCCTGGTCAATGCTATGACGAAGCTTACAATGGCAACAAATCATCTGTGCACTGGGACATGGTTTCCATCCAGCGTCCGGATTGGGGCGGAGGGGAAATCTGGTTTGATGACGTCCTAATTCGCAAAGATGGTCGTTTTGTCATTGCAGAGCTTGAATGTCTGAATCCAGAAAACTTGAAAGGGTAAGGTAGCGCCTACCCAAATCATTTGTCGTACTGCCGGAGCCTTTCGTGGGCAAGCATAATATCCATTTCTAGCTGAAATAGCATGTGCAGATTGCTTGAAGGAAGAGTCATTCTGCGTGCTGCGTGGTAGAGAAGGGGCTTGTTTTGTTTGATGACTGTCATGATTTCCACAACGGGAGGAACGACTTGCTTGATTCTTAGCAAATTTTGCAAATAGCGAAGAAGGGTTTGAATACTAGTCTGGTCATCCTTGTTCGGTACCGCTTCAAGCAGGGCGAAAAAGTCTCGGACGATGATACGCTTTGTCTCCTGAGGCTCCACTATGGTTGTACGATTCACTTGATCCACCTCACGGGAAAGAGTAACAGCTTCTTTTCTTTTCCCGCTGAATGACAAGTGATAAACCTTTTGTTTGTTAAAAAGTCTTTGGCATGTGTATGTGCCAAAGACTTTTCGTTTTTATGACTCACGATGACCATCGTAGACGCTTGCTTCCTCCAGGGGAATCCGTATGCGCAGGAGCAGCCAGGCATTCAAGAGAGAAAACGTCAGGGCAGTTGCCACAGCAGAAAATGTCAGGGGGAGTAAAAGCAGCTCAAGCGATACGACCAAGTAGTTGGGGTGACGTATGAACCGGTAAGGACCTCGCTTGATCAAAGCCTCGCGCGGGAGTATGAAGATGCGGGTATTCCACCGCTTGCCCAAGCTGCGAATGCACCAGTAACGAAGCCCTTGCGCGATCAAAAACAGGCTGAACGAAACCGCCCACCAAGAGGGCAGAACCATGGCGCTGCCTTTTCCCACCACTTCGAAAATAAGCGAGAGAAAAAAGAGAAAATGAAGAAGGACGATGTATTTGTAATGACTCGCCCCAACCTCGTAGCCCCCTTTTGAGCGGATATAGCGGGCATTCCTCACGGCAATGAGAAGCTCGACCAGTCGCTGCAACACGACTCCAGCCATGACAAATCCAAAGAAGAGCAACATGACTATCTCGCCTCCAGAAGTAAGAGCTCGGAGCTAAATCCAGGTCCAAGCGCAGCGACCAATCCACGATCTCCTGACTCCCAGGCCTTCTCCATGCTTTTTTCCAAGACGAACAGAACCGTAGGGGAAGACATGTTTCCAAAATTGGTTAGGACATCTTCAGAAAAACGTGTGGCTTCTGTGCCAATGCCCAAAGACCGCTGGTAAGCCGTTAAAACCTTGGCGCCACCTGGATGGAAAATGAAATGACGTAGATGGTCAATAGACATCCCATGCGGTGACAAAAAGCTCTCAACGTTTTCTCGCATCGAAGAACGAATGAGAGTAGGGATGTCGCGAGAGAAAATGACTTTTAACCCCGGATCGGTCAATTCCCATCCCATGACATCTACGGTGTCCGGCCATGTTGTCGTTCGCGCATCACAAAATTGAACCTTTGGCGTGTCCGAAGAGGACAAGACTTGATCTCCTTCTATTAATACGGCTGCAGCTCCATCTCCAAAGAGGCACGTTGCAACCAAATTGCTTTTGGACAAATCTTGTCGGATGAAGGTCAAACCGCACAGCTCTACGCTTACAAGCAATACTCGTCGGGTGGGATAAGCCTGGGTGTACTCACATGCACGCGACAATCCCATCGCTCCACCGGCACAGCCAAGACCCCACAACGGGACACGGGTTGCTTGCGAACGGAGTCCTAAACGGTGGAGCAAGCGGGAATCAAGGCTTGGGGTAGCAATGCCAGTGCTTGATACGAAGATCAGACAATCGATGGATGACGGCTCGACTCCGGCTTTCGTCAAACATTTTCGCGCTGCTTCCTCTGCCAAGGCTTCCGCATGCTCGATATACAATTGATTTTTCTCTGCAAACGGCCGATCCTCCAAAAACCAATCCATTGGCATACTAAAATGTCGCTTCTGAATGTGACTGTGTGCAAACACGTGTAACAAACGGTCTAAATCGGGAAAAGCATCTTGAAAAAATAAGCGTGCCAGCTTCATGGAATCCTCTTGTGTAATCTCGTGGGAAGGTACTGCTGTAGCCACTGCTTCTATACGGGGCATACATTCATTCACTCCCGTCAATTTTTAGTAGCCATTAGCTTCCCCTTTCCAATTGGTTCCAATTCATGCTGTGCCATGTACGTAGACCACAGGCTGATTGTCAGAGTTTTTCTGTGATTCACTTGAATAAATAAGTGGCAGTTTCGTGGCTTTGCTTGAACTTACAAAAAAAGATAGGTAAAATATTCCTGATTATATGAAAAAAGACCTATAATAATTTTCGGGAGATAGGTCTAATGTATGAATAAGAAGAAGGTTACATCGGATAGATCGGGGGTAGTGTACTTTGGGTTCACGCTGGATTAGCTTGGGGGTGTCCTGTGTGATCATCTCGGTTTGGCTGATCGGATACGGATTGCCGACGGATGAGAGTGTGATTGTCTTTCTTTTACTAGTGGCTGTTATTCAGACACTTGCTGCCTATCAAATAGGGAAATATATAGATCAGTTGCGGCAGATGGCTTATCACGATTCACTTACAGGCGTTCTCGTCAATCGCAGGTTTCTGGACAAGTTGGTCGAAGAAGTAGAGTTGGCAAAAAGCAATCATCAATCTGTTACTTTATTGTTTATTGATTTGGACAATTTCAAAATATTTAATGATTCATTTGGTCATTTGGAAGGTGACCGACTCCTTTGCCAATTTGCTAGGCTCTTGCAAGCAAGTGTACGGAAACAAGACACGGTTGGAAGATGGGGTGGGGAAGAATTCGTCGTTTTGTTATCGCATACAGACACAAGAAAAGGACTGGCCATCGGGGAACGAATTCAAAATCAAGTGCGAGACACTCTTTCAGGTGTCACAGTTAGTATCGGAGTAGCCTCGTATCCACACCATGCTGCAACTGCGGAAGAGTTAGCAAAAAAAGCAGATATGCTGATGTATGAAGCGAAAAAAAGAAAAGATTGCATGATGGTGGCTTTCGAATGAAAAGCTAAATATTGGCAAGGCGAACACCCGTCATCTCTCTTGACACGGGTGTTTTTTTTTATTGTAAAGAGCATTTACAAAAACTTAATAATTCCTTAAAGAAAAATATACACATTTGACCTTGATTTTAAATTTACGGAAACAATAACATTCGATATAATCTGTAGGGTGTCATCTAATCAAAGGAGTGAAGAAGTCCCGTATGTTGAAATCAAACAAGTATATCTTCTTTGATCTGTTCGAACAGCAGATTGCCACTGTGCACAAAGGAACTCATCTTTTCTATGAAATGATAGGAAACTATCAAGATCTAGAAACAAAGGTTAAGGCAATCAAGGCTGTCGAGAAAGAAGGAGACGTAATCGTTCGTCGCATCATGAACGAGTTGAACTCTACTTTTATCACTCCGCTTGAGCGTGAAGACATTCACCAACTCGCTCATACGATGGACTCGATGATCGACTACATTGACGGTGTCGCTGATCGTATGTATCTGTACCAAGTGACTCAACCAGATCCACGTGTATTGGCACAAGCCAATATTTTGGTGAAATGTTCGGCTAAGCTGATCGAGCTGATCCGCACACTGCGCAAGCTGGATCATAAAGTCGTTACACAAATTGCTGGGGAAATCAAAGATTTGGAGCATGAATCTGACTCCAACTACCGCAAAATGGTATCTGATTTGTTGAATTCACCTGATACCAACCCAATGGAAGCGATCAAACTCAAAGAGATTTACGATAAGCTCGAAGACTGTGCTGACTTCGCTGAGGACGTTTCCAACCTGGTAGAAGGGATCGTGTTAAAGAATGCCTGATCTTTCGCCAGAGGTGATTATTCTCGTACTCGTCGTCATCATGGCGCTAGCTTTTGACTTTATCAATGGTTTTCACGATACGGCGAACGCGATTGCAACTTCTGTTTCAACGCGAGCATTAAGTCCGAGAACCGCGATTATTATTGCATCCTTGTGTAACCTAATTGGTGCACTCTCGTATACGGGAGTAGCGAAGACAATTGGGGGAAGCATTACCGATCCATTCAAGCTGGAAAATGGATTGGTCGTCGTTTTGGCCGCGTTGACATCTGCGATTTTGTGGAACCTAATCACCTGGTGGTTCGGAATTCCTAGCTCGTCCTCGCACGCGATTATCGGCGGCGTTGCAGGTGCCGCTTTTGGTGCCGCAGGAAGTGGTGCCATTAACTGGTCAGGCTTCATTAGTATTATCCAAGCGTTGATCGTATCACCGCTTGTTGCCTTTGCTGTTGGTTTTGTCGTGATCAAGCTTGTGTCTTGGTTTGTTCGTAACTCAGCGTATCACAAAACCAATAAAGGTTTCCGTTCGATGCAAGTATTGTCAGCATCTTGGCAGGCTTTCAGCCATGGAGCCAACGATGCACAAAAAACAATGGGCGTAATCACCCTTGCTCTGATTTCTGGAGGATTCTTGGTACAAGAACCGGGCGAATTCGTTATTCCACTGTGGGTAAAACTTTCAGCTGCTCTTGCAATGGCTTTAGGTACAGCCTTTGGTGGATGGCGGATCATCAAGACCTTGGGTGGTAAGATTATGAAAATCAAGCCAATTTCCGGTTTCTCAGCAGACCTGTCTTCTGCCTTGATTATCACAATCTTTACAGCTTTGAAACTGCCAGTGAGCACAACGCATGTGATCACATCCGCCATCTTGGGGGTTGGGGCATCGCAAAAGCTGAACGCAGTAAAATGGGGCTTGGCTGGCCGGATTTTGGTCACGTGGGTCATTACCCTTCCGATTACCGGACTATTGGCTGCTGCATGCTACGTCGTCTATGACGTATTCCTGTAGAGCTACATCTTTATCCAACAGACAACAGACACCTTTTCGTGTAGAGTACGCGGGAAGGTGTTCTTTTTCATTAACTTGAGCCTGTTAAACGCTCCCATAAGCCGGGCTTGGGTTTAATTTGCACGAGGCGGACGGCAGAGAATGGGACATAGTCAAGCGAGCCATCCCGTTCTTCAATTAATATGCCATTGGAACTGTAATCATACAATTTGCCTTCTACATATGCGGATAATCCTTGGCCGATCCTATCAGGAGCAAAATGAATACGTACGTAGCGATCGAGATACTCTTCCAAAAGTCCATCATCCATCATAATCCCCTCCTTTTCTCATTCTTTCTCCTAGTTATTTCCTGCATTACGACAATTCAGACAAGGCAAAGAAAAAACCACCCAGTCGGACTGACCTGAGTGGCAATGGATATGGCATGTTGACGTTATTCGATCGAGTTTTGGGAATGCCCGGCCTGCTTGCTTTTGCGTGCAAACACGAGCATCAAGATGACACCGGCTGCAATTAAGCACAGACTGACTAATTGAGCGACACGTAGAGTATCGGCTATCAACAAACTGTCTGTACGCATCCCCTCGATGAAGAAGCGTCCAATCGAATACAGGATCATGTAGCTGAACAAAACCTGTCCATCGAATTTTTTGAATCGGTACAGCATGAGCATGAGAATGGCGAAAACGACAAGGTTCCATAGCGATTCATACAAGAATGTAGGATGGTAATATTGTCCACCGATAAACATTTGCTCGCGGATGAACGCAGGGAACTTTTCCATGAACTCGGCAGAGACAACATCACCATGTGCTTCCTGGTTGATAAAGTTTCCCCAACGACCGATGGCTTGACCCAAAATAACACTCGGCATAAAAATGTCAGCCAAACGAAGGAACGGCAGATTGTGTTTTCGAATATACCAGGCTCCTGCCAGAACACCACCGATTAAACCACCGTGAATAGCCAAGCCGCCTTGCCAAACTGCGAAGATGTCCAGTGGGTTGTCTTTGTACTGCTGCCATTCAAACGTAACATAATACAATCTTGCACAAACGATGGCTGCTGGAATGATCAGAACCACCATGTTCAAGACGTGATCGGGATCAATGCCAGAACGTTTGGAATTGTAGCGGGCGAGATAAGTACCCAAGAAAAACGCCAGCCCCATTATAATGCCATACCAGTGAATCTTTAAGGGGCCGATTGCAATTGCGATCGGATCAATCATGAATGTGCCTCCTTGCCTCAAAACATCTGTGCCAAGTATAGCACAAATCGGCGGCTGGATTCCAACTAATGGCTTACTGGGACTGCAAAAAGCCGAGGATGGCATCAAGGGAGGCCCGTTTTGTCGGAGCAGATACGGATGAGAATAAATCCCCGAATGTTTCCAGACGTTTGGGAACCGTATAAACGGTAAAGTCTGTGGGATGACAATGGGGAACCTCTTCCCACAGGAGTGGTGTTGATACGGTTGCCTGTTCTTTAGCACGGGTTGAATAAGGGGCTGGCAATGTTTTCCCCCGCCAGTGTTGCAAATAGTCAATGTACAGCTTATCGCCCCGATTCTTCACGAAGCGCTCGATGGTTAAAAGTGAGGGATGCTTGCTGACTAAATAGGATGCGATGAAATGTCCGACTTGGCGCGTCTGTTCAAACGAATAGCAAAGTTCGATCGGAACATAGACTTGCAAGCCGCTGGAACCAGATGTCTTGACCCAGGAAGGCAGCTGTAATTCATCGAGCAGCTGCTTCAATAAGAGGCAAGACTCTATCACAACAGCAAAATCATCTGTGGAAGGATCGAGGTCAAACACGAGCTCTGTCGGGGTCTCATCCTTGGCGAGGTGGAAGGATACGTGCCACTCCAATGCTGCTTGATTCGCCATCCACACGAGTGTAGCCCGGTCATTGCACAGTACGTAACGTACATTTTCCCACGTATGCGTTTGTATCCAGTCGGGTGCATAGTCAGGGGCGTTCTTTTGATAGAAGTGCTTGTCGCCGATTCCGTGCGGGTAGCGAATGACGGTTAAGAGCCGATCCTTGCTATACCGGAGCAGTGGGGCTGCAACAATCAGCAAATAACGCAAGTAATCTAGCTTGGTTACCTTGGCGTCTGGCCATAGAGGCTTGTCAGGGTTTGTAATGGGCAATGTGTGATTGTCGATCGTCAGCTCGTACTCTTTTGTTGCAGGGCGCAATGATGTTTTCACCTTCTTTTGAAACGGTATAGGTGTTCCTACTATCTCCCATCCACGATTCTCTATGTAATGGGAATACCTCTTTGCATATATTTCCTGCGAATCAACCATAATACGGGTAGCTTTCCAGTGGTTGGTGATGAAATGAAATTCAAAAAGAAAGATAAAATGAAGGAACTGATTGAGACAATGAATGCCTGCAGCTTGATTGAGCTGGAGGGTATACCGATTTCGCCTCAATTGGGAGAGAACATTGATCTGTTGAAAAAAATGTTCGCTGATTGCTCCGATTTTGTCATACGAGAATTCCGCCTAAAAAACAGTGTCGGTGCGATTGCTGTCTTCGTAGATGGGCTGATTGATACCAAAGAGGTCAATTCTGCACTAAAATCGTTAATGGTGCTTGAAGACGGCGATGAAGATATAAAAGTGATAGAAGAGTCACTTTTGCCTGTTTCCCAGATGGGAAGAGTAGACGATTATAAAAAGCTACTACAGGCTGTACTTTCAGGGGATACAGGTATTCTTGTAGAGGGAAATACAGAAGCGCTTACGCTCGGCATACGTGGAGCAGAAAAACGCTCCGTTAACGAACCAGAAGGGGAAGCGGTCGTTCGGGGGCCGCGTGAGGGTTTTATAGAAAATATTCGCACGAACACGTCGATGCTGCGGCGCAAATTGCGAACACCTCGATTGAAAATGAAGTCCTTGGTAGTTGGACGTGAGACAAACACCAATCTGGTGGTTGCCTTTCTGGATGGGATAGCTGATCCAGAGATCGTACGGGAGGTCACTACTCGAATCAGTAAGATCAATTTAGATGCTGTGCTGGAAAGCGGATATATCGAAGAGATGATCCAGGATAACACATACTCGCCTTTCCCTCAGGTTATGTATTCTGAGCGTCCAGACACGGTTGCTGGGGCATTGCTGGAGGGGCGTGTCGCGATATTTGTGGATGGGACACCGATGGTTTTAATCGTGCCTGTTACGTTTTGGATGATGATGCAGGCCAGCGAGGATTATTACGAGCGATTTCAAATGGCTACCCTTGTTCGACTGCTGCGTTATGTTTTTCTCATCGTTTCGCTCATTACCCCTGCTTTATATGTGGCTATTACGACCTATCACCAACAGATGCTACCAACCACGCTCCTTTTAAGTATTGCGGCTGCGCGCGAGTCTATTCCTTTTCCGGCTATTGTGGAGGCTTTTATCATGGAAATTTCTTTTGAAGCCTTGCGAGAAGCGGGGATTCGTCTCCCGAAAACAGTCGGGCAAGCCGTCAGTATTTTAGGCGCGCTGGTCGTTGGTCAGGCAGCCGTGCAGGCAGGGATTGTTTCTGCTCCTATGGTTATCGTCGTATCGCTCACGGGGATTGCCTCGTTTACCATCCCGCATTTTAATGCATCGATTTCACTCAGAATGCTGCGCTTTCCGATCATGATTGCCGCTTCGATCCTCGGTATCTATGGAATGCTGGTAGTGTTATTGCTAATCCTCGGGCATATGGCCAACCTGCGTTCTTTTGGAGTCCCTTATTTATCGCCGCTAGGACCGCTGTCGATCGGCGATCTCAAAGACGTACTAATAAGAGCCCCATGGTCGATGATGGAAAAACGCCCGAGCTTTTTGGGAGTTCAAAATGCAAGGCGTATGAATGATGGTTTGGCTAATTCTATTCAGCAAAGGGGAGGGCAATCAGGGGTGACAGGCAACCGTCATCCAAACGAGGAGGGACAATCGTGAAGACTGTTACCCGCATGTTGGTTGTGTCGGTCTGTATGTTCCTAGTATCTGGTTGTTGGGATCGGCGTGAAGTAAATGATATGGCTATCGTCATTGCGATGGCGATGGATAAGGAACCAGACGGCAAGTATCGGTTATCTATTCAAGTCCCCCTAGTCAGCAGCCTAGGCGCCCAATCCGGAGGTGGTGGGGGGACGAGTGGCGATAAGAGTTATTACGTTGATTCCGCAGTGGGCAGGACAATTCGGGAAGCGAATGGATTGATCCAAGCAAGAATGTCTCGTGAAATTTACTACTCCCATCACCGGATGATCGTCATAGGCGAAGAACTGGCGAAGGATGGAGTGTCGGATGTGCTGGATATTGTGGCGCGCTTTCCGGAAAACAGATTGACAGCTTACATTGTCATGACAAAAGGCAAAGGAATCGAATTACTAACTGCACAGCCGCAATTTGAACGTTTTTCAGGAGAAGCGATGCGTGAGTTGGTCAAGATGGGTGGGATTTCGGTAACGTTGAAGGATGTGGCCCAGATGCTCAGTACACCAGGGCTTGATGCCATTTTACCCGTTCTGGCAGCAGTGGATTCTCATCCGAAAGGAAAGTCAAAAGAAATAGAGGCGATAGGGGTAGGTTTATTTCGACACGACAAGCTCGTAACCATCTCGAAGCCCAAAGAATTGCTCGGCTTGCGATTGTTCCAACGTGATTTTACCCCGTTTTCTGTTGTGCTCCCCCTTACCAAGCACGAACGGCTTACGATAACTCTTTCGAAGGGAAGGGCGAATATCAAGCCCGTGATAAGGAAGGGTCACATCCATTTCAAAATTGAACTAAACGCTTCTGCCGTTGTGGTGGAGAATTTATCAAACCTCGATCTCGAGGAAGAGAAAAATATTAGAATGCTGCAAGCGAAGCTCGTCAAGCAAATCAATGACGGCGTGACCCATATGATGCACACGATCCAAAAGAAACAATCAGACTTCATTGGGTTAGGAATCGCATTGTCAAGGAATTATCCGCGAGAGTGGCAAGACCGATATCGGAACAAATGGAATGAGGAACTTCCGAAAATCACATATGAAATCCGAACCAAAGTGAACGTGGTCAATTTCGGACAGACAACGAAGAATATAACCAAAGGTGAAGATGATCATGAATAGAATATTTCTGGTCTTTTTTGTCTTCATGCTGTTACTTTCCATTGGAGAATTCATCCTAAAGCGAAAAGGCATGGATGGAAGACAGCAGCGAGTTATTGTTATTTTCTACACCCTAACGATTATTTTTCTATTCGCCTTGCAATTCCAGTATTATCAAGTCCTGCCCACGAGTAACTTCATGAACATTTTCTCACCCCATGTAAAGCGGTGGATGGATCAGTTCGTATAAGGAGGCCCAAGTATGATTCACAAGCAAGTTGTCAATCATCGACAAATTGCCTGGCTCGTCGGCAGTGTCTTGATGACAGGGATGATGATCAGTTTCTTGCGGACTGTCGTTCAGGTAGCAAGGATGGATGCTTGGTTCTCTCAAATTCTCCCCATCTTTTATGCGCTTTTTATCGCTTACGTTTTGAGTGAGCTGGTTGAGGCTTACCCTGGGAAGAATATCTTTGAAATCTTGTTTATTATTGGCGGGAAGTGGATTGGTGGAGCTATCAATCTACTCATTTTGTTTTACATTTGGATCATCCTGGCACTCGATATTAAAGGGGCTGCTGATTTTTTACATATCTCTTTATTGCCTACCACGCCATTGGAGGTCATCTTGCTCGTCTTCGTCCTGCTGATGATGTACTATGGTAAAACGAGTCTTGAGGTGGCGGCGCGGGTAAATGAGTTTTATTTTCCTCTTTATTTCATCATGTGCATTTCGTTATATTTCCTGCTGATTAATGAATACAACATAGAGCGATTGGAACCAATCTTAACCAGTAGCTTGAATCGGATCGTGGTCAGCAACTTTTTACCAGTAGGTATATATGGTGATATTTTTCTCATGGGGGCATTCTTACATGCCATTGTAGAGCCGCGGCTATTTTATGCTGCGATGAAGCACGGGGTCATCCTTGTCGGCTTTGGAACGACGATTATGCTGGTCGTCTTGCTCGGGGTAATGGGCTATGTTATCGCCAGTCGACTGAATTTCCCCATCTATATTCTCGTCCAACAAATCCACGTCACAGATTTTCTGGACAGGGTCGAAATGATCCTCTTTAGTGTCTGGTTCCCCGCTTTCACAATTAAAGTCATTGTCGCTTACTTGGCATTTTTAGTGGGGGTTGGATCATTTGGGGGACAACGGCATTACAATACACTCAATGCTCCGTGTGGATGGTTTATCGTTGTATCGTCCATATTCGTGTTTCCAAATATAGCCCAAATCGATGAATTTATTAGTTATAGCTTCCCGTTGATCGTGCTCGTTTTTCAATTGCCGTTGGCGCTCCTTTTGCTCATTCACGTAAAGCGAAAGAACAAAGGAAGAGAGCAAAGCCTCATTCCAGAAGGAACGAAGCTTTATCGATTTTACCGGTCGATGGTGTGGACCACGACCGTTTGTTTAAGTGGTTGTGTAATCGTGATATTGATTGGCGACTTTTTTAGGGATAAATCAGCGGTAGGTGGGGTTGCGACAGCTGTTACGTACATAGCCCTCCTACTGATAGCGCTGTTGACGAGCTATGGGGAAATGCAGGCTCTAAATCATGGCAAGCAAAAGCTGGGGAGGGCAAAACAGGCTGGATCGTTTCGACAATGAGGTCGAAAGTCAAGGGGACCTTACTCCAAAACACACTGGTGGGGAGGGATATCCACAAAGCCTTGTATGCTTGGCTGTCGCAAGGAATGCCCTTCTTTCCACTCTGCAAATTTGATTTTGACGGTAATTTCCGGCTGTATCCATAAGGTATTGGCTGCGCGTGGTGGCTTATTAACAAAAGACATCTTTTGTTGGACAAGGGGCTGGATTCTCTCCGTGAAAGCGCGCCAGTCCGTATGCGTTAATTTTCCGGTACCGGCATGACCGATGTACCAAAAAGAACCTTGTTGATCGAAGAGGCCCAGAAGCAACGAATTGACAATATGATCCCGAAGCGTAACGCCACCTACGACAGCGATGAGATCCCGGTAGTACTTTTTCTTTCTCCAGCGTTGATCTTTCCCATTGATCAAGTAGCTGCTTGACGCATCCTTCATAATAATTCCTTCCATGCCCTGCGCTTCTACGACACGGTAAAGAGCGTCTCCATCTGGAAAGTTCTCAACTAGCTGCACATGAGGAGTAGGAGTGATGATCTTGCCCAGTAGTTGTTGTCGCTCTGACAGTGGGTAGGAAGTTACCCATTCATGATTCCAGTACAGTACATCGAAGACCATGTATGTCACAGGAACGAGCTTTTGTACCTGGGGGACCTTCTCTAAACGGCGCAGCCCGTCTCTCCTCATGACCTCGTAAAAAGAAGGCTTTCCGTCCGAACCGAGTGCGATTATTTCTCCATCCAAAATCACAGAATCGGCACGACAATACGAGTGAAGATCGGTCACTTCGGGATAATGGAAAGTCCGTTCATTTAGTTTTCGATTGAACAGTTTGACCTCGTGTCCATCGTAGTATGTAAGAATGCGAACGCCATCCCATTTCACTTGGCCTATCCATTGTGGTCCAACAGGTATAGCTTCGGTGCTGGTAGGCTCAAAAGGAAAAAGCGGAGTTAGTTCCATAGCTGCCACCTTTATGTTTAGTTGGGACTTGCCCAGTTTTCTAATACAGTTTCACGGATGGGCATGAACTATACGAGTGGTGCTGGCGGATGCATTCCTGTTTGAATTTTACGAAACTTCTTTATTGATTAAGTATTGAATTCGGGCTATACTACCTGTATTAAGTAACGAATGGTTTAGCGGATTGGGCTGTATCTGGTTGAGCTTCTTCCTCCTTCCGTGGTACGTCCACCACACCTCATGGGAAGGGAGCTGTTCTCTGATATGGCCCTCTTTGTGTCTCGCTCGGGTTGCGAATGTTTGTTGTTCACTTTCTTTAATCCTTTTTTCATTGATATACAATGAGAGACTTGTTTATAATGACTGTGCGAACTCATTTACGAAAGAAGGAATTGACTTGCCGTTTCTTCGGTTTAAAGGCTTTGCGAAGCAAGACATAGAGCCCATTTCTCAGATTCTTATAGAAGAGTTTTCTAAATTTGCTGAGGTAGCTCCGGAAAAGGTGAAATTGGAGCTGCTTCCGGTAGAGCAATTGACGAACAGTCCTTTGTCTGTAGAGATCATGATGTTTCCCCGTGAACAAAAGCAACATGACGCGATTGCTAGCGCCATTCACGGCATTTTGAAGAAGCAAGGCTTTTTGCATATCCATATTTTCTTCATCCTGCTATCGCCTACTCTCTATTATAAAGAAGGACTACCGTTGCAAGTCGGAATGGCGAAATAAGCAAGAAAAAAGGTCGAGATCCTCCAGAAAGGATTTCGACCTTTTCTATTAATAATAGAGGCTTTCGGATTGCAGGCACTTGGAGCATGTTCGCGTAAGTGGAGTTTCGATATAGACGTGGCTGCAGTCTTGTTGAATGAGCCGCAATTGTTGTTTAGATTGCTCTAGCTCAGCCTCTAGTCGAATAATCTTTTCGCGTAAACGACTGGCTTCCTCCATAGGCATCCCCCTTGATTACGACTGGTACAAACGGCTTCCTTGTTCGCGAAACTCACGTGATTTTTTCTGCATCCCTGCAAGAATGGCGGGATCTTGGGCAGCCCCTTGTTCATTGGCGATGTGACGAATGTCGTGCGATATTTTCATGCTGCAAAATTTAGGCCCGCACATGGAACAAAAATGGGCCGATTTGGCGGCTTCTGCTGGCAACGTTTCGTCGTGATATTCGCGGGCGCGCTCTGGGTCCAAAGACAAATTGAATTGATCATTCCAGCGAAAATCAAAACGAGCTTTGGATAAGGCATCGTCTCGCTGTTTTGCTCGCGGATGGCCTTTTGCGAGATCAGCGGCATGCGCTGCGATTTTGTATGCGATTAAACCGTTGCGGACATCCTCTTTATTGGGTAGACCGAGATGCTCCTTGGGCGTTACGTAGCAGAGCATCGCTGTTCCGAACCATCCAATCATGGCAGCGCCAATCGCTGAAGTAATGTGGTCATAGCCGGGGGCAATGTCAGTCGTGAGCGGCCCGAGTGTGTAAAAAGGAGCCTCATGGCAAATGGACAACTGTTTATCCATATTTTCGCGAATGAGATGCATAGGGACGTGACCAGGGCCTTCAATCATGACTTGTACGTCGTATTCCCACGCAATTTTTGTGAGTTCTCCCAATGTTTCAAGCTCCGCGAACTGCGCCTCGTCATTTGCATCCGCAATAGAGCCAGGACGTAATCCATCTCCGAGGGATACACAAATGTCATAGGCCTTCAGAATTTCGCAAATTTCAGCGAAATGCGTATACAAAAAGTTTTCCTCGTGATGGGCCAGGCACCAAGCGGCCAAAATCGATCCGCCGCGAGAGACGATGCCGGTAACACGGTTTGCTGTCATGGGGATGTAGCGCAAAAGAACGCCAGCATGAATCGTGAAGTAATCGACACCTTGTTCTGCTTGCTCAATCAAGGTGTCTCGGTAAACCTCCCATGTCAAATCCTCGGCTCTCCCATTTACTTTTTCAAGTGCTTGATAAATCGGAACAGTACCGACTGGAACAGGACTGTTTCGGATTATCCACTCCCGCGTGGTGTGAATATGTTTTCCCGTCGAGAGGTCCATAATGGTGTCGGCACCCCAACGAACAGACCAAATCATTTTTTCGACTTCTTCTTCCATCGAAGAGCTGACGGCTGACGTTCCGATGTTGGCATTGATTTTGACATGAAAATTGCGGCCAATGATCATCGGCTCGCTTTCCGGATGATTGACGTTAGAAGGGAGGATCGCACGTCCAGCGGCGATTTCTGCCCGTACAAATTCAGGGGAGACACCCTCGCGAATGGCAACGTATTCCATTTCCGGTGTGATGATATTTTTTCGGGCATAATGAAGCTGGGTAACATTTTTCCCTGGCTTTGCCCGTTTTGGTTTGTAGTCCTCTCGAGGGAAAGTGGGGAGGGCGGCTGCCTTGTCTTCGTTTCGGAAGCCGTCATCAACCAGTTGTGGTTCGCGACCAACATACGTTTCCGCATCATTTCGCTCATCGATCCACTGGTGGCGGATGGAGGGCAGTCCTGCTTGAATGTCAGGAACGTAACCCGCTGCGGTGTACTCGCCACTCGTATCGTACACGCGAAGAGGAGGATTGGGTGTGGAGCCAGACAATCCTTCGGTAGGGTGAAGGGAAATCTCGCGCATCGGGACACGGATGTCCGCACGACTACCTATTTCGTATACTTTGTGACTGCCTGGAAAAGATGACACCAATGACATAAGAAAAAACCTCCTTGTTTTGGTTGCACGAAAGCGAGAACCGTTTAGGGAGGCGAAAGAAACTGCCCGCGAAAAAGCGCCGCATAAACAATATGCGACGCCAACGCGAGAGTAGAGAAGAAACGGGTATCCTAAAAAGATACACGCATCTTTTCGTGTCGTATATGACATTCCTCCGCTGGCATTACCCAGTTCAGGTTCAACGGTCGATGGCACAGTACCATCCTCTCAGCCTGGTGATTTCCAAGCTCCCGTGCTTTTTTGTATTTTGGTTTGCAAGAATAGGATAACGGGAAGTCCATTTTATTTCAAGGAAAATTTTCCAGTGGAAAAATTGTGGGTGTGCAACACATTTTCCTCCCCCCTATTCTCGTGAATCGGACTAAAACTGTTTCTGTAGACCCACATGAATCCTATCTGTTACGATGAAGTTCGAAAAAAAGCAACTGCTTCCAGCGCTTTGATTTTCCTCGTTGTCGAAGCAGGATGGAGAAGTATTTTGAGGTGATGAGGTATGGATGTCTATTCGGATCTAAAACAAGGAGAACGTGGAGCATGGGTGAGTATTTTCGCCTACATTTTTTGCTCTGTATTAAAAATAGGAGTTGCGTATGTCACTGCATCGGAAGCCTTAATGGCGGACGGTCTTAACAACTCAACGGATGTCGTCGCATCGATTGCTGTTTTGATCGGGCTGCGTATTGCAAGGAAACCACCTGATAAAGATCACCCGTATGGCCATTTCCGGGCGGAGACGATTTCAGCACTTGTCGCATCATTTATTATGCTATTTGTCGGAGTTCAGGTCGTTACGAAGGCCGTGCCATCCTTGTTTGACTCACATCATTCGGCTCCTGACCTGTTGGCAGGGTGGACAGCACTTGCAACTGCCGTTATTATGCTTTTCGTCTATCGCTACAATAAAAAGCTCGCCATCAAAACAAACAGTCAAGCACTTCATGCAGCGGCCGCTGACAACCGTTCAGACGCATTCGTTAGTATCGGGACGTTTATTGGGGTAGCTGGCGCACAGTTTCAATTGCATTGGCTCGATCCATTAGCTGCTTTTGTCGTTGGTCTTATTATTTTAAAGACTGCTTGGGACATTTTCAGGGAGGCAACCCATCGTTTGACAGATGGCTTTGACGAGAGCGAGCTTGCGGACCTGCGGGCTACGATTTCCTCCATTTCAGGAGTAAAGGATATCAGCGACATCAAAGCCCGCTATCACGGAAGCAGCGTGCTGGTTGATGTTGTGATCCATGTCGATCCAGGTCTGAATGTAGTGGAGAGCCACACCATCACCGAGAAAGTTGAAGAACAGATGCGCAAGATTCACCGGATTAACGCCGTTCATATCCATATTGAACCATGCAGGAAGATGGCCCCTAGCTAGATACCATGATGTGAATACGAAAAACCTGTCCAAAAGTGGGCAGGTTTTTTGTGTAGCCTAACCAGAGGTAGCCTTCTTTTTGCGCAGTGTTTTGGTTGTAGAAGTAGTCGTAGTCTTTTTCGGACTGGCTGCGGTCTCCTTTTTCGATGTCTGCTCTTTTTCGGACGAGGAGGCAGCAGTGGTGCGTTTTCGCGCAGGCTTTGACGGAGTCGGTGCTGGCTCGATTTTGATGGGCACTGCGGCTTGTCCAGCTGTAGACTCTAAGCTTTCTTTAAGGGCCTGCATGAGATCAATGACATTGGTTCTTGCCACAGTAGGTGCGGTGGCGATTTCCTGACCCTCCAATTTTTTCTCAATCAGTTTTTGCAGGTCGGATCGATATTCATCCGTATATTTTGCCGGATCAAAAGGGATTGTCATATTGATAATGAGCTCAGTTGCCATCTTTAGTTCGTTTTCGGCCAACGGTAGAGCCGCTTCAGGCAAGGCGGGCACTTGACTGACGGGACGTACCTCATCTGGATAGAAGATGGTCTCCAGCATGATGCAATGCTCATACAGTCGGATAACGGCCAGGCTTTGCCGATTGCGCATCGTCACCTGTGCAACGCCGATCTTGCCTGTCTGTTCCATGGCGGAGCGAAGCAGGGCGTACGCTTTTTCACCAGTGTCCTGTGGGGATAGGAAATAGCTTTTATGAAAATAAACGGGATCAATCTCCGACAAGTCTACGAAGTCGATAATTTCAATAGCTCTGCGTGTTTCTGGCGTTATGGCTTCCAGATCATCATCGTCGATCATGACAAAATGTCCTTTTTCGTATTCGAAGCCACGGATGATTTCGCTCGTATCTACCTCGCGCTGGCAGTGCGGGCACATTTTTGTGTACTTGATCGGGGTATGGCACTCTTTATGCAGTTGGCGAAAGCGAATATCGCGCTCTTCCGTTGCAGTAAACATACGAACAGGTATATTGACGAGGCCGAAGCTGATTGAGCCCTTCCACACGGTATGCATGCGGATACCTCCTTCACAGTTATTTTTGTATAGTATCTGTATCCGCCAAGAAGAAGTGCCGAGGGAATTGAAGGTGGAAAAGTAAAAAGCCAGCCGATTCGATCCGGCTGGCTAGGTATGCAGCTACTGTCCATGTTTGACGATGTCCGATTGATCTGCACGCGATTGCATGTCACGCGCTAGCTCGACGTCTTTGCCTGTGCGGTCCGCAATGGACTGGGCTTTGGACGCCTTCAGCTTTTGTGCAGATGGTCGTTTTTCTGCCATGAACGACTCACTCCTTTCAGGCAATCTACATGTAGGGGGTGTTGCAGGTACATGTAGTATGCGCTGGACAAAAAAAAATACCCCATCGCCAAAAGGCGAGGGGCAGCCGTTCAACTCCTCCCGATGAAGGGAGCGATGGCACGAAATGCTCCTATCAGACACGTCGTGCGCCAAAGTGAACAGCCTTTCAATTATGGGAGAGGAGAAACCGGAGGAAGAGCTTATGGGGAAACGTAAGTCTTCTCCGCGGTTGTCAGCGACACCGTTGCGTCGCTATTCATCATCTTTTCCAATCGAATGGGGTTATATACCTTTCTTGTGCATAAATTTTTCCAGTTGCTAATTTTACGGGTGTATGCAGTTGTGATAGTATGATATCATTCTCAGTCTTAGAAAATCGCGTCATAAAACATACATATAGGAAAGCAGACAGGTGAAATGAGTATGCGAGTCATCGCTGGTGAACACAGAGGAAGACGGTTGGCAGCAGTTCCGGGCAAAGGAACCAGACCGACAACCGATAAAGTCAAAGAATCGATTTTTAATATGATTGGTCCGTATTTCGATGGCGGGTGGGCATTGGACCTATACGCGGGAACAGGTGGTCTCGGGATCGAGGCATTAAGTAGGGGAGCGGATCGGGCTGTATTCGTGGAGCGAGATCACAAAGCATTTGCTGTGGTAAAACAAAACGTCAGCGCTTGCAGGCTGGACGATTATGCAGAACTATATCGGATGGATGCGGACCGCGCCATTCGCACACTGCGTACACGCAATCAAAAATTTGATCTCGTCTTTTTAGACCCGCCGTACGCCGAGCAAAAAATTGTCGAAGAAATTGAGATGTTGCAGGAGCTGGGAATGTTGGCGGACGGAGCGTGGATCGTGGCTGAGCATGATATCGCAGACTCCTTTCCGGATGCGATTGGTCATTGTGTGAAGGACCGAGCGGCTAAGTATGGGGATACGGCCGTTACTGTGTATTATTACGATTTGGAGCCACAAGCTTAACTTTCAAATCATGGTGCGTAAAGAGCACTAAGGGAGGATAACCCGCTATGGCAATCGCCGTATGTTCAGGAAGCTTCGACCCTGTTACTTATGGGCATCTCGACATTATTGCGCGGGGTGCCAACGTTTTTGATAAGGTCATTGTCGCCGTCTTAATCAATTCAAAGAAAAACTCATTGTTCAGCGTAGAAGAGCGTGTTGAATTGCTTCGTCAGGCAACGGCTGACATGAAAAATGTAGAAGTGGACTCTTTTGACGGCTTGTTGATTGACTATATGAACAAAAAGGGCGCACAGGTGATCATTCGTGGCCTTCGTGCTGTTTCTGATTTTGAATATGAGATGCAGGTCGCCTCGATTAATAAAAAGCTCGACGAAAATATCGAAACGTTTTTCATGATGACGAACAATCAATATTCGTACTTGAGTTCAAGTATTGTGAAGGAAGTTGCGAAATACAAGGCGAGTGTCGCCGATTTGGTGCCACCGATCGTAGAAGAGGCACTGAAGCGAAAAATGGCCGAGTAGATTATCGCGTCTTGCTGCGGTTCATGCGCGAGAGAGTCAGGCTGGTGCACAACAGAATCGCACTGAAGCCAATGGCGAGTCCTCCTGATAATAGCAAGGTCTCCCACCAACTCGTCGTCGGGATCTCAGCTTTCACATGCGCAAATACAGGGATGGCTTTGTCCATGAACCAGGAGCTGGCTGTGGCAAGTGGCCCCCAAAAGACAAAGGTCAAAACCGCAGCTAGCAAAGCGTGCAGGGATCTGGCAATCAAGTAAGGGGCGACGCGAATATCCGTTTCACTCAAGATACTTGCGACCTGCGCGTGAACACTCAAACCACCCCAAGACAATATCGCACTGGCAATGGCTGCTTTCCAGACCAAGGAAACTTCATCAGGTACAATGCTCGCTGCCTGTGCGCCAAGGGTTACTTCGAACAATCCAGCCACGATTGCTTGAGAAAAAGCTGGTGGAAAACCAAAGGGACCGAGAATGATCGAGAGAAGCGTACTGATAATTTGTGTCAGATGAATCGTGGAGAAAAGTTGGATTAATACCGAAAAAACGATGATAAAGCCACCGATCATGAGCAATGTATTCAGAGCGGATTGCACCGCTTCTCCCATTAATTTTCCGAACGGACGTCCATCGCGGATACGTGCCCGATGCATTGCTTGTAGGGCGCGTAAAGGAAGAGGCAGTGAATTTTTCTCCAATGGGGCTGAAGTAATCGCAAAAGGCGCATGAAAACGATAGATCACACCCATGAGTACAGCTGACAAATAATGAGTCAGAGCTAGAATGATGCCCATTTGCTCACTGTGGAAAAAGCCAATTGCTACTGCTCCCATGACGAATAAAGGGTCTCCCGTTGTTGTAAAAGAGACGAGACGTTCACCCTCGGCCTTCGTCACATTGCCTTGCAGACGCAGGCGTGTAGTCAGCTTTGCGGCTACCGGATAGCCGGACGAGAAGCCCATAGCCAGTACGAACCCGCCAGTGCCCGGAACGTTAAACAGTGGGCGCATTAATGGCTCCAGTAACACACCGACGAAATGAACGACGCCCAGACCCATCAACACCTCAGACAGCACAATAAAGGGAAGGGTAGAGGGGAAAACTACCTCCCACCATATTTTTAGACCGCGTACGGCAGCTTCAAAAGATATCTGCGAATAAGCAATCAACGAAATAACAATGAAAACTGTCGAGAGGGCGAGCAACAGAGTAAGTAGGGGTGAGTGGCGTGACATGGATTCCTCCTGAATCGAAGAAAAGTAGTAGTACATGTCTACGTGGCAGGCGGGAGAACTATGCGTAAGCTTGGTCGACGAATATCTCCCAAGTGTGAAAGATACAGCGATTTACCACATAGGCTGGTTACAGGGAGGGGTTTTTCCATGCAGGAAAAGCGAAAACCAATCGTGGGTGTAGCCCTGGGGTCGGGCGGAGCTCGCGGTTTTGCGCATATTGGTGTATTGAATTCGCTAGAAGCACATGGCATCCAGATTGACATGCTGGCTGGCTCTAGTATGGGGAGTTTGATTGGGGCCGTCTATGCCAACGGAATTGAACCGCACATGATGGGAAAGCTTGCCTTGAATTTAAAACGCAAGCATTGGCTTGATTTGACCGTACCCGGCATGGGCTTTGTTACAGGGGAAAAGATCAAGCAATTGATTCGTCTGTTAACGCACGGAAAGCGCTTGGAAGAGCTGAACAAGCCGCTTGCGATTGTAGCCACGGATATTGAAACAGGAGAGCGAGTCGTATTTCGGGAAGGCCCAATTGATCAAGCGGTGAGGGCAAGCATATCCATTCCAGGCATCTTCGTCCCTGAAAAAGTAGGGGGGCGGCTTTTAGTCGATGGAGGAGTCATTGACCGTGTGCCTGTGACGGTGCTGCGTGAAATGGGTGCCGATATCGTGATTGCGGTAGATGTCGCCCAATTCGATACACGGATGGAGGTCAAAAGTATTTTTGATGTTATCGCCCAAACGATTGATGTCATGGAAAGGGAAATTCTGAGACATCAAATCATTGCGGCAGACATCGTAATCAGGCCGGATGTTGGACACTATAGCAGTATCGCGTACACAGGTGTCGAAGAAATTATTGAGCTAGGCGAACGTGCGGGTACTGAACATATTGAACGCATTCAGGAACGAATTGCAAAGTGGGAGGCACAAGAATGAGTGAGGAACAGCTTTATGCCAATAGACGCAGATCTACAGGAACCAGAGGCTTTAGCTGGATACTTGCCTTGGTTTTTGTCTTGCTGGGTATTTCTTTTTTTGTACCGACAAATTATTACGTGAGTCGTCCGGGTTCAGCGATTGAGTTGGGGCCGATGATTCAAGTAGAAGGCGGCAAGAAAGACGAGACTGGCTCCTTCATGCTCACGACAGTTCGAATGGGCGAAGCGAATTTGCCGTGGTATTGGTATGCAAAAATGGCTCAGGATGTTGAGTTGTTGCCCAAGGACCTGGTTGTCAGCGAGGGCGAGGACAGCGAAGATTTTATCCGTCGTGAACAAGCGATCATGGACAATTCACAAAAAATTGCGGAGGCAGTCGCATTCCGTCTTGCTGGCTTCGAAGTGAAAATTGAGAAGCAGGGTGTGTGGGTGATGGGTACTCTGGAAGGGTTCCCTGCGCATAAAGCATTGCAAATCGGAGATGTCATTACGTATGTAGACGGGGTTCGTACATCTGAGGCAAAAGATTTGCTAACAGCCCTCTCTGCAAAAAAAGCAGGCGATCAAATTGAAATTACGTACACTAGAGATGGACAAGAGGCCAAAACGATGTTAACCTTGGAACCACTACCTGAATCCAAGTCAGTTGGAATTGGTGTACGCCCTGACAACAAACAGGAAATCATCATTCCAAAAGAAGTAACCATTGCCTCTCAAGGGATTGGTGGTCCTTCTGCGGGATTGATGATGACGCTGGAGATTTATGACCAGTTAAATACGGAGACGGATTTGACAAAAGGCTATAAAATTGCAGGAACAGGCACGATTTCGTTAGACGGAAAAGTAGGTAGGATCGGTGGCATTAATCTAAAGGTAATCGCAGCGGACAAAGCGGGTGCAGAGATCTTCTTTGCTCCACAGGATACGCCAGATACGAGCTCCAATTACGAGGAGGCGTTAGCAACTGCCAAGCGGATTGGAACGTCAATGAAAGTGGTTCCTATCAAGACGGTAGAAGAAGCGATTACGTACTTGAATGGTCAAAAACCGAAATCTACCTGAGCAAACTAGCTGTCAAGCAAAAATGGTTGACAAAGCTTTAGGCAGGGTCTATAATCATCTTTGTTGTGCATGAGGTGAAAATGCTATGAACATTAAGTTAGCAGAGTTAGAGCACCGAAAAGGAGAGCCATTGCCATTCCAGGTAACTCTGGATGCAGATGAGCTGAAGAAGCGCCATCATGAGATTCGTGGGATTACTCCTGTGACTGCGAGTGGTGAAGCCGTACAGCTGGGCAATCTCTATTACGTAAAAGGAAGCATGAAGGCAGATGTGAATTTTGTCTGCGCGAGATGCTTGAATCCTTTTGTCGATCAGGCAACAGTAGATTTCTCTGAGACATTTGCGCTTGCGGATGATCCGATTCTACAAGATGATGAGGACAGCGATATCCTTCCTCTGGAAGGCGATGAAATCGAGCTGGACTCTCTATTGCAAGAAGATTTCTTACTGGCAATGCCGACCTTCCCGCTTTGCGAGGAGGATTGCAAAGGTCTGTGCCCGACTTGCGGTGTGAATCGTAATGAAGTGGCATGCAGCTGCAAGAATGAGCGTGTTGACCCGCGATTGGCTGGGTTGGCTGACTTTTTCAAAGACAGCAAATAAGTATTCTTACTGTATTCAAGATGATTCGCCGACCATCCGTGGCAGCGTCTCATTTTTGAAGGATGGCATAAGCATTTTGCCTATACTGTCCACCCAATAGAGCTTCTTAGCATTTGTCAGTTGAAGGAGGTGTAAGGAAGATGGCAGTACCTCAACGGAGAACTTCCAAAACCCGTAAAAGAATGCGTCGTACGCACTTCAAATTAGAGATTCCAGGCATGATCAAATGCGATAATTGCAGCGAATACAAGCTTGCGCATCGTGTTTGCCCAAGCTGCGGTCACTACAAAGGCGTGAAAGTAGCGAAGTAATATTCGCTGCTAAGAAAGCAAGGTGAGAAATCGCCTTGCTTTTTTTGTTCCCTTCTAATGCTTATGATTACTTACAAACACTTATTATGACTTGCGTAAATTACTTAAATGGCTTATAATGATGGCAAGATAAGGATGGGGTTGAGGCTTTCGTGTTTCAAGAGGAGAGGCTTGCTGCAATTCTTGCGTATTTGCAGGAGCACCAGCGAATCAGTGTGCAAGAGGTAGTTGAGCAGTTTGGGGTTTCCCGTGACACAGCGAGGCGTGATATCGTCAAGCTGGAGGAGCAGGGTCAAATCCTGCGAACCAGGGGAGGAGCAGTATTGCCCAGCCTCAACAAAAAGAACTACTCTCATCAGGAACGAATGCAGCTTGATTTGACAGGAAAGCGCAGTATTGCGGCAGCAGCGGCTCGTCTGATCAAAGATGGCGATTACTTGCTGCTCGATGCGTCCACGACTGTTCAGCTCACGGTGGAATCCTTGCAGACCTGCGATCATGTCATCATCACGAATTCATTAGCAACTGCCGCCAGTATGTCCCGAAAAGAAGGCGTTCTGGTCAAGCTTTTGGGCGGAGACGTACATGCAGAGGATCAATGTGTGCTCGGTACACGTGTGATTCAAAACCTAGCTGATTTTCATGTGGATAAAGTACTGGTTGGTGCATGCGGTCTTACAAAGGAAGGGCTTATGTCCACGCAGGAAGATCACGGCTTTTTGATCAAAGAAATGATCAAGCGCGCCGATCAAGTGATCATACTCACCGACCATACCAAGTTTGGAAAAAGTATGCTGTATCGCGTTGCAGGTTTTGACCAGATTGATATTATCGTGACCGATAAGCTGCCTGAAAAGGAAATGGCTGAAGCTTTGCACGCCAACGATGTAGAGGTGATTGTAGCTTCTATATGAAGCTATTGATCCATAAAAAAGAGGATAAGTTCTATTTGGCTGGCGTGAATGGGTGACCAGCGTGACAGCAAATGGATTTATCGAAAGAGAGTCCTTCAAATAGGAAGGGCTCTTTCTTTTTTCTTGCATTTGTGTACGGCCCCTGCTATTCTGGTAATCCTGACTTTTCCAAGAGGAGGGTTCTATGGTCTATTGGCGGATTATTTGCAAGAGCTATCGTCGAAATCTTCAGTATCGTTTATCGCATGTCATCAACAATGTCGCAAGCTCGATTTTTGGGCTTGTTTTTATTGCCATTTGGACAGGTGTCCTTTCTGGAAAACAAGTATACGGGCCATATGATGTCAAAACGATGGGGTATTACATCGCGATTTGCCAAAGTGTTCTCTGGATGACAACATTTCTGTCCCCAGGTCTGAATGTGCAAATAGGAGTAAGAAGCGGGGCTGTCAGTCTGGATATGATCAAGCCTGTTCATTATCTCTGGTACATGCTCAGTCAGGAATTTGGACGACTTTTGTACAACGCTTGTTACCGAAGTGTACCGATCGGCTTGTTGCTAGGATTAGCGGTGGGCTTCTTTTTTCCCTCCCAGCCGTTCACTTACTTTTGGTTTATCCTCTCGCTTCTGCTAGGAACGTACATAGGCATGCTGCTCTTTTATCTCGCGGGCATTTCTTCCTTCTGGACGACAGAAATTCGCTGGGTACACCTCATCCTCTTGTCATTGATATTTGGGCTAGGTGGACAAATGATTCCGATAGACTTGATGCCTGGGATGATTGGAAAGGTAACGCCTTATTTGCCCTTTTCCGCTATGATTTATTATCCAGTCATGACTTTGCTAGAGCTTGCACCTCCATATGGCATGCTTGTACAAGCTGGCTGGGCGCTTGTTTTAACGGCAGTTGCTTTGCTGGTGACGAACATGGCAAGAAGAAAGCTAGAAATTCAAGGAGGATAATCATATGTTTGCCCTCTATCGAAAACTGATTGCGGCCAGCATTCGCTCGCAAATGCAATACAAGATAAATTTTGTCACGAGCGCTGCCACGACCGGAATGATTATGGTGCTTGATTTTATTATTCTCTCTGCGATTTTGTACCGATTTCACGATGTGGTCGGATGGAATATTTACGAGGTTGGGATGCTTTACGGAATTTCATCAGCATCTGTCTCCTTGTATCGACTGTTTGCCCCGGAAATCAACGACTTTGAGAAGTACATCGTACAAGGGGAGCTCGATCAATTGCTCATCCGTCCCGTTTCACCGTTGCTTCTGTTACTGACACGTAATCTTGATTTGTCGAGAGTGGGAGGGGTAGTGCAAGGGGTGTCCGTTTTAGTCATCTCATTGTCGGGACTTGCGTCGGAAGGGAAATCGATCATGGCGTTGGTGCTATTCTCACCGATTGCCATTTTGTCTGGCGGATTGATCTATTTCTCGATTGGGCTTGCTACGGCTGGGGTCGCCTTTTGGACGCATCAGATGAAGGACATGCTTACCTTTACGATTTATGCGCCAGCCAATGCTTCCAATTATCCGATCGGGCTATATCCGAACTGGCTCAAATGGCTGTTTTTCTCGGCGATTCCGATCGCATATATAAATTATTTGCCAATGCTGACGCTGCTGGGCAAAGGGGGAGAATGGTTTTATCCGATACTCACCCCGGTAGGCGCAGCGATTGCTTTTTATTTCGCCCGTATGCTATGGAATGTCGGGATTCGACACTACCATAGTACAGGGAGCTAAGGAGGGGTAACATGATTGAAGCAAAGCACATCGAAAAATCATTTTTTCTGACAAAAGCGAAAGAGGGGCGCTTTGCTTCTCTGCGAACACTCTTTTCTCGTGAACGAAGGGAAGTCAAAGCCGTCCACGATATCTCTTTTTCCATTGACAGAGGCGAGTTCGTGGGATATATCGGACCGAATGGCGCAGGAAAATCGACAACAATCAAAATGCTCGCAGGAATTCTTCATCCCAGTCAGGGGGAAATACGAATAGGCGGATATAGTCCGCAGCGGGAAAGAATACAAGTAGCCTCACAAATCGGTGTAGTGTTCGGGCAGCGAACGCAGCTGTGGTGGGATTTGCCAGTCAGAGATTCCTTCGAAATTTTGCAAGCGATGTACAAGATTGATGACAAAGCATATCGGCGATCAATGGAGGCGTATCAGGAATTGCTGGACCTCCATGAATTCCTGGATACGCCAGTGCGTAAGTTGTCGTTAGGCCAAAGGATGAGAGCTGATTTAGCGGCGGCACTGCTGCATGATCCGCCTGTCCTATTTTTAGACGAGCCTACGATTGGGTTGGATGTGGTCGCGAAGACTCGCATCAGAGCTTTTTTAAAAGAAGTGAATCAGACCCAAAAGAAGACCATTCTATTGACGACTCATGATATGGACGATATTGAGCAGCTCTGCAACCGGATCATCGTGATCAATCATGGCAAAAAGATGATGGATACGAGCTTGGCCAATTTGCGACACCAAATAGGGCTGCCAAGCCTCGTACGAATTGAATTTCGACAACCGCCAGAAAAGCTTTATGAGCTAGAGGGAATCGAGCGGATGGAGCTATCAGAGAATGTGCTTTCGATTTACTTCGACAAAGGAAAAATCTCCTCGCCGCGAATCCTTGCCGAAGCGGCGGGTTGGGGTGAGCCTTTGGACATCCAGATGAAAGAACCGGGGATTGAGGAGATCATTCGTCTCATTTACCGCTAGGGAAAGCTACCTAATTTCGTGATCCACACTTGTAATTCCACATCTTCTCCCTTATACTGTGTTTTGGTACCAGGTATTAAAAACAGATCGCAATCATACATAGCACAACTGAATCCTGCTTAAGGGGGTGTTTTGCATCGCCCGCTTGCCAAAAAAAGATCGCCAGTCGCGCTTAGTGCAGTATCTGGCGGATAACCCATTTGCGACGGACGAAGATCTGGCTGAGTTATTTCACGTCAGTATTCAAACTATACGCTTAGACCGACTGGAATTAGGCATACCGGAGCTACGTGAACGAATCAAGACAGTCGCAGAGAAAAGTCTTGATCCTGTAAAATCATTGGGCATCGATGAAATCATCGGTGAAATGATTGATCTACAGCTCGATTCACAGGCCATTTCCGTATTGGAAATTAAAGAAGAGCATGTTTTTTCGAAAACACAAATTGCCAGAGGGCATTATATATTCGCTCAGGCCAACTCATTGGCAGTAGCAGTAATTAACGCAGAGGTAGCGTTGACAGCTACAGCGAGGATCCGCTATGTTCGTCCTGTACGAGCAGGGGAAAAGCTGGTTGCCAAAGCGGTGGTAAGAAGCCGTAACGGCGACGAATGCAAGGTGCGTGTAGAGACGAAGGTCCAAGGTGAATTGGTCTTTACCGCAACCTTCCGAGTCGTTGAAATGTCGAGCTGCCATAACAGCATGAATGAGGAGTAAGGAGGAGTCACGGTTGCGAATTGCAGTGGATGCGATGGGCGGCGATCACGCACCGAAGAGTACCGTATTAGGGGCGCTTGCTGCCATCAAAGAAAACCCGGCCATTACAGTGGTATTGGTGGGAGAGGAACAGGCTATTCGGAACCACTTGCCGCAGGATATTCCGGCAAACATTGAAATCGTTCCTGCAGCGGAAGTGATTTTGCCAGATGATGAACCGGTTCGAGCAGTTCGGCGTAAGAAAAATTCTTCGCTGGTCGTAGCAGTTGAGATGGCGCGCGAGAAAAAAGTCGACGCGATGATCTCGGCTGGGAATACGGGCGCATTAATGACAGCAGGCTTGCTGTACGCAGGTCGCATGGATGGAATCGAGCGCCCAGCGCTTTGTGCCTATATCCCGAATACAAAAGGCCGCGTAACACTGACGTTGGACGTCGGAGCCAATATGGATGCTAAGCCGCATCAGCTAGTACAATACGCGTTGATGGGGAGCCTGTATGCTGAAAAAGTGTTGGGCTTTGAGCATCCAACAGTAGGCTTGCTCAATGTCGGGACCGAAGAAGGAAAAGGGAATGAATTGACGAAAGCGGTTTTTCCTCTCCTTCAAGAGGCTGACTTGAACTTTGTAGGAAATGTGGAAGCACGCGATGTTATGCAAGGAGCCTGTGATGTGCTCGTATGCGACGGCTTTGTAGGAAATGTTTTGTTGAAGGCCGTAGAGGGTACTGCTTCCACAATCTTTTCGCAGTTGAAGCAAGAGTTTACTTCCAGCCTGATTAATATGCTGGGAGCGGCTATTCTGAAACCGGGATTGGTACGTTTTAAAAAGAAAATGGATTATGCGGAATACGGTGGTGCCCCCTTGCTGGGATTGAAATCCCCTGTGATCAAGGCCCACGGTTCTTCGAATGAGCGTGCGATGAAAAACGCGATTGTCAGTGCTACGCGGTTTATTCAGCAGGACGTGAATGAGATTATCCAGCAATCTTTACAGAAAAATACTTTGGGAGAAAGCGAGTGAAGCAGATGAGTGCAAAGCGTTCAGTAGGAATTTTGTCTACAGGCTCTTATACCCCGGAGCGGGTGTTGACGAACTTTGATCTGGAGAAAATGGTGGAAACCTCTGATGAGTGGATTGTTTCCCGTACTGGCATCAGAGAACGCCGCATTAGCTCACCGGAGCAAGCTTCCTCCGACTTGGCTTACGAGGCTGCCAAAGAAGCGCTCGAAAAAGCAAACATCAGCGCAGAACAGTTGGATATGATCATTGTCGCTACCGTAACACCTGACATGTCGTTCCCGTCTACTGCTTGCTTGCTGCAAGAAAAGCTGGGTGCTACACGTGCGGCTGCCATGGATCTTTCCGCAGCATGCACAGGCTTTTTGTACGGAATTACGACAGCGACTCAGTTCATCCAAAACGGTTTATACAAAAAAGTTTTGGTCGTAGGCGTTGAGACCTTGTCCAAAATTACGAATTATAAAGATCGAAATACATGTGTCCTGTTCGGAGATGGTGCAGGTGCGGCTGTTATCGGTGAAGTTACCGAGGGCTACGGCTTCCAGTCGTTTGAGCTTGGTGCAGATGGGTCAGGCGGGTCCCTCTTATGCATGCCTGCAGGTGGTTCCAGAACGCCTGCCTCTGCTGAGTCTGTTGAACAAGGACTGCATTATCTCTACATGGCAGGCGGGGAAGTTTTCAAATTTGCTGTTCGCGTGATGAATTCAGCAACAGAGGCTGTCTTGTCCAAAGCGGGCGTTTCGAAGGATGAGATCGACCTGTTGGTGCCGCATCAGGCAAACAAACGCATCATCGACTCTGCCGTACAGCGTTTCGGTCTTTCTGAGGATAAAGTTGCGATCAACCTGGATCGCTATGGAAACATGTCTTCTGCTTCCATTCCCGTAGCGTTGGATGAAGCAGTAAAGGCAGGGCGTGTAAAAGAAGGCGACAACCTGATTCTGGTAGGGTTTGGTGGCGGCTTGACTTGGGGAGCGACGCTCTTGAAGTGGTGCACGACCCAGGCAGAAGGGAGCAAGTAGGAATGGGAAAAGTAGCCTTTGTTTTTCCGGGGCAAGGTTCACAATTTGTAGGAATGGGGCAAGCGCTCGCCGAACAATCGGAAGCGGCCCGTCACATATTTGAGCAGGCTGATGAAGCGCTCGGCTTTTCCTTGTCGGATCTGTGTTTTGCAGGGCCAGAAGAGGAATTAAAGCTGACAGCAAACACACAGCCAGCCATTTTGACAGCAAGCATCGCTGTGATGGCAGCATTGAATGAAAAGTTGCCTGACTATAAGCCTGCGTTCGTAGCAGGTCACAGCTTGGGTGAGTATTCTGCTCTGGTTGCAGCTGGGGCTTTGTCCTTTGCAGATGCAGTCAAAACAGTGCGAGCTCGTGGTCAGTTCATGGAAGAGGCAGTGCCAGCGGGACAAGGTGCAATGGCCGCTGTCCTGAACATGGATCGCGCAGCACTGCATGCGGTTTGCGAAGAAGTAACAGCATCTGGGCATCCTGTTCAATTAGCGAACATGAACTGCCCAGGGCAAATTGTCATTTCTGGCTCTGCTGAAGGTGTGAAGCTGGCCGGTGAAAAAGCGAAGGAAGCGGGCGCAAAGCGTGTCCTTCCCTTGAATGTAAGCGGTCCGTTCCACTCGAGCTTGATGCAGCCAGCAGCAGACAAACTGCAAGCAGTTTTGGTTGGCGTTACGGTACAAGAAGCGACGGTGCCTGTTGTGGCAAACGTAACGGCTAGACCAGTGTCTGAGGCTACCGTTATTGTAGATCAATTGGTTCAACAAGTTTCCGCCCCAGTTTTGTGGGAGGATTCTGTACAATGGATGGTCGAAGCAGGCGTGACAACCTTTGTAGAAATCGGTCCAGGAAAAGTTTTGGCTGGTTTGATCAAGAAAATCGCACCAGCACCAACGGATATGACGATTATCTCTGTACAGGATATGGATTCGCTTACTGAACTTTTGAACGGAGGGGTACTATGCTAACAGGAAAAACTGCACTGGTTACAGGGGCTTCCCGTGGTATCGGGCGTGCGATTGCATTGAAGCTGGCAGGCGCTGGGGCTAATGTAGTTGTCAACTACGCAGGTAGTGAAGCGGCAGCGAGTGAGACTGTTGCCCTTATTAAAGAAATGGGCCGCGATGCCATCATGATTCGCGCGAACGTTTCTTCTACAGAAGATGTCAACGACATGTTCAAAGCTGCTTTGGATCATTTTGGTGCGATCGATATTCTCGTGAACAACGCGGGAATTACTCGCGACAACCTGATCATGCGCATGAAAGAAGAAGAGTGGGACGATGTGATTGCGACGAATCTGAAGGGTGTATTCAACTGCGTAAAGGCAGCGACCCGCCCAATGATGAAGCAGCGTTCAGGCAAAATCATCAACATCACTTCTGTGGTAGGTGTTTTGGGGAACGCAGGACAAGCAAACTACGTGGCGGCAAAAGCTGGCGTTATTGGCTTGACGAAGACGGCTGCTCGCGAGCTGGCTAGCCGTAATATCACGGTGAATGCTGTTGCACCAGGATTTATCGATACAGAAATGACTGCTGTATTGCCGGAGGATGTAAAAGCAGGACTCACAAGCCAAATTCCGCTTGCCCGCCTGGGACAAACAGATGATATCGCATCTGTCGTGCTGTTCCTGGCATCCGACTCAGCCAACTACATGACAGGCCAAACCCTGCACGTAGACGGCGGAATGTACATGTAGGAAGAAAATCTCAATCGAGCGTTTTTTCGAAAACTGGTTTTTTGAAAGCTCATCCACTATAATACGGGAGAGGGGGTGAAGCAAGATGGCAGATACTTTGGAGCGTGTGAAGAAAATCATCGTTGATCGTCTGGGTGTAGATGAGTCCAAAATTACTTTGGAAGCTTCTTTCAAGGAAGACCTGGGCGCTGACTCCCTGGATGTGGTTGAACTCGTAATGGAACTCGAAGATGAGTTTGATTTAGAGATTTCCGACGAAGATGCTGAAAAGATCACTTCTGTTGGTGAGGTTGTTAAATACATAGAATCTCACAAGTAGTTGATCTGTTGGAAGTCCCGTACCATACGGGACTTCTCCTTCAATAGCCACCTGTACATATTCAAACAAATACACGTTTTGCATGCAGTGAATGTAAGAAGCTGACTGCTGACTTTCATATAGAGGTGATTGCAATGAAACGCAGAGTGGTGATTACTGGTGTTGGTGTCGTTTCTCCAGTAGGGAATGACGCGCAGACTTTCTGGAACAGCTTGCTGGAAGGGAAATCAGGCATTGACCGTGTGGCTGCCTTTGACGCTTCTGATTATCCAACACAAATTGCAGGCGAAGTGAAAAACTTCGATCCTGAGCAGTATATGGACAAGAAAGATATCCGACGTACAGACCGATTCGTTCAGTTTGGATTAGCTGCTGCCAAAATGGCTGTAGAAGATGCAAAACTGGAGATCACGCCAGAAAATGCGGAACGAGTGGGTGTATACATCGGGTCCGGAATCGGTGGTCTGACTACATGGGAAGAACAGCATTCCGTTTTGTTAGAAAAAGGACCGCGTCGCGTGAGTCCATTCTTCATTCCGATGCTGATTGCAAATATGGCGTCCGGTGCAGTATCCATTCAATACGGTGCAAAAGGACCAACGTCCAGCGCGATTACCGCTTGTGCGACAGGTACAAATGCGATCGGTGAAGCACTGCGTCTGATCCAGTTCGATCACGCAGATGTCATGATCGCAGGTGGAGCAGAAGCTACCGTGCGTCCGATGGCATTTGCAGGCTTTTGCTCAGCGAAAGCGATGTCCACCAGAAACGATGAGCCGCAAAAAGCAAGCCGTCCGTTTGACCAAGATCGCGATGGCTTCGTAATGGGCGAAGGTGCTGGTGTTCTGATCATGGAAGAGCTCGAGCATGCGAAAAAACGCGGAGCAACGATCATCGCGGAAGTCATTGGCTACGGGATGAGTGCAGATGCTCACCATATTACTTCTCCATCTCCTGGTGGCGAAGGGGCAGCGCGTTGCATGGCAAGCGCACTGAAAGACGCTGGCGTTGACCCAACAGAAGTCCAATATATTAATGCACATGGTACTTCTACTGGCCAAGGAGATATCGCTGAAACACAAGCGATCAAGAGTGTGTTTGGCGAGCACGCATACAAACTGGCTGTCAGCTCGACCAAATCGATGACAGGCCATCTGTTGGGCGCTACTGGTGGTGTCGAGGCAATCGCGACGGCATATGCGCTGCGTGATCAAGTGCTGCCTCCAACAATCAACTTGGATAATCCGGACCCAGAATGTGATCTGGACTATGTTCCGAACCATGCGCGCAAGGCGACCGTCAATGTGGCTGTTTCCAATACATTTGGATTCGGCGGTCACAACGCAACGGTAATCTTGAAGCGATACGAAGCATAAATGAGCCCTACTGATAGAAAAAGTAGGCAGTCTCCTGGGATGGTGGTGAGGGTGATGAATTTTGCACAGCTGCAAGAAACGATAGGCTTTCGCTTTCGCGATGAAAGCGTTTTGCGGCAGGCATTCACCCATTCTTCCTACGTGAACGAGCAACGCGGCAAACGAATATCAGACAATGAGCGGCTAGAGTTTTTGGGGGATGCTGTGCTGGAGTTGACCGTCTCCCAGTTTTTGTATAAAACTTTTCCGAAGATGAGCGAAGGGGAAATGACGAAGCTGCGTGCAGCCATTGTCTGTGAACCTTCTCTCGTCAAGTTTGCTGAACTGTTGAATTTTGGCGATCTCGTATTGCTGGGAAAAGGGGAAGAGCTGACAGGTGGACGTCAGCGACCAGCCTTGCTAGCGGACGTTTTTGAGGCGTTTGTAGGTGCGCTGTACTTAGATCAGGGGTTGGACGCAGTCTTTTCCTTTATGGAAAAATACGTGTACCCGCGCATTGACAAGGGAGAGTTTGCCCAGGTAACCGACTTCAAGAGCCAGTTGCAGGAATTTGTTCAACAAGACAATCTGGGAGACATCCATTACCGAATAGTAGAAGAAAAAGGACCAGCTCATAATCGAGAATTCGTATCTGAGGTGCTTTTGAACAATCGTTCGCTTGGCATCGGCTCTGGCCGCTCCAAAAAAGAAGCGGAACAGCAAGCTGCTGCAAGAGCATTGGTCAAGCTGGGGGATAAATAATCACTCGTCAGCGAGAAGGGCTGCATCATCTACTACAAGATGGTGCAGCTTTTTTCTTTCGGGTGGGAAACGTAGGGAAACTACTGCGAGATGACCGCGATCTATGATACACTTACCTACAGATGACCATGTAGGCTCGTAGTAGGTAGCTCCTGTTCGATGCAGGAGCTTCTTTTCGGGTACCATCCGATCCTTGCATGTTTGTAAGTCTGTCCATTTGGCAGGCAGTCTTGGATGGTTTCTTAAGGAGGACCGTACGTATGTATTTAAAACGCCTGGAGCTGGCTGGATTCAAATCCTTTGCCGATCGCACGGAATTGGAATTTGTACCAGGGGTAACAGCGGTAGTGGGACCGAATGGAAGTGGGAAAAGTAACGTTTCTGATTCGATCCGCTGGGTGCTGGGGGAACAGAGCGCGAAGTCGTTGCGTGGAGCGAAAATGGAAGACATTATTTTCGCGGGCAGTGACAAGCGCAAGCCAGTGAATTTCGCAGAAGTGACACTCACCTTGGACAATACAGATCGTTCGCTCGATGTGGAATATTCGGAGGTGTCCGTTACCCGCAGAGTGTATCGTTCTGGTGACAGTGAGTACTACATAAACAACAGATCCTGCCGTCTAAAAGACATCATGGAGCTGTTCATGGATACCGGGCTGGGTAAAGAAGCGTATTCGATTATCGGTCAAGGAAAAATTGAGGAAATTCTCAGTACCAAGTCCGAGGATCGCCGTGGAATATTTGAAGAAGCAGCCGGAATCGTCAAATACAAAACACGCAAGCGCGAGGCTGAGAAAAAACTCGATGACACCGAGCAAAATCTGGTTCGGATTCACGATATCGTCAGTGAAATTACGGAGCAGATCGGACCTTTGCAGGAGCAGGCAGAGACTGCAAAGACGTACAAGGAGCTTCATTGCCAGTTGGTTGAGCATGAAGTGGCTCTTTACGTGCAGCAAATTGAAGTCGCTCATACGAAGTGGGAGGCAGCTACAGGACGCGTAGAGGAACTCAAGCACCTGTTAATCGGACAAACGACCGAAGCATCCAAGCAAGAAGCTGAATTGGAGCAAGCGCGTTTTCATGTCACCCAAATCGACCAATCTATCGAAGAACTGCAACAAGTACTTTTGACAGTCAGTGAAGAGACCGAGAAAGTCGAAGGACAACGTGAGGTATTGCGGGAGCGTATGCGCAATCTCAATGCCAATCGCCAGCAGACGATGGAGCAGATGCATCGGATTACCGAGAAGCAGCACGGGCTTGAGGCAGAACTGGCAGAAGAACAAGAGCGGGCCAAGGAAGCAGATCGCCGAATGACCGAAGCCCACGCTTCGCTGCAAGAAGCAGAAGGTCAATTTTTTTCCATGGTGCAATCACTGACGGATGATGTAGAGCGTTTGAAGAGTGATTACTTCGAAAAGCTCAACGAAATGGCGAATCTGCGGAACGAAAATCGCCATCAGGAGCAGCTTCTCAAGACAAGCGAGGCTAGAGTCGAACGCCAATTGTCTGGGAAAAAACAGCTTGATGATGAAGAAGAGCAGCGACTAGCTCAGTTGAGCCAACTCCAAGATCAGCTGGAGAAGATCGTTTCTACCATTCAAGAAACCGGCGTCAGATACAAAGAGCTAGTCGAGGGCATGCCCGAAGGACAAGCCCGGCTTGAAACAGCCCGCCGAGAGTTGCGCCACTGGGAACAAAAGCGGGAAGCAGCGAAGTCGCGTTTTGACTTGTTAAAAGAAATGCAGTCGGAGTTCGCAGGGTTTCAGCAAGGGGTAAAAGAAATTTTGAAAGCACGCGAGCGGGGCTTCAAAGGGATCCATGGAGCGGTCGCTGAGCTCGTTGTCGTACCACAGCAATACGAGACAGCGATGGAAGTCGCATTGGGCGGCGCCCTGCAAAACGTCGTCGTGGACGACGAAGCATCCGGTCGTGCAGCCATTGCTCACTTGAAGCAGCACAATGCGGGTAGGGCGACATTTCTACCACTCGATGTCATTCGTCCGCGCACCTTGCAGGCAAGCGACAAGCGCCAGCTTGAGGCGGAGAGTGGAGTCGTTGGAATCGCGAGTGAGCTCGTGACCTTTGAGGAAGCGTACCGCCCCATCCTTGAAGGTTTATTGGGCAACGTCATTATTACGGAAAAGCTGGAGCAGGCAAACCGTGTGGCCCGTACGCTTGGCTACCGCTATCGCGTCGTGACGCTGGAAGGCGATATCGTGAATGCTGGTGGTTCCATGACAGGGGGGGCCTTGAAAAAGAACAGCACGAACCTGCTTGGACGCAACCGTCAATCAGAAGAGCTGGAAGCGCAGCTGGTAGAAATCGACCAGGCAATTTCTGGGCATACTACCCTTATGGAGCAGCTGACGAAGGAACTGGCGCAAATGCAGCAGGAGCAAGAAGCTCTGCGTACCGAAGGCGAAAGTCTGCGACTGAAAGAACAGGAAGTAAAAGGGCTCTTGCAGCAAAAAGAATCGGAAGGCAGATCCTTGGGCGAGCGAGCAAAGCTCGTTGAACAAGATATTGAAGGCTATCGCCGCGAGATGGAAGAAGCCAAACGAAAGCAAGAGCAGCTGCAAGCGTCTTTGACTGCCATGGAGCAAGAGGAAAAAGAGCTCGGAGCGCAAATCGCAGAAGCAGAGGCGAAGCGTCAAGAGCAGCTCGAATCCAAAGAAGAAATGAATCAAAAAATAACAAGCCTCAAAGTACTGAATGCGCAGGTCAAGCAAGAGTATCAATCACGCTTGGAGCAAACAGAACGTTTGTTGGAGCAAAAAAGCCAATTGCAGCGCGAGTGGGAAGAACAAAACGCGAACTTGGCATCTCTTGATGAGCTGGAGCGTACAAACGAATCGTCCGGGCTTGAGCTGGATCAGCGCATTAGCGAATTGCGCCAGGATAAAGACCGTGTAGCCGGCTTGATTCAAGAGCGGCGAAGTGAGCGGGCAACTCTCTTTTACAAACAGGAGCAAGTGGAACAGCAGGTGAAGGAAATCCGCCGTGAGGTCAAATCGCTCGAGGAAAAGCTTCATCAGGAAGAAGTAAAAGTCAACCGCAACGAGGTAGAGCTCGATCATCTGTTGAATAAACTCTCCGAAGAATACGAAATGAGCTACGATCTGGCGAAGCAAAAATATCCGGCACGTGGCGAGATTCAGGAAGAGACACAAGTGGTCAATCGTCTCAAAAAGCAAATTGGGGCACTTGGCACTGTGAATCTTGGCGCGATTGAGGAGTATGAGCGCCTGTCCGAGCGTCAGCAGTTCTTAAGCTCGCAGGAAGCTGATTTGAATGAAGCCAAAGACATGCTCTATCAAGTGATCCAAGAAATGGACGCAGAGATGTCGCGCCGCTTCAAAGAAACATTTGATGCGATCTCGGAGCAGTTCCGCGACGTGTTTGTCCAACTGTTTGGAGGAGGACGTGCAGATCTTGTACTCTCCAACCCAGATAACCTGCTTGAGACGGGCATCGATATCGTGGCACAGCCACCTGGCAAGAAGCTGCAAAATCTTGCGCTCTTGTCCGGGGGCGAACGTGCTTTGACTGCAATGGCCTTGCTATTTGCCATCCTGCGTGTGAAGCCAGTGCCATTCTGTGTATTAGATGAGGTAGAGGCCGCTTTGGATGAGGCAAACGTTAACCGTTTCGCCGAGTACATGCACTATTTTAGCAACCAGACGCAGTTTATTTGCGTCACGCACAGAAAAGGCACGATGGAGAGCGCAGACGTGCTATATGGTATTACGATGCAGGAGGGCGGCGTGTCCAAACTCGTCTCCGTGAAGCTGGAGGACAGTGACAAGTTTATCGAATCTGCCTCTTAAAACGGATTTGCCAATCAATTGATATTACCCGCAAAGGAAGATGATCATGAGTTTTTTCAAACGCCTTCGTGATGCTATTGTCCATAAGTCCGAAGAGGTCACCCAGAAGTTTACGGATGGTTTGGCTAAAACGAGAGACCTGCTAGTAGAAAAAGTAGAGGATCTGGTACGTCGCTACAAAAAGATCGACGATGACTTTTTTGATGAACTAGAGGAAATTTTGATTACGTCCGATGTGGGCGTTAATACCGTAATGGAGCTCATTGACGACTTGCGGACAGAGGTGCGCAAACAAAAAATCGAGAATGCGATCGACCTGCAGCCCATTCTCTCGGAAAAACTGGTTGCCCTTTTGAAAAATGATGATGCTGCCGATACGACTCTGAATGTAGAGGACGGTCGTCTAAATGTCATTTTGTTCGTAGGAGTAAACGGCGTAGGGAAAACAACTACGATCGGTAAAATGGCGCATATGTTCAAACAGCAAAATAAAAAAGTGCTCCTGGCAGCAGGTGACACGTTCCGTGCAGCAGCGATTGAACAGCTGGAGGTTTGGGGAGAGCGTGTTGGAGTTGACGTAATCAAGCAGCAGCAAGGCTCTGATCCAGCTGCAGTGATCTACGATGCGATTCAGGCAGCCAAATCCCGACAGGTCGATGTCCTGTTGTGCGATACTGCAGGTCGCTTGCAAAACAAAGTCAATCTCATGGAAGAGCTGGCGAAGGTTCACCGCGTATTGCAACGCGAATTGCCAGGAGCTCCGCACGAGGTCTTGCTAGTTTTGGACGCTACGACTGGGCAAAATGCACTCTCGCAGGCGAAAACGTTTGGGCAGTCTGCTGGAGTAACAGGCTTAGTCCTGACCAAGCTGGATGGTACAGCAAAGGGCGGTATCGTCATTGCGATTCGCAACGAGCTGAACATTCCGGTGAAATACGTCGGCTTGGGTGAAAGAATGGATGACTTGCAGCAGTTTGATCCTGAGCAATTTGTTCATGCGCTGTTTGCTGGATTGATCCAAAAAGATGAAACGGAAGAGCAGGAAAACGCGTAAAAACATAGTGTTTCCAAGATAAAAAAATGATGTCAATAAAAAACCTTGACACTAGGTGTGGAATTAGGTACTATAATCTACGTGCTGTAAAGAAAAAGTCTTTACAGTTTGAAACGAGTACCTCATAGCAAAGGATTGGTTTCATGTTAGAAAAGACCAATCAAGTCAATCTCTTGTTTGACTTTTACGCGCCGCTACTCAAGGGCAAGCAGCAAGAATATCTTGAGCTGTACTATCTGGACGATTTATCGCTCGGAGAAATTGCCGAGATGCATGAGGTCAGCCGCCAAGCTGTTTATGATCATATCAAGCGGGCAGAGAAGCAACTGTTCGAATACGATCAGAAGCTTCGCCTCGCTGAGCGTCATGAAAAGCGCATGGCCGTGTTGAATCGAATGAACGAGCTTGTAAATGAGCTGTCGGAGAGCGAGACAAGAGACGAGCTGAACACTTTGCTCCACCAACTGTCAGAGATGGATTAGGAGGGCTCGCATGGCGTTTGAGAGCTTAGCCAATCGGCTGCAAAACGCGTTTGACAAACTGCGCGGCAGAGGGAAAATAGACGAGACCATCGTGAGTGAAGCGATGCGTGAAGTACGTCTGGCCCTGCTGGAAGCAGACGTTAACTTTAAAGTAGTAAAAGACTTCGTTGCTCGTGTCAAGGAGCGCGCAGTCGGTCAGGAAGTTATGAAAAGCCTGACGCCTGGTCAAATGGTGATCAAGATCGTGAATGAAGAGCTGGTCGCTCTGATGGGCGGAAACGTCGCTCAGCTCACGATGGCGCACCGACCGCCGACCGTCATCATGATGGCAGGTCTGCAAGGGGCAGGTAAAACGACCACAACCGGTAAGCTGGCCAAGTACTTGCAAAAGCAAAACCGCAAGCCACTTCTGGTAGCGGGAGACATTTACCGTCCTGCTGCGATCAAGCAGCTTCAGGTTTTAGGGGATCAGCTCAATGTCCCTGTCTTCACACTCGGTGATCAAGTCAGTCCTGTCGATATCGCTCGCCAAGCGATTGAACACGCGAAGACGAATCATCTCGACGTAGTCCTCATCGATACCGCAGGTCGCCTGCATATTGACGAAGCGCTGATGGACGAGTTGAAGCAGATTCGCGAGGTAACCAAGCCCGATGAGATTTTGCTCGTCGTGGACGCGATGACAGGTCAAGATGCCGTCAACGTAGCAGAGAGCTTTAACAGCCAGCTCGAATTGACTGGTGTGGTTCTCACGAAGCTCGACGGTGATACTCGAGGCGGTGCGGCACTGTCCGTCAAAGCTGTCACTGGCAAGCCGATCAAATTCGCGGCGATGGGTGAAAAGCTGGATGCGCTCGAACCGTTCCATCCGGATCGTATGGCTTCCCGTATTTTGGGTATGGGGGACGTCCTCAGCCTGATTGAAAAAGCACAGGCATCCGTGGATGAAGACAAAGCACGCGATATGGAACGCCAAATGCGTCAAGGTGAGTTTACCTTCGATATGTTCCTGGATTCCATGCAGCAGCTTCGCAACCTGGGTCCTTTTGAAGACATTCTCGGCATGCTGCCAGGAATGAACAAGATGAAGGGCAAAATGAACGTGGATGAGAAGCAGATTGCCCGTGTTGAAGCGATCGCCAAATCCATGACCAAACAAGAGCGCGCTAATCCTGATTTATTGAATGCTAGCCGTCGCAAGCGCATCGCAAGCGGAAGCGGAACGAGTATTCAAGAAGTCAATCGTTTCCTCAAGCAGTTCGAGGAAATGAAAAAGATGATGAAGCAATTCTCAGGCGCTGCTGACAAGATGGTCAAGAAGTCGAAGAAAAAAGGCTTCGGATTACCTTTCATGGGTAAAGGCGGAGGCAACAACCAGGGCGGGATGAACTTCCCTTTTAACTTCAAGCCACCGTTCAAGTAAGTAGGCATGATCTCTCGCGACACTGACTTGTCAGCTGGACGCGATGGTTCAGATATAGTAACACCAACGCAGATGCTCTTCTAGCGTTGATTAATACAGGAGGTGACACAACATGGCAGTAAAAATCCGTCTGAAGCGTATGGGTTCCAAGAAAGCTCCTTTCTACCGTGTAGTAGTAGCTGACTCCCGTTCCCCACGCGATGGCCGTTTCATTGAAGAAATCGGTTACTACAATCCGGTTGCTCAACCGGCAGTGGTGAAAATTGATACCGACAAAGCGGTACAATGGATCCTGAATGGTGCAGCTCCAACTGATACCGTTCGTAACCTTCTCTCCAAAGAAGGCGTTATGGCTAAAGTGCACGAAACCAAATACGGCAAGTAAGTCGGTCATCTGGAGGTTTGATGATGAAAGCGCTGGTCGAAACGATCGCTAAAGCTCTCGTCGATCATCCGAATGAGGTTCGTGTTAACGCAGTGGACAAAGAGCGAACTCTCGTCTTTGAATTGTCGGTACACCCTGATGATATGGGGAAGATTATTGGCAAGCAAGGTCGAATCGCGAAAGCCCTGCGCACGGTCGTGATCGCCGCATCCGTGGAAACGGACAAGCGTGTCACGGTTGAAATTGTATGAGAAAAGGCTGGGAGCTTTCCCAGTCTTTTTTCTAATATCCAAGATGCTCATAAACCATGATGGTTTTTCCGAAAGGAGTGGCGAAGGTGCTTACTATATTTCGGACGGTACAGGTTAAACTGATCATTACGGAAGCATCACGGGCTGCTCTCATTGATCAGTATAGCCAACGACTTCGTTTGCAGCGTAAAGAGTGGGAGCAGTGGCAGTTTCAATCGAAAAAGCTTTTAACCGAGGCGAAGAAAAAGTCTGCGGATACATATGCGTTGGCGCAGGAAAAAATAGCGCAGGAAGAGCGGCGACGCAAGGAAAAGATAGATCACCTGACATATACCCTCCAGCAGGTAGAAAATCTCCCAGAGGGTAGCGAGATCGATTACCAGACTGTTCAAAGCCCTGTCTCGATTCAAGAGGGCGATGTCTGGGATGAAATGATGTCCGGAACGGAAATCATGATAAAAGATGGCCTGGTACATGAGATTCGGCTACAAACGAAAAATGGGAACAAAGAAAAGGAGGAATGAACACGTTGAGCCAAAATAGCTTTTACGGAGTAGGCAAACTGGTTAATACGCATGGGCTGCGTGGTGAAGTACGTGTAACACCAACGACTGACTTTCCAGATCAGCGTTTTCGCAAAGGAAATGAGCTGTACTTGTTCCATCCGACACTCAGTGAGCCGCTAAAATTGAAAATCGTTTCTCGCCGCTCGCATAAAAATTTTGAGATTGTGAGCTTTCAAGGCTATGAGCATATTAACGATATCGAAAAGTACAAAGGCGGAGAGCTGAAAATTCCAGAGGAAGCGCTGATGGAATTAGAAGAGGACGAGTTCTACATTCATCAGCTCGTCGGCTGCGTCGTAGTAACCGATGAGGGCGAAGAACTGGGGAAAATCGTGGATGTCATGCAGCCAGGAGCAAACGATGTGTGGGTAGTGAAGGGAAAACGAGGAGAAATCTTGCTGCCGTATATCGATGAATGCATCAAGGAAGTGGACATCGCGAACAAACGTGTGGTCTGCCATCTGATGGAAGGCTTGCTGTAGGAGGAACTTCAGATGCGGATCGATATTTTCACGCTCTTTCCCGAAATGTTTACAGGTGTTTTATCCAGCAGCATTTTGGGAAAGGCAAGCGAAAAAGAACTGGTTGATTTTCACGTCACCAATTTTCGCGATTTCTCTGAGAGCAAGCACGGTACGGTAGATGACACCCCTTATGGCGGTGGCGGAGGAATGGTTTTGAAGCCTGAGCCGTTATTCCGGGCCGTAGAAGCCTTGACAGGAGAGAAAAAACCGCGAGTGATTCTGATGTGCCCACAGGGTGTGCCTTACCATCAGAAGCTTGCAGAAGAGTTAGCGCAAGAAGAACATCTTGTCTTCATTTGCGGTCATTATGAAGGGTACGACGAGCGAATTCGGGAGCATCTCGTCACGGATGAGATTTCCATTGGTGACTACGTTCTGACAGGGGGAGAGCTTGCGGCGATGGTGGTCATTGACAGTGTCGTTCGTTTGCAACCAGGAGCGTTGGGAAACCAGACGTCAGCCGTTGAGGATTCCTTTTCAACAGGATTGCTCGAATACCCTCATTACACAAGACCAGCTGATTTTCGCGGTTGGAAAGTACCAGACATACTGTTGTCAGGTCACCACGCCAATATCGAAATCTGGCGGTTAAAAGAATCGCTGCGGCGAACAAAAGCACGGCGTCCAGATTTGTTGGAAAAGCTCGAGCTGACAGATGAAATGAAAAAGCTATTGGCTGAATTGGAACAAGAAAAAAAGTAGGGAACAAATAGGAAGCAGAGTCTTGTAGTTTTGTGCCCACTGTGTTAATATACTTCTTGTGGCAATTTTGCCCGCTGACTAAGGCGGTCCGCTACTCGTAACGCAGCCTAAGCGGCTGGACCTACGGGTTAGACGAGTAAGAACGTCTATCGGAAGGAGGAAATTCAAATGAACCAAATTATCCGTGAACTGGAAAAAGCGCAATTGAAACAGGACATTCCTGCGTTCCGACCTGGTGACACTGTTCGTGTACACGTTAAGGTTATCGAGGGTCAGCGTGAGCGTATCCAGCTGTTCGAAGGCGTATGCATTCGCCGTCGCGGTACAGGTGTCAGCGAAACATTTACTGCTCGTAAGATTTCTTACGGCGTAGGTGTTGAGCGTACATTCCCAGTACACACGCCTAAGATCGACAAGATCGAAATCGTGCGTCATGGTAAAGTACGTCGTGCGAAACTGTACTATCTGCGCGATCGCGTAGGTAAAGCAGCTCGTATTAAAGAAATTCGTCGATAAGCGTAAAGCTTAGAAAGAGGACTGGCCTGCTTGCCAGGCCTCTTTTTTCCATTTCACGATCTTGAAATAAAATAGTTCATCTTGACATATGTTACAGCTAAGGTTGGACGAGCTTTCATGGGAGGATCGTAAGTCATGAGCGAAGAAATTACCTCCAGTCATAAGAAGAAAAATGAACTATGGGAATGGATAAAGGCACTTGGGATCGCTTTAGTCTTGGCGTTTCTTATTCGTACCTTTTTGTTCGCCCCGTTTATTGTAGAAGGCGAATCCATGGAAAGTACACTACATAACAGCGAAAAATTAGTTGTGAACAAGGCGATTTACTTTTTGCAAGATCCGAAACCTGGTGAAATCATCGTGTTCCATGCTGAAAAGGAGCGGGATTACATCAAGAGGGTCATTGCTGTTGAGGGTGATACAGTAGAGGTCAAAAGCGATCAACTGCTGGTCAATGGCAAAGTGGTAGAGGAACCGTATCTTGCACAATTAAAAGAACAAGCGAAGCAGCAGGGAGAGCCGTTTTTAACCCGCGATTTTCCCCCGGTGCAAATACCAGCAGACCATATCTTTGTGATGGGCGACAACAGGTTGAACAGTCATGACAGCAGAGCCATCGGTCCTGTTACCGTCAGTACGGTTGTTGGTAGAGCTGAATTTACTTTTTGGCCGGTTGAAGGAATTCGCTTAATAAGATAATGCAAAGCTTCAAGGTAGGTGAGACATCATGACGATCCAATGGTTTCCTGGCCATATGGCTAAAGCACGTCGTCAAGTAACGGAAAAGCTGAAATTAATTGATGTAGTCATCGAGCTTCTCGATGCACGTCTGCCGCTTTCCAGCCGTAATCCGATGATTGACGAGATTGTCAGTGATAAACCACGTTTGATATTACTGAACAAAGCAGATTTGGCGGATGAACGGGCAACAGATGAGTGGATCGCTTATTTTCGCAAGGAAGGCATTCGCACATTGCCGATTGATGCTCTGAGTGGAAAAGGTGTCAGCAAGCTGCCAGAAATGTGTAAGGAGCTAGCTGCTGACATGCTGGCAAAGCGCAGTGAGCGTGGGATGCAAGGTCGTGCCATCCGCATCATGATCTTGGGAATCCCTAATGTCGGCAAGTCTTCCCTCATTAACCGCTTGTCCAAGCGCTCCGTAGCGGCAACAGGTGATCGTCCGGCAGTAACCAAGGCGCAACAATGGGTAAAAATGGGCGATACACTGGAGCTTCTCGATACGCCTGGTATTCTTTGGCCGAAATTTGAAGATCAGATGGTAGGTCTGCGATTGGCGGCAAGTGGTGCAATTAAAGACGAGCTCATCGATTTTACGGAGGTAGCATTATTTGTTATCAGCTACATGATGCATTACTATCCGGAACGCCTGATCGAACGCTTCAAGCTAAAAGAATTGCCTGAGGATCGAGTAGAAATGCTCGAAGAAATCGGGAAGAAGCGCGGATGCCTCGTTTCTGGCGGAAATATCGACTATGACAAGGCAGCAGAAATTTTCCTGCGTGAGCTGCGTTCCGGTAAGCTGGGAACGATCTCTGTCGAACGCCCGATTGACTGGGAAATGGACGAACCGATTGGTAAGCCAGTATCTTTTCCAGAATAAACGTTCCAGCCATCAAAAACCTGTCTATCGACATATACGGTAGGCAGGTTTTTACTATGAGGATCGGTAAGGAGAAATGAGTCAATGAATCTAGCGGAAATGTCGATAAAAGAAATACGAGTGACGATGGAAAAGTTGGACGAGGTACCCAAAGATTTTTTACAATTGCTGAAAGACGATAAAAGAGCGGGTGTACAGGCTTTGGCGAAGCAGGCGGAAGCATCGATTGCACGTCAAGAAAAGCTCGCACAGATGTGGAATGACATGACCGTCTATGAGAAAGCCATGTTTGATAAGGGGCATCAATACGTATTCGGGGTTGATGAGGTTGGAAGAGGTCCATTGGCTGGTCCAGTTGTTGCATGTGCTGTGTGTCTGCCCAAGGATTTTTACTTGCCAGGCCTGAATGACTCGAAGAAGATACCCGTATCCACTCGGGAGGCTTTTTGCGAAATTATTCAAAGAGATGCACTTGCTGTGGGAATCGGAATCGTCGATGCAGCAAGAATCGATACGATCAATATATTAGCTGCTACAAAAGAGGCGATGAAGCTGGCAATCCAGCAGGCAGGTAGTGCTCCAGATGTATTACTGATTGACGCCGTGCAGCTAACCGGAATGAGTTGTGAGCAGGTGCCGATTATCGGAGGAGATGCCAAGAGCGTTTCAATTGCAGCTGCATCGATTGTAGCGAAGGTCACCCGTGATCGATTGATGGCCCAGTATGCCGAACAATACCCAGCCTATGGCTTTGAAAAGCACGCGGGCTACGGCACCCCTGAGCATCTGGCAGCAATCGCTCGATTTGGACCTACGGCGATTCATCGCAAGACATTCACTGGCGTTAAAGAACACGCATAAAAAGTGCTAGCAACATACTGCCTACAGGAGGAGGATCTGCATGTTTTCCCCGTCGCAACTTATTCAATCATTCGTGCAAAAAGCACCCATATCCGCTCCGAAGCCGGTTGAGCTTACTCCCGGACAAGTGTTTAAAGGCACGGTAATCAAGCATTACCCGGACAATATGGCGCTCGTACAAGTAGGGGGAATGCAGGTTCAGGCTAAAATGGAAGCAAGTCTGGAACCGGGCCAAAAAGCTTGGCTGCAAGTCCAGCCATCAGCAGGTGTCGTCACGTTGAAGGTTTTGGAAAGCGTCGGGGAAGGAGCTGGCAAAGACGCATCTCTAGAAGGGCTAATGCGGTCACTAGGGATTGCTGATACAAAAGAGAACAAAGCGATCATGCAAGCGCTGCTTGGTGCCAATCTTCCTGTGAATAAGGAAACCATACAAGCTTTTTCAGCCGTTGCACAGCGATTAGGCGTAGACAATGCCACTATTGAGGCATTCATGACTGCCATGAAACGAAATTTGCCACTGACTCCCGATACAATCGCAGGGCTCAAAGCTTTTTTATCGGACAAGCCGATGGGACAGCTCATACAAAACCTGCTGCAGCAAGCCTCGCTCTTTTTAGAAGGAGAGGGCCAGCCTTCACAGACGACGGGTCAAGTTCCTCAAAGCCAATCACAGCAAGCACCCGGACAAGCAAATGCAGCAACGGGAGATGTCAAACAGCTTGTTAGTCAGTTAAAAGAAAAGTTGACAGGACTCTCTTTCCTTATCACGGGCAACGATGGTACAGATGAGGGACTAGCAGTCAAACAAATGTCACAAGGGAATCAGTCAAATCAAGGAGCTTCGCAGAACGCGACTGGGGGAAGCCAGACACAGCCGCTGTCTGCGCAGGGCGGTCAGCCTTCTTCGCAAGTGCAGACATCTCCCCAACCATCAATGCAGGCTTTCAGTAACATATCAACGCCATCACAAGCAGTTGCTTCAACGGTTTCTACTGAGACAGTGCCTGCACCAAACACCGCTGGTAAACAGGTAGACTCGCAGCAAAACGCCATGACCGGAAAGAGCAATCAGTCGATGACTAACCAGACCAGTGGTCCAAGCATCGATTCGAAAATTGCTCGAAACGAGCCAATGCTTACTTCTCCGTCATTACAGATGAATCAGGACCCGGTCCAAAACAAGAAGATGGCAGAGCAAAGGGCGGTAGTGAACGACGCGGGGCAAAAAGTCATCCCACAAATGGTGTCTCAAGCATCTGGTGCAGCGAATGGAGCCACAGCTGCTAACCCGATTGCTGAATTGTTTCGCCATTTAGGCGTAACCCACGAGAGAGAATTGATGGGACAAGCATTTTCACAGGGGGTAAACGATTCGCATTCATTAAAGCAGATGGATACGGTCAAATCCCTCTTACTTCAAATCAGTCAAGCGCCAGCTCAGGCACTTCCAACCGCCTTGCGTGAAGCAGCAGATCAACTGCTGCAACAAGTGACCGGACAACAGTTGATGATGGTACAGCCCTCTAACCAAGCGCTGACTCAAATCGTCATGCAAATTCCGATTCGCCAAGGTGAGGGGGATGAGACGGCTTTCGTCCAAATTGAATCGAAAAAGAAAGGCTCTGGACAGCTTGATCCGGAGAACTGCCGCCTATTCTTTCATTTGGAACTCCAAAGTATGGGGACAACCATGATTGATGTAAGTATCGTTAATCGAATCGTTAACCTGCAAATATTTAACGATACGCCATGGGTGGACGCACTCATTCAAGGGTCCAAGGATCGTTTTGCTGACCAATTACAGGACGTTGGTTACCATCTATCGGCTATGCGTGTCCAGCCAGTCCCGGCCGAGCGCGGGAAGTCAACAAGTCCGATCCAAACCAAAGGCCCCATCCTGGCTGACTATAAAGGGGTTGACCTTCGCGCATGAAGCCGCCATCCTCTTCAGAGCAAAAACGCAAACAGGCCGTTGCACTAAAATACCAGGCGGGTACCATGGAAGCCCCAAGGATTGTGGCAAAAGGCAAGGGGTACGTGGCTGACAATATACTGAAGACAGCAAAGGAGCATGATATACCGGTACAAGAGGACCCATCACTTGTAGAAGTTTTGGGCAAGCTGGATTTGGATCAACAAATTCCTCCGGAGCTGTATCAAGTAGTGGCAGAAATCCTTGCTTTTGTCTATCGCATCGATAAAGGCGGAGGAATCAAATCATGAGCGATCGCCGCCGTCTTCTTGGTCAAAGAGGAGAACAGCTTGCTGAAGGATATTTAGTAAACAAGGGTTTCCGCATTGTCGATCGAAATGTTCGAACAAAACGTGGGGAAATGGACTTGATTGCTCTAGACGGAAATTGCTTGGTTTTCATTGAGGTTCGAACGAGGAGCAGCCAATTTTTTGGAACAGCGGGCGAGTCCATTACTTGGAAGAAGAAACAAAAGCTGCGTGAGCTTGCCATTGAATACTTGCAAAAAACCTCTCAGCCTATCCCAGCCTTTCGTTTTGATGTCGTCGCGATTTATACGGGTACATCAACGCAAGGTGGAGACTATATGAAGCCAGTCATTGAGCACTATGAGAGTGCTTTCTAAGAAAAACGGGCTCTTGACCACGAATATATTGGGGATACGTCTACAGCATCAGTCGCAGAGCCAGCGTACTATGTACTGTACTCGACGCGATGAAACTCCTCCAAGCATCAATATCCGCTTTCCGGCTCAAAAGCTGGGAAGCATTTTTTTTGATGAAACGGATCGATTCGTACAGACAAGTCCATTATTAGTGCCACTTTTGCTTTTGAATCCGGGATATCAACAATTGTTTAAAAGAAAAACAAATATTTTTCAAAAAAACAGCTGATTTGGTGTGACATTTTTCCATCTCATTCGTCAATATAAGTATAGGAAATAATTTGGAGGTAAAAAACATGAAAAAGATTAAGAACAGTTTAATGAAAAACGTCTCCTTAGCAGTAGCAACTATTTGTACTGTTCAGTTCTCCGTTACAGGCATTGCTTCTGCACAAGTTGCGACACCACAACCAGTTCAAGTTTATAGCTTGGTAGCAAGCACTACTGGTTTGATAGCAAGCGAAGGCTCAGTGAACGTCACGATTGGGGATACAGAAACCATTCGCCTTACTTATAATGGCAGCCCTATTGATAACGCATTGGTTGATTGGGAAATTGGCAACTCCAGCATCGCTACTGTCAGCAATGGGGTTGTGTACGGTAAGAAAGCAGGAATGACGGTTGTTACTGCTAAATACAACGGTTATCGAGCTACAGTTAGAGTGACTGTTGACAGGGCACAGATTCTCGAAGCAACGAAAACAGAGGTTTCTGTTAAAAAAGGTAAAAAGACAAACGTTAGTTTGAAATTTGCGGGCAACAGTATCCCTGGATCAAAAGCGACTTGGAAAACCGCGGATAAAACAGTTGCAACTGTTGACGATGGTGACATTAAAGGTATAGGCCAAGGCAGCACAGTCATTACTGCTAACTACAAAGACCAAGAGGTAGAAATCCGCGTTGATGTTGAAGGCGGAAATTCAGATGGTAAGCTGGAATCAGATGTTACCCAGCTGAAAATGGGAAAAGGCGATAAAGAAACAATTAAGTTGACATATGACGATGATAAACTTACTGGTTCCAAAGCAACCTGGAAAACTTCAAAGTCCTCTGTGGCAACCGTGAGCGATTCTGGTGTCGTTACCGCAAAAGGCAAAGGTACAGCAACGATCACGGCAAAATACAAAGGATACGAAGTAGAGATTGATATTTATGTAGATACAGACAGTTCTGGTAAACTGGAAGCAGATGATACCAGCATTTCTTTGAACAAAGGCGACAAACAAACTGTTAAGCTGACGTACGATGGTGATACAATCAGCGGTTCGAAAGCAACATGGAGAACCAACAGATCTTCTGTAGCTACCGTAGATAATGGTGTGATTACAGCAAAAGGAACCGGTACGGCTACCATTACAGCTACGTATAAAGGCGAAAAAGTTGAAATTGAAGTAAAAGTAGATATCTCCTCTGGTAGACTTGAAGCAGAACAAACAAAAATCTCCATGAAAAAAGGGCAGCAAGACTTTGTAATGCTCAAATTCGATAATGAAAGAATTTCTCTTTCCAGTGCAACTTGGAGAACATCTAATTCATCCGTAGCAACTGTAAATAGCATTGGTGTGATTACAGCCCAAGGCAGAGGTACCGCTACGATTACAGCAGAATACAAAGGCTACAAGGTAGAAATTGAGGTAAAAGTAGATAATACTTCCTCAGACATGCTGGAAGCAAGCGATACAAGCATTACCTTGAAAAAAGGCGCGAAAGAAACGATTCGTCTGAAATACGATGGCAGTTCACTCAACGGTTCAAAAGCAACTTGGAAAACTTCTAAATCTTCCGTAGCAACCGTTAGCAGCAGTGGTACAATTACAGCAAAAGCTAAAGGTACAGCTACCATTACAGCTACGTATAAAGGCGAAAAAGTTGAAATTGAAGTAGAAGTTGGCAGCAAAGGCTCAAGCAAGCTGGAAGCAGATGACACAAGCATTACCATCAAAAAGGGCGACTCCGAAAAGATCAAACTCACCTATGATGGCGATGACCTTAGCAGCTCTAAAGCCAAATGGAAGTCCAATAAATCTTCCATAGCTACAGTATCCAGCAGCGGTTCGGTAAAAGGTAAAAAGAAAGGTAAGGCCACTATTACAGCTGAATACAAAGGCTATGAAGTGGAAATCGATGTAACGGTAAAATAATGGATGACAAGAAACTCGCTGAATCTTAATTGGTTCAGCGAGTTTTTTTCCAAGAGAAAGGAAACCCTGTTATTTTTAATGGAGGAGGAAAGATTCTTGAGAGAGATTATCTTGGAAAAGTTAAAAGAAATCGAACAAGCGCATGATTTGAAAGTATTGTTCGCTGTTGAGTCAGGAAGCCGGGCATGGGGATTTCCATCCAAAGATAGCGATTATGATGTACGCTTTGTTTATGTGAAGAAACCGGAATGGTATTTGTCCATTGACGATAAACGGGATGTTGTGGAAGTACCGATCAATGACCTCTTAGATATAAACGGCTGGGATATTCGAAAAGCGCTCAAGCTATTTCGAAAATCGAATCCGCCCTTACAAGAATGGCTTGTGTCAGATATTGTTTATCTCGATACAATTGGCTTTCGAGATGAACTGGTAAGGTTGCAAGAGGAAGTATTTTCGCAAAAGGCTTCCTTGCATCATTACCTCAGTATGGCAAAAGGGAATTTTCGGGACTATCTACAAGGCGAGCAAGTCAAAATCAAAAAATACTTTTATGTATTACGCCCGATCCTCGCATGCATCTGGATCGAAACGTATCATACGAATCCCCCCATCGGATTTCATCAGTTAGTTACAGAGCTGATAACCGATTCTACGTTAAAAGGTAAAATTTCTGAGCTGCTCCAAAGAAAAATAGCTGGGGATGAGTTGAATTGGGAGCCAAGAATCGAAGAGCTTCACCATTTTATTGAGACTCAATTAGACCGTCTAACTGCACTGATAAGCCAATATACAAATGATCTGGAGGACCCAACACACAAGCTGGATGAGATATTTCGGAAGTATTTACAGAAGGCATGGATTGTCAGTTAGTCACGATGGAATCGTTACGATAGATAGGGAGGTACAAATATCTATGCAGGATCATATCCGAAAACATATACAGCAACCTCTCGAAATTCACTTCGATCGACCAGATAAGCCTTATGGCTGCTTCTCCAATTTCTCCAGTCATCCAATAGAGTTGGAAGGGGAACTATGGTCAACCTTGGAACACTATCTGCAAGCCAAGAAAGTTTTCGGGACAACCTTAGAAAAAGAGATCATAAGCAAGGCATTGCAAGCAAAAGTAGAACAGTACCCTGTCATTCGTGAAATTCTGCTCTCTACTGGGGATGCAGACTTAATCGATCGTACAAGTAACGATCCAAACGTACTAGGAAGATTATGGATGGAAGTACGTGAAAGCTTGGATGGGTATCAACCGCATTTCTATTTGCCGCCATGGATTGAGTTTCCAGAAGAGCATCCGTATAGTTTGTTTTGGCGGATGGGCTTTGGTGAGGACTATGTTATGCATTATTGGCCATGGCTAGAGGAAATGAGCGAAGATGCCAGGAAAGAGTATGACGCTTATTTTCCGGTACCAGAGGAATGGAAGTTTGAAGATTTGGATGAGGAGGAAGAATGAAGCTACTGTTCATTTGCAGCTAAATAAGATCAGCAGGCACTGAAACTGGGGCACGCATCAAAGTAATAAGTAGAATGTTTTTGTAAAGCTGTTAGTACCCGTTGTCGATGTATACCGGATTATTATGTATAATGGGGATGATATGGCTCGATCGTACTACCCATACTTATCGTAAAGCGAGGATTTTCACCATGAAGAAAAAACTTGTACTGGTTCTAGATGTTGAAGTAGCAGACAAAGCTGATATGCAGCAACTGGCCGATTCTATGTCCACAGCAATTCAATCCGTGGAAGGGATTGAATTGCAAGACCTAGTTATGTTTGATAACGATGAAAACAATGCTGACAAGCTAATTGCTAACATAAGAAAAGAAATGGCCTAGTAAGGAGAGCAGTCCTGTGTTTTTCGTTTCTGTTCTGGCTTACCTGATCGTTGCTCTCCTCTATGGATTTTGGACGATGAAAAGCCAACAGCTATGGGTTCGACTAACAGGAAATTTCATCGTTCACCTATTGATTGCTGCTATAGTGAGTCTCGGTTACTTTTTTGCGTAAACAAGTGGTTATGACCTGTAAGGGGAGATGAGTGTATGGATTATCAAAAATTGAGTAAAGAACTGTCCTATGCCCTTCGTCATGCCCCCCATGAATATGAGCTGGAGCTAGACGAACAAGGATGGGTACCTATCAAGCAATTGCTTTTGTCACTTCATGAACAGCGCAAGTGGCGTGCGGTTACCGAAGAAGATTTACATACGATGATTGCGTTATCAGAAAAAAAGCGCCATGAGATCAATCAAGGCAAAATTCGCGCCCTCTATGGACATTCAGTGACGCAAAAGATCCAAAAGGAAGAAAAAGAACCACCTGCGCATCTTTTTCATGGCACGCCGCAAAGATTCCTCGATTCTATTTTGGCTAGTGGGCTTGTTCCAAAAGGAAGGCAGTATGTGCATCTGTCTGAAGACGTCCAAACAGCACAGCAGGTTGGGAAAAGACGAGACGATCATCCCGTACTTTTGCGAATCGATGCGAGGCAAGCTTGGCAAGATGGTGTGAAGTTTTACCATGGAAATGAACTGGTTTGGTTAGCAGATCACGTGCAAAAAGAGTATATTTCTGTCTATCAGAAGTAGCTCAATTTGCTTAAGAAGAAACAATACAGCATGAGAAAAGACTCGCATTTAATCGCGGGTCTTTTTTGTACAAGGATAATCGTAGGGAGGTAAAAGCGGCATGGAATTGTTGTTTGCTTTTCTACTGTTGGCAGGACTTTTTGCAATCTATGACGCGATTCGGAGGCTGAACCAGAACATCGTAACGCAAGTGGATCAAACCCAACGAATCATTGAACTACTGAATGAATTGAAGAGAAAGCAGTGAGGTCAAGGGTGACCGAGCACAAGTGCGCAGTTGCTACGATTGGACATTCATGGAGTGATGGTGAGCAATTTTTTATGTATTCCGCATGATGATTACCAGAGTGGTAGCAAACCTCTCCAGCGATATTACGTAAAACGGCGACATAGTTTGGAATTAGGACCGAGATGACAAAATCCGAATTGTATTTGTCTTGTCCGTAGTCGATCAGTGGAAAATCACTAATCAGGAGTAAACTGTAATTACATCTATCTGGCACGGTGTGGTCCCATTCTTGAAGATTTTCAGAAAGATACGGCCAAGATATATTGATTTGAATGTGGTCTCGATCATAAGTCCAGGACCAGCGATTATCGTTTTCCCCATCATATTCAAATGGTTTTAGCAATAATACACGTTCTAAATCGTTGGATAAAGTAATGAGATCCAGGTCGCTGTAAAAGGAAATGCGTTCAAAAATTCTCAATCTAGTTCACCTTCGTTTTACGCTTTTTCATAAAGATAAAGAATGCCATCGTCGATCGACCAACTACGTAATGTATGCCTGCAATCGCTTGTTTGCGAGGGTAAGTATTTTTCAAGGTCACTTACGATTTTTTCCCAATTCTGTTCACTATCATTAATCTCAATGAACTCACCGTAAACCAAGTCAAAAACGAGGTACCCCATTTCGTACTCAATGCAATCGATCTTATAGTAAGAGACACTGTAGACTTCGTCCCAGTCGATATGAACAGGTTCAGCATGTTCGTAGTGGATAGAAATTTGGTGGCAATCAACCGTAAAAATCAAGTAGAACCAACTCCTTACCTATTTATTAGTAGTATACCTGTTGGAGTGAAAGTTTTCCATAAATGTATGGGGGAGTGGCAGGTGCTTGATGAATGAATCATTAAAGAATCAAGAGGAGATGTAACAGGGACAATTGGATTCCATTTTTGGATGAGCAATATTGTCTGGTTTGGGGTGAATTTTATAAGGATTTTAAATTCAAACCAAGCATCCATAGCAGTGATTGGCCTTCCTATCGTTTACCGATTCCTTTTGTTACTTTTGATATTACTGAATATACGGATGATGATATCGATGATCTTGAGGAGAAGTGTGTTACCAACCGATGAATATATCTATGCACTTGATTGGCATCACAAATAGTGACTATTGCTTCTATTTGAATAAAAATTTTACGTGAGGATACTATGGGCATCCCTGGGAGCAATCAATAAGCATTTTTGGAGAAGAATTGATTCATTCATCAGTTTGAGACTAATAGGCCAACTATATTTGGGATGATAGTGCTGAAGGATTAGTCTAATTCGTCCGTATATCTAAAACAACATTAATAGTAACAGGATGTTAGATTCCATTTTTATAAGCGTCGTTTTATAAAATTACACTATGCCCCTTGAACGTGGCTTGGAGATCGCTACAGCTGGATTTCATAATGTGATCGTTAACTGAAACAAAGAAAAATGATACTAATTTCTTCACTCGGCAACTATTTAACTTTTGCAGCAGTTGCAATAGTTTTTGCCACAAAAGGATACGAGGAAAACGCAAATCAAATCAATGAAATAAAGATTTCAAAGGGAGGAATAATTAGATGACAATAAAATTAATCTGTGAGTACTATGAGTCGAATGATAAAGAGAACGTTGAAGTAAGTATAAGTGTAGAACATGAAAGCGAATCAATTTTAGATATTGCTTATTAGCTATTAACAGAATATTACACACTTGAGAACTACAATTTTTCTGATAATAACACCATGTTTGAGGATTGGCACGAAGCGGGAGAATTAAATGATTATAAGTTTCATTAATACATTTCCAAAATTGATAAAACGACCGAGGGTATCAGTTTAAAATCTGCATTACAAATGATGAATAACATCTTTGTTTTAACAAGTAGTGCAAATCAGATTGTTCGTGGAGCAGAAGTGATTTATAGTGAATTCAAAAAGATAAGCCCTGATTTGGAGTTTTTTGAAAGGACATATCGAAAGCGAATCAATTAATTAAAGAGATTGAGGAGATGCAGGAGTCAAATGAGTATTTATTATCTAAAGGGCATATTCCGAATGATATTAATAAGCTAATCGAGAAATACAAGTATTGAAATAAGAAGCATTAGGATAAAAGGATGATTTCATCCAATGGGGGGGGGTTGTCAAAATGGATTATTTGAACTATGAAGATCAGTTTAAAGTAATATTGAACCAAGAAGAAATAAATTACATCCAGAGTCCTCAACTTAGAGAAATCAGAATGAAGTATTGGAGATTAAGACACGAAGCATTTATTGATGAACGAAACATTTCTGATAGCGATTTAGAAAAAGTTTTGGATGATTGATACGTAAGGAACAAAAGGAATTGCAACGCTTTAAAAACACCTGAAGTCGACGATTATTTCTATGATCTTGAGAGTCCCAAAATGAGAAGTTACATAAACAAAAGGCTTGTGCAGCATAATAAGTAGCTTAAATTCATACCACGCGATGAGATTGTTGCAGTAACTCTAATAGCAGTCCTCCCAACCATGGCATTAGTAATCGAGGAGTGTCGTGCTAATTACAAAGACTGGGATAGACTAGTTAGCATTGCTGTTGAGGATATTATTGACAGTCTTGAAGAAGATTCGAAGTATTTGATACTAAAAGAAGAGCATGAGTCAATTAAAGATAATGAAGAAACTCAAAGACAGCAAGCATCTGATGTACTGTTAAAGGAATGGTCAGAACATCTATTAGCCTGTGATGAATTCAAGTTGTGCTCCAACCAAAGATTAAGAACCTCCTTTTTCCAAAATAACTGGATGAGATTTGTTGAAGATTTTGAGAAGAGAAATTCGATTAAGAATAGAGACTTTAGAATTCACGTACAACATGAAATGCTAACTAAGATGGACATGATCTGGAATAGAATTAAAGCAGAAAAATAAAGATGAAATATCGTTTTTATCGGGGAAGGATGCAACCAAATGAAACTTATGCAAAGTAGAAATGTTTTTCATGATGAAGAAATTCAAGAAGTGTTACTGCAACACAAAGAGGCATTTGGTTTCTCTGATATAGTTGATGTTAATGCAATGAAAAGAGAATATGAGTTCTATGTGGCTTTAAATTGTGAAAATGAGCTTGCGGGCTTGGGATGGATAGACACTTTTTATAACGAAGATGGAGAAGTTGAAGCAGAAGTTTCACTATGTGTATACAAGGATGAATCCAATAAAGGTACTGGAACGTTTATATTATTGGAAATGGAAAAGCTGATTGTTAATAGCAACGTCAATATAATTAATTCAATGATCAAAAGGAGCAATCCTAATTATGATTTCGTCGTAGAGTGGTTTCTTAAGCAAGGCTATCAGCTTATTTTGGAAGAGGTAGGTGCTGATACTTGGTTGCAAAAGAGAATATAATTGGCATTTCATTAAAAGTAAGAGGGTGCGGATATGATTAATCAAAATGACACAACAAAGCCGTAAAAAGAGTAAGCGAATGGAAGGATGGATCTGCTGGGTTTAGATTCGAGGAGAGTAGTCTTGGATGGTCTAAAATACACATATTTCATACTGCTGAATTGAGAGCAGCAGATTTAGTTTAAAAGAAAACGAAAAAATTTTAATGAAAAGGAGTGTTAAACGTGGATAGATGTTTTAAATGCTACAACCAATTTCTGTACAGAACCAAATTAGCCTCCTTGAAGGCAATATTTAATTATATATCTAAAAATTCAAAAAATCCTTGAGGTTGTTTGTTAGAACAACCTCAAGGATTTGTCTCTATTCTTCTCTAAAGTAAACCTTCCAATGTGTGGCAGTACTTTCCTCGTCATCTATATACCAGAAAAAGTACTCTACGCCACCAACGGTAATGTATGTTGTTGAAGTAAAATCGCTTCTACTATAATCTTTTTTTGGATACAAATAACTTTTGACTCTACAAGGGTTGCAGGCTTGAGTCGTAATACTATCAGAATTTGACTGTATGCTGCTGCTGGGAAGCTCAGATGTCAGTAGGATGGGACTCGCAGACACTGGTGCTGCCACAACCATAAAAGTGGCAATAGCCAAAGAGCTTAAAAAAGTTTGCTTTCCCTTACTAATCACATAAACACCTCCAGATTTTTTATAAAGGTTGAGTTCCACAATCAAATGGTAACATTTGTCAATAATGGTGTATATAGTAATATAGAACTAATTAATATGTATATATTCTTGAGGCATCCAACTCCTTGAAATGATTAGTGGAATTCTCAGACAGGCAACAAAAAGAAAATAAAATAGGCATTTAATTAGGAGACTTTTCCAATAGTGTGATAAGACGAAAAATAGTTCACTTATAAGAAGATGTACGCTGAGATGCTAAAGGCAATGAATAAATTATTGGATGAACATAAGTCGAAAGGTAATGAAGGTGAAGTAAGAACTCTCGATAATATGATCAAATGGATCTTGGAAGGGGAGAAGGAATAAATCAGACAATCGAAATACGGTAAAGTATACTATCGTGATTGAAAGATTGAAAAACTGCAACAAGAAAATGAACAATTGAAATTACAAAGTGAGTTTATTGTTGAAGAAATTGATGATGAAGATGGCCAAGAACGGATTACGGGTATTTACTGTATCGAGAGTTTAATTGATGGTAAGAAATACGTGGAATGAGTAAGGATGTTTATTCACGTTGGCAACAGCATAGAACGGATCTCCGAGCGAATATCCATCATAACGGTAATCTTCAAAAATCATGGAATCAATATCGTGAAAATAACTTTACTTTCTCCATTTTGGAAGAGTGCGAAGAGAATGAACTTCGAAAAAAGAATGTGAATGGATTGAAGAACTGAGAAATAATGCTTATAACATGACTCATAAGGCGTGTTAAATACTAAACTAACAGACTTTCCATAAAAAATGAGGGGGACCTATTAGGTAATCCTAGAGTGTTCATTTGCTTTAATAGAACCAATCAAATTCCGTTTTTATTAAGCTAAATCTAAATATTTTGTTTAAGTAATACTAATTTGAAACACATAACTGATAATATTTGGGGTTATGTAATGTATGTACTATATATACATAAAGTTAGGAGCGGCTTATTCAATGAAAGCAAAAAGTTCTAACACTGGGTTTTGCAGCTCTTCTCTCAGCATTTTCGGGTCTGTCAAGATTTTTGTGTAAACTCAATCAACCGATATTGAAAAGGTTTCATCCCCTAATTAGGACATCTTCCACGGACCAACAGGGTCAAGGGCGTAAGGCGAAGCGAACCCTTGTTGCGATGGTGGGAGAACATGGAAGGCGGATACGATAAACACTTTCGAAGTAAACAATGGAACTTTCACCACCAACTATTATATGGATGGAGCTTGTCAGTATAAGCTACCGGTCGGCGCTGAATATTATGTGAAAGGTTACATTAGAAGTTACGATTAGTCGCACAATCAAAATGCGTTTGCAAAATTGAGCATCTTGCTACGGTAGGATGCTTTTTTCTTATGTAACAGAGAGCTGTAACTGTGTTTGGATATTATTAATTAAATCATTTTTTTTATGGTATTTTTAACCGTTTAACTAATCGAAAATGTTTAGAATGTTGAGGAAAAAATTGGAAAATCTAAGTAAAGAGAAATTACCGCGAGTGGGAAATCTTCTTCTCGCAATCCATGCTTATAAATAGAAATATCATATATAGAATATATCCACTAAAGATCAGCACTCCTAAAATAGCCATACTAATAGTAACGATGGAGCCAAGCACATAGCTTGGTTTTTTTATTATTTATTGGGGGATTCAGAAAGTTACCTAATCTAATTTTCGATGAAATTATCTAGTGTATGGAGGAAGATTGAATGAATCCAGTAGCCCAAGAGCCTAATTACAAAGAGACTTATGAATTCCTACTTAAATAGCATGAATGATTCTGTAAGGCGTTTAATGTAGCTTTGAACTTCAATTAAAGGGAATACGTTTAGTGGTGATAAGTTTATTAGCCATGTTAAGAAGTTGGATATTGATCCAGCGGTGAAGGGTATTATTTTAGTTAACTATAAGTGAGTTTAATGTTGAAAAGCTTAAAGAAGAAGTGGGCAGGATGGCAGAAGGTAGACCGAGCAAGAACTTGCTGATTTTCTCGGGACGAGTATCCAGACTTTATACACTTGGCGCAAGCGGCACTCGGAGTTTCCGGAAGCCATAAAAAAAAGGGCAAGAATGACGCATATACTTTTAGATATTTCCCGTGTAGTGGCTCCAGCAGATCTTCATATAATCTTGAAACGTAAACTTGATTTTCCTGATGTGTACGGTATGAATTGGAATGCGTTTTGGGACGCAATCACCAGGATGGTAAAGCTACCCAAGAAAATAACTATATCTGGATGGGACGTATTGGAGGAACGACTTCCGAAAGAAGCAGATTCTTTAAATGAACTTCTTAAGGACTATTCAGTACGTTATACTAACGAAATTTTCACAGTATAATATGAACAAAAAAGCGAGACATCTTCTAATTGAGGATGTCCCGTTGCCATTTTTGTTGCTCTATAAATACCTCAAGTGCCTCACAGGGTCTAAAGCCTTTTGTTTATCTTCCTCGCTTTGCTTTTCTAATTCGTAGAAGAATAAGCTTTCATATTCGGAAAGAGGTATGTCTTTCTTGGAGGAAGGGGAAGATGTACCCTCCAAAATTCCGGCTTTCTCCAAAAGCTCCTCATATGTAACGCCCTTTAGATAAGCGGCAAGCACTTTATTTACTTGCCCACCCCCTCTATCTTTTCCTACCCTATAACCAGAGGGGGAGAGGACATGTACGCATGCAGTTATTCAGGCACGGTGCTCGGCATAGACGGAATGGTAGTCACTGTAGAAACAGACATAGCAAATGGCTTGCCTCAATTTGATTTGGTCGGACTGGGTGGTTCAGCAGTAAAAGAAGCGAGAGATCGCGTTCGTGCTGCCTTGCGCAACGCAGGTTACGACTACCCAATGCAGAGGATCACCGTCAACCTGGCACCAGCAGACCAGCGCAAGGAAGGCTCAGGCTTCGACCTTGCTATTGCGTTTGGTATTTTACTAGCCTCGAAGCAAAGGCTCCCTAGACCAGAGAGAATCCTCGTTCTAGGAGAGTTGGCATTAGACGGTTCTCTTCGCGCTGTAACGGGTGTACTCCCCATATTGCTAGAAGCCAAACAAGCAGGATTTACCCACGTGATCCTCCCCGAACAAAATGCAGCGGAAGCACAGCTCGTCGACATTACCGTATTGCCTGCGAGTAATTTGGAAGAGGCAGTGAACTACTGGAAAGAAGGACTTCATAGTAAGAACTCAGAGTTGATTTTTCCTGAATCGGAGACAGGCAAGACAAATAAAAACCAACTGCCCTCAGACTTCGCCAATGTTTACGGACAGCAATTTGTAAAACGTGGCTTGGAGATTGCAGCAGCTGGATTTCATAATGTGATCGTTAACTGAAACAAAGTCAAGTAAATGCGAAAGGACATGAGCAACCAAATGCTTGTGTCTTTTTTATTTATTTGAGCGGAAAAATACCCCATTACCACACTAGTGAGTAGTATTCAAAACAAGGAAGATAACTCCAGTATAGATCGTAAGGTACAGAAATATTTGGTATAATTGTCATATGAATATAAATTCGATTTTATTAAAGATTAACTCATCCTTATTGACAAAATATTCATCAATTATTATCTTTGTCAAGCAACAACCTTGGCGGCTATTATCAATTAAAGTTTCCATTAAATTCAATTAAAACCTCTCCCATAGTTATATTATCTTATAACGCGTCTAAATATGGTTTTATCTTATTAAACACTCCAATGTAGTCTGAGAAGAAAGTTTTCAATAACAGTTCAATAATGGCATCCTTCTCTCTTCTCAGTTCCTCATCTACTCGCTCTCTAATCTCCTCACTTACACGCTCGAGAATATAACTGGGTTCTACAGTTGGGCTTGGTGTAGTTGGGTGTGATATGTCTTCCTCCAATTGTACAGCAAGTAAAGCAAAGTATTTGTCTTTAGCGGTCCCCTCATCATCGTCTATAAAGATAATATAAATGTACATTTCAAACTTGATAACGGTTCCACTTAGCGATATCTCTACATCTGGCACACCTTTAACATTTAGATCTGCAAGAAAAGCCAATTTTTCGCGTAAATACCCCTCGCAAAGTTCCTCGGCTTTGTTCAAAATTTCTGCTTTGACCTTTTCTATGTCAAACATTTCCTGAAGTTCTTTAATTTTCTCTATAACTTCTTTTATAGAATCTACATATTCTTGCTGTTCTGCCGTTAATTCATCATATACGTTTTCAACAAATAGCGTGTAAGCTTGACACACAATTTTGTTCATTGAGTCAATTGCCTCTTGCTTTAGTGAACCGATAGTATTATCTAACTCCTGCCAAGCTTGATTGATCTCATCTTGTGTGCCCCCATCAGCGCCTCTTCCATTAAAACTTCTAACCGTTCTTTAAAAATTTCAAGCTGATCAGTAACTTCAGTCCAATCAAATTCTCGAGTAGCATAATCAGCTACACTTTCCCAATCAAGTGCATTTCTCCCTCTATTAATAATGCCTGCTGGATCTGCTAAAACCTCACCTACTTCTCTACCCGCAGTGATTACATTTTCCACAGAGAATTTAATTTTTCGCCATCCCATATTTATCCCTCCAAACAAAGTAGATACATTCTATCGTTTGTAATGGGTGTAATAAATATGTACTACCTTTCAAATTTGTACTTCAATGAAAGCATAGATTTATTGGAAGTCTTGTGTTAAATTTGTTGGTAAATTATGTAGATTAAAGGGGGATTAGTATGACGATTACAAAATATTTTAAAGTCACTTATCCAAATCAAGTGATTATCTTTCCGTTGAGTTTTACCAATGGTAATTATGTAACTCACAATCAAGTTCTAAGTGAAACTGATTTAGTAGAGAAGATTAAAAATGCTTTAGAGGTGGAAAATAAGCAAGGTGTTTTGTCTGAGGTGGAAAAGCAAGAATGCAATCTAACGTTTGACGAATTCCTCTCACTGCACAATCTGAAATGAGGCATGTATTATGTTAATTGATAAGCAAGTAGTCGTGATAAAAGACGATGGAGGCACATTACCCAAAGGTCATCATAGTCAAGTATTTATTACAAAAGATCACAGTGGTAATGATATTGAATGGTTTAAGGATGCCGCAGGGGTTGAACTAGAAGTAAGGCTGTTTATTAGAAACGGAACAATTATGTATTTATAGGTAAGGGGATGAGTGTTTTACTCATTCTACTCAAACTAACTAAATAAAATAATGAGTTTATGAAGCTGGTTGAACTTCACTTTGAAAGATTGGAAGCATTGTATTGCATTCGATAAGGTAATTAGGTGCTTCGAAAGAGATACAGAGAGATTTGGAAAAGAGTTTGTTTATCAAAATGATTTGGATGCCTACAAGTTTGCAAATATACGTGATTGTCACTACTGTGAAAATATCAAAAATGAAAACAAATAAAGTCGTTTTTTAATGGGGATTAAAAACAATGATCGGGATTAACAGCAAGGTGTTTGTTTTAGAAGGACATTACAAAGGGATAGAAGGAAGAGTAATTGATATCTCGTTGGAAGAAGCTTACCCAATAACTGTTGAATTTATCGATGGAGCATTAGAGTGTTACTATAAAAATCAATTGCAATTGCTATCACAATAAAAGAGACATTTAAGCTAAAGTTGTAAATAATGGAAATAATCTTTATAATTATAATTAATGTAATTGTGTGATATAAAGGAGGTCAATGAAATTGGATATGTCGAGTATTGGTATCAATATTTTTAAAAAAGAAGTGAATGCAATAATAAAACAGGCAGCAATTTATAAACTTAATGGGACAAGCATTGACAAAACTCTTTATTGGAGACTTGAAAGAAATAATCTATACTTTGAAGTAGATGATTACGATAATGCCTTAATTTTTGCAAAAGATGGCTCAATACAAGAATTGTTGTTTGGAATTCATGGACATAATTGTGGCTGGGTTTATGATGATGAAAGTATTAAAAATTCAGTAAAGAGAACACTTGAAGAAGTCAAACAAGAGATTTTACCTTTAGAAAAAAATGAAGAGTTAAGGAAAAAAGAAGAAATTCGCTTAAGAAAAGAGCAAGAGGAAAAAGAAAAGAACGAAAGAATAGAACGAATTAAGAAAATGCTTTCCTGAGATTCAATCAAATACGCAATTGATTGGAAGACTTTGCTACATGAGCGAAGTCTTTTTTGCTTGCATCTTTCTTTGACTGGAGTTCTGAATGGATCAAAATTGAAAGTCTTGTTAGTGTGACAAAGTAATAAATCTAAGTCCACTACTTGTGGACTTTTTAGCAAATAAAATTAAGTTGTAAAATACATTTTTATTTATTTTTCTCTTTCTCTAGACGTTTTTCGATTACATATAGACTTCTATCTTTAAACTGTTTGCGTAGTTCTTCTGCTCTGTCTTTGGTGGTAAGCCATAAATCTCCATATAGCTTTGCGAATTGTTGGAAAAGTACGTTATTATTATCTGTTTCCTCAATTTCTAGGATCTCAGACATTAATTTTTTGTCACTAATAATATTCATTAAGTCGGAATATATTTCACTCAATCTTTTAGACGCAAGGTACGAAATATTTTCACGAGTAGATGGTAAACTTGGGATGATTGATGAGCATACCGCCCTTACATTTTTCTTACCTTTAGTATACGTTGCTTCAGTTTTATCCTCGATAAGTTCTATCTTGATTTGATTCTCTGCTTCTAAATAATCTCCCTGAATAGTCAATGAGTAAACTTCAATATCATGTTGAGTAAGATGCTTTGATAGTTTTTCTAATTGAAAACTTAATACAGCGTACATTTTATCTTTTTTTGAGCCATCATTTTTTCTTTTTGAATCTATTATATTGAACTTTTCAAACCTATTGTCATTCAACAGGTTAACATGAAAACTAACTCTAAATTTATAGATATGTTCACGTTCTATACGATTCTTGTTTTCTAGAATGACCTTGTTAAATTTTGAATCAATATCCTCGTCGAAGATGTCTGTATTTTGCAAAATCCATTCCATAAAAATCACACCTATCTCATTTCAGTTAATAATGTAATGTATTCCCATTTGATTATGATTCTATACAGATCAAAGGCAAACTTTATAAGATTTTAAACAATGACCACTTATAAAATGGTTGAAAATCAAAACAGTTTTTCGAAGTCCTTGGATATGAAAACTATCTATTTTTTACGATTGTCAACATCAGTTTAAATTTCCCCAAATCCATCAATTGAATTTTCCCCACTAGATGGGACCGACAGGTCCCTAATCTAGAGATTGATCTTTTTCCGCAGGTATTTCTGATCTGAAGAATCCGGCTTTCTTTTTTTCTTTAATCCGATAACTTTCTCCCTTTATATTGACCGTACTAGAGTGATGGAGAAGTCGGTCTAAAATAGCAGTAGCCAATACTGAATCCCCAAAAATCTCTCCCCACAGGCCGAACGATTTGTTTGATGTTAGAATAATTGAGCCTTTCTCGTATCTTTCCGCGATAATTTGGAAGAAGAAGTGAGCAGCCGTTTCATCCATTTTGCGATACCCAATTTCGTCAATGATCAAGAGATCAGGCTTTGTAAAGAGACTTAGCTTACGGCGTATCGTATTGGTTCGGTGTGCTTCTTGTAAGCTTTGTACTAGGTCATGAGCTGTAATAAAGTAAACCGAATATCGTTTCGAAATGGCCTCCATCGCTAAAGCGACAGCTAAATGAGTACTCCCAACGCCTGGCGGTCCCAAGAGGACAATGTTTTCTTGGAGTTCGATAAACTGCAGCGTAGCAAAGTCACGGATTCTTCTTTCATCAATGGATGGTTGGAACGAGAACTCAAACTGTGAAAGCGACTTATGATACGGGAGTCGAGCTAAACGTGTTCGAGTGCGTATATAGCGATCATTTTTGGCGAAGATTTCTTCTTGAAGGAGTTTGTCTAGGAATTCTAAATAGGATATATTTTGTTTAGAAGCCTCTTCTGCAAGTTGGTGGAGTATGTCTGGTACACGTACCCATCCGAGTTGTTGGAAGGCTAGTTGAAGTCGTTCTTGGAGGATCATTGAAGTTTCACCTCCTCTTCCGTTAATGCTTCATACACGGATAAAGAACGCTGAAACTTCGGGTGTTGAAACGGAAACGAGACGGGGGATAGGTTGGGGAACCATTTGACCGTTCGTTTTTCGAATCCCCTCGAAGTGTTTTTTATTAACTGCTACTTGATGCCGACCATCGCTTGCTTTTACATGTTCAGTGATGAGAGTTTTATCGTAAAAGAACCGTAAAACGCCAGTTTTCTCATCTTGGATGTGAACAAAGTACCCAATGTATTGAAACGGCACAGAGTAACGGTTTCCTTGATAAGAAACCAGTGAATCATTCGAAACCTTACGAACATGCCTTTCGGCATATTCATAGGGAGTAGGATTCGCTCTTTTTAATGATTCCCTTCGAAGACGCATGGATGGCATTTCATGTGTGGTTCCATGAATGCGTACATTTGCAACCGTATCAAGCCAGTGACGAACTTGCTGATTCAGATCATTCAAGCCGCTGAATGTTCGGATACGTGGCCAGAAATTTTTTCTTATGTATGCGACACCATTCTCGACCTTTCCCTTCGTCCGAGCACGGTAGGGTCTGCAACGCTGCAAGATAAATCCATGATGGGTAGCAAACCGAGCAAATCTTTCGTTCCAAATTACTTGCCCTCGTTCATCCTGGCCGATTACAACTGTTTTCATATTGTCATATAAGCAAGTTTCCGTTATTCCCCCGAAGTATTCCATTGCTCGGGTATGGCATCCCATCAGAGTCTCCAATTTTTCATCCTCTGTAAATTCAACATACAGCATACGAGAGTATCCAAGGACCATTACAAAAGCGTAGATCCGCTTTTTCTGCCCCATCCAATCAACCCGGAATGTTCCCCAGTCTACTTGGGCTTTGTTTACCTGGTGGAGTTTCAAAACGCTCAGTTGCCTTGGAAACGACCGTAGGTCGAATGGGATTCATGAACAGACGAAGAGTGGTTATGCCTCCCGAATATCCTTGCTCCTTGATTTCATCCAATAACACGATTGCGTTCAGACAACCTTCCTGCATTCTTTGGCGAATATAGGTCTTGAAAGGATCTAGTATGCATCTACTTGAAGGTTTTCGCTTGTAGATCTTTGCCTCTGATTCCTTCAGCCATTTACGGATTGTCTTTCGATCTCTCCCTAACTCGTTGGAAATTTGATTGATCGTCATTCCTCTCTGTTTCATATCCTTAATCAGAAAAAACTCCCCATTCTTGACCAAGTTTCTCTCCCCTCTCGGAGAGATTGTCTGATGTAAGTGGGGAATTTTCAAATGATTATATTGAGGATTTTACAACTGATGTTCACACACTTACTAAGTCAGCGTGAATGCACTTAAACCAATACAGATTTTTTGATAAGTGGAATCGATTTACAGAAATCCTACAACATCTGGTCTAGTAAATTCCGGGTCAATATATCTGCAAAATATAAGCTAAGATTGTCTATTTAACGTCTGAATCAATAACCCTTTAATGTCCCTTCTCATTTCACCTAGAAAATGGGAGGGGATATTTGGTTGACTTGCCTTCTCTTAGACAAAGCGATTTTTTAAGGCTTGATGAGAGTGGCGGTGAAATTCGGATGCGATGCAGCTATCCTTTTATTAAAAAATTATAAATAAAATTATTAACAACAAAGTCAACGCTTCAACAGAGTTACTAGAATGAGAATAAGATTTGGAGTTAAGAATTCTATATATTATTAACGAAACATTCAAAATAAATAGTACGAAGGAACTATTTACAAATAAATAGCTTTGAATGAAGATTAATTTAAAATAAAAAAACCATAATATGGGAGAAAAACCATGAAATTGAAGTGTAAGGTTTTGTCTCTGAGTATTTTTGCAGTACTCTCTCTTACCATTGGAGGAGGAAATCAGGGTGTCGTTCTTTCAAAGGAAAACAGTGAGCGAATCTCTATCCAGCAACTAGAAGAAAAGGCGACAGACGATAAAGTAACCATTCTTGTCTTTGATGAAGAGGAGAAAATTTCTGAAGAGATTCATTCAGACGGTCTAAGAATTAAATACATCTGGGATGAAGACCAGCTCATATCTAGTGAGGATAGCCAAGGAGGAGAGGAACGTTACGGTCAAAAAGATGGCAAATTTGTTGTGGAGAGATTTTACAATGACAAATTGATTGAAGTAAAATCAACGAATTTAGTAGAAAGTGTCACAGAGGGTGAGGGTAGTAAAACTGAACTGAGTGAAGCTCTAGTAACGAATGAAAACTATATGGTGAAAGGCTATCGCATGAATGATTTTATCTCGGATACTGAACTTACTAACTCAAAGGATTTGAACGAGGCTAGTATCCAAAAGTTCTTAAATCGAGAAAACTCGATTCTTTCTGATCCTGTAAAGGTCTTCCGTAAAGATAAAAATGGTAGTGTTTATGACGCAAATATAAGCGTATCGTCTGCTAAACTAATTTATAATGCCCAAAAGGATCATGGGATAAGCGCAAAGGTATTACTTGCTCTAGTACAAAAGGAATCTGGTCTTGTGAGAGCAAAAAAAGGTGACATTGATTATGATGATAGAAAGTTTATCTTTGCTTTGGGAAATGGAGCTACAGATGGTGGAGATATGTACAAGCTTTCTGGCTTTGATAAACAATTTGATGGAGCGGCTAGGACGTTGAAAAAACTTTACAACGAAGGTGATAGCAAGTCGTTCCCTGTCATGATGACTGTTAATAATGGTAAAACGGTTAAACACGAGAACGTGACGTACAGGGGTGAAATATGGGTACGAAATGCAGCTACATATGCCATGTTTCGTTATACTCCTTGGACTATAGATACGTCTTTCTTGCCCAAGAAGGTCGGTGGTGGTAACTACCTCTATATTCAATGTTACAATATGTTTTGGTAATTAGACCTACTGTGGCGACTTCACTTGCCGCAGTATATTTCTTTTTTGGAGGGGCTTATGAGAGAATGCTTAAAAGGAGTAATTGTCTGTCTGATGGTACTATTGTTTTCTGGTTGTCATGTTAATCAACCAACAGTTTCATCAACAGAAACGACACAAGAAGCGATAAAATTACCGTCAGCAATTTGGGTTCAAATGTACCTAAAGGGGTCTAATAAGCCACAGCCAGAATTGGTAGATGTGATCAATGATAAGCCACAAGCCGAACAAATTTACAAATGGATGAACGAAGGAACAAAAGATCAATCAGTTGCAGTAGGTAATATTGATACAATCTTTCTCCTAAGATTTGATTTTAGGAAGGGTGAGGAACCTGTAGAGAGTTCAACGTATTTGTATATAATCACTACTGACAAGAAACTATATGCTAAACAAGTAGTATTAAATGAAAAGTATAATCTCGATCAGTATGATAGTAATAAAAACTCTGCACTCGTTAATGAGGCGGGAACTGAAGGATGGCAGGAATTAAAAGCTGGCGTAATTAACAAAGACGTACTATACAACTAGCTAACATGATAAAGTCTTCTTTCTTTTGATAACAGAGCAAGGAAAGGGTAAGCTATATATTAACTCTGTAGTAGAATAATTCAATCAAATACACACATTTCATTAGAAGACTTTGCCAAAAAGAGCGAAGTCTTTTTTGCTTGCATAAAGAGAACGTACATTTCATAAAAGACAAGAATATACGTTCTTGTCTAGGGTATATAAAGCGATAGCATGTCGATAATGAATAGTACCTTGTTGTTCTCCTCTCGTATTTACGGGAAGTTTTATAATTTACGATAATGATTTACCGAAACTTTCTCCATTTTTAGTTATTATTTATCTGGTGTGTTAACCTTGGCACTCGGAAATAATGATTAAAATGGTTACTCACTTTAGGGAGGGTAATATGATGGATGAAATAATCATTGAGGGGGATGTGTTTCAATTAAAAGGGAATGAAGATGGTACTGGTTCATATGAAAGCAAAAACAACAAAAAATATCACTCAGAAAACATATTCGATGGTTCCAAGGGTAACGGAAAAGAACAAACTCAATCCCAGAATAATAGCAGAAACATTGAAAATACTGTACGAACAAGGAGTCAGAGTAAAGTAAGATCTGAACCCTTTGATGGTTATTTGAAAAGGTAATATATGATCCTCATCACACCGTAAAAAATGGGGTCTGTCAAGATTTTTGTGTAAACTCAATCAACCGATATTGAAAAGGTTTCATTCCCTAATTAGGACATCTTTCATGGAACCAACAGGGTCAAGGGCGTAAGGCGAAGTGAACCCTTGACGCGTTGGTGTAGAGAAAGACAATCCCTTCGGGGATGAAGCCTTTCTTTGTTTGTTAACGGATGTGTGGACGTACGCGATCCTGAAAGAAAACAGGTAGCTGCATCAGTATTTGTCCCCAATTGTGGACTCGTCCTGTCCATTTTCGTAAGACATCCATAGTCACGAGATATAACATCTTAAGTAGAGCATCGTCGGTGGGAAAAACAGCTTTTCCCTTCGTTACTTTTCGAAGTTGCCGATGGTAAATTTCAATAACGTTGGTCGTATAGATGAGCTTTCGAATCTCTGGGGGATATTTAAAGAAGGTAGCAATCTCATCCCAATTGGTGCGCCAAGAGCGTACCATCAATGGATATTTACTCCCCCAAGTTTGCTCAGACTGATCGAGTTCTTCTAGTGCAGCTTGCTCCGTTGGAGCTTTGTAGATAGGCTTTAATTCAGCTGTAACTCTTTTTAAATCCTTATAAGAAACATATTTGATAGAGTTATGGATTTGATGGATGACGCACTTCTGAATCTCTGACTTTGGATAACATGCTGAAATGGCCTCCGTAAAGCCCCGGAGATTATCGACGGTGGTAATGAGAATATCCTGGACTCCACGATTTTTCAGTTCATTGAGTACATGTAGCCAGAATTTAGCCGATTCATTCTCTCCAATCCACATTCCAAAGACATCTTTATGACCGTCAAGGTCAATTCCAATGACCATATAGGCAGCCTTGTTTACGATGGCCCCGTCCTGCTTTACTTTAAAGTGAATAGCATCTAAGAAAACAACGGCATATACCGATTGCAAGGGGCGATTTTGCCACTCTTTAATCAGTGGAACGATTTTGTTTGTGACATTAGAGATGAGTGTTGGTGAGACTTCGATGCCGTAGAGCTGTTGCAGGTGGTCTTGAATATCACGTGTAGACACGCCTTTTGCGTACAGCGCAAGGATTTGATCTTCGATCCCTGTTACATTTGACTGGTGCTTCTTTACAATGACAGGCTCAGATTCTCCCTCACGATCACGTGGAATTTGAATGTCAACTTCGCCATACTCAGAGCGCACCGTTTTTTTACTATGACCGTTACGGCTGTTGGCTGTCCGCTTATTTTTCGTGTCATGCTTGGCATACCCAAGCGTGGACTCAATCTCTCCTTCGAGCATTTCTTGGATCGTTTCTGCAAACAATTCCTTTAACGCTGATTGTACGTCGCCTACTGACTTCATATCCTTCTCTTTGATCCACTGACTATTCATTACGTTATACTAACGAAATTTTCACAGTAGAATATGAACAAAAAAGCGAGACATCTTCTAATTGAGGATGTCTCGTTGTCATTTCTGTTGCTCCGCTAAATACTTCAAGTACCTCACATGCTCTAAAGCCTTCTGTTTATCTTCTTCACTTTATTTTACTTTTCTTATTCGTAGAAGAATAAGTTTTCATATTCGGAAAGAGGTTTGTCTTTCTTGGAGGAAGGGGGAAACTGTACCCTTGGAAATTCCGGCTTTTTCAAAAAGCTCCTTATATGTAACGCCCTTTAGCGCAAGCACTTTATTTACTTGCCGACCCCCTCTATCTTTTCCTACTCTATAACTAGAGGGGGAGAGGACATGTACGCATGTAGTTATTCAGGCACGGTGCTCGGCATAGACGGAATGGTAGTCACTGTAGAAACAGACATAGCAAATGGCTTGCCTCAATTTGATTTGGTCGGACTGGGGGGTTCAGCAGTAAAAGAAGCGAGAGATCGCGTTCGTGCTGCCTTGCGCAACGCAGGCTACGACTACCCAATGCAGCGGATCACCGTCAACCTAGCACCAGCAGACCAGCGCAAGGAAGGCTCAGGCTTTGACCTTGCTATTGCGTTTGGTATTTTACTAGCTTCGAAGCAAATGCTCCCTAGACCAGAGAGAATCCTCGTTCTAGGAGAGTTGGCATTAGACGGTTCGCTTCGCGCTGTAACGGGCGTACTCCCCATATTGCTAGAAGCCAAACAAGCAGGATTTACCCACGTGATCCTCCCCGAACAAAATGCAGCGGAAGCACAGCTCGTCGACATTACCGTATTGCCTGCGAGTAATTTGGAAGAGGCAGTGAACTACTGGAAAGAAGGACTTCATAGTAAGAACTCAGAGTTGATTTTTCCTGAATCGGAGACAGGCAAGACAAATAAAAACCAACTGCCCTCAGACTTCGCCAATGTTTACGGACAGCAATTTGTAAAACGTGGCTTGGAGATTGCAGCAGCTGGATTTCATAATGTGATATTGGTGGGGCCACCAGGCTCAGGGAAAACTCTTTTAGCTACTTGCCTGCCTGGTATCATGCCGAACATGACTATTCATGAATCGTACGAAGTGACAAAAATATACAGTATTGCTGGTCAATTGAAGCGGGAGAGTGGGCTTGTCGAGGAGAGACCTTTTCGTGCACCGCACCATACGATTACCGCTACTGCACTGATTGGCGGTGGTGCACAAATCCCGCGTCCAGGAGAGTGTAGCTTGTCTCACGGTGGTATCCTTTTCCTTGATGAGATGCCCGAGTTTTCTCGGCATGTATTAGAGGTACTGCGCCAGCCGCTGGAATCAGGGGTTGTCACGATTGGACGATCTAAGCAGGTTTTTACCTTTCCTGCTCGGTTTCTGTTAATTGGTTCATGCAATCCGTGCCCTTGCGGATTCTTCGGTACCCGAGAGAAGCAAACCTGCTCATGCTCTCCCCAACAAATCTACAAGTACCGCTCAAAGCTCTCAGGTCCCTTACTAGACCGCATCGATTTGCACATTGAGGTACCAAGAGTGCCAGTTCAACTTCTTCACAACAGAATAGCAGAGGAATCCTCAAAGGACATTCAACAGCGTGTAGAACAAGCGAGGGCTGTTCAATGCGAAAGATACCACTATCGCCAAGGATGTCCATTTAACAGTGTGATGAATGGCGAAGAGTTGCGCCAATTTGCTCAAATAGATAAGGAAGGGCAAGAGATGCTGCAGTTAGCTTTCGAGACTCTCGGTTTAAGTGCCCGAGCTTACGATAGGATAGTCAAAGTAGCAAGAACTATCGCTGATTTAGAGGGCGCTTCCAACGTAGAGGTAGCACATGTAGCTGAAGCGATTCGTTACCGAGCATTGGATCGTGGATTACTTTTTTGATATGTTTTCATTATTGTTCATCTAGGCAAGGACTGTAGATATGGAAAGAGACTCTCTAATTGGCAAGGGTAGGAACATAAGTAAAGAAACGAGTATAGATCGTGTTAAAGAATGGAATGCACAAATCCGAAAAGGCGATCAAGAAGTTATTTCAGAAAGTCTAGCTGCTAAGGCGATCCCGTAACCTTTTGAAGCTACATCTCCTATGGAAAACTATAAAGATGGAGCTATTGAGACTCTTAAGAAACAGAACCCGGGAATTGAGATACAAAAAGCTTCTATTCTTATCAAAGTGAAAAGCTCCTTTAAAATTTTGAAATGATTTATTGTTTTCGTACGATACCTGATAAGAAAAGTCCCCTTGACAATAAGAGAACTTTCTTTAATGGGCAGCGAGCTAAGTCAGAAGTAGTGAGAACGATTGCAAAATTAGATGGGGCTTCCTATGTAGAATTCGGATATGTTGCGGATGCGACTCGATTTGGCTTTCATTAGAATGTGCTCACTTTAATGTTTCGATGCACAGCTTGTTGCTATGCTGCATGGTCACGTCGGTAAAGATGACAACGCTTATCCAAATGTCAAATAGTCAAATTTTCGAGGAAAATCCTTTAGTCTGCATGCGCCTATAAATGAAAGCAGCACATACAGACTAACGACTTCACTACCAAGTAAGTAACAGTAAGTACTTTTTAAACATAGCCCCTATACAACCGTAACAACATAAAACACAAACTCCCCACATTCCCCACTATCCCATGGCCGACAATACTTCACTGAAATCGATGTCATTCCTCGCCGCAAAGCCTGAAAGGACATCACCTGATGCCCCTCTTGCCCAATACGAGCTGGCGATGGTGGAGGAACAAAATGATTCGCATGCAACGATAAAAAGCGAGCATCTACGGGATTAGACAAGTCCCACTGGTAGCCTGTAGAGGGATTTGCTACTAGCGTAATCGTGAACAAGTGGCCTTCTTGCACTTGCAGTGTATACGTTGAGGTCTTGACCACTGACCTTCCTCCCTTTGAATAAAGTCGATACCCATTTTCCATACCATATGAAGAAAGCTTGATCGCTGCTAACGACGAAACAAGCAGTAGAAATTTTATTTTCATTTATATAATGCGATTCAGAATGGTTAACAAGTTGTGGAATTACTTGATACATCTATATTCGTGAAAATATAACGATGAGAAATAACCATTATACGTACCATGTTCCTAATTAATTTGAAGCAATTAGTATGATTTGGAAAGGAATATGCAAAATGTTGGCGAATAAGTAGGGACAAAGACATATATTGTCGAAATGTCTGTTGATATTTGTAATCTTTATTACCTAGTTATTGCGTTGTGACTAGAAGTATCCTAAAGAGAGCGGAATCTCTTTTGCTCGCTTGCATGTAGGTACATTTCCCAGCACTTCCCTGGCGCTGAATATCTCGCTTGGAAGAAGCTTTTTCTTTGTGTTCATACTTGCTAGGAAAGGGAAAGGAAAATTGATGGAGAGCATTGCAGAATTATTTAAGAAAAAAGAGTACTACCACGCATTTCAACCAATTTGTCAACTTCCTGAGAAAAGTAGGATAGGGTATGAAGTATTACTTCGCAGTAAAGCGGGGATCCATCCAGAGGCATTGTTTTCTTTGGCGAAGGAAAACAAAATGCTGCCAGAACTTGACGCCCATTCCCTGCATTATGCGCTCTTGACTTTTTTTCATTCGTCGATTGAACACAAAAACGAGCTTTTATTTGTGAATATTTTTCCTTCTACCTTAACAGAAGACACATTTCCTGGCTTTATTCAAAAGATCGCTCGTTCCTTCCGTCCCTTTTTAAACCAAATCGTTTTGGAGATCAACGAATCGATTATGGAAGGGGAATGCTGGAGCGAACCCATTTTTACAAGACGTATAGCTGAATTGAAAAAGCTGGGGTTTCTAATTGCGTTGGATGATGTCGGAGATGGAGCAAACATATTCAGTAAAATTGAAGATATTTCGCCTGATTACATCAAGATTGATCGCTTTTTTTCGCAAGAGCTCTCGAGTTCATTAGAAAAGCAAAAGACTGTAAAATTGTTTGTCGATTTTTGCAAAGAGGCACCTCAACTCATTCTCGAAGGAGTTGAAGAAGAAGAGGATTTTGCTTGCGCTTCTTTATTGGGCGTTGCAATCGGCCAGGGTTACTTATTTGGTAAACCAGGCAGATTAGCGGGCGAATAAGAGGGCAATGCAGAATTGGAGGAATTTTTATGGCCAGTGATAACAACGTATATTCTCGGAAAGCAACGCTTTCCTTAAAAATATCCGAGTTTGAAGTCCCTCCGATGCAGGATCTGTTGATCATCGGACGGAAAGCACCAATTGGTCCTGAGGCTGTAAGGAGAATGGCGGATGCACTGTCCCCAGAACAATTTACTTTACTGAAGATGAATCATCCGAAGATTGAGGCAGTCTTGTTAAGAAATACTCTTTTGCAAATGATTGATGAAAAATTATTGATGAAAATCATTCTGGAAGAGGCAGAGCGTATGATTAGCGACTCCATGGTTCTGCGATCTGAATTGAAAATAGCATTGTCCGTTCAACGAGAGGTGGACCTATTATGAACATCTCCGACATCATGACGACGACGATTTGTACCATCACCTCTGACAAAAGTGTCTCTTATGCGGCGGAGCGAATGAACGAATCTCATGTTGATTCGTTAGTTGTCATGGATCACGGAGAGGTACTGGGAATGGTTACGACGAGAGACGTGCTGTCTGCTCATCCTAATCGAATCGTTGCCGATGCCATGAGCAGTCAGCCGTTTTACCTGTCTGCCAATCACAATGTTTGGGAGGCCTATCACGCGCTTCATCAAGAACAAAATGGCCTGGCTTTGGTCATGCAAGAGGATCAACTGATTGGATTCATCACAAAAGAAATCGTAGAGATGAAAATAGCAGAATATCGAGACCCATTATCGGGTTTGTATCGCGCTCCCTACATCCAGTTTATTGGGGAAAGTTTTTTAAAGGAGCGTAAACCTTTCCATTTGCTTTTTATCGATTTGAACGACTTTGGCCGAATTAATAAGCTGCATGGCCATCCATTCGGGGATGATGTCATCCGCACCTATTCATCGGTTCTCTCTTCTTTGGTTGAAGAACAGGGAGATTACTTATGTCGTTATGCAGGGGACGAGTTTGTTTTGATCTCTACGATTTCCGATGAACAGATTCAGGAATACATTACGCTTATTACACGTCCAACAAACGTTCTGGATATCTTTGTATCTGCAGCAGTTGGCCATGTGAACGGGTACCAAACACCAGACTTCTTCACTAGATCCTGGCGGGAATTAATCGCTGAAGCAAGCCTAGGCTCCTCAGCTGCCAAATTATCCAAAACAATTACTTCCACAGTGGGATAGGAATCGAATAGTTTGCTAGTAATGCGCATACACTTTTGGACAAGTTAGATCTTTCTTTGCAACCGATTATTTTATGGTACGTAATACATATTGTGAATAGATCGATATGAGGAGGCAATGACATGATTGTAACTACTACCAGCATGATCCAAGGAAAAGAAGTCGAACAGTATTTGGATATCGTCAGCGGAGAGGTAATCATGGGTGCAAACGTAGTCCGTGACTTTCTCGCAGGAATTACGGACATCATCGGAGGCAGAAGTGGCTCGTATGAGAGTAAGCTCGCAGAAGGGCGTGAACTGGCCTTGCGTGAAATGAAAGAAAAAGCACGGGCATTAGGTGCAAACGCAGTGATTGGGGTTGATCTCGACTTCGAAACATTGCGGGAAGGTATGATGATGGTTATTGCTACAGGCACAGCTGTCCGTGTAAAGTAAGCCGGTAAATCACCCGGCTTTCTTTTTTTACCGAAAGCGGGTTCTTATACATAGCAAGCAAGGAGAAGTGAGCATGCAGGTACAAAAAACTCTTCAGGATTTATCGAATAGAATAAACGCTCAGCCACAAGGGATCGCTGGATTACATGCGGTTTACCATTTTGTCCTAAGTGGAGAAGAGGGTGGCACCTATGAGGTGGTTTTTGCCGATAATCAAGCGGACTATACGATGGTTGTGACAAGGGAAGCGGGCTGCAAGCTGGAGTTGTCTGATAAAGATTTTATTAAGCTTGTAGAGGGACGCTTGAATCCCACAGTTGCTTTGGTAACGGGCAAGCTGAAGATTAGCGGACAAATGGGACTTTCATTTAAATTACAAACAATATTGCATCACTATCAATTGCAAAAATAACGAAAAAACTAGTCAATTCTTAAAAAGTTGCGTTAAAATATGACCAAACAATGACACCTACTCTAACACAAAACGAGGGGAAACATGCGCCATATTTGTTCATTGATAGCGATGGTAAGCCAACTGGAAGAACAATCTGTGCGTTTTGATTTTTACCAAGAAATCAGACGACGCAAGCCAGAACGTCAGATATTAAAGCATGATGTACGATTACCGCGACATTATTTCGATTATTTAATTCATTCAGGAGTATTGGAAGTGGAAACAGATGCCCCTTATCAGCCGGGGAAGATCATGCCTGCTTCCATCGGTATGAACATACGCTCGCTCGGTGGGAATGTATTGTTCGACATGTGTTTTGCTCCGCAAACATATAAATTGTGGCAAAACACAGATGCAAGCATAGAAGACCTTTCTTTACCTGCTGATATATTTGAAGAATATGTCTATCGTTTAGGCGCCATCAGTCGTTTTCGCTATTTAGGCCGAATTGATGATCCCGTAACAGCAACAAAACTTGGTGAGAATGACATGATTGAATTCAAACGCGACTTTCTTTATTCGAAGGCGGGAATTATTAAGTCTATTGTGGCGTTTGCGAATTCAAACAACGGGAATTTATTTTTAGGCATTACAGATGAGGGGACAGTGTGCGGGATTGATCATGAGATCGAGCAGTATGGAGACCCGGACAAATACATTCTTGCCATTACACAATACATCCAAGATAAGACGTCACCGTTTGTGACTCCATTTCCCAAAATTTCGTTGAAAAAGATTGAAGGGAAAACAGTGGTAGCTATCTTTGTAGAAGCCTCATCTGATTTGATCTGTGGTTTGGACAAAAACAATGAAAAGTATGTAGTGATTCGTACAAACAATCGCTCCGTTATCGTGAAAGATCCGCACCAAATTGGTGAGATTTACGTGAAACGAAAGCTTGGCAGTGAGATCAGCCGTCGATTGGGACTTCTGTAGTCTTACAGGAACACATGAGGAGGGTTACTGCGTGATATCGTCTTTACGTACGTGTCTACTGGTTATGATGGTGAGTAGCTTGTTCGTCACTGGCTGTGCACAGTCAGGCAAGGTTTCTGATGATATGAAAGATCATATCGAGACAGAGCTTGGTGCGGTTGAAAAAGTAACGGTAATGTCAACAGATGGACAGGAAGTATTATTGGACTTGCGCTTGTTTTTGCAAGAACTTTCCGGACAGGGACAAGATATACAAATATCATCCGAGCCTTTAAAGCAAGAAGATGTACGTTTTACGCTCGTCCTTTATAGGACCCAGCAGGCTCCACTTGTCGTAACGGTGGGAGAGTCGGCAAGTGAGTTTGGGGGACACACGTATCGTGGAGCGGGTGCCAGCTATTTTTATCAGTGGGTAAACAAGTTAACTGGCAAAGGAGTGCTCTCACAAAAAATCCAGAGCGTGCGTTTAGCTGCAGAGGACCTTGGGCAAGCGCGCGTGTTGAACGAATTAGAAGCAGAAACCATCAGAAAAGTAATGGGATCGGCAGTTCCGGAGGTGGACAGTCGCAGCAAGCAGTATCCACTTTACCCGAACTATCGGATGACAATGAATTCTGCTGACAAGCCGATCGAAGTGGCCATTTTAACGCCGACGCTAATTGCGGTTCCCTTTGGGAGAGAAACGTTTTTCTTTCACGTAGAGGGTAGCCTCTTCTCGCGGTTAACGGAATGGATGCCGCCAAGCAATCGAAAAGAAGACGGGATTGACCAGTTATTTAAATCTACACGGATTCGCATCACAGCAAATGGCGAAATGAACGTCCAAGACACGAAGCTGGATGTCACTCAAACGACGATCGAGCAAGGAATCGCCCATCAATCTGTCCGATTGCTAAAAAATGCAGATCCACTAAATGTTCCACCAAAAGAACCGGGTCAAAAACAATACGAACTTTATTTTTTGGTGAATGATACAGAACAGAGAATTGAACTATATCCACGTTATTTTAAGTATGAACAAACTTGGTACAATCACAATGAACTCGCTAAAATCGAATGGAAATTGCTTCAATCTCTAAGAAAATGAGGAATTTCCTCATGAAATTTCGCATTTCTGGTCACGATAAAAAGAACATATTACTACCACTTTTGCAGTTTTTGTCGTAGAATAGGTACGTTGCACTGATAGTGGAGGTTATGACCGGAAAAAGACAGACGTCTTTGAACCGGTCTAAAAGCCTGCCGATCTTTATCTGCCATAGGAGGATGGAGAATGAACATTCATGAGTATCAAGGTAAAGAGATACTTAAGCAGTACGGTGTAAAAGTTCCTGAAGGACGCGTAGCTTTCACAGTGGAAGAAGCTGTAGAAGCAGCGAAAGAACTGGGCACCCAAGTAAACGTAGTAAAAGCGCAAATTCACGCTGGTGGCCGTGGTAAGGCTGGCGGGGTAAAGGTTGCAAAAAATCTTGATGAAGTTCGTACATATGCCAGTGAAATTCTTGGCAAAGTACTGGTTACTCATCAAACAGGTCCAGAAGGTAAAGAAGTTAAGCGCCTTCTGATCGAGCAAGGCTGCGACATCAAGAAAGAATACTACGTTGGTGTAGTAGTTGACCGTGCTACTGGAAGCGTTGTAATGATGGCTTCCGAAGAGGGCGGTATGGACATCGAGGAAGTAGCAGCAAACAATCCAGAAAAAATCTTCAAAGAAGTAGTTGATCCAGTAACAGGTCTGAATGGCTTCCAAGCTCGTCGCCTGGCTTACGCAATCAACATTCCAAAAGAACTGATTAACAAAGCTGCTAAGTTCATGATGAGCTTGTACCAAGCTTTTGTTGATAAAGATGCTTCTATCGCTGAAATCAACCCACTGGTTGTAACTGGCGACGGTGAAGTAATGGCACTGGATGCGAAACTGAACTTCGACAGCAACGCTCTCTATCGTCACCCTGACATCGTAGCTCTGCGCGATCTGGATGAAGAAGATGAGAAAGAAATCGAAGCTTCCAAGTTCGATCTGTCCTACATCGCACTTGATGGTAACATCGGTTGCATGGTAAACGGTGCAGGTCTGGCGATGGCAACAATGGACATCGTGAAATTCTACGGTGGAGACCCTGCTAACTTCCTTGACGTTGGTGGCGGAGCTACTGAAGAGAAAGTAACGGAAGCGTTTAAAATTATTCTCCGTGACGAAAAAGTTAAAGGTATTTTCGTCAACATCTTCGGCGGCATCATGAAATGCGACGTTATCGCAAACGGCGTAGTGAATGCAGCAAAACAAATCAAATTGGACAAACCTCTCGTTGTACGTCTCGAAGGTACAAACGTAGATTTGGGTAAGAAAATCCTCAATGAGTCCGGTTTGAACATCGTAGCTGCAGAATCTATGGCTGATGGCGCTGAGAAAATCGTATCCTTGGTAAAGTAAGTTATCTCGAGTAGATACGTTACTCAGTGCTGAGCGACCACGACTCTTCGGAAAGTTTTCATGCGCTCCGGAAATTTATAAGCTAGTGCTTATAAATTCCTACACGTTAAAAAAGGTGGGAAAATTACGCGATGAGTATTCTCGTTAATAAAAATACAAAAGTAATTACGCAAGGGATTACGGGTGCAACTGGTCTGTTCCACACTCGCGGAGCCGTTGAATACGGTACACAAATGGTGGGCGGTGTAACACCTGGTAAAGGTGGAACCGAAGTTGACGGTATTCCAATTTTTAACACAGTAAAAGAAGCGGTTGAAGCAACTGGTGCTACTGCATCCGTTATCTACGTTGCTCCTCCTTTCGCTGCTGACGCGATCATGGAAGCAGTTGACGCTGAACTGGATCTGGTAATCTGCATCACAGAAGGTATCCCAGTTCTGGACATGGTAAAAGTTAAGCGCTACATGGATGGTAAGAAAACCCTTCTCGTAGGTCCTAACTGCCCTGGCGTAATCACTCCAGGTGAGTGCAAAATCGGTATCATGCCTGGTTACATCCACGTTCCAGGTAAAGTAGGTATCGTATCTCGCTCCGGTACCTTGACGTATGAAGCAGTTCACCAAACTTCTACTCGCGGCCTTGGTCAATCCACAGCTGTAGGTATCGGTGGAGACCCAGTAAAAGGTATGGAGTTCATCGATGTACTGAAAATGTTCAACGAAGATCCAGGTACTGAAGCAGTTATCATGCTGGGTGAAATCGGTGGTACTGCGGAAGAAGAAGCAGCTGAATGGATCGCTGCTAACATGAAAAAACCAGTTGTAGGCTTCATCGGGGGACAAACTGCTCCTGAAGGAAAACGTATGGGCCACGCTGGTGCGATCATCTCTGGCGGGAAAGGTACAGCTGCTGAGAAAATCGCGAAGCTCGAAGAATGCGGTATTCGCGTAGCGAAAACACCTGCAGTTATCGGTGAAACACTTGTTGAATTGCTGAAAGAGCGCGGTATGCTCGAGAAAGTAATGGGCAAGTAAGTAAATAAACAGAAGTGGACAGGCTCAGGCTTGTCCACTTTTTTATTTTTGAAGCAGCCTCTTTCTTTCGATAGAATAGCACTCAAGACCGTCCACGGTGACAATTGTGATCGGGATGAAGGAGGATTTTAGAGTGGAAAAGGCGAAGCTCGACGAGAGAGATTGGTTGTATGTGTTAACGATGATATCGGGGCTGGGAAGAAAGAAGATTCGAGAAATGTTAGAAATGACAGGTTCTTTTCAGGTTGCCATCGAAAATTGGCATGAGGTGGCACGTGAGCTCAGATTGACTTCCTTGATCACTGCGCAGGTTGACAAGCAAAGCAATGATGCTTCAGCTCTGGCACTGTTGGAAAAGCGTGAAGAAGAGGGAACGCGCTTCTTATGTCCTTTTGACGATGCTTATCCTGTTTCGCTCCGCAATATCCCTGATTCTCCATGGACGTTGTTTTACCGTGGTGATCTCACATTATTGGGAAAAATGTCGATTGGCGTCGTTGGTTCGCGCAAACCGACACCATATGGAAGAGCAAGTTGTAGCTATTTTGTCCGAGAAATGGTACAAGCAGGTCTTGTCATTGTGTCAGGGGTAGCGTATGGAATTGATGCGGAGGCTCACCAAGCTACCTTAAAAGCAGACGGTAAGACCATTGGAGTGCTCGGTTGCGGAATGAATCACGTTTATCCTTCGCGACATCGGGAACTTTATCGCGAAATTGAATCTTTTGGCCTACTCCTCAGTGAATATCCTCCTCATATTCCACCTGTTTCAGGATTATTTCCAGAGCGAAATCGCATCATAAGTGGACTTTCTATCGGTGTATTAGTTGTTGAAGCTGCAGAAAAAAGCGGTTCCTTGATTACGGCAGACTGTGCACTTGAGCAGGGAAAGGAAGTTTTTGCAATTCCAGGTCCCATTTTTTCATTGATGAGTGCAGGACCGCATAACTTGATCAAACAAGGTGCAAAGCTAGTAACATGCAGTAACGATATATGGGAGGAAATCAAACATCTTCTTCCAAAAACTAAGCAGATACAGCTGGTCGAAAAAAGAAATGCAACCGATGTTATCTCCTTATCTAATGAAGAAAAAGCGATTGTGCAAGCCGTAACCTATGAAGGGATTCATCTGGATGAGTTAATGAGCAGTTTAGAAAAAGACCAACGCAGGATGCTACATCAGCTGGTAATTCGTCTGGAAGCAAAAGGGGCCATCGTGGCACTTCCAGGCGGTTATTTTGCACGGCGATAGCATATCCGCTAGCTTTTTGGCAATGCCTAGAGGCACAAGTGTTTGACAAACCGGATGAGGGTATTTAATAATAGGGAAGATTCCTTACTAAAAGGGGAGGAAAAAAATGGCTGATACGCTAGTAATCGTAGAATCCCCTACGAAGGCCAAAACCATTGGAAAATACCTGGGTAGTAAATATATCGTGAAAGCGTCTATCGGGCATGTACGCGATTTGCCGAAAAGTCAAATGGGTGTAGACGTTACGCGTAATTTTGAACCCAAATACATAACCATACGCGGAAAAGGCGATGTATTGAAAGGCTTGAAAGATGCTGCTAAAAAAGTTAAAAAAGTATATCTCGCAGCCGACCCGGATCGCGAAGGGGAGGCAATTGCTTGGCATCTGGCGCAATACTTGGGGCTCGATTTAGATCAGCCACTTCGTGTGGTATTTAATGAGATTACCAAAGATGCCATCAAAGAAGCATTCAAGCATCCACGACACATAAACATGGACTTGGTAAATGCTCAACAGGCACGTCGCATTCTCGACAGACTCGTAGGTTACAATATCAGTCCGATTTTATGGAAAAAGGTTCGAAAAGGCTTGAGTGCCGGACGTGTTCAATCGGTTGCGGTAAAGCTTATCATGGATCGTGAGCGGGAGATTCAAGAGTTTATCCCGGAAGAGTATTGGACGATCGCGAGTACATTGATCAGCGACGGAAAAGAAATTAACGCGAAGTTTTATGGTTATGGCGATGAAAAGGTGGAGCTTCATTCGGAAGAGGATGTAGCAGCAGTATTGAAACGAATGAAGAACAAACCATATGTGGTACAAAAGGTAACGAAACGTGAGCGTAAGCGCAATCCTGCCCCTCCTTTTATCACGAGTTCTTTACAGCAAGAGGCAGCACGTAAGCTGAACTTCCGCACTTCTAAGACCATGCGAATTGCTCAAGAGCTCTATGAGGGGATCGACGTTGGTAATAAAGAGGGCGCAGTTGGTTTGATTACCTATATGCGTACAGACTCCACTCGCTTATCTGCGACTGCACAGAACGAAGCAAGAGAATACATACTTGAGAAATATGGTCAAGACTATGTGTTAACTGAGCCTCGTAATCAGGCGAAAAACGAAAATGCTCAAGACGCTCACGAAGCGATTCGTCCAACAGGTGTAATGCGTACACCGGATGAAATCAAGGAATACTTGTCGAGAGATCAGCTTCGCTTGTATCGATTAATCTGGGAGCGTTTCCTTGCCAGTCAAATGTCATCTGCTGTTCTTGATACGATGAGCGTAGATATTGACGCAGGTGGAGTTACCTTCAGAGCAACAGGATCAAAAGTGAAGTTTCCTGGATTTATGAAGGTATATATTGAAGGAAACGATGATGGTGCAGAAGAAGAAAGCTTCCTTCCGCCCATTGAAGAAGGACAAATCCTCGAACAAAAAGAAATCGAGCCGAGTCAACACTTTACACAGCCACCACCTCGATTCTCTGAAGCGCGCATGCTTAAATCATTGGAAGAGATGGGAATTGGACGTCCGTCTACCTATGCACCTACATTAGAGACCATTCAAAAGCGGGGATATGTGGCGTTAGAGGAGAAGCGATTTGTCCCGACTGAGTTGGGCGAGATTGTGATCACGCTTGTCGAGGAGTTTTTCCCGGAGATTCTTAACGTAGAATTCACTGCGCATATGGAATCGGGTTTGGATAATATCGAAGCAGGAGCAACCAATTGGGTCGATGTGCTGGACAATTTTTATCAAGATTTTGCAAAGCGCGTAGTGGTTGCAGAAGAAGAAATGAAAGAAGTAGAGCTGAAAGTCGAAGAATCGGATGAATCATGTGAGCTTTGCGGCCGTGTGATGGTTTATAAGCTTGGTCGATTTGGCAAGTTTTTAGCTTGTTCTGGATTCCCGGATTGCCGCAATACGAAGCCGATTGTAAAAGAAATCGGCGTAAAGTGTCCGCAGTGTGAAACCGGAGAGATTATCGAACGTAAATCTAAAAAGAGCCGTATTTTTTACGGCTGTAATCAATATCCGGAATGCGATTTTGTATCGTGGGACAAACCGATTGCCAGACCTTGTCCAAAATGCTCCAGCATGCTCGTGGAGAAAAAGCGCAAGAAGCAAGGAGTTAGCATTGTTTGCACCAAGTGTGATTATCAAGAAGAGGCAGACTCCTAAGCAGCCTGATTCGATTTTGTAGTTTGGAGGATTAACAGCATGTCACAACCAACAATTACAGTAGTGGGCGCCGGCCTCGCTGGTAGTGAGGCAGCATGGCAAATCGCGCAGGCGGGTGTAAAAGTAAAGCTGTATGAAATGAGACCGAAGACACAAACGCCTGCGCACCATACCGATAAATTTGCAGAGCTGGTTTGCAGTAATTCATTGCGTGCTAACACGTTGACGAATGCAGTAGGTGTATTAAAAGAAGAAATGCGTCGACTGAACTCTGTCATTATCGATGCGGCAGATCGTTGCGCGGTTCCAGCTGGAGGCGCGCTTGCCGTAGACAGACACGAATTCGCGGCTCATGTTACAGATGCCGTTCGTAATCATCCTTTGGTTGAGGTCATTTCAGAAGAGATTACCGAAATTCCTGATGGGATTGTCGTAATTGCGACGGGGCCACTAACTTCTCCAGCTTTGTCTACAAAGTTAAAGGAACTGACGGGTGAAGAATATCTGTACTTCTATGATGCAGCGGCACCCATTATCGAGAAAGACTCGATTGATATGAACAAGGTATTCGTTGCTTCCAGATATGATAAAGGTGAAGCAGCCTACCTGAACTGCCCGATGACGGAAGAGGAGTTCAATCGTTTCTATGATGCGCTGATCTCTGCGGAAACTGTTCCCTTGAAGGAATTTGAGAAGGAAATTTTCTTCGAAGGCTGCATGCCGATTGAAGTATTGGCAAAGCGTGGGCACAAAACCATGACATTTGGTCCTATGAAGCCTGTAGGTCTCGTTGATCCACGAACAGGTAAAAAGTCTTACGCAGTGGTGCAGCTTCGCCAGGACAATAGTGCTGCGACGTTGTATAATATCGTAGGTTTCCAGACCCATCTAAAATGGCCGGATCAAAAAAGAGTCTTTTCACTCATTCCTGGTTTGGAAAACTGCGAAATCGTTCGTTATGGTGTCATGCACCGAAACACCTTTATCAACTCGCCAAAATTGATGAAGCCTACGTATCAGTATAAAGATCGGGAAACTCTTTTCTTTGCTGGTCAAATGACTGGTGTTGAAGGATATGTAGAGTCAGCAGCATCTGGCTTGCTTGCGGGAATAAATGCAGCACGGTTCGCAAAAGGTGAAGAATTGATCGAGCTTCCGCCAGAAACAATTATGGGCAGTATGGCTCGTTATATTACGACGGCAGATCCAAAGCATTTCCAACCGATGAACGCAAACTTCGGGCTCGTACCGGAATGGCCAGAAAGAATTCGAGATAAGCGTTTGAAAAATGAAAAGCTCGCTGAGCGGGCGCTAGATACAATTCAGAATTTTACACAAGAACGACACAATTAACATTGATATCCGATTTTCGTCTGTGTTACTATATAGGTGCTTCGAGGAGGGTGCATCCCGTATGGACATATCGCAACAAAATTCTGCGGATATTGAGATGTTTACCCGCTATTTGCGAGTTGAAAAAAACGCCTCTCCTCATACGGTGAAGCAGTATGTGGCAGATATCAGCGAATTTGTCTCCTTTATGGAACAGCACCAAATCACCGTATTTGCTGCTGTTTCTTATTTGCATGGTCGCTCCTTTCTCGCGCAATTGGCTGGGAGGGGGCTTTCCCGGCGAAGTATTGCCCGCAAGCTATCCAGTTTGCGTAGCTTGTACCGATTTCTGTTGCGTGAAGGTCAACTGGAACAGAACCCATTTCAACTAGTCTCCACTCCCAAAATGGAGAAGAAACTTCCTTCCTTTTTATATCCGCAAGAAGTTCAAGCTTTTTTCGATCTGCCTGATACATCCACTCCATTGGGAATTCGTGATCGGTTGATTTTTGAACTGTTGTATGCAAGTGGCATGCGTGTTACGGAGCTCACCACTCTATCTGTGAGTGATGTGAATCCGAGCATGGGAGTCGCCTTGGTTTATGGAAAAGGAGCGAAAGAACGATATGTGCCGGTTGGAAGTTATGCCTGCGACGTTCTTCGGCAGTACCTAGAATATGGAAGAGAAAAACTGTTGGCTGGAAAAGTAGAACACGGCAATTTGCTGGTTAACTATCGGGGAGAACCGTTATCCGACCGCAGTGTTCGGCGGATTGTAGACAAATACGTAGAAACGTACGCTCTTCAATTGCGGGTTTCACCACATACCTTTCGTCATACGTTTGCGACCCATATGTTAAATGGCGGCGCTGATCTGCGTACCGTGCAAGAACTACTGGGACACGTCAATGTATCGACGACACAGGTGTACACGCATGTGACCAAAGAGCGACTTCGGCATGTATATGACACCGCTCACCCACGAGCAAACCCGGGCAATACAGGTTCCGCCAATCGGACATAACGGGAGGAATCAGTGATGGAACAGTTTCACGCAACAACCATATTTGCTGTACAGCACAATGGGTCTGTAGCGATGGCCGGAGATGGTCAGGTTACTTTTGGCAACAGTATGGTAATGAAGCACGGTGCCAAAAAAGTAAGACGTCTATATCGCGGCGAAGTATTAGCAGGATTCGCTGGCTCTGTTGCTGATGCCATTACGCTTTTTGAAAAGTTTGAAGGAAAGCTAGAGGAGTATCACGGCAATCTACAGCGAGCTGCTGTAGAACTGGCGAAAGAGTGGCGCATGGATAAAATTTTGCGTCGTTTGGAAGCAATGATGATTGTTGCCAATAAGGAGCATTTGCTGCTTATTTCCGGAAATGGTGAAATCATTGAGCCTGATGATGGGATTCTTGCAATTGGTTCTGGCGGTAGCTTTGCCCTTTCAGCAGGTCGTGCATTGAAAACATATGCTCCTCACCTCGGCGCACGTGAAATTGCGGAAGCATCGCTTCGTACCGCTGCTGAAATTTGCGTGTTCACAAACAACAATCTTGTTGTGGATGAGTTGAATTGAGCGAAAGGGAGGAACCTACTGTGCTGAATCTTGAGCAATTAACCCCGCGTAAGATCGTAGAGCATTTGGATAAATACATTGTCGGGCAGGCACAAGCTAAGAAAGCCATTGCTGTAGCGCTTCGCAACCGCTATCGTCGCAGTTGTTTGCCAGAGCAAATGATTGAAGAGGTTGTTCCAAAAAACATCTTGATGATCGGACCTACTGGTGTTGGAAAAACGGAAATTGCTCGTCGGATTGCAAAACTGACAGGTGCTCCTTTTATTAAAGTAGAAGCAACGAAGTTTACGGAAGTCGGCTATGTAGGGCGAGATGTGGAATCGATGGTCCGTGATCTGGTGGAAGCTTCTATCCGTACGGTCAAACAGGAAAAAGTAGAGTCGGTGAAAGAGAAGGCCGAGAAGCTTGCGAATGAAGCGATTGTGAATGTACTCGTACCATCTCGTAAGCAGTCGAACTCGTTCAAAAATCCGTTGGAAATGTTCTTCGGTGGACAGCAACAACAGCAGCAGGATACCTCTGATCAAGAAGAAGTGTCGATTGAGCAGCAACGCAGACAAGTCATGTGGCAATTGACGAATGGTCAGTTAGAAGAGCAAATGATTGAGATTGAAGTGGAAGATCAATCACCTTCGATGTTTGACATGTTCCAGGTTCCGGGTACAGAACAAATGGGGATGCAAATGCAAGATATGCTCGGTAGCCTGATGCCTAAGCGGATGAAGAAACGAAAATTGCGAATAAAAGATGCGCGAAAGGTATTAATTCAGCAGGAAGCGCAAAAACTGGTGGATATGGACGAAGTTACGCAGGAGTCAATTCGTCGAGCTGAACAACACGGGATTATCTTCATTGACGAAATTGATAAGATTGCGGGTAAGGATGGGCGTGGCCCGGATGTATCCCGTGAAGGGGTCCAGCGTGATATTTTACCGATTGTGGAAGGCTCAACTGTCATGACCAAGTATGGTCCTGTCAAAACAGATTATGTTCTGTTTATTGCAGCTGGTGCTTTTCACATGGCAAAACCATCAGATTTAATTCCTGAGTTGCAAGGTCGTTTTCCGATTCGGGTGGAGCTGACTAGCTTGCGCGTTGAAGATTTTGTCCGAATTTTGACTGAGCCTAAAAACGCGTTGCTTAAGCAGTACGTGGCCCTCTTGGAAACAGAAGGTGTGCGTATTGAATTTACACCGGAAGCCATTCAGGAGCTCGCTCGTCTCGCTGCTGAGGTCAATCAGAGCACAGATAACATTGGTGCTAGGCGATTGCACACCATATTGGAGAAGCTACTGGAGGATCTCTCTTTTGAAGCCCCAGAAATCCACCTAGAAGTTGTACAGATTACCCCCGATTATGTCAAACAGAAATTAGGTGCAATCGCGGGGAACAAAGACTTGAGTCAATATATTTTATAAACATTGGATAGGCAGCACATATAATTAGGAGGAAATACAGATGGATCTACTGTCAAAAACAAGAAGAATTAACCGCATGTTGCAAAAATCCGCGGGTCATGCCGTGAACTTCAATGAAATGTCACAAGTTTTAAGTGACGTTATTGAAGCAAATACTTATGTTGTAAGCCGCAAAGGAAAACTTCTCGGCTTTGCGATTCATCAAGAGATGGATAACAGCCGTATGCGCAAAATGCTGGAAGAACGCCGTTTTCCAGAAGAGTACAGCATGGGGTTACTGAAAGTAGATGAAACCTCTGCGAACCTGGATGTAGATAGCCCATACACCATTTTCCCAGTTGAAATGAAAGAAGTATTCCGCACAGGTTGGACGACGCTTGTTCCAATTATGGGTGGAGGAGATCGTCTTGGTACGCTGATTTTGGGTCGTATTAACGATCAATTTGTCGATGACGACCTGATTCTCGCAGAAGTAGGTGCAACTGTAGTAGGCATGGAAATCTTGCGTGAGCGTTCTGAAGCAATCGAAGAAGAAGCACGTAGCAAAGCAGTCGTACAAATGGCGATTGGTTCCCTCTCTTACAGTGAGTTGGAAGCAGTTGAACATATTTTTGAAGAACTCGAAGGCAAAGAAGGCTTGCTCGTTGCCTCCAAAATCGCGGATCGCGTAGGAATTACTCGTTCAGTCATTGTGAACGCACTGCGTAAGCTGGAGAGTGCGGGTGTCATCGAATCCCGTTCTTTGGGGATGAAAGGTACCTTCATTAAAGTGCTGAATGAAAAGCTGTTGCCTGAGCTAGAGAAGCTGAAAACGTCTTAATATACCTTGCCAAAAGTTACAAGAAAGTAAAAAAAGGTGTAGCAACTCATGTTGCTGCACCTTTTGTCTTGGGACTTTAGTCTTAGTTGTGTCGAAAAACGACACATTATTACCATAAATTATATATTGTTTTTAAATGCATGTTTCGACATTTGCAATGGTTTGAATATGGTTTGCATGTAAAATGCAGTAAAAAAACAGGAAGGATAAGGGATTTAGTCCCATTGAATCATTTTGAAAATCGTCATGAAAAGGGGCTTTTTTGTCCAAATTGATTTTGCTATGATTGTATCGTATTAGGGTGTCGAAAATACAGGAAACGTAGGTTGTTTTAGGGAAAAGAACTGACTCATATTGGGGGAAAAGGAAAAATGCTGGATAGTTACCATCTGCAGGTCCTGGAGAGATCACTCGACGCTGCAACATTGCGACATAGAACGATCGCAAACAACCTTGCCAACATAGACACCCCTCAATTCAAAAGTCAACAAGTCATCTTCGAGAGCTTTTTGCAAGATGAGCTGGACGCAAGAGCGGGAAATGGCAAGTTAGAAGCGTATCGGACCAATCAACGACACATCCCGTTTGGAAATGCAGGGGGCGTTGCAGTACCGCAGATTGTGTCCAATCCGAATAACTTCATTCAGAACAGTGGCAATGACGTTGACTTGGAAGCAGAAACAACAGAATTGGCCAAAAACCAAATTTGGTACAGCGGTTTAACGCAATTGACAGCAGGACATTTTCAAAAACTACGCAGTGTAATTGAGGGTGGAGGTAAATAAAGATGAGCTTGTTTCAGGGAATTAACACAAGTGCTTCTGCCTTAACAGCTAACCGCTTGCGATTGGATACGATTGCTTCCAATATTGCGCAAGCGGAAACCACTCGCGCAAACTTCGTAGATGGCGCCTGGCAGCCATATCGGAGGAAAATGGTGGAGTTGTCACCTCAAACAAATGGAACATTTGATAACTTCCTGCAAGCAGCCGTAGGGACGGTCTCAGGAAGTCAGGGTGGACAAGGTGTGAAGGTCACAGCAATTCAAGAAGACAATACTCCGTTTAAGCGAGTATTTGATCCATCTCATCCAGATGCAGATCAAGACGGATATCTCTTGATGCCGAATGTCGACCCGATGAAAGAGATGGTGGACATGATCTCCGCATCAAGATCATACGAAGCCAACGTGACAGCACTGAACGCTTCCAAATCGATGATGCTAAAAGCATTGGAAATCAAGTAAAGCGGGTGACAGTAAGGAATGGAAATGAGTGCAATCTCCCAACTAACGCCAATTCGCACACCGGTTGTGAACAAGCCAACCCCAGCTGAAGTTTCCCAAGAATTCTCATCGTTTCTATCGGATGCCATGAATAAAGTGAATCAGGCGCAAGTAGAATCGTCGAATCTTGCCGACAAGTTTGCAGCGGGAGAAATTACCGATTTGCACCAAGTGACTGTTGCAGGTCAAAAAGCTACCGTGATGCTGCAAATGACTATGCAGGTCAGGAACAAGATGATTGAGTCTTATCAAGAGATCATGCGCATGTCGATTTGATCGTTGTTGGTATCCTTTGAGAGGTGAAACATGAACGAACGTTTAGCAGTATACAAAGATCAGATTACGTCAAAATGGAACCAATTTTCCAAGAAACAAAAATGGATGATTCTCGGTATTTCCCTCTTCCTCTTGATTTCTCTAGGTCTATACATATACATCGCTTCCCAGCCGGTGTACAAACCACTTTACAACCAAAGATTAAGTGAACAAGAAATTGGGACGATCAAGCAAGAGTTGGATGCTTCACAAATCCCATATCGAATCACGGGGAATGGTACAAGTATCGAGGTTCCAGAAAAAATGGCACAAGATGTCATTGTAGATTTGGCAGCACAAGGTATTCCGAGTCAAGCAGGAATTAATGCAGAAATTTTCTCGAGTACCCTTGGAGTTACAGATCGCCAATTTGATGTCATGAAGAAAGAGGCTTTGCAACAAGAGCTACGCAAGATGCTGGAACGAGTAAAAGGTGTACGCACCGCACAAGTGATGATTACGTTGCCGCAGGAAAGCGTTTGGGTGACGGAGACTCCGGATACAGCGACGGCTTCTGTTATCGTCGATGTTGAACCTGGAACAACGCTTGATCAAAAGCAAATTAACTCGCTCTATTTACTTGTTTCCCGAAGCGTTCCGAAATTGCCGATGGAAGCGATTGCGATTACAGACCAGTATTCGAATCCGCTAGAACGTTCCGAAGGCAATGAAAACGAAGGTACATTGAGTAGCTTTAAGCAACAGGAAACAATCAAAGCAGATGTTGAAAAGAAAATTCAACAAAACCTGTACAACTTGTTGGGTACAATCATGGGACGCGATAAAGTCATCGTCCATACGTTCATCAAAATGAACTTTGACAAAGAAAATCGCGTTGAGAACATAGTTGAGGCACCTGACAAAGAGAATAACGAAGGACTTATCATTTCATCTCAAAAATTATCAAAAGCCTTCTCTGGGCAAGGTCAACCTCCAGGGGGGATTGCAGGAACCAATAACAATGCAGTTACGAACTACCCGGGATCTACCCCACAAGGAAGTAACAGTCAATACGAAGAGCTAAATGATACGATTAACCGTGAAGTAAATCGCATCACACGAAATGTTACATCAAGCCCTTACAAGATCGAAGACATCACAATCAACGTCGGGGTAGAACCGCCAGCTGGTGGAACGTTGGATGCTGCTACACTCGAGAGCATTAAACAAGTGTTGCGCAATGTTGTTCGTGTCACTTTAAGTGCTCAGGCTTCTGATTTACAGGATACTGAGTTGGACAAGCATATTTCTGTACTCCCTCGTCAATTCTCAGGAAAAGCTGAGCTTGAGGATTCCAGTGCACTAAGTCCTGCTGTTCTTTGGACAGTTGGTGGTATTGCAGTCTTGGCACTTGCAGCTGTTGCTTTCCTCGTTTATCGCAGACGCAGTCAAGCGAAGCAACAACAGGAAGAAGAGGAATATCCAGACTTGCTGACACCGTTAAACGCGGCCGAAATACCAGACTTGATTTACCAAGAAGATGGAGACCAGGTAGTGGTCAGAAAGCAACTTGAAAAATTGGCGCGAAGCAAACCAGATGAGTTTGTTGTTCTGCTTCGTACTTGGTTAGCAGAAGATTAAGGAGTGAAATGGTATGGCTCGCGGCGCTAAAGAGTTGTCAGGACGACAAAAAGCAGCTATCCTCCTCATCTCACTCGGGCCGGAAGTTTCTGCCCAGGTGTTCAAGCATTTGCGTGAGGATGAGATCGAGCAACTGACATTAGAAATCGCCAATGTGCGAAAAGTGGATACGGATGAAAAAGATAAAATTTTATCTGAATTTCACCAGATAGCGGTTGCCAAAGAGGTAATTGCACAAGGCGGGATTACGTACGCCAAAGAAATCTTGCAAAAAGCTTTGGGTGAGACCAAAGCAATGGATATTATCAATCGTTTGACGGCAAACCTTCAAGTTCGACCGTTTGACTTTGCTAGAAAGGCTGACCCAGGTCAAATCCTTAACTTTATCCAAAATGAGCATCCGCAGACGATAGCCTTAGTGCTTTCTTATCTGGAGGCTCAACAAGCAGCAATGATCCTGTCCGCGCTCCCGCAAGAACGTCAAGCAGAGGTTGCGAAACGTATTGCGACGATGGATAGTACTTCACCGGAAGTAATCGCTCAAGTTGAACAGGTATTGGAGCAAAAGCTCTCTGCCACTGTTACCCAAGATTACACGCAGGCAGGCGGGATCGAAGCGATCGTGGCTGTACTCAACGGTGTCGATCGTGGAACCGAACGCACGATTCTGGATTCCCTCGAAATTCAAGATCCAGAGCTGGCAGAAGAAATCAAGAAGCGCATGTTCGTCTTCGAGGATATCGCTACACTCGACAACCGTTCGATTCAGCGTGTTATCCGCGATGTGGAAAATGCCGATCTGCAACTTTCTCTCAAAGTATCCAGCGAAGAAGTTCGGGAAGTTATTTTCCGGAACATGTCCAAACGGATGGCGGATACCTTCAAAGAAGAAATGGAGTTTATGGGCCCAGTTCGCCTACGCGACGTCGAAGAGGCACAATCTCGTATCGTTGCAATTATCCGTCGCTTAGAGGAGGCTGGTGAGATCATCATCGCCCGCGGTGGAGGAGATGATATCATTGTCTAGGATCATCAAAAGCGCCAATTATCGGCCTTCTGAGGAATCTTTTCTCCTTTCGGTAACGCCTGTACCACTTAAGACGGAGGAAGTTGCCGAAAGGTTGCAAGAAAATCAGGAAATTTTTAATCAAGCTGAGATCGAGGCGAAAGCGATCATCTCAGATGCAGAAGAAACCGCCCAAAACATCTTGCAGCAAGCTACGGAGCAAGCAGAGCAAGTAAGACAAGAGACGCTTGCTCAGATGGAAGAATGGTGGGAACAAAAGCGTCAGGAAGCGGCCCAACTGTTTCAACAGGTACAAGAGCAGGCTATGACGGAAGGGCAAGAGGCAGGTTTCGAAACGGGTAAACGTGAGGCGTACGAGGAGCAAACAGCTACACTTAGCCAAGCAAAAACCATTCTGGAACAGGCATTTGCCGAGAAAAAACAGATTATCGCTGAGGCGGAGCCTTTTCTAGTGGAGCTCAGCATGGAAATCGCTAAAAAAATCATTGGACAGGAATTGCAACATCATCCCGAGCAGGTCTTGGAAATGACAAAAAAAGCACTCCGCCGCTCCCGTGTTCATGGCGAAATTACGGTGTGCGTCAACCATAAGTACTTCGATTATGTGCTCGAACATCGGGCTAGTTTTCTGGAATTGGTAGATGGACAAGCAGAGCTCTCCATTTACCCTGACTATACGGTACAAGATGGTGGATGTGTCATCCGTACTGCTTTGGGAAGTGTCGATGCCCGCATTGATACACAAATGGAAGAGATTAAGCAGGCGCTGCTTATGATTGCCAGAGGAAGTGAGGCTCCATGAGCGTCCTAGACCTCTCGAAGTACAAGCACATGCTTCATGGATTAGATCCGATGCGCGTGAATGGCAAAGTGACACAGGTTGTTGGACTCACCATTGAGTCGCAAGGGCCAGAAGTGAAATTAGGCGAGATATGCCACCTCTATCCGGCTAACACAAAGGAACCGATGATCGCAGAAGTCGTTGGCTTTCGCGAAAACAAAGTGCTGCTAATGCCATTAGGCGAATTGACCGAAATTGGTCCAGGTTGTGATGTAGTCGCGACAGGACGTTCGTTAGACGTAAAAGTTGGACCTGAAATATTGGGGTCGATCCTCGATGGACTGGGGCGCCCCTATCAAGGTTCGTTGCCATTTGGGCTGACGTCCTATCCTACCAACAATATGCCGCCAAATCCGATCCTTCGACCGCGCATTCAAGAACCATTGAGTGTAGGTGTGAGAGCAATAGACGGTCTCCTTACTATCGGGAAAGGGCAGCGGGTCGGCATTTTCGCTGGATCAGGGGTAGGAAAAAGTACCTTGATGGGAATGATCGCCCGAAATACTACAGCAGATATCAATGTGATTGGTCTCATTGGAGAACGCGGTCGTGAAGTGATGGAGTTTATCGAGCGCGATCTTGGGGAAGAAGGACTAAAGCGGTCTGTTGTTGTCGTAGCTACTTCCGATCAACCCGCCATGATTCGAATCAAGGGAGCGATGATTGCGACTTCCATAGCTGAGTATTTCCGCGATCGTGGAATGAATGTCATGCTCATGATGGATTCCGTCACGCGTTTTGCCATGGCACAACGTGAGGTGGGCTTGGCAATCGGAGAACCGCCAGCTACGCGTGGTTATACGCCATCAGTATTTGCGATGCTGCCAAAGCTGATGGAGCGTGCAGGAACAGCGGATAAGGGAAGTATTACGGCCTTTTATACCGTATTGGTTGATTCTGACGATATGAACGATCCGATTGCGGATGCGGCGCGGGGGATTTTGGACGGTCACATCGTTCTTGACCGAAAAATTGCTCACAAAGGTCACTTTCCTGCCATTGATGTGATGGCAAGTGTAAGTCGTGTCATGAATGAAATTGTCGATAGTAATCATTTGGATGCTGCTCGTCAGCTAAAAAAACATTTGGCTACGTTTCGTGAAGCGGAGGACCTCATAAATATTGGGGCGTACAAGCCGGGAAGCAATCGAGAAATCGATGCAGCCATTCGCTATCGTGATATCATTTCTGGTTTTACGGCACAAGGAACGCATGAACCGTCTACTTTGCAGGGTGCTATCCAAGCGTTGACAGCTCATTTCGGAGGAGTGAACTAACGTGCGTGTGTTTCAGTTTCATCTCCAAAAGGTTCTTGATTTAAAGGAAAAAGAAAAAGAACAAGCAGAGTGGGCTTTCGGAAAGTCGATCCAGCGTAAAAACGAAGAAGAGTGGAAGCTTTCTCAACTGACCGAGCATCATGACGAGATGACGATGAAGCTCCAGGAAGTACAGATGCAGGCATGCAGTGCTGCGCAGCTCATTTCCATTACGCAATACCAGCAATCTGTTGCGAGATCGATTCAGAATCAGCAACGGACCTTACACGGTTGCGAACAGGATGTGGAGCGCTGTCAGTCACGATTGACGGAACGTATGAAAGAGTCCCAACTATGGCAACGCCTTCGGGAAAAGTCGCTCCACCAATTTCTGGACGACCAGAAGCAAAGAGAGCAAAAAGAGTTGGATGAGATCGGTACGCAGCTCTATCTTCGCCGAAGCTACTGAGGGAGGTTCCAAATGGAAGAAATCCAAGAAGAACGGGAATACGGCAGGTGGGAATGGTTCTTTTATATGATTGTCATTCCTGCACTGTTTGCCAGCCTCCTTGGCGGTGTGCTCCTGAGCTTGCTCGGAGTAAATGTGTTAGGGACTGTTCTCCACTGGGCAAACTCCATACCGTACGTGGAAAAATTAGTCCCGGACGACTATGCAGCAACTCCCAACACAGAAGAACAACCTGACATGGACAAACAAGTGGCAACCCTACAGCAAGATCAAACAAAAAACCAGCAGCAGATTAGCACTTTAAAAGAAGAGTCAGCAAAGAAAGATGCCACCATTGCGGCACTGGAAAAGCAACTCGATGATGTAAACAAGGCAATGGAAGACAAGCGTGCGACTGATGAAGAGCGGCAGAAGCAGTTTGCAAGTTTGGCTAAAGTATATACAACCATGTCACCAAAGAATGCGGCGGCCATCATTGAAAATCTAAAACTGCAAGAGTCAGTTGCCGTTATGACAAAAATGAAGCCTGCACAACAGGCAGACATTTTGGCCAAGATGGAACCGAAGAAAGCTGCGGATATTTCCATCTTGTTAAAAGATTCAGTAGTGAACAAAGATGATGACATTGCAGCTCTGCAACAACGTGTTGATGTTCTGACAAAGGCGTTAAGCGATACGCGTGATGGTTCAGAATCTGCAGAGGATCTAAAAAAGACGTTCGCTCAAATGCCTCCAGCGGATGCTGCTGCTATCATTCGTTCGCTTATGCAGACAAACCAGGGTCAAGCTATCAATTTAATGAAAGATTTGCCTGTGGATAAACGGGCACAAACTCTCTCTGCGATCGCCAATGAAGACAAGAAAGAAGATGGCAATCTGGCGGCTCGCATCACGACAGAGTTGCTTCGAAAATAGATTCAGTAATCATCTGTTTTCGTTCCTATAAGCAACAAATCAAAAAGGGGAGGTGAACGAGATGAATGTGGCCAATTTGACCCCGGCAGTAGGTTCAGCAGGATCTGTTACAGCGACACCTGCAGCCAATGCGGGAACAACTGGTTTAGGTGAAATGTTTTCCATGCAATTCATGAAGATGTTGGATCAGGTGGGGGACTCAGAAGAGACAATGGTGGCGCCAGACAGTTTAAGTGAAGAGGACATGCTAGCATTAGCTGATCTCATGGCATTACTTGCCCAACTGCTTGGTTCTGGTCAAGCTACGCAAGACGAATTACCGCCTGACGCCCAAGAAAAATTTGCAACTGCAATTGAACAACTCTTGGGTAAAGCGCAAGGGAATGATGGTCAAGTAAGTGAGGATTTGAAGCAGATGCTAGCTAACCTGAAAAAAGGGGAAGCAACTCCAAACGAACTGGACAAGCTGGCAGCTCTTCTCGAATCCTTGAAGAATCAAAAAGGAAATGCGGAAGAGTCAAAAAGAAGTGGCCTGAACTTGCGATCCGATGTGATGGCAAATATGAACACAACGCAACAAGACACGCTTAAGACGATTTCTCCACTACGGTTGAATCAAGGTCTTTCGGCTTACAAGCTAGAGGCAGGGATTCAGTCCCAGACAGTACAGTCTACTCTTCAAAGCGGCCTTTTGAATCAAGAGGGCGATGCACAAGAGGGCATGTTGAATGGAAATGGTCAGACACCGATTATTGCTTCATCTAATACGCAAACACAATCTGTACAGACCTTTCAACAACAGTCGGTTCCAACACATCATGTGAACGCCAATCAACTGACACAGCAAGTCACACAGCTTTTCGTATCCAAGATGCAGTTGACGCAAAATAATGGCGTACATGAGGCAAGGCTGATTCTAAATCCACAAGCTTTGGGCCAGGTAGATGTAACGATTACCTCCCAAAATGGAGTGATTACAGCACAGTTCCATGCCGAAACACAGGCAGGTAAGGACATGCTAGACAATCAGCTTCCACAGCTTCGAGCTGCGTTGACACAACAAGGCTTGCAGGTTGATCGCTTGGAGGTAAACCAGCAGCAGGATGCAGCTTTTAACTTCCAGCAACAGCGTGAACAAGCACGACAGCAACAAGAGAATCGACAAGAGCAAGATAAAGACGAGCAAGAATTTGCTCTCGATGCCCTGGTAGACAACAATGAATCAACAGAAGTGCTATGGAATCGATTGCGGGAAACGGCTCGCGGCATTGACGACATCGTCTAGGATTGGATATAAGGAGGAAGCGCCATGAACCAATTTCGTGTGGGGCAACCCTATTTTCCTCCGAAAACGAATCACGTCGCAAAAGCTACTACCCAAACTGCTCCGGGAAACAACAAGTTATTTCAGCAGTATTTGACGGAATCGATTGGCGCTGCAACCAAGGCGGAACCACTAAGTTTTAGCCAGCATGCCGTCAATCGCTTGCAGGAGCGGGGCATTACGCTAGAAAGACAGCAGATGGAGCGTTTGGAATCAGCTGTGCAAAAAGCAGCCGCCAAAGGCGCCAGAGAGTCTCTCGTTATGATGGATAATGTGGCCTACGTCGTGAGCATCGTAAATCGGAAAATTATTACCGCCGTAGACGATGGCAGCATGAAGGACAACGTATTTACTAACATTGACAGTGCCATTTTCGTGTAGGTGGCTGTTTACTGGGCTGGACCTCCTTATGAGGAAGCCCATTCGGCTACCGACTGACAGAGGTAGCCGCTGCAAATGAGAAGCTAAAGGAGGAAGTTAGAATGCTTCGATCTATGTATTCAGGTATTTCAGGCTTGCGTGGCTTTCAAACGAAGTTGGACGTTATTGGTAATAATATCGCGAACGTAAACACCGTTGGTTTCAAAAAGGGCCGCGTGATGTTCCAAGATATTTTGAGCCAAAACGTTCAAGGGGCTGGGGCTCCTACAGCAGGTGGTAAGGGCGGAACTAACCCAACTCAGATTGGACTAGGAGCTTCAATAGCATCCGTTGATACCGTCTTCTCTGCTGGTAGCCCGATGACAACCAACCTGCCAACAGACCTTTCTATTGAGGGCGATGGATTCTTTATGGTAAGCCCGGATGATGGAGCCACGATCTATTATACGCGTGCAGGTAACTTTACACGTGATGCCGAGGGATACCTAGTGAACTCCCAAGGGATGAAGCTCATGAACTCTGATCCAGGTGCGATTCAGATCAGCCAAAATGACGGGATTGTTTCTTACTCCATCGGGAAAGACGGAGTTATCACAACCGTAGACGAAACAGGTGCGCTAGACTCTACCAATACCATTGGCGTAATGACCTTCAATAACCCAGGTGGTTTGAAGAAAATTGGGAACAATCTTTACGAAAACACAGTAAACGCTGGGGCGAATGATGGTGACCCAATGACACCGGTGACGCCAGCTGATGCAAAAGTAAGCATCATTGCAGGACAACTGGAAATGTCCAACGTTGACCTTTCTGAAGAATTTACAGAAATGATCGTGGCACAGCGCGGTTTCCAAGCAAACTCTCGGATCATCACGACATCTGACACAGTACTGGAAGAACTGGTGAACCTGAAACGATAATTTCGTTTAACGGAAAAAAGCAGGGGAAGTGTTCAAAGCCTTCCCCAGCTTGATCCGGAAAGGAGCAGCCAATGATTAAGTTAACTCGGTTTAACGGCTCTACTTTTTATCTGAACATCACTCACATTGAAACTGTTGAAGGAACTCCGGATAGCGTAATCACGCTGTTCAACGACAGAAAGTACATCGTGAAGGATTCGGTGGAATCCATCGCTGAACGTGTTCAGGCTTTTTATCATAATGTTCCTCCGGCAACTTCTGTACCGAAAATGCCGGGTGATTCAAATGAATAGCGGGAGGCATTAGCGATGTTTCAAAATCGATTGTTTAACATGGCTCTAATCATTATCATCGCGATATCGCTACTGGGAGTGATCTCGTTTGTGCTCTGGCAAACCTATCTCTCTCCAGCTGCGCAAACATCTTCTACGGAAGAGCAAGAAGTGAAGCCGCTCACGGCAGAGCAAATGAAAGAGTTCTCCGTTGACACTGGCGAAATTACTACGAACTTGCTGACGAATAATTACATGATTGTACGCTTTAGCATTACGACTGACAGTTCTGCTGCCAAAACAGAGTTGGAGCAGCGTTTGCCGCAAGTCAATCAAGTGATTATTAAAACATTGGCGGGGTTGACACCAGAAGATATAAAAGGAACTGAAGGTGTGAACAAGCTGGAAGCAAAAATTATGAATGAAATCAGCTCCCTGATGCAAGAGGGTAAGATTGTTCAAGTAGTGACAACCAAACGCGTCTTGTCATAGGAAGCGATTATGGTATACATAGCAAGGAGGTGACGACATATGGCCGAGGTTCTCTCACAGAGTGAGATTGATGCGCTGTTGGCCGCCCTATCTTCGGGCGAAATGGATGCCAACGAGCTGAAAAAGGAAGAAACTGAACGTAAAGTCAAAGTATATGATTTCAAACGCGCCCTGCGATTCTCAAAAGATCAGATACGTGGTTTAACGCGAATCCATGAAAACTACGCTAGGCTGTTGACTACGTATTTTTCAGCTCAGCTCCGTACCTTCGTGCAAATTACGGTTGCCTCCGTCGATCAATTGCCGTATGACGAATTTATACGTTCTATTCCCAAGATGACCATCTTGAACATCTTTGAAGCTCCTCCGCTGGAAGGACGAATGGTTTTGGAAGTAAATCCAAACATCGCCTATACCATGTTGGATCGACTTCTGGGAGGACAGGGGGCGATTCCGGAAAAGATGGGCGCCCTAACGGAAATTGAAACAACGGTGATGGAACGCGTATTCGGCAAAGCGCTGGATACTTTCCACGAGGCATGGAAGCAAATCATTGAGTTGGATCCTTATCAGGAAGGTTTGGAGATGAATCCACAGTTCATGCAGATCGTCTCACCTAACGAGATTGTCGTGGTAATCTCCTTTAGTACCAAAATCGGCGATACAACAGGGATGATCAATCTCTGTTTGCCTCACGTGGTACTGGAGCCAATCATGACAAAGCTGTCTGGACAATACTGGTTCTCCAAACAGAAGAAAACGCGGGATGAAGAAGAGCGCCTGCGTGTAGAAGAGCGAGTAAAAGTTGCAAATTTGCCGATTGTTGCTGAGATGGGAACAGCTACGATTACAGTAGGAGATTTCCTGCAGCTACAAAAAGGCGATGTCATTCAATTAGATCAATCGATCGACAACAAGTTGAAAATTAAAGTGGGTGACCACTTAAAGTTCTTGGGTCAGCCAGGGACACTTAAAGGAAGAGTCGCCGTACAGATTGATGAAGTCATAGAGGAGGGGGATGAACAAAATGAGTAGAGATATGCTTTCTCAAGACGAGATTGACGCGCTGTTACGTGCGAACAACTTGGTTGAGGACGAAGAGGAAGCTGTTTCGGCAGTGAACCAGGATGTTGCCGATTTTCTGTCCCCGTTTGAACAGGATGCACTCGGAGAAATTGGTAATATCTCCTTTGGGAGCGCAGCTACTGCGTTATCTACTTTGTTAAGTCAAAAAGTTGATATTACAACCCCTACTGTTTCCGTAGTCAATGTCGATGAATTGGAAAGCGAATTCCCGATTCCTCACGTGGCTGTCCACGTGGAATATACAGATGGTTTCAAAGGAATTAACCTGTTAGTCATTCGCATGGAAGATGCTGCAGTTATCGCGGATCTGATGATGGGTGGAGACGGTAGACCAGCGAGCACTGAAATGTCTGAGCTTCATATCAGCGCGGTTCAGGAAGCAATGAATCAGATGATGGGCTCCGCTGCTACGTCCATGTCGACGATTTTCAACCAGTTCATTAATATTACGCCACCAGGCATCGATGTAATGGATCTGGCGCAAGGCAAGGGTGGAGACAGCTTCTCTGATGATGACAGTCCTCTGGTGAAGGTATCTTTCCGCTTAAAGGTAGGAGAACATGGCGAACTTATTGATTCAAATATTATGCAGCTTCTCCCTCTTTCCTTTGCGAAAAAGATGATTGATCGACTGGTTGGAGGTGCAGGGGATGAAGAAGCAGCAGCGGCCCTCATAGATGAGATAGAGATGCCTTCTCTGCCTGCTATGGGTCTGTCGGCTCCTTCTGTCCAGCCAAGTGTGCAAGAACAGCCACAGGGCCATGTACCGCCTGTAGCGCAGCCGCCACAGGCACAGCAACAGCCGATGTATCAACAACCGCCGGGTTACGCACCGCCAATGGGCTACCCAGGACAGCCGCCGATGTATCCTGACGCGTATGGACAACAAATGATGCCACCTGGCTACGCTCCGTACCCAGGAATGTATCAGCAGCCTCCAATGGCTCCGCCAACACCACAGCATTTCGGAGGTCCTGCAGCTAGTCAGGCGAATGTAGTACCAGCACAATTTGCTCCACTTGGAGGTGCTCCTATGTATACAGGAGACATACAGAACTTGAACTTGCTTCACGATATTCCATTACAAGTAACCGTTGAGTTAGGTCGAACGAAAAAGCTCATTAGAGAAATCCTTGACTTGTCCGCTGGATCGATTATACAGTTGGACAAGCTGGCAGGTGAGCATGTAGACATTTTGGTGAACAACAAATTAATTGCCAAGGGCGAGGTTGTCGTCATTGATGAGAACTTTGGGGTTCGTGTTACAGACATCATCAGTCAGATAGATCGTGTTCAAAAATTACAATAAACCAATCAAGAGGGAAGCATTAGGGAGGAGCTATTCATGTCTAACAAAGTTTTAATCGTCGACGATGCAGCATTCATGCGCATGATGATCAAGGAAATTCTTTCAAAAAACGGGTACAGCGTCGTAGGGGAAGCAAGTGACGGTGCACAAGCAGTTGAAAAGTACAAAGAATTGGGACCTGATCTCGTAACTATGGATATTACCATGCCAGAGATGGATGGAATTTCTGCATTGAAAGAAATTAAAAAGTTGGATCCTAACGCGCGCGTGATCATGTGCTCTGCGATGGGACAACAAGCGATGGTAATCGATGCGATCCAGGCGGGCGCAAAAGACTTCATCGTAAAACCATTCCAGGCGGATCGCGTTCTGGAAGCGATCAAAAAGACAATGAGCTAATGATGATGATCCGGAATGCAGGGGCAAGACTCATTTTAGCCTTCAGTCTGATCCTGTTGCTTTTCGTCTCCTCCCTGCCGAGTACCGCATTTGCGGAAGGTTCAGTAGCGGATGCGTACAACCAGGGAAAAGTGCCAACTAGCAATGCGCCCGCCGGCAGTGAACAGCCGGCGGCCATTCCGGGCAGCGGAACAGGAAGTATGATCGGGTATCTGGTTCAAGTCATCTTTTCGCTTGGCTTTATTGCAGTATTGATCTTTTTATTGCTCCGTTTTCTTGGTCGACGTCAAGGGGCTCAAAGTCATGGACCGATTAAAGTGATTAGTGCTACTGCGCTAGGCAATGGCAAAACACTTCAGGTGGTTATGATCGGCGAGTCATTGTACATCGTGGGCGTGGGAGAAAACGTTCAATTGCTACGTAGAATCGAACCGGGTGAAGAGGTAGATCTGATCTTGGCTGACGCAGAGATCAAACCGATGAAAAGCCCATTCTCGCTAGAATGGCTCCCGTTCGGTAAGAAAAAGCAGGCGGAAGAAGAAATCTTGTTTTCTTCTGATATGGACGGCAAAAACTTTCAAGAGCTGTTGCAGGGTCAATGGAACGACTTGAAAAATCGTCCAAACCAAACAGAACATTGGAAGAAAGAGCAAGCTCAGGACAGAGGGGACCAAAAATGAAATATTTTTTGCAGGTGCTGATGCTTGTCGCAGTGTTGCTATCCGTACCTGATATGGTCATGGCGGCGCCAGCGGGGACACCGCTTGTTCCGAGCATTGATTTGAAGATAGGGGGCGGAACAGGAACACCGCAGGAGACATCGACGGCCATTCAGCTGTTACTGATTTTGACAGTACTATCTGTAGCTCCAGCGATTTTGCTTTTAATGACCAGTTTTGCGCGAATTATCATTGTCTTATCTTTTGTACGAAATGCGTTGGCAACTCAACAAATGCCACCGAATCAGGTATTGATTGCCCTTGCGTTATTTATGACTTTCTTCATCATGGCTCCGACACTCGGACAAGTAAACGAAACAGCCGTGCAGCCATTTATGCAAGGAAAGCTAACGCAACAACAGGCATTTGACGCAGCGGTTATACCCTTTAAGCAATTTATGGCAAAGCAGACGCGTGAAAAAGATTTAGCACTCTTTCTGGAATATACAAAAGCCGAACGACCAAAATCGATCCAGGATATTCCTTTGAATGCGCTGGTACCTGCTTATGCCATTAGCGAATTGAAGACGGCTTTTCAGATCGGCTTTATGATATTCATTCCTTTTCTCGTAATTGATATGATCGTCTCCAGTATTTTGATGGGGATGGGGATGATGATGTTACCGCCGGTTATGATTTCGTTGCCGTTTAAGATTTTATTGTTCATCATGGTGGACGGCTGGTATCTCATCGTGAGATCACTTTTGACCAGTTTTTAGCGACATTCCGAATGCCTCAGGAGGTAGAGCATGACACAAGAATTACTTATGCAGATTGCCCAAAGCTCTGTTTATACCATCCTGCTGATTTCGGCACCCGCACTTGGGGTCGCCCTACTGGTCGGTTTGATGGTCAGCGTCTTTCAGGCAACGACACAAATTCAGGAGCAGACACTCGCTTTCATTCCAAAGATCGTGGCCGTATTTGTCGTGATTTTGGCTGCGGGTCCATGGATGCTTCGGGTACTGCTTGATTTTACGATGGGGATCTTCGGTAACCTTCATCGTTTTGTTGGGTAGCATATGAATCTTTTTCTGATGTATCTGCCCGTATTCTTGCTTGTTTTTGTCCGGATGAGTGCCTTTTTTGTAACGGCACCGTTCTTTTCCATCCGTGGTGTACCGAATCAGTTTAAAATCGGTCTTGCGTTTATCATTGCCGTCATCAGCTTTCAATCCTTGCCGGTACAAGGCGAGATTCCAATGGATTTGACATTTATTCTGTATGTCATGAAGGAAGTGCTTGTTGGTGTCATTCTTGGTTACATATGTGAAATGATGTTTATCGCCATTCAGGTTGCCGGCGGAATGATGGACATGCAGATGGGTCTTGCGATGGCAAACGTGATTGACCCGAAAACGGGTGCATATATCCCGGTGACAGGTAACTTCAAAAACATACTCGCTGTCCTATACTTTTTCAGTATTGACGGGCATCACATGCTAATACGAGGTGTGATAAGCAGTTACCAGGTTATACCAGTGGATGTCATGTGGGCTGCTTTCGGAAGCGAAAACGTTATGAATACAGCAGTAAAAACATTTCTAACGATGTTTACGAGTGCGTTTATGATTGCGGCACCTATCGTCGTTGCGTTGTTTCTGGTTGATCTCTCTCTTGGTATTATCGCCAAATCTGTCCCGCAGTTTAATATCTTTGTGGTGGGTTTGCCCATTAAACTGCTTGCGGGCTTTTTACTGCTAATCGTGGTGATGCCTGCGTTCTTGCTGACCCTGAACGGATTGTTTGGGAACATGTTCCGGGCACTTGCAGAAATGATGAAATCGCTCGGAGGATCACCATGAATCAATTAAGGCTTTCTTATCAAGTAGATCTTCAATTTTTTAATGGGGAAAAGACAGAAAAAGCTACGCCCAAGAAAAAGCAAGACGCACGAAAAAAAGGGCAAGTTGCGAAAAGTCAGGATCTTTCCCCAGCCTTATCTTTGACTGCATTTTTCTTTCTGTTAATGATGCTTGGCTCTACCATGCTAGGCACCTTTCAAGATTTGATGCGGGAGTCATTGATTACATACACGACGTGGCAATTAAATGAAGAAAATTTAAAAGTCATGGTGATGCAACTCGTATTTGAAGCGATTAAAATTGTAGGACCTATCTTAGGCTTGAGTTTTCTTGTCGCGTTTGCGGTGAACTACATGCAAGTAGGCTGGCATATTAGTGCAGAGCCCCTTCAAATGAAGTTGGAAAAGATCGATCCGATTAAAGGGGCAAAAAGAATTTTTTCCTTACGCTCACTCGTAGAGCTGCTGAAGTCTTTATTAAAAATAAGCGCAGGCATATACGTCGCGTACGTCATTTTGTGGAATGCAAAGGAACAAGTTGTACAGCTTTCCTTATTGTCTCTCGGAGCAGTGTTATCGTTTACTGCCGAAGAGGTGACAAAGCTAGGAATCTATCTCGGGTTATTGCTTTTCATTCTCGCGGTTCTGGACTACGCCTATCAGCGTTATGAGCATGAAAAGAATCTGCGAATGTCCAAGCAGGATCTCAAGGACGAGCATAAGCAAGCGGAAGGTGATCCGCTCGTTAAAGGGAAGATTCGTGAACGGCAAAGAAGTATGGCCATTCGCCGTATGATGCAGGAGCTTCCCAAAGCGGATGTCATTATTACGAACCCGACTCACTTTGCTGTTGCCGTTCGCTATGATGCAAGTGCGATGAGTGCACCGACGGTAATCGCCAAAGGGCAAGACTATCTAGCATTAAAAATAAGGGAAGTAGCGAAAAAGCATCGTATCGTTACCATGGAAAACAAGCCCTTGGCCCGGGCTCTCTATAGTCAAGTTGAAGTTGGGCAACAAATTCCCGAAGAGATGTTTAAAGCGGTCGCGGAAGTTCTCGCGTACGTCTACAAGCTGCAAGGGAAAGTGAAATAAATGGAAGGAGGATAACCAGTGGGATTCAAATTTAAAGAAGTTGGTACGATCCTTTTTGTCATAAGCATTGTTGTCATGATGGTAATCCCACTTCCTTCAGCGCTTCTTGATTTGCTGTTGATTTTGAATATCTCCCTTGCATTGACCATCTTGCTTGTGTCGATGTATACAAAAGAAACTTTGGAATTCTCGATCTTTCCGACGGTTTTGCTTATTACAACACTTTTTCGACTAGCCTTGAACGTGTCGACGACGAGAAATATTCTATCGCACGGTGAAGGCGGTAAAGTTATTGAAACGTTTGGTAGCTTTGTAGTCGGTGGTAATCAAGTCGTCGGTTTCGTCGTGTTTCTGATCTTGATCATCATTCAGTTTATCGTAATCACGAAAGGTTCTGAGCGTGTAGCTGAGGTAGCAGCACGTTTTACGCTCGACGCGATGCCTGGTAAACAGATGAGTATCGACGCCGATCTGAATGCAGGAATGATCACAGAAGCAGATGCACGTGTCCGAAGAAAAAAGATTGAGAACGAAGCTGACTTTTATGGAGCAATGGATGGTGCCAGCAAATTCGTAAAAGGGGACGCCATCGCGGGTATTATCATTTTTATTGTAAATATTATCGGTGGTTTTATCATCGGGATGCTCATTCACGATATGAGCTTTGCAGAATCTGCCTCTCGATTCACTACCATGTCTGTCGGTGACGCACTGGTGAGCCAGATTCCAGCGCTCTTAATCTCGACTGCAGCGGGTATTATTGTAACGCGTTCCACTTCTGGTGAAGGCCTGGGTGAAGACATCGTTAAGCAAATGTTCAGCTTTCCGCGTCTTCTCTATATCGTAGCCGGATGCATGTTATTGCTGGGGATCTTTACACCGATTGGAATTCTGCCTGTACTTCCGGTATGCGGGATAATGGGATTTGCTGCTTGGAAAATGGAGAAGAACCAAAAGATGCAAATCCAAGAATCCGCCGACCAGGTGGAAGAGCAGCAATTGGAAGAAGTACGTAGTCCAGAAAGTGTCGTGAACCTGTTACAGGTCGATCCGATCGAATTCGAGTTCGGTTATGGCTTAATTCCGCTTGCCGATGTGAAGCAGGGAGGAGATTTGTTAGATCGGGTCATTATGATTCGAAGACAAATCGCACTCGAGATGGGGATCGTTGTACCGGTCATTCGTATACGTGACAACATCCAGCTTCGACCGAATGAATATATGATTAAAATAAAAGGCAACCAGGTCGCAAAAGGCGAAATTATGCTGGATCACTATCTGGCGATGAGCCCGGGGATCGAAGATGATTCCATTGTTGGTATAGAAACCGTAGAACCTGCGTTTGGATTGCCTGCATTATGGGTAACAGAAGAGAATAAGGAGATTGCTGAGCTGTCTGGCTATACAGTTGTCGATCCGCCATCTGTTGTGGCTACCCACCTGACAGAGGTTATCAAGCGACATGCCCACGAATTGTTAGGTCGCCAGGAAACAAGGGCTCTAATCGACAATGTACGGGAGACAGCACCAGTTCTCGTAGACGAGCTGATTCCAAGTATGCTCGCCATTGGGGACGTACAAAAAGTATTGCAAAAGCTGTTGCGTGAAAAAGTGTCTGTTCGAAATCTCAACGTCATCCTCGAAGCACTTGCGGATCATGCCTTGTATACAAAAGATCCAGATGTACTGACAGAATATGTGAGACAGGCGATAGCGAGACAGATCACACTCCAATTTACGGAGCCAGGGCAACCACTTCGCGTGCTTACAGCTGGAGCAGGATTGGAAAAAGCAATCTCTGAACGTGTGGAACAGTCTGAGCAAGGAAGCTATCTGGCGATGGATCCGGAAACGTCTCAGCGAATTTTCCAAAACATGTCGACTGAAGTGAGCAAAATGATCAACTCGGGTCAACAGCCGATCATTATTTCATCACCAGCGGTCCGAATGTACTTGCGTCAATTAGTAGATCGCATGATGCCAGACGTTCCCGTTTTGTCGTACAGCGAGCTCGAACCACATGTTGAAGTGCAAAGCGTAGGGATGGTGAACATTTCGTGAGGGTAAAACGTTACATTGTCGATTCGATGCCAGAAGCAATGGAAAAAATCAGGACGGACTTAGGAATGGATGCAGTGATTCTTAATTCCAAGCCGATCAAATCAGGTGGATTGTTCGGGATGTTTGGCAAACAACGAATCGAAGTAATCGCTGCTGTCGATGAAAAGGCATCCGAGCGAGAAAATCCCACAGTAGCAGCTGAACATCGAACCAACAACGTTTTGCCCAAATCGCAGACGGGTACATACACGGCTGCTCAAGCGTATCGAAGACCGACTGTAACAAAAACATCAGTGACTCAACAAACTGAATCAACAAGTAGAGAGCAGGTCGTAGCCGCGATGACACAAGTCGCGGTTGCGACGCCTCCAAAAGAAGAGATCTCAGATACGAGAGCTGTGCAAAAGCAAGGAGAGCCAGCTGAGCAGCAAGCTCCTGTCATGACATCCGAAGAAAGAGCTTTACCCGCAAGCAATCATGACGCGATTGCTACTGAAATGAGAGATATGCGTCAAATGTTTCAAAAGCTGTTGGTGCATGACTTAAGTGAACAACTTCCTCCGGCGGTACAGTCTATTCGTGCAAAGTTATTGAAGCAAGAAGTGACGGAAGAGCTAACAGCGGAAATCATTCGAAAAGTGATGGAAAAGTCGCAACCGGGTGAAAAGTGGGCGGAGGAAGAAGCGTTTACCGTTTGCCGAACAATCATCACTTCCATGATCGAGCCATATACAGCATCTTCGCCAAAGCTGGGTAGGAACGTACGGTATGCTTTCTTTTTCGGCCCGACAGGGGTTGGAAAAACAACGACCATTGCGAAGCTTGCGGCGAACAGCATGTTGAAGGAAAAGCGAAAAATCGGTTTTATCACGGCTGATACGTATCGAATGGCGGCTGTAGAACAATTGAAGACGTACGCAAACATCTTGAATGTCCCGCTGGAGGTTGTCTTTTCTCCAAAAGAAATGGCGGCAGCGATGGAGCGCTTAAGTGATTGTGACCTCATTTTTGTAGATACAGCTGGACGAAATTTTCGCAACGATGAGTACGTCGAAGGCATTCGCGAATTGTTGGAGCATGGAAAAGACAGCGTGAACTACCTAGTACTTAGCTTGAGCTCCAAATTCAATGATATGAAAGCGATCGTCCAAAATTTTGCGGAAGTTCAAGTGAAGCAAGTCATTTTTACAAAAGCGGATGAAACGAACAGCTTTGGCACGATGTTGAATGTTTGTCAGGAGATGAATCTACAGCTCTCCTATGTAACGACAGGTCAAAATGTACCAGATGATATCGTTGTAGCTACACCCGAGCTGGTTTCAACGATGATTATGGGAGAGTAAACAGATGCGTGACCAAGCAGAGCAACTCCGTGAGAGGATGCTACAAAACAAGAAGACACAACCAACTAGACTGGTAACAGTGACGAGTGGAAAAGGTGGTGTCGGCAAGTCCAATTTCAGCTTGAATTTTGGACTTGGTTTGATTGAGAAGGGTCATAAGGCGGTTTTGTTTGACTTGGATCTGGGTCTTGCAAATCTGGATGTGTTAATGGGAATTACCCCAAAAAAGCATCTGTTTCATTTGTTAGAGCCAGATACGACTGTTTGGGACATTATCGAGCACGGACCAGGAGGCTTAGAATTCATCGCGGGTGGTTCTGGATTTACGCAGATCATGCAGTTAGATGATGAGAAGCTTGATCGCTTATTCTCACATCTGGACCCATTGCAGGGATATGCGGACACCATTATTTTTGATACGGGAGCAGGTTTTTCAAAAGAATCCATGCGATTCATGCTCTCCTCAGACGAGGTCATCCTTGTTACCACACCCGAACCACCAGCGATAACGGATGCGTATGCAGTCATCAAGATGCTACACGCACGTAATCCCGCTGTTTCCATTCGATTGGTGATAAACCGAGCATCATCGGAGAGAGAAGGGAAAATGACAGCGGACAAGCTTGCGATGGTTTCCAAACGTTTTTTGAATATGGATATTCAGTCGCTTGGATATGTTTCGGATGATCCTTGTGTTTCAAAAGCTGTTAAATTGCAGCGTCCTTTTCTACTTACATATCCACAATCGCAAGCCACGAGAAGCATACGAAATCTGGTAGAGCGGTATTTGGATCGTCCGGTTACTTCCGATGCTTCTGTCAGTGGTCTCAAAGGTTTTCTTGCGAGGTTGAGGCACTTCATACGATGAGACATAAAAGTAGGAAGGGAGCGACTTTCGAATGAGCAAAATCCGCGTTCTCGTCACGGACGATTCTGCATTCATGCGTAAAGTAATTTCGGACATTTTATCTACTGATTCTGAGATTGAAGTGATCGATCGAGCCAAGAATGGACTCGAATGTATTGAAAAATGTAAAAAACTGGCCCCGGATGTTCTCACACTCGACATTGAAATGCCGGTCATGAACGGTTTGGACGCTCTGGAAAAGCTGATGAATGAGCACCCGGTTCCGATCGTCATGTTGAGCAGCCTGACAAAGGAAGGGGCCGAAGCTACGATTCATGCGTTGGAACTAGGTGCGTTCGACTTTGTAACGAAGCCTTCTGGTCCAATTTCTCTCGACATCCACAAAGTGGGCGATCGTCTTATCGAGCGGGTAAAGGCTGCAGCAGCATCGAAAGTACGTTTGAAAAAGCAGATGCCACGCGTAGCCAAACCGGTATCTTTCGAGTCAAAAGCTACACCTGTTCCACCGGCATCTCCAGTAATACGTACGAAAATACCGAGCCCGCCTGCCGTGATACGGTCACAAGTAGGCGGAAAGGCAAGACTGGTGGTTCTAGGTACTTCCACGGGTGGTCCTAAAGCATTGCAGAGTGTACTAACTGCAATTCCGGCGAATTTTCCGGCTCCAATTGCCATCGTTCAGCATATGCCAGCAGGTTTTACAAAATCGTTGGCAAATCGACTAGACTCATTATGCCAAATTCGAGTAACCGAGGTTGTCGATGGAGAGTATTTGGAAAATGGTACAGCGTACATCGCTCCGGGAGGCTTCCATTTCGAAGTTCGTCAAGTGAATGGGAGACTGCAGGCCTATTTACATCAAGAGGAGCCACGAGGTGGACACAGACCGTCTGTCGATATCCTGTTTGAATCAGTCAGTCAATTGACAAATGTAGACAAATGGGCAATCATCATGACAGGCATGGGAAATGATGGGACTAAAGGACTAAAGCTCATGAAGGAGCTTGGCCGTGTTACAAGTATTATCGAAGATGAGTCGAGTTGTGTCGTATATGGAATGCCACGAGCAGCGATTCAAGCAGGCTTGGCAGACAACGTGGCCCCATTAGAAAAGATTCCAGAGCTGTTGTGCAGGCTCTTGCACTGATTTTTGGGAGGTGGATCACCTATGGATATGAATCAGTATTTGGACATGTTTATTGAGGAGTCAAAGGAACACCTACAGGCAATCAACGCCAACTTGTTACTCTTGGAAAGTGATCCGGGTAATATTGGCCACGTCAAAGAGATTTTTCGTTCCGCTCATACATTGAAGGGTATGTCCGCAACGATGGGCTTTGAAGACATGGCAAGTTTGACTCACGAAGCGGAAAATGTACTAGACCTAATTCGCAATCAGAAGTTAACGATTACCAGTGATATCATGGACGCTATTTTTCATAGCGTAGATTTGATTGAAGGCATGGTAATCGATATCACAGAAGGCGGAGACGGTTCAGCGGATGTATCCGCTATTGTAAAGAAGCTGCGGGCGATTGTTGCGGGAGACTTTTCAGCCGAGCAGGAAGTAGCAGCTGCTACGATGGAAGTGGAAGCACCAGAAGAGGAAAGTACACCTGCTGAAGATCATGAGCTGGATGATTATGCCATGATGGTCTTGAAGCAGTCTCAGGAGCTCGGTAACAACGTTTTGTGGATCAAAGTGACATTGAATGAAAACTGCGTGCTCAAGGCTGCCCGCTCTTACATGGTTTTTGATCAATTGGAGTCCATGGGTGAAGTGATCAAAACGAAGCCAGCTGTTGAAGATATCGAGAATGAGCGTTTTGAACAATCGTTTGAAATCGCCTATGTGACGGAGCAATCGATTGAAAAAGTACGTTCTACGATTCTTAACATTTCGGAAATCCAAGATGTGACAATCGAAACGATTCAATTGAAGAGTGAAGCACCACCTGCTCCCGTAGTGAAACAAGCACCAGCACCAGCTGAAAAAGGAGCAGCAGAAGCTACTCAAGTACCAGTGAAGAAGCCTGCGGCTGGTGGAAAAACAATTCGTGTCGATATCGAACGCTTGGATATCTTGATGAATCTGTTTAGCGAATTGGTCATTGACCGTGGTCGTCTGGAGCAGTTGGCACGGGAGATTGGAAAGAATGAACTGCAGGAAACTGTGGAGCACATGAGCCGGATTAGTGGCGATTTGCAAAACATCATTCTAACCATGCGCATGGTTCCTGTGGAGCAAGTATTCAATCGTTTCCCACGTATGATTCGTGATCTACAAAAAGATCTGAATAAAAAAGTGAATCTGGAGATTATCGGTGCGGAGACAGAATTGGATCGTACCGTCATCGACGAAATCGGGGACCCACTCAATCACTTGCTGCGTAACTCGCTTGACCACGGAATTGAGTCTCCAGCAGATCGGAAAAAGGCGGGTAAACCAGAGGAAGGAAAAATCGAGCTTCGCGCTTTCCACAGTGGGAATCATGTATTTATTGAAGTAAAAGATGACGGTGCTGGAATCAATAAAGATAAAGTTCTCAAAAAAGCGCTTGAGAGAGGGATTGTCAATCCTGCTACTGCAGATACCATGAGCGACAAGCAAATCCACGAGTTGCTATTTGCAGCAGGCTTTAGTACAGCGGAGGTTGTATCTGATATTTCCGGTCGTGGTGTTGGACTGGATGTTGTTAAGTCCAAAATTGAATCGTTGGGTGGCAGTGTCGGCGTAGATTCTGTGCGCGGTCAGGGCACGACTTTCCTCATTCAATTGCCGCTTACGCTCTCTATCATTTCCGCGATGCTGGTACAAGTGAAAGATGAAAAGTACGCTGTCCCACTTAGCTCCATCATTGAGACGGCGGTATTTAAAAAAGATCAAATCATGATGGCTCACCGCCAAAAAGTAATCGACTTCCGGGGACGTGTAGTTCCGCTCGTTTCGCTGCAGGATATTTTCCAAGTGCCTAATAACGGGGAAACGATGGAAGATGAAGTGGCAGTCGTCATCGTGCGTAAAGGTGAGAAAATGGCAGGCCTTGTCGTTGATTCGTTCATCGGTCAACAAGAGATTGTTCTAAAATCTCTCGGCAAATATCTGGTCAATGTATTTGCCATTTCAGGTGCAACGATCCTGGGAGACGGTCAGGTCGCGCTCATCATAGATTGTAACTCGCTGATTAAGTAGAAGGAGGGGCAGCCACATGCTCGATCAAAAAGAAGTCATTAGCGAAGTCAAAGTGATTGTCTTTCGATTGAAGGACGAAGAGTATGGCGTAGAGGTTCATCAAGTCAAATCCATTGAAAAGCTGGAGCACATCACAAGAGTTCCACGAACGCCTAGTTTCGTCAAAGGGGTAATTAATCTGCGTGGCGTTGTGACACCGATTATTGACCTGCGCAATCGTTTCAGTCTCGAAGAAAGCGTCTATTCCGAAGCGACTCGAATCATTATCGTGGCCGTAGGTGAATTGGAAGTGGGCCTCATTGTAGATGCTGCTAACGATGTTATCGATATACCAGTTGATGCGATTGAACCGCCTCCAGAGGTTGTTGGAGGAGTGGAAGCTGCTTATTTGCGAGGCGTCGCCAAGCTGGATAAACGACTGCTAATCCTCTTAAACCTCGATAAAGTATTGAGCACTGAGGAAATCAAGCAGTTGGACGCAATTGAGGGGTAAGTAAAATGGGCGATTTTACGAAGTTTGGGGATTTCCAATTTGACGTTTTACGGGAAATCGGGAACATCGGTGCTGGTCACGCTGCCACGGCTCTCTCCAAGCTCATACAAAAAGAAATCGATATGAAAGTTCCACAAGTCAAGATCATCTCCTTCGACGAAGTGGCAGATTGTGTAGGAGGAGCGGAAACTGTAGTAGTGACCGTCTTCCTCCGGGTTGAAGGCGATTGTCCAGGTAACATGTTTTTCATCCTTGATTTGGATTCTGCCAAGCACTTGCTCGAACAAATTACAGGAATTGATAAAGATGTGTACGAGTGGGAAGAGCTGGAGATCTCGGCGCTGCATGAGATTGGCAACATCTTAACAGGTTCTTATTTATCATCGTTAGCTGATTTTACAAAATTAAATTTACAGCCGTCTGTACCTGCACTCGCTGTGGATATGGCTGGAGCTATTCTAAGTTACGGATTAATAGCGTTGGGTCAAGCGGGTGACTTTGCCCTCACGATTGACACCGCTTTTTTCGAAGGCAATGATCAAGTAAAAGGGAACTTTTTCTTAATTCCTGATCCTGAATCGCTCCCAATACTATTTCGTTCATTAGGGGTTCCGTTCGATGGAGATTATTAAGATAGGGATGGCTGATCTTGGTGTGGCAAAGCCGCCGAGTAAGCTGCGTACTACAGGTTTAGGTTCTTGCGTTGGCGTAGTGCTCTATGATCATATCCATAAAATTGCAGGTATGGCACATGTTATGCTCCCTGAATCGTCTTTGGCTAAAAGCGGGGAGTTAACGATAGGCAAATATGCGGATACGGCAATCCCCCACCTGATCCAGTTGATGGTGAAGGCTGGTGCGGAGACCAGGCACACTGTTGCGAAATTGGCCGGTGGAGCACAAATGTTCGCGTTTCTAGGGAATAATGACACCATGCGGATTGGGCCTCGGAATGTAGAGGCGTGCAAACTTGCATTGAAGGATGCTCATATAAAGATCGTGGCAGAAGATACAGGGGGAAACTGCGGTCGGACAATAGAGTTAGATGCCACAACCGGCATTCTTCAAATCAGGACCGTAAATCAAGGTGTGAAGGAAGTATAACAAATGTTAGGAACCATTTGGATTAATTTTGGATTAGGGATGCTCGCATTTCTTGTAACGCTGGGTACGGCTGTGGCGAGTAATGTCTGGCTCGTATCGCTGGAGAGAGCAGGTATTGCATTTGTCCTATTCTTCCTCGCTGCATTTCCAATTCGTTGGCTGCTCGCAACGTTCATACAGTCATCTACTCCGCCAATCGTTACGGACACGCTAGAGGGGACAAGCTCTCCTCTAGCAGAAGATGGGGTTGTTCTGGAAATTGGACAACAAGTCGAACAGGAAGATCAAACATTTGCACCACTCTCAACCAACAAGATGGAAAGGATTCATCCAACTGAGGATCCAGCCACCGTTGCAGAGGTCGTTAGGCGCTTATCAGATGAGTAAAGGTTGGTGACTATTCGTGGCACGGCTAACCAGTCAAGAAAAAGCAAAAGAGTTCGATAAATGGGTCATGTGGAAGCAAGAGGGAAGTCGCGAGGCGGAGGTTGACTTGGTCACGCGGTTTTTGCCACTGGTAGATAAGGTGGCAAATCGGTTGGCGATTAATCTGCCAGCAAATGTGGACAAGGATGACTTGATTAGTTATGGGCGCTTTGGACTATTGGACGCTTTGGCTAAATTCGATCATACACGGGGTCTCCAATTTGAGACGTACGCTATGTGGCGGATTCGTGGTGCGATGATCGATGGACTACGCGAGAACGACTGGATCCCTCGTACTGTTCGAGACAAGGCCAAAAAAATCGAAGAAGCATACACCAACTTGGAACAGCAAATGCTGCGAATGCCAACCGATCAAGAAGTGTCTGATTATCTGGGAATAAGCAAAAAGGAGCTTCAACAGGTTTTCTTGGAAACCTCCCTTGCCAGCATGGTTTCTATCGATGAGGCAGTAGGGGATGAAGACGAACAAAAAACAGCAAGACATTCGTATATCATCGACGAGCTCACACCTCGCCCTGAAAATGTGGCGGAAGTATCCAGCTTAAAAGAGGTTCTAGTAACTGTCATCGACAAATTGCCTGAAAAGGAACGACTGGTTGTCTCCTTGTTTTATTTTGAAGAAATGACCTTATCAGAAATTGCGGAAATCATGAGCTTGTCACCTTCAAGAATATCCCAGTTGCACTCCAAAGCTCTTTTCCGACTGCGTTCTGCGTTGTCCAGATGGAAATCGCAATTGCTGTAAGGGGACATTACCCAAGCTTGAGAGGGGTAGAATGATGGAAGGGATCGGGAAATATAAATTAGAAGTAAGAATTTCAGCTGATAAATTGGAGGCCGAACTACTTCTACGCATGGACGAACAAGATATCGACGAAATTGTCGTCTTGGAAACAGATGTATACAAAGCATTACAAGCAAGCAATGTGAAGTATGGAATTCTCGATGATGTAGTTCGGGACTTGTGCACCTTACCCGCGAAGTATGCGAACGCGAGAGTAAAGGTTGCTCAAGGGATTGCACCAGAGGCCGGAACCGATGGGACGATCGAGTACCCCTATTTGGCAACTATTAATGAAGGGGAAGGTCCAAAAGAGCTAGAGGATGGCCGAGTTGATTTTTATAATGTGACGACAATCCCTAATGTAGCAAAAGGACAACTCTTGGCTCGTAAAATATCAGCAAGCCAGGGACAACCAGGTACAGCAGTTACCGGAGAGCCCATCGCTCCCAAAGCCGGCAAGGAAATAAACATGAAGCCTGGGAAAAATGTTGTGCTCAATCAAGAGCGGACGATGCTTTACGCCGCTATTGACGGACAAGTCTCCTTTACGGAACAGGCAAAAATGAACGTATTTCCCGTATTTGAAGTAAACGGGGATGTTGATTTTGGTGTTGGCAATATTGATTTTGTGGGAACGGTGGTCATTCGCGGGAACGTATTGAATGGCTTTCGCGTAAAGTCATCAGGAGATATACGCGTACTTGGCAGTGTAGAAGGGGCCGAGTTGTACGCGGAAGGCTCCATTGAGATCAAAAGCGGGATTGTTGCCCAGGACAAAGGCTGCATTGTTGCGGGGAAAGATGTCCGGACATCCTTTATCCAAAACGCTAATGTGACGGCTGGCAATCAAGTGATTGTTTCACAAAGCATCTTGTTCTCAACCATACGAGCCGGAAAGCAAATCATTTGCAAAGGGTCAAAAGGCTTCATTATAGGCGGTGTGCTGCAGGCTGGGGAAAAGATTTCTGCACGAGTATTTGGGAACAGCAGCGCCACTCCTACGATACTCGAAGTAGGAGTAAAACCGGAATTAAGACAAGAGTTGGCAAACATTCAAAAAGAACTACAAAATGTGTATGAAAATTTACGCAAAACAGATCAAGGTCTTGGCGTTATGAATCAGATCCTCCAAGTCAGCAAAGAACTTCCAGCAGACAAGCGTCTCATGCAAATCAAGCTAACCAATACTCGTTTGGTTCTGGAAAAAGAAAGCAAGGAATTGGAAGCACGCAGAAATGATATTGAACTCGAGCTGAAAGGGGAAGGCCCAGCAGCTATTGAGGCATATCATGTGATGTATCCAGGAATCAAAATGACGTTTGGAAAACTGGTGCACTTTATCAAGCACGAGTATGCGAGAACGCGATTTATTGTGCTGGATGGTGAAATTAGCACAGCAACTCTTATCTAATCTAGGCTGCTTACATACATAGTGTGACAAAGGGAGTTGGGGCCATATGAGTTTGAAAGCGGTTGAATTGCAGGTGGCAATACCACGCACGCTAGAAGTCAGCCGAATTCAGGAGCATCAGCAACAACGAACCATGCATGAACAACAATCAATGATTGATCAGCGAAGAGACCTGGATGAACATATGCGCCAGCGCCCGAACGATCTTGAGCAATCACAAAAGAACCAAATACGCGAACGAGAAAAAAAACAAGGACAGCAAGAACATCAGGACAAAAAAGAAGCCACTGGGAGCCAATTGTCCGAATCGAGCGAAGGTGTATCTACGAATGCTGATCTCATGAGAGATCCATTGCGTGGACGTATTATAGATATTTCTTTATAAACGAAGTTAAGCCAGAAATAAAGGTGGACAACATGGACGTAGTGTATCCCATCCTGATTGGAGCAGGAATGATCAGCATGCTTCTTGCTTTTATCATTAAAAAGAAGCAGCCTGTTGACTCCTTTTCCTCATTACCGACACAACGCACGACGGACAAGGACGAGCTCGAAAAGAGCGTGCAGCGTCTTCAGAAACAGGTCAAGCAAGAAACCAATCTTCTTGCTGCTGAATGGCAAGAAATGAGAGCGGACCTTCTCGAGGATATCGATAGTTTGCGCAAGCGATTAGACAATATGGAAGAACAATGGGAAAAGAGTGCAAGTCAAAAGCAAGAAGCTCCAAAGGATACGAATAGGATAGAACCAGCGCCTAAAGTCCAAGAGGCGGATATGCTCGTACTGCGAGAACGGTATCGCCGTGCCTTTGAGCTGAGTAAAGAAGGTTTGTCTCGGGATGAGATCGCAAAACGACTCGGTGCCGGCAGAGGGGAAATCGATTTGATCTTTTCCTTGGCTGATAGGCATGAGCGAGGTCTTGCCGATGCGTAAACAAGAGCTATTATTTGGATTTGGAGCAGGACTGATTGTGGCTACCTCCATTATCGGACTGTTAGCGCCCAAGCAGACTGCGCAAGCACCAGCCTTGACAGTAGATCAAATGAAAGTAGCTGCACAAGAACTGGAAATGGTCGTACTTACAGCAGAAGAATACAAGCAGTGGCAGGAAGAAAAAAAAGTGAATGTACAGCCAGCTCCTAGCGTGCCTAAGGCGCCAGTTTCGCCAAAGGTAGGTCAAACAGTGGCGCCTGTGTCAAAGCAACCGCAGACGCCAACTGTACAGCCTACGACACCTGCAGCTTCAGCGGAACAAAAGGTGATACCGCCAACAAATCCAGGGAGTAAGGACGTTCAGCCTACTTCAACCGTACCGAATACGCAGACACCAACGTCACCCAATACGGTGGCACCTAAAGCTCCGACAGTGGAAGCACCTGTAGTAGATAAGAAGGTATCTTTCACTGTTCCTTACAAAGCAACTGCAGAGGATGTAGCGCAGATTCTCGTAAAGGAAGGAGTCCTTCCTGCCGAGAATCAATTTGTGGCCCAGCTACGTGCGAGCGACAAGCTAAATCGTATTCGAGTCGGTACCTATGAAGTGTCGACTGCGTCTAAGGAAGCAGACATCGTCAAATTGATAACAACGCCGCCTAAAAAATAGGCGGTTTTTTCAATGTAACGAAAAATGTATGTTTGTCGTCTGCCAAAGGGTCAAAACTTTTTTTACGAAATAAATGGAATTCGTTTGTTGCAATTGAAACTCCCATATGATATATTCATTTACGGTGTTGAAATCGCACGTCCACCAATTCCGGCAACGGTGCTGCCTAATGGCAGAATTGCTTGGAACATGCGGTGTGACGGAGGTAGGCATCACAAAAACCATTTTTGAAGGAGGTGTGAAATATGGCAGTAATTTCGATGAAACAATTGCTCGAGGCTGGTGTACACTTCGGTCACCAAACTCGTCGTTGGAACCCGAAAATGGCTCGCTATATCTTCACCGAACGTAACGGAATCTACATTATCGACCTGCAAAAAACCGTTAAAAAAGTAGAGGAAGCGTACAACTTCGTACGTGATCTCGCTCAAGACGGCGGAAAAATTCTCTTCGTTGGTACGAAGAAACAAGCACAAGAATCCGTTAAAGAAGAAGCAGAACGCACAGGTCACTACTTCATCAACCAACGTTGGTTGGGTGGTACTCTGACAAACTTCACAACCATCAAAAAACGTACAGCTCGCTTGGCTGAGCTGAAGCGTATGGAAAACGATGGTACTTTCGCAGTATTGCCTAAGAAAGAAGTTATCGTTCTGCGCAAAGAAATGGATCGTCTGGAAAAATTCTTGGGCGGTATCGCTCACATGGATAAACTGCCTGACGCTCTGTTTGTCATCGATCCTCGTAAAGAGCGCATCGCTGTAGCAGAAGCTCGTAAATTGGGTATCCCAATCGTTGCGATCGTAGATACTAACTGCGATCCAGATGAAATCGATTATGTGATCCCAGGTAACGATGACGCAATTCGCGCTGTGAAATTGCTCACTGCTAAAATGGCAGACGCTCTCCTGGAAGGAAACCAAGGTACAGAGCAACAAGCAACAACAACTGCGTAAGCATGTGTGTTAAAGGGTGGACTGAGGGTGTCAGAACCCCCGTCCATCCTTTTTTGCTGAATAGCGTCGCCGAGGTTAACAGGTGACTTGCTTTTCGATTATAATAGATCGTAACTTTTCGAGGAGGTTTCACTCAATGGCAATTAGTGCACAAGCGGTTAAAGAACTGCGCGAACGTACAGGCGCAGGTATGATGGATTGTAAACGCGCGCTGGAAGAAACAGCAGGCGACATGGAAAAAGCAATTGACTTGCTCCGTGAGCGCGGCGTAGCGAAAGCAGCGAAAAAATCCGGTCGTATTGCAGCTGAAGGTTTGACTGCGACAGCGGTAGCTGGAAACGTTGCAGCAGTTGTAGAAGTAAACTGCGAAACTGACTTCGTTGGTAAAAACCCTGAGTTCCAAGCACTCGTAAAAGACATCGCTGAGCACGTTGTATCCCAACGCCCTGCATCTGTTGAAGAAGCTCTGGAGCAACCTTTCAAAGGTGCTGGTGAGACTTTGGCTCATGTAATCAACGAGAAAATCGCGACTATCGGAGAAAACATCTCCTTCCGTCGTTTCGCACTCTCCGAGAAAACAGACAACGGCGTTTTCGGTGCTTACCTGCACATGGGTGGTCGTATCGGCGTTCTGGTTACTTTGGAAGGTACACAAGACGAAACAATGGCTCGCGACCTGGGCATGCACGCAGCAGCGTCTAACCCACGTTTTGCTAACCGTGAAGAAGTTTCCGCTGATGAGATCGAGCGTGAGCGTGAAGTTCTGAAAAACCAAGCACTGGCTGAAGGCAAACCTGCTAACATCGTTGAGAAAATGGTAGAAGGCCGCCTCTCCAAATTCTTCGAAGAATACGTACTGGTTGAGCAACCATTCGTAAAAGATACTGACAAGAAAGTAGCTGTTCTGTTGAAAGAAGCGGGCGCTACCTTGAAAGGATTCGCTCGCTTCCAAGTAGGCGAAGGTATCGAGAAGAAACAAGAAGACTTCGCAGCTGAAGTAATGGCTCAAGTTAATAAGCAATAATAAAGATTATAGGGAACACCTTTGTGTTCCCTATTTTCAAAGCGAGAGTTTCACTTTGTGTGAAACTCTCTGCATGTAAATAGCAGTGTGTACCTGTTCCCAATTAGAAGGAATGAAGACTGGGCACAGAGAATGATTCATGAATGGAGGCCGTTTCACATGCCACTTCCTGCCTATAAACGGGTTGTGTTAAAGTTGAGTGGGGAAGCTTTGGCGGGGGACTTAGGGTATGGGATTGACCCAAAGGTAATTTTCTCCGTCGCTAACCAAATCAAGGAAATCGTAGAATTGGGTGTACAAGTCGCAGTAGTCGTCGGAGGAGGTAACATCTGGCGCGGACTTTCCGGTAGCTCTAAAGGAATGGATCGGGCAACAGCCGATTACATGGGGATGCTGGCCACAATTATGAACTCACTCGCCTTGCAGGATGGGTTAGAAAAAGTGAACGTCCCGACTCGTGTTCAAACCTCGATTGAGATGAGGCAGGTAGCAGAACCATACATACGCCGTCGTGCCATTCGTCATTTGGAAAAAATGCGCGTGGTCATCTTCGCTGCCGGTACTGGTAACCCTTACTTTTCAACGGATACGACTGCTGCTCTGCGTGCAGCTGAGATTGAAGCGGAAGTAATCCTGATGGCGAAAAACAAGGTTGACGGTGTGTACACTGCAGACCCAAGTCTTGACCCAGATGCGAAGAAGTACGACCAGTTGACATTCCTGGAAGTGCTGAATAAAGGTTTGGGTGTCATGGATTCAACAGCGTCCAGCCTGTGCATGGATAACAGTATTCCGTTGATCGTCTTTAACATTTCTGAAGAAGGCAATATTCGTCGGGCAGTAATGGGCGACAAAATCGGCACTCTAGTGAAAGGGGAATAATTATGCCACAAACTGTGCTAAAAGACATGGAAGATCGCATGAATAAAGCGATCAATGCTTTGAAAAGAGACCTGTCCAGCCTGCGTGCAGGTCGCGCGAACCCAGCGATGCTGGAGCGTGTTACAGTAGACTATTACGGCACTCCTACGCCGATTAGCCAATTGGCAAACATCAGCGTACCAGAACCTCGTATGCTGACAATCCAGCCTTGGGATAAAACGGCGCTCAAAGAAATTGACCGTGCGCTGCAACAATCAGATTTGGGAATTTCTCCATCCAACGATGGCGTGATTATCCGCCTGATGATTCCTCCACTCACAGAAGAGCGTCGTAAAGAGCTCGTGAAGCTGGCAGGAAAAGGTGGAGAAGAAGCAAAGGTAGCCATTCGTAACATCCGTCGTGATGCAAACGATGAAATCAAAAAGCTGGAAAAAGCTGCTACCATTTCTGAGGACGATTCCCGTCGTCATCAAGAAACGATACAAAAATCGACGGATAAATTCATCGCCGAAGTTGACAAGGTTGTTAAGGACAAAGAGAAAGACATTTTGGAAGTATAGGTAATGGTAATCCCCCTCGATTGAGGGGGATGTACGTCTATATCTCTCATTACGGGGGAACACTTTATGTTAGAACATCTGGTGCGCAAATGGGGTCGCAAAGAAAAGCAATCGGAGCCAGCCGAGTTGGATCGTTCCGGTAAGATTCCGGAACATGTCGCGATTATTATGGATGGCAACGGTCGTTGGGCCAACAAGCGCAGTTTACCCCGGGTTGCCGGGCACCGTGCAGGAATGAAAGCAGTAAAGGAAGTAGTCAAGGCTGCAGACGAGATCGGCGTGCGTTATATGACGATGTACGCATTCTCTACCGAAAACTGGAAGCGTCCACGTGATGAAGTGGATTTTCTCATGAAACTTCCGCAGGAATTTTTGTCGACAGAATTGGATGAATTAATAGAACGTGGTGTCCGCATACGCATGCTGGGCAGTAAAAACGAGCTGCCTTCTCATACGCTGAAAGCATTGCTGGAAGCCGAAGAGAAAACGAAGAACAATAGCGGTCTTCAATTGAATTTTGCTCTGAATTACGGTGGGCGAGATGAACTCGCGAAAGCATTTTCAGTAATGGCAGCACAAGTAAAAGCAGGTGAGCTTCAACCAGAGCAATTGACTGAGGAATTAATATCGAGCTACCTGTATACAAGCGAAATTCCCGATCCAGACCTCTTGATTCGTACAAGTGGAGAGATTCGCTTGAGTAATTTTATGCTGTGGCAATTAGCGTATACAGAATTATGGTTTACGGACGTGCTATGGCCTGATTTTACCCGTGAACATTTTTATCAAGCAATCGTGGAATACCAAGGCCGAGCTCGTCGCTACGGGGCGGTATAACCGAGAGGTGGAATCAGTTGAAGCAACGTATAATAACAGGCCTGATTGGCGGGGCTGCTTTTCTATTATTGATGTATGCTGGTGGCGTTTGGTACTCACTATTAGTGTTTTTACTGGCTGTCATTGGCTATTTTGAATTTATGAGAATGGCTGGCATTCAGTCATTTTATTTGGCAGGATTGCTCGGATATGTATTGATGTTAAGCATTTTGTGGCCGTCTCTATTATTTTCGGATTGGCTCAGTATCAGCATGCCGGATCTGATGCTGCCCGTCATCCTGCTCTTGTTGATTTACTCCGTTTTACGGAAAAATCAGTTTCACATTGAACACGTCGCCCTTACGGTGGTGGGGGCGTTATACATAGGCTATGGTTTTACTTATATGGCCGCTACCCGAAACCTACCAGAAGGATTCATGCTGACGGTCATGGTCATAATGGGAATCTGGTCGACTGATTCGGGCGCCTATTTTGTCGGAAAAGCAATAGGTAAGCGTAAACTGTGGCCAGAAATAAGTCCAAACAAGACGGTGGAAGGGGCCTTAGGAGGTCTCGTCGCTTCTGTCTTGATTGTTCTTTCCATCAATGCAAGCTTTGGACATTTTGCAATTGATCAGGCTTTGACCATCGCACTTGTTGCGGGGATCGTCGGGCAATTGGGGGATTTGGTTGAGTCGGCTTTCAAGAGACATTTCCATGTAAAAGATTCAGGACAACTCATTCCGGGTCACGGGGGCGTTTTGGATCGCTTTGATAGTTTTTTGCTCGTCTTTCCGGTTCTACATCTATTAGGTATTGTCTAAAACCTTTTGCATATAGAAAGAGATATAGAGGGTGAAATCCGTGAAAAAAATAGCGCTCTTAGGTTCAACGGGGTCAGTTGGAACGAGCACGCTTGATGTCGTAGACCAGCATCCTGAGGATTTTTCGGTGGTGGCTATGGCAGCTGGAACAAACGTCGATCTATTGACACGCCAGGTGGAAAAATTCAAGCCCGAGCTCGTTTCTGTGGGAAATGAGAAGGCTGCCGTTGAACTGCGAGATAGATTGGCGGGTAAGTCTCAACCAGAAATCGTTTACGGGGCGGAAGGATTGGAACTGGTTGCCCGTCATGAAGCTGCCAATTTCGTTATGACCGCTGTCGTCGGCAGTGTAGGGGTCGCACCTACACTCGCTGCGATTGAGGCGGGAAAAACAATTGGACTGGCCAACAAAGAGACACTGGTGAGCGCTGGCCCTATCGTCATGAAACGAGCGAAAGAAAAAGGCGTATCGATTATTCCAGTAGACAGCGAGCATTCAGCTGTCTACCAATGTCTGCAAGGGGAGCGTAAGGAAGATGTGGCGCGGGTCATTTTGACCGCTTCAGGAGGTTCCTTCCGTCATCTCTCTCGTGAGGATCTACAGCAAGTGACAGTAGAGCAGGCATTGGCTCATCCGAATTGGAGCATGGGTGCAAAAATTACCATCGATTCTGCTACCATGATGAACAAAGGTTTTGAAGTGATCGAGGCTCATTGGCTGTTCGATTTACCTTATGAGCAAATCGAATGCGTATTGCATTATGAAAGTATCATTCACTCTATGGTAGAATACAAAGACAGAGCGGTCATGGCCCAACTCGGTACGCCGGATATGAAGGTTCCGATTCAGTACGCCATGAGCTATCCCATCAGAAAAGAACTGCCTACGGAACCACTTGATTTAGTCAAGATTGCCACGCTTCATTTTGCAGCCATGGATTATGAGCGTTATCCTTTGTTAAAATTAGCGTATGAGTGCGGCATGGCAGGAGGTACACATACCGCAGTACTGAATGCAGCCAATGAAGTCGCAGTTGATAGGTTCTTGAAGGGAGCGATCCGTTTTTTGGACATCGAAAAGGTCGTCCGAAAAACGTGCGAAGCTCACCCTGGTGTAGCGAGTCCAGAGCTTGCAGATATTTTTGCAGCTGATGAGTGGGCACGCTCTTATGCGCTCGTCTCCATCTAAGGATTATGAGTGTTAGATACTTGACAGAAAGGTGGCTGTTCACTTGCCTTTGCCCAACCTGGATTCCGTTGAATCAATTCTCGCGATTGTCGTTGTATTTGGGGTACTTGTCTTTGTGCACGAACTAGGACACTTCCTTCTGGCGAAGAAGGCAGGGATCTTATGTCGTGAATTTGCACTGGGAATGGGGCCAAAAATTTTTCGCGTGAAGCGGGGAGAAACGGAATACACCTTACGCCTGTTACCCATCGGCGGTCTCGTTCGCATGGCGGGAGAAGACCCGGAGATGGATATGTTAAAACCGCACATGGAGGTAAGCGTGGAGCGGGATGCGTTAGGAAAGGTCACACATATTTTGCTCGATGGGCCAAGTTCTGGTTCTGCTCGTGCGATTACTGGTACGGTGGTACAATTTGATCTGGAGCAAAATTTAAATATCGTGCTTGAACTGGATGGAGAGCAGAAGACGTTTGCTGTTCATCCACAGGCTCACCTGGTCAAGGATGGACAAGAAGTACAGATTGCCCCTCTGAACAGACAGTTCAAAGGCAAGACAGTTTCACAACGTTTTTGGGCGATTTTTGCAGGACCTGCAGCCAACTTTTTGCTGGCGTTTGTTTTGTTTATCGTGATCGGCTTCTTGTACGGCGTACCGAATAGTAGCATTCTGGGGAATGTGATCCCGGGAGGACCTGCTGCTGCTGCTGGATTATTGCCAGGTGATAAGGTGATTGCGATTCAAGGTCAGCCTGTATCCTCGTGGAAAGACGTTATAGAGAAGATTAGCAAAGCGCCGGACCAACAATTAACAGTTGAGTACGAGCGCAATGGCCAGCGTATGACTGTGCCTGTGAAAGTAGGGAAAGACGAGAACAACGTGGGCAAAATCATGGTAACTAATGCAACCACGTTTGCCCCAGGAGAAGTTCTCAAATACGGTGCAACCTCCACGTACGAGTTTACAATGATGATCCTGAAAAGCTTGGGAATGCTCGTGACGGGTGAATACGGACTGAAGGACTTGAGTGGTCCAGTCGGTATTTTCAAGATGACGGGAGAGGTTGCGCAACAAGGTATGGCGATTCTGTTGAAATGGGCTGCTGTATTGAGCATTAACCTTGGGTTGTTCAATCTGTTGCCACTGCCAGCCTTGGATGGCGGTCGTCTCGCCTTCTTGGGAGTAGAGGCGCTGCGCGGTCGACCTGTTGACCCGCATAAAGAAGGAATGGTTCATTTCTTGGGCTTTGCCTTTTTGATGTTGCTGATTTTGGTAGTGACTTGGAATGATCTGCAACGATTGTTCTCCTAATCACGTACTAACACGATAGAAAGATAAACAGACATACGTAAAAGGATGGTGCAAAATGTTCAAGCGCGAGGAGACGAAACCGGTTTTTGTAGGTGGAGTGCAAATCGGGGGCCAAAAAAGCGTCGTCATCCAATCGATGACGACAGCAGACACACGTGATGTAGAAAAAACTCTGGCCGAGATTCAGAGACTGCACGATGTCGGTTGCCAAATTGTTCGCTTGGCCGTCATCAATGAAGATGCAGCCCGTGCCATCAAAAAAATTAAAGAACGCTCCCCGTTGCCGCTTGTTGCCGACATTCATTTCGACCACAAGCTGGCATTGATTGCACTGGAGAGCGGGATTGATAAAATTCGGATCAACCCAGGAAACATTGGGTCGAAAGAAAAAACGCAACGCGTAGTGGAAGCGTGCCGTGAGCGCAATGTTCCGATCCGTATCGGGGTCAACTCCGGTTCTGTCGAGAAAAGACTTTTGGATAAATACGGTTACCCTTCTCCTGAAGCAATCGTAGAAAGTGCGATGGACCACGTGCAAATTCTCGAAGACTTGAATTACGACAACATTGTCATTTCCTTGAAGTCTTCCGATGTTCCAACAATGATCCAAACCTATTCGTTGATGGCACAGAAACGCAACTATCCGCTGCACGTCGGTGTAACAGAAGCAGGTACTCAGTTCTCCGGCAGCATTAAGTCTTCGGTTGGAATCGGAACGGTATTGTCGATGGGCATTGGTGACACGATTCGCGTATCCCTGACGGCTGATCCTGTTGAAGAAATTAAAGTAGCGAAACAAATCCTTCGCAGCTTGGATATCGTGAATAACGATCCAGTGGTGATTGCATGCCCATCTTGCGGTCGATGCGCAATTGACCTGATCGGCTTGGCAACCAAAGTCGAGGATGCTGTTTCCACGCTGAAAGTACCGTTAAAAGTAGCGGTAATGGGCTGCGCGGTTAATGGCCCTGGTGAAGCTCGTGAAGCGGATGTAGGTGTGGCCGGCGGAAATGGCGAGGGCTTGATTTTCCGTAATGGTGAAATTGTTCGGAAAGTAAAAGAAACCGAGTTGTTTGAAGAACTGATGAAAGAAATTAACGAAATAGTAAACGAGCAAAAACCTACAACTGTAGGATAATGCACGTTGATTGCTGATAAGGCATAAGGAGGACACGCACGTGTTGAAGCAAAGTCAAATGTTGATCCCTACCCTGCGGGAAGTGCCATCCGACGCGGAGATTGCCAGCCACAAGCTGCTGCTCCGCGCTGGTATGGCCCGCCAACTGGCTTCCGGTATTTATACGTACCTGCCCCTGGCGCTCCGTTCCCTGCACAAAATCCAAGCGATTGTGCGTGAAGAAATGAATAATGCTGGGGGACAAGAGCTGTTGATGCCAGCGATGCAACCAGCTGAGCTGTGGCATCAAACGGGTCGCTGGGATGTATATGGTCCCGAGCTCGTTCGCCTGCGTGACCGTCATGATCGTCCTTTTGCCTTGGGTCCAACCCACGAAGAAGTCATTACGAGTCTCGTGCGTGATGAGATTAACTCTTACAAAAAACTCCCGATCAACCTTTATCAAATTCAAACCAAGTTCCGTGATGAAGTACGTCCACGCTTCGGTTTGATTCGTTGCCGCGAGTTTATTATGAAGGATGCTTACTCTTTTGATACGTCACAAGAAGGTCTCGATCGCAACTTCCAGGCGATGTACGATGCGTACACGAACATCTTTACCCGAGTAGGCTTGAACTTCCGTGCAGTAGAAGCGGATGCAGGTGCAATCGGCGGAAAAGGCACTTACGAATTCATGGCGTTGTGCGACATAGGGGAAGACACGATTGCTTATTCGGAAGAAGGCGATTATGCGGCCAACTTGGAAAAGGCAGAAGTCGTGTACAAGCCATCCGCGAAGCCAGCAACAGAAGCGCCAGCTCGCGAAAAATTGCATACGCCTGGCACTAAAACGATCGACCAATTGGTACAAGCACTGCAAATCGAAGCAAAGCAAATCATCAAGAGTCTCATTTATCGCGTAGACGACAAGCTGGTTATGGTGCTGGTGCGCGGTGATCATGAGATCAACGAAGTGAAGCTGAAGAACTTGTATGATGCGACGATCGTAGGATTGGCTTCTGAAGCGGATATCGTTTCGGTAACAGGAGCGCCAGCAGGATTTGTTGGCCCAGTTGGCATTGATCCTGAAAAAGTGGAAATCATCGCGGACAATTTTGTTCAAGATGTGTATGATGGTGTTGTCGGTGCCAATGAAACAGACTATCATCTGACACACGTAGCTGCTGGCCGTGACTTTACGGTTTCCCAGTACGCTGACTTGCGAAACATTACCGAAGGCGACGAGTGCCCTCGTACAGGTGGTGTTATCAAGTTCGCCCGTGGTGTAGAAGTCGGTCACGTATTCAAGCTGGGTACGAAATACTCCACTGCGATGGGTGCTACGTACTTGGATGAGAACGGTCGCAGTCAACCGATGATCATGGGCTGCTACGGAATTGGAGTATCTCGTACAATTGCGGCAGTGATCGAGCAGAATAATGATGAAAATGGTATCATTTGGCCAGTATCTGTTGCACCTTTCCATGTGCATGTGATTCCGGTAAATGTTAAAGTAGAAGAGCAACGTCAAGTTAGTGAACAAATTACAGAAGCACTGCGCAAGGCTGGCGTCGAGGTTTTGTTTGACGATCGTCCTGAGCGTGCTGGTGTGAAGTTTAAAGATGCCGATTTGATCGGATTGCCTCTGCGTATTACAGTTTCCGATAAAGCGGCACAAGAAGGAACAGTGGAAGTGCGTATCCGCAAAAACGGTGAAACACATGATGTGAAGCTGGATCAATTGGTCGATGAAGTGAAAGGTCTCCTATCTCGTGTTGACCAAACCGGAGCTGCGTTGTTCGGTAACTAGTTGCATGCAGGAATAAGAAGGATTTTGTCGAATTTCTACGGGGTACTCCCCCAGATTAACGGGGAGTACCTCTTTTTCTTGTTTGAACGCTCACTTATAGGGAAGGTGGGAAAACCGTGGACCGTTTACAAGAGCAAAAACATCGCTTCTCCCTATTGGTCAAGCAAATGGAAGTTCCTGACGAATGGGTGGAGCGATTTTTTCTTGATGCTCAAATTGAAAAGTTAGAGCTGTATAAGCAAAACAAAGAATGGGTTTTTCACTTTGCCCTCCCGAGAATGATACCTGCGGATGTTTATTCAGCTTTTACTAAGCGATTGACGCATACATTTTCACATTTAGCCAAAGTAGATACCCGATTTCGCTATCACCAAAAGCCGTCTCTCGATCACGTAGTCGAAGAGTATTGGGATGTTTTGCTGGCGGGGCTGGAGCCAACTTTGAACTCCTTGGCAGTTACGATGCGTCAAGCGCGTAAGCAAGTCGACCAACAGGAAGTCAAGGTGTACTTGCCAACAGAGATGTCCGTTGAGGTTGCCAAGCGAAAACGAGCGGATAATGAGCTTTTGGCTGCTTTCCAGAAAGCTACCGATTCCTCGATGCGCTTTACTTTCCATGGGGAAGAAAGCGATGACGCGTACAAGGCCTTTGAGGAGCAACGTAAAGAAGAAGAACGTGCTCTCGTCGAAGTAGTGATGACGGCTGTTCAACAGGAGAGCAAATCGTCTGATAAAGCTGAGGCTGTCACTACGCTCATGATGGGGTATGAAATCAAAGATGCGCCGATCCCGATTTGCGAGATTCAAGATGAGGAACGCCGTATCGTCATCCAAGGAACCGTATTTAACGTTGAAGTAAAAGAGCTTCGTAGTGGACGTCATTTGCTCACGTTCAACGTTTCAGATTATACGGATTCTCTCACGGTGAAGATGTTCTCTCGCGATAAAGAAGATGTGAAAATGCTCGAATTGCTGAAAGACGGCATGTGGGTGAAAGTACGGGGAAGTGTACAGCATGACACATTTGTACGCGATCTCGTTATGAATGCCAATGATTTGAACCAGATTGAGCAAGTCATTCGCAAAGATCAAGCGGAAGAAAAACGTGTCGAGCTCCATTGTCATACGCCGATGAGTGCGCTTGATGCTGTTGCATCTGTAAAATCACTGGTTTCGACGGCAGCCAAGTGGGGCCATAAAGCCATTGCTGTTACTGACCATGGTGTCGTGCAGGCTTTTCCAGAGGCGTATTCCATCGCCAAAAAGAACAACATCAAATGCATTCTCGGTATGGAAGCGTACGTAGTCGAGGATGGCATCGATATCGTTTACAACCTGCAAGCGGACAATAATCTTTCCATTGATGAAAATACGGAATACGTTGTGTTTGATACGGAGACAACGGGTTTAAACGCGTCAGAGCATACAATCATCGAGATCGCTGCTGTTAAAATGAAAGGCTCGGAAATTGTCGACCAATGGACGGAGCTGATTGACCCGCAATTGGTTATTGGGCCAAAGACAACGGAGATTACGGGTATTACCAACGAAATGCTCCGCGGGCAAGAGACACTGGATGTGGTACTTCGCAAGTTCAAGGATTTTTCTGGTGACGCCATCCTGGTTGCACATAATGCAGAGTTTGACAAAGCGTTTATTAACGCGTGCGCCAAACGGATTGGCATGGAGCCATGGACCAATCCATTTTTAGATACACTGCCGCTAGCGCGCTTGATGTACAAGGGAATGCGCAATTATCGTTTGGGATCATTAGCGAAAAAGTTTAACGTCGAGCTCATTAATGCCCACCGTGCGTTGGATGATACGGTGGCCTTGGCTCACGTGTTCCAGCAAATGTTGAAGGACATAAAAGAAGCGGAAATCAAATCGCTCGCTGAACTGAATGAAAAAAGCAACGAAGAGGCGGATTACAAGAGTGGACGTCCATTCCATGCGACGATTCTCGTGCAAAATAAAGAAGGTCTCAAAAACCTGTACAAGCTCGTAAGTCGCTCCCATGTGGAAACATTCTTCCGTTGGCCACGAATTCAGCGAAGCCAGCTGACCAAATACCGCGAAGGCTTGCTAATTGGTACGGCATGCAAAGACGGAGAACTCATGCAAGCGATTCTCCGCGGTAAGTCACCTGAAGAGTTGAAGGAAGTTGCTGCTTTTTACGACTTTTTGGAATTACAGCCGGTCGCTCATTACTCGCCGCTGTTACGTAATGAAGAAATTCCTTCGCTGGAAACGATGAAAGGCTACCATGAAAAGATCGTCGACATGGGAAAAGAGCTCGGCAAGCTGGTCGTTGCTACAGGGGATGTGCACTTTCTGAATCCTCAGGATGAGATCTTCCGCGATGTATTCTTACTGTCAAAAGGTGATCCAACCGCAGGCAATCAGCCGCCGCTTTACTTTCATACAACGGATGAGATGCTGGAGGCGTTCTCCTTTTTGGGAGAAGAGACCGCAAAAGAAATTGTCGTGACGAACACAAATGCCATCGCGGATATGATTGAGGATATTAGTCCGATTCCAGACAAGCTGTACACGCCGATCATTGAAGGGGCGGACGATGAGCTGCGTCAAATGTGTTATGACAAAGCAAAGTTGTTGTATGGCGAGCCATTGCCCGAACTGGTCGAGCATCGCTTGGAAAAAGAATTGAACAGTATCATCAAGCACGGCTTCGGTGTGATTTATTTGATTTCGCAGCGCTTGGTAACGAAATCGTTGAATGATGGTTACCTGGTAGGTTCACGTGGATCTGTAGGCTCGTCTTTTGTTGCGACGATGTCTGAGATTACAGAGGTAAATCCATTGCCTCCTCACTATCGCTGCCCAAATTGCAAGCACAGCGAGTTTATTACAGATGGTTCAATCGCCTCTGGGTTTGACTTGGAGGATAAAGCATGTACACAATGTGGAACTATGTATGCCAAGGACGGCCAGGACATCCCGTTCGAGACGTTCCTCGGTTTTAAAGGAGACAAGGTACCGGATATTGACTTGAACTTCTCTGGTGATTATCAGCCGCGTGCACACAAGTACACACAAGAGCTGTTCGGAGCGGATTTCGTATATCGTGCAGGAACGATTGGTACAGTTGCGGAAAAAACAGCGTATGGCTACGTGCGCAAGTATGCGGATGAGCGTGGAATGACGTTGCGTAATGCGGAGATATCCCGGATTGTCAACGGCTGTACGGGTGTAAAAAGGACGACAGGACAGCATCCGGGTGGTATTATCGTAGTTCCAGACTACATGGAAATTGAAGACTTTTGTCCGATTCAGTTCCCGGCTGATGATAATGAGTCAGAATGGCGCACAACCCATTTCGACTTCCACTCGATTCATGACAACTTGCTAAAACTCGATATTCTGGGACACGACGATCCGACCGTCATTCGTATGCTGCAAGACTTGACGGGAATGGACCCGAAGACGATTCCACTGGATGATAAAAAGACGATGTCCATCTTCAGTACGACCGAAGCGTTGGGGGTTACACCTGAGCAAATAGGTACGAACATGGGGACATTGGGCATACCTGAGTTTGGGACTAAATTCGTACGTCAGATGCTAGAAGACACCAAACCGACTACGTTTGCCGAGCTTGTTCAGATTTCTGGACTCTCTCACGGTACGGACGTTTGGCTGAACAACGCGCAGGACTTGATCCGCAACGGTACTTGCAAGCTACCAGATGTAATTGGTTGTCGTGACGATATCATGGTGTATTTGATCTATAAAGGGCTAGAGCCATCCCGTGCTTTTAAGATCATGGAGTCCGTTCGTAAGGGTAAAGGGGTTCCTGAGGACGATCAAGAAGAAATGCGCAATAACAATGTGCCAGAATGGTATATTCAGTCGTGCCAGCGGATCAAGTACATGTTCCCGAAGGCGCATGCGACTGCCTACGTCATGATGGCTGTACGGATCGCCTATTTCAAGGTTCATCGCCCATTAGAGTTTTACGCGACGTATTTCACTGTTCGCGCAGATGACTTCGATATTCCGCTGATGGTCAAAGGCTCAGCGGCGATCAAGCAAAAGATTGAGGAGATTGAGGGCAAGGGACACGATGCACAGCCTAAAGAAAAGGCATTGCTGACGGTCTTGGAGATGGCGTTGGAGATGATAGAACGCGGCTTCCGTTTTGTCAACGTTGATTTGTACAAATCGGACGCTACGCGTTTCTTGATCGAAGGTGATACTCTCATCGCTCCATTCAACGCCCTGCCTGGTTTAGGGACGAACGCAGCAATCAGTATCGTGCAAGCGAGAGAGCAAGGAGAGTTTTTGTCCAAGGAGGACCTCCTATCCCGATCACGGATCTCCAAGACCATTTTGGAGTTCTTGGACGAGCAAGGTGCTTTGCAAGGATTGCCAGAATCCAACCAGCTATCCTTGTTCTAAGGCGTGCAGTCAAGGCTCACAGTCATCCAAAGGTTGTCAGCAGAGGGCTGTTATGCTATAATTTTTTTGGAAATACTGGTTTTATACGCATGGCAGAACGAGAGTGGGGAAACCCACTCTTTCTTTCTGGCTACACCTCATGGTTCAAACGAGAAGGAGGTACTTGCTTGAGCAAGGTAACAGGCATCGTCACTGAACTCGTCGCGCCCATTGTTGAAGAAGTGGGCCTGGAGCTGGTTGACATCGAGTACAAAAAGGAAGGCAGCAACTGGTTTCTGCGCGTGTTTATCGACAATGAAACTGGCAACATCGACATCGATGACTGCCGCCTTGTCAGCGAGAAGCTGAGCGAAAAACTAGACGAAGTAGATCCCATCCCTACGGCATACTTTTTAGAAGTATCTTCGCCGGGTGCTGAGCGCCCATTGCGCAAGGATAAGGATTTCACGAAAGCTGTCGGCAGAAATGTGCATATCACAACAAAAGAGCCAATAGAAGGTGCAACCACGTTCGAAGGCGAACTGGTATCCTATGAGGATGGCAAGCTGACAGTAAAAGAAGCAAAGAAAACGTATGTAATTTCCCAAGAGCAAATTGACACAGCTAGAATGGCAATTATTTTTTAGTTGTCTCGGTCTGTGTTTGCCCGTGGTTAGTAAAGGAGGAGGCAACGAAAGTCATGAACGGCGATTTTATCGAGGCTTTAGAAGCCATTGAGAGAGAGAAAGGCATCACCAAAGACGTACTGATCGAGGCCATCGAAGCGGCTCTTATCTCTGGATACAAACGTAACTTCAACTCGGCCCAAAATGTACGGGTGGATGTAAATCGTCATTCAGGTATGGTGCGTGTGTTTGCGCGGAAGAGCGTAGTCGAAGAGGTTTTGGATCCGCGCCTGGAGATCTCTCAAGAAGCAGCACAAGAAATCGATCCTAACTTCCGTCTGGAGGATATCGTAGAAATCGAGGTAACGCCTCGTGATTTCGGTCGTATTGCCGCTCAGACAGCGAAGCAAGTGGTTACACAGCGCATTCGTGAAGCGGAGCGCGGTTTGATCTACAGCGAGTTTATTGAGCGTGAAGACGATATCGTAACAGGCGTCGTTCAACGTATGGACGCTCGCAATTATTACATTGATCTGGGTAAGGCTGAAGCTGTTATGCCGATCACAGAAAAAATGCCATCCGAAGATTTTAAATCACAAGATCGCGTGAAGGCATACATCATCAAAGTAGAGAAAACCACTAAAGGACCGCAAATCGTCGTTTCCCGTACTCACCCGGGGCTCTTGAAGCGCCTCTTTGAATTAGAAGTGCCAGAAATATATGACGGCGTGGTTGAAATCAAGTCTGTTGCCCGTGAAGCGGGTGATCGCTCGAAGATCGCTGTGCATTCCATCAACGGAGATGTAGATCCAGTTGGAGCATGTGTTGGTCCAAAGGGCATGCGCGTCCAAACGATCGTTACGGAGCTGAAAGGCGAAAAGATCGACATTGTTCGTTGGTCTGAAGATCCTGCCGAGTATGTAGCCAATGCACTCAGCCCTGCAAAGGTGTTGCATGTTGAGGTTAACGTAGCGGAGAAGGTTACACGTGTGATCGTTCCTGATTATCAATTGTCTCTGGCGATTGGTAAGCGCGGTCAAAACGCGCGCCTGGCAGCCAAGCTGACTGGCTGGAAGATCGATATCAAGAGCGAGTCCCAAGCCGACCAAGAAGGCATCGCTTATCCAAAAGAAGTAGAGAGCGATGAAGGGACGGACAACGAATAATCATGAAGCAAAAAAAGATCCCGTTGCGTAAGTGCATTGTTTGCCAAGGAATGTTTCCGAAAAAGGAATTAATCCGCGTGGTCCGGACGCCAGAAGAAGAGATCGTCATTGATCTTACTGGAAGGGCGGCGGGACGCGGTACCTATGTGTGTCGGCAGGAAAGCTGTCTGAAGCCGGATGCGTTCGCATCGGGAAAATGGAAAAAAGTGCTGGAACGTGCCCTCAATATGTCCATCTCCCAAGAAAAGTATGATGCTTTCCGTGAGAAATGGTTGGAGATGATGGGAAAATGATCCCAAAAGCAGCACAACTACTCGGATTGGCGATGCGTGCGAGAAAGATCGTTACCGGAGAAGAACTGGTCATTACTGCTGTTCGTAATGGGCAGGCCCGCCTGGTATTGCTCGCATCAGATGCATCAGACAATACCGCCAAGAAAGTAAAGGATAAATGTTCCTATTACGGTGTCTCATGTGTAACCACTGGCGACCGACATTCATTGGGACACGCAATCGGAAAAGATGGGCGCGTTACCGTGGCGGTAACCGATGGGAAATTGGCCGAAAGCATTCAGCGTCTGCTCACCTAACTTAGAAAGGGTGAAGTATATTTGAAGACACGTGTGTATGAGTATGCCAAACAGCACAACATGAGCAGTAAGGAAATCCTAAATTTGCTAAAACGATTGAATATAGAAGTAGCAAATCATATGAGTATCATGGAAGAAGGGACGATCAAAAGGATCGAGGATCACATGGCCAAATTGCGTTCTGGTGCCAAACCGGAGCAGCGTAATACGCCAAGTGATGTAAGACCCAAACAAACGGAAGATCAACGACGCCCCAACGACTCCAGAGGACAACAGAACAAACCCCAGCAACAAGCGGGGCAAGCTCAAATGGTTAGAAATGACAGGCCAAACAGCGATCGTGGAGGAAGTACATCAAACATCAATCGTCCAGCTAACAACAGTGCGAGTGCCAATTCCGATCAGCAAAGTCCTCAGCATGGAAAAAATCAGGGGAAGAATCAGGAGAGAAAACCAAACAATATGAGAAGTCAACCCGCAAAGCCGAATGACCGCAAGCCACAAGGTAATCAGCAACGACCACAAGGCCAAGGCCAACAAAGACCACAGAACAATCAGCAACGACCACAAAACCAACAGCGTCCTGCACAACAACCTGTTGCAAATCAAACAGAGGGACGTACAGGGGAAGAATTTGAAGATAAAGTAAATCTCCCATCCAATGTGGGTACAGAAAAACGTGAGAAAATCAAAAAGGGTCCACAGACTCAAAAGACTTTTGAAGATAACAAGAAGAGTCAGCCTTTCCGTGGCGGTGGTAATAACCGCTATAACCAAAATAATCGTCGTGGCAATAACAATCGTGGTGGCCAAAAGGCTCCACGTCCAGTATTTGACCCACCAACAAAAATTACCTTTACCGAGTCTTTGACCGTTAACGAATTGGCTGTAAAACTACGCAAAGAACCAGCAGAAGTCATCAAAAAGCTGTTTAATTTGGGGATCATGGCAACGATTAACCAGTACCTCGATCGTGAAGCCATCGAACTTATTTGCGCAGATTATGGCATTGAAGTCGAAGAGAAAATCATCATCGATGAAACCAACTTCGAAACACTGGAAGAAGTAGATGCACCAGAAAGCCTCTTGGAGCGCCCGGCGGTTGTTACCATCATGGGTCACGTTGACCACGGAAAAACAACTTTGCTGGACGCGATTCGCTCTACAAACGTAGTAGCGGGAGAAGCAGGCGGAATTACACAGCACATCGGTGCGTACCAAGTAGAAATCAAAGGAAAGAAAATTACTTTCCTCGATACACCTGGTCACGCGGCGTTCACAACGATGCGTGCACGCGGTGCGCAAATTACAGATATCACCATTCTGGTTGTTGCAGCGGATGACGGCGTTATGCCGCAAACGATTGAGGCGATCAGCCATGCGAAAGCGGCTAACGTACCAATCATCGTTGCAGTCAACAAGATTGACAAACCAGAAGCAAATATGGACCGTATCAAGCAAGAATTGACCGAGTATGAACTGGTTGCCGAAGAGTGGGGCGGCGAGACGATTTTCTCCCCATTGTCTGCAAAGCAACGTACAGGTATTGAAGAACTGCTTGAGTACATCTTGCTCGTATCCGAAGTACAAGAACTGAAAGCCAACCCAGATAAGCGTGCTCGTGGTACCGTTGTTGAAGCTGAGCTTGACAAGGGACGCGGTCCAGTTGCAACCATCCTGGTTCAACAAGGTACACTGCGCGTTGGTGACCCTATCGTAGTAGGCTCTGCTTTCGGACGTGTACGTGCGATGGTTAACGACAAAGGACGCCGTCTGAAAGAAGCTGGCCCATCTACGCCAGTTGAAATCACGGGTCTGAATGATGTTCCACAAGCAGGCGACCAGTTCCGTGTTTTTGAAGACGAGAAAAAAGCCCGCGCGATCGGGGAAGCACGTGCTTCCAAACAGCGTGAATCCGAACGTCGCGAGAGCTCCCGTGTATCTTTGGATGACTTGTTCCAACACATCCAAGAGGGCGATATCAAAGAGCTGAACCTGATTGTTAAAGGTGACGTACAAGGTTCTGTAGAAGCTCTGCGCGGTTCTTTGGAAAAAATCGATGTCAACGGTACACGTGTGAAAATCATTCATACAGGTGCTGGGGCGATTACGGAATCTGATGTTACGTTGGCAAATGCATCGAATGCGATCATCATTGGCTTCAACGTGCGTCCTGAACCAAATGCACGCAGCATGGCTGAACAAGAGAAGATCGACATTCGCCTGCACCGTGTCATCTACACTGTAATCGAAGAGATCGAGTCTGCTCTCAAAGGTATGCTTGATCCAGTCTTCAAAGAAAATATTATCGGTCAAGCCGAGATTCGTGAAGTGTTCAAAGTATCCAAAGTCGGAAACATCGCTGGTTGCTATGTGACTGAAGGTAAATTGAGCCGCGATGCTGGTGCGCGTTTGATCCGTGAAGGCATTGTGATTTATGAAGGCAAACTTGATACCCTCAAGCGCTTCAAAGATGATGCGAAAGACGTTGCAGCTGGCTATGAGTGCGGTCTGACTTTGGAACGCTTCAATGACCTCAAAATCGGCGATGTCATCGAAGCATTCGTCATGGTTGAAGTGAAACAATAATGATAGCAGGTGTGCAGATTGAACTGTTTCTGCCCGCTAGCCAAAACCTGAAAGAAAAACGGGCCATCGTCAAAAGTCTGATCGGCAAGCTGCGGAGCCGATTTAACGTCTCCGCGGCAGAGGTGGCTTATCTCGAGCAATGGCAGCGTACCGTGTTGGGTATCGCTGCCGTTGCTAATGAGATCTCTTTTTTACAACAAGAAATGCAGGCTGTCATACGATTCGTGGAAAACCATCCAGAGGCAGAGTTGATTCGAGTGGATACGGAATACTACGAGTAAAGAGCAGCCAGCGGAGGTGAAAATCGATGAATAAAACACGAATCAGCCGCGTAGGCGAAGAAATCAAAAAAGAATTGAGCCTCGTATTGCAGCGTGGACTCAAAGATCCTCGTGTCGGTTTCGTAACGGTAACAGATGTTGAGGTAAGTAGTGACCTGCAATTGGCAAAGGTTTTTGTCAGCATTTTTGGCAGTGAGGAAGAGCGTAAAGCTTCTCTTGCAGGTTTGACAAAAGCAAAAGGTTATTTGCGTACGGAGATCGGGAAACGCGTAAAGCTGCGTCACATTCCTGATTTTGTATTCAAGCTGGACGAGTCCATTGACTACGGCAGCAAAATTGAATCAATCCTGCGAGAAATCTCCACAGAGGGAGAGAAACAGGATGAATCCTAATCAAATGGCAGTACAGGAAGCGGCGCGCTTTATGCAGGAGCACGACCGCTTCCTGGTTCTTTCTCATGTAAGTCCTGACGGAGATGCTACAGGATCTGCTTTGGGAGTCGTTCTCATGCTCGAGCAATTGGGGAAAGAGTATGTGGTTGTAAACGAAGGGGAAACGCCGAGCAAGTTTAACTTCTTGCCGCGGTTTGACCGTCTTTATAACCAGCGCAAACAACCACTGAACGAGACGTTCGGGGCCGTAATCGCTGTAGACTGCGCGGATGAGTCGCGGATGGGCGATGTACGGTCTTTATTTGCGTCTGGCGCTGCTTTGCTGAATATCGATCACCATCCGACCAACGATCATTTTGGAACAGTAAATCTGGTTCGGCCAGATGCAGCCGCAACAGCAGAGATTTTGTTTGATGTTGCAGAAGCAGCAGGGGTTTCTTTCAATGAAGAGCTTGCGCTGTGCATCTACACCGGCCTTCTGACGGATACAGGTGGTTTCCGCTATTCCAACACATCGCCGCGCGTCATGGAAATCGCTGCTCGATTACTCGGTTACGGTGTAAAGCCAGGAGACGTAGCAGAGCGGTGTCTGGAGGAAATCACTTTTGCCCATGTGAAAGTATTGCGACGTGCTCTCCAAACCTTGCAACTGTCCCATCAAAATTTGGTTGCCTCCATTACTGTTTCAGCCGCAGATTTTGCCGAAGTGGGTGCCGAGCGAGAAGATGCTGGTGGATTGGTGAATTACTGCCGCAACATTGAGGGAGTTGAGGTCGGCGTTTCTTTTGTGGAAGCGGAACCGGGAGTGATCAAGGTGAGTATGCGCGCTCGTGATCGGGTTGACGTAGCTGTTATTGCGAAGCAGCTCGGTGGCGGTGGGCACGCAAAAGCAGCAGGATGCACAATCAAAGGACCACTTTCAGAAGTACAGCAAAAAGTATGGACTGTGCTGGACGATGCAGTAGGAGTGAAATTCAATGAGTAACGTGAACGGCGTGCTGGTTATCGACAAGCCAGCTGGTATGACCTCTCATGATTGTGTAGCACGTATTCGTCGATTGTATGGAACGAAAAAAGTGGGGCATACGGGTACACTGGATCCAGATGTGACGGGTGTACTCCCCATTTGTGTGGGACACGCAACCAGGCTAGTTGAATATTTGCAAGAGCTGCCTAAGCGCTATGATGTAGTCATGCGCCTTGGCTCTACAACCACGACGGAAGATGCCTCCGGAGAAGTGGTGGAGCAAGCTAGCGTAGATGCAGCATCGATAACGACGGAGCGTATTCAAGCGCTGTTCGAATCCTTTTTGGGTGAAATGGAACAGGTACCTCCGATGTTCTCAGCGGTAAAGGTAAACGGCAAGCGTTTGTACGACCTGGCTCGTGAAGGCACCGTGATTGAGCGGCAGGCACGGAAAGTGACGTTGTATGAGCTGACACTTCATAAGATCAGCGTGGATGGGGACACTGTCGATGTTTCATTCACGTGCACGTGCTCCAAAGGCACATACATGCGCACCTTATGTGTTGACCTCGGACGCGCTCTGGGTTATCCTGCCCATATGAAGCTGTTGCGGCGAATAAAAAGCGGCCCGTTCCAGGAGCAAGAGGCAATCCCCCTCCAGCAAATTGAGGAACAGGCAGCAAACGGGGAAGACATTTCCCACCACTTGGTCTCCATCCCTCAGGCAATCTCGTTCTTACCTTCGTTTCAGGTCAAGCCAGAACGGATCAAAGCAGTACGCAATGGACTTGCGACTGCGCTTCCGGGCGTCACTGCGGAGGAAGGAAGTTTGATTTGCTTGTTTGCGGGGGAAGAATTACTTGGCATCCATCGCGTATGCCGTGGAGACAAAGGACTTTTCGCCAAACCAGAAAAAGTCTTTCCAGCCGAGGTGTAATCCGTGAAAACGATCTACCTGACATACCCGTTTCCGTCTGACCTGCAAGCGAATCCTTGTGCGATTGCACTGGGGTACTTTGATGGTGTACATATTGGGCATCGCCGTGTAATCCAAAAGGCGATTGATACGGCGAAAGCAAACGGATGGCAAAGTACGGTAGTGACCTTTGATCCGCATCCTCGAGAAGTATTGGGGCAAAGTGGTTATACCCGCTATTTGACACCACTTGCAGACAAGCTCGAGCAATTCGAAAAGATGGGCATAGACACCACTTATGTGATGAAGTTCGATATTAGCTTTGCGGCTATTTATCCAGAAGATTTCATCGCAGAGTGCCTTCTCCCATTGGAATGCCGCCATATTGTCGTTGGCTTCGACTACACTTTTGGTTATCGCGGGATGGGAACTGCCCATACCCTGCAAGAAATGAGCAAAGGTCGCTATGGGCTGGACATCGTGGGTCCGGTTAATCGCTTGGGTGAAAAAGTGAGCAGTACAATCATTCGTGAATATCTTCATCATGGGGATGTCGAGCAGGTTCGCCATTTGCTAGGCCGCTCCTACAAAGTGCGCGGGACAGTCGTACATGGCGACAAACGCGGTCGAACCATTGGCTTTCCTACAGCGAACGTCCAAGTGAATCAGCCGTACTTGATCGGAAAGAATGGGGTCTACGGTGTTCGCTTTACCGTGGATGAACAAAGCTACTATGGCGTCATGAACGTTGGGATCAAGCCAACATTTGAACTGGAGAAAAAAGAAAAGTCACTAGAAGTGCACATTTTTGAGTTCTCTGGTGAAATCTATGACAAAGAAGTAGAAGTAGAGTTCTTGTTCTACATTCGGGAGGAACAGAAATTCGCTGGAGTCGATGCACTCATCGCACAAATTGGCCGAGATGTACAAAAGGCGAAGCAAAAATTCGCAGAGGGAATCTCGTAAAGGATTCTCTTTGCTTTTCACAAAATGGTATGCTATAATTCAAAACGTTGTACAGATAACCGTAGCTTGGCTGTCCGATTCTCACCGACGGCAGACTCGGCGAACGGTATAAAAAATGAGGAGGTGAGTCATGATGGCATTGACTCAAGAACGTAAAACTCAACTGATTCAAGAGTTCCGTACTCATGAGAACGACACCGGTTCACCGGAAGTGCAAATCGCTATCTTGACCGAAAACATTAACAATCTGAACGGACACTTGCGTACGCACAAGAAAGATCACCACAGCCGTCGTGGTCTCTTGAAAATGGTTGGTCAACGTCGTAACCTGTTGACATACCTGCGTGAAGCGGATGTTCAACGCTATCGTTCGGTTGTAGACCGCCTGGGTCTGCGCCGCTAATCAGCGTCTTGTAAAAAGCGGGTTCTGCCCGCTTTTTCTATCGTGTAGGAGGGTTTAGCGTAGAAATGCGCTAAGCCCATCCGATACGAGTAAAAAGGCTTGTGAACGATCTAGTAGTTTTCATTAGCTTCAAAAGAAGCTTTTTTTATTATCTAGAAAGACTGCCAAAGGTAGCCATTTAATTTTTATCATGGCAGGAAATAATACATATAGGTAGAAAACAAAGTGTGAAACGCACATTGTTGTGAAGGAGGACTGCTAGCATCATGGAGCAACAATACCGTACATATGACTTCGAACTGGCAGGCCGAAAACTGACCCTGGAATTTGGCAAAATGGCTAAACAGGCGCATGGTTCGGTCTTGGTTCGTTACGGCGATACAGCAATCCTGTCCGCAGTTACAGTCTCGAAGGAACCAAAACCACTTGATTTCTTTCCATTGACTGTCAACTATGAGGAGCGTCTCTACGCGGTTGGGAAAATTCCTGGCGGCTTTATTAAAAGAGAAGGACGTCCAAGTGAAAAGGCAATTTTGGCTAGCCGCTTGATTGACCGCCCTGTCCGCCCTCTTTTTGCAGAAGGATTCCGTAACGATGTACAAATCGTAAATACTGTTCTGTCTGTGGATCAAGACTGCTCGCCTGAAATCGCAGCGATGATCGGTACTTCCGCAGCGCTTTCCGTTTCGGAAATTCCTTTTGAAGGTCCGATTGCAGGAGTGATCGTAGGACGAATTGACGGGGAGTTCGTCATTAACCCTACGGTAGCTCAAGCGGAGAAAAGCGATATTCACCTGACTGTCGCAGGTACTCACAAAGCGATTAACATGGTGGAAGCAGCTGCGAATCAAGTACCGGAAGCAGTCATGCTCGAAGCGATTATGGCTGGTCATGACGTTATTAAGCAACTGGTAGAATTCCAGAACATGATCGTGTCCGAAATTGGCAAGCAAAAGATGGAAGTTATCTTGCATGAGGTTAATCCTGAAATCGATCAAGCTGTGCGTGAATTTGCGGAAGCTCGCCTGAAAGAAGCTGTCCGCATCGAAGAAAAACAAGCACGCTACGATGCTATTGACGATATCAAGGCTGAAACCAAAGAGCATTTTGCAGCCAAGGACCCTGAAGCATATCCAGAGCAGGAAAAGATGATTAGCGAAGTACTTGGCAATATTGTCAAGGATGAGGTTCGCCGTCTGATTACGGATGAGAAAGTTCGCCCTGATGGACGCGCTCTGAACGAAATCCGCCCGCTGTCCAGTGAGACAACCATTCTTTCCCGTACACATGGCTCTGCTATGTTTACCCGCGGTCAGACGCAAGCGCTGAGCGTTTGCACATTGGGCGCGCTGGGAGATGTTCAAATTCTCGATGGACTCGGTCTGGAAGAATCGAAGCGTTTCATGCACCACTACAACTTCCCGCCGTATAGCGTGGGTGAAGCACGTCCGTTGCGTCCTCCAGGGCGTCGTGAAATCGGACATGGTGCGTTGGGTGAGCGTGCAATCGAGCCGATCATTCCATCTGAGGTAGAGTTCCCATACACGATTCGTCTCGTATCCGAAGTAATTGAATCCAACGGTTCCACATCGCAAGCGTCGATTTGCGCAAGCGTACTTGCCTTGATGGATGCAGGTGTACCGATCAAAGCACCGGTAGCAGGTATTGCGATGGGCTTGATCATGAGCAAAGATGAGAAATCTTTCTCGATCCTGACTGATATTCAAGGTATGGAAGATCATTTGGGAGACATGGATTTCAAGGTAGCGGGTACAGAGGCTGGTGTAACAGCTATCCAAATGGACATCAAAATTTCCGGTATCAACCGTGAGATTTTAGAGCTGGCCTTGGAGCAAGCGCGTGTAGGTCGTTTGCACATCTTGAACCATATGATGAGCACGATTTCCGAACCGCGTAAAGAACTGTCTCCTTATGCACCAAAAATCATGACCATGACGATTAATCCGGAGAAAATTCGCGATGTAATCGGTCCACAAGGTCGTGTCATCAATAAGATTATCGAAGAAACCGGCGTAAAAATCGACATTGAACAAGATGGACGTGTCTTCATTGCATCCATCAACCACGAAGCGAATCTGCGCGCGAAACAAATCATTGAAGATCTGGTTCGTGAGGTAGCTGTTGGTCAGGTGTACCTGGGAACAGTAAAACGCGTAGAGAAGTACGGTGCGTTCATTGAATTGTTCGCAGGTAAAGAGGGCTTGTGCCACATCTCTCAACTGGCTGAAGAGCGTGTAGCCAAAACAGAAGATGTTGTCGCAGTTGGTGATAAAGTAGAAGTGAAAGTGACCGAGATCGACGACCAAGGTCGTGTGAATCTCTCTCGCAAAGCAGTTTTGAAAGAGCAAGCTGCTTCGGCACAAGCTGCTGAAACACCAACAAAAGCAGAATAAAGAAAAACAAAAGGCTTCGTCACTCGAAGAAATTCGTGTACGGAAGCTTTTTTCTTTTATGTGCCAGATGCTCTCGTTTCGTATGTCTAAGTCGTTCCTTCCTCTCATACATTGGACAAGAGAGACTCGTACGATCGATAGAGGAGGGCGACGCCCTGATGACGAATAGGACCAGGAAACTTTTGTTCATCGTTATATATGGAGCTGCGCTGATTGTTCTCTTGAATTTTCAGCCTATTCATCAATATATTAGCACGATCAAAAATGTCCAAGTAGTGAATGGGGATCGAAACGAAAATGAAAAAGCACGTTTACGGGCGCAGATTGAAAAGTGGAAAGAGGGCAGAGAGGAACAGCCGATAGATGCCGTCGTCGATCAGACGTGGAAGGCGATTCCCGGCTATAATGGCCGCGTAGTCGATGTAGAGGAATCGCTCAATAAAATGCTAGCTGCGGGAGTGTCCAGCCCAGATTTGTTGGTATACAAGGAAGTACCTCCAGCGGTTTCGCTTGAGCAATTGGGAGCACAACCTATCTATCGAGGAAATCCGAACAAACCAGCGATTTCTTTCATGATCAACGTGGCTTGGGGAAATGAGTATCTCGATTCGATACTCAATACACTCGATAAACACAACGTAAAAACAACCTTCTTTTTGGATGGATCATGGGTAAAACGTTATCCAGAAGAAGCAAAAAAAATCATGGCACGTGGTCATGAGATTGGTAATCATGCGTATTCTCATCCCGATATGAACACACTAGGGACTCAACGGATTCATCAAGAGATAAGTCGTACGCAAGATGTTATTTTTAAAACGCTGGAAGTGAAGCCTTCCCTGTTTGCACCTCCATCTGGTGCTTTTGACCAACGTGTTGTAGAAATCGCGCATTCTTCTTATCAAATGAAGACGATTCTCTGGACGGCAGATACGATAGACTGGCAGAAACCTTCCCCTGCTTATGTGATCAATAAAATAAGCCGGAAAATGGAGAATGGAGTCCTTGTACTCATGCACCCTACTTCTACCTCCGAGGCCAGTTTAGATCAACTTCTGACAATCGCCAAAAAGAAGGGGCTCCAGCCGTCGACTGTCTCGGAGGTTATCTCGAGTCGTAGACTCCCGCCACCGTAAATACATGTTCATTTATTGTGGAGACAAAGGAAGTTTGCTATAGTTAGACGTGTTTACAAGAAATTCCCCGAGGTTTCGGGTAGAGACAGATGAACAACCGAGGAGGATTTACGTGATACAACGTCATACGTGTGATAACGGTCTTCGAATCGTGACGGAACGGATTCCGTCCGTTCGCTCCGTTGCCTTAGGCATCTGGGTAGGGACTGGTTCGAAATATGAAAACGAGAAAAACAACGGGATTTCCCATTTTCTCGAACATATGTTTTTCAAAGGCACGAAAACTCGTTCTGCTAAGGAAATTGCGGAAACCTTTGATGAGATTGGCGGGAACGTGAACGCCTTTACTTCGAAGGAATATACCTGCTATTACGCAAGGGTACTCGACCAACATGCTCCAATCGCTCTCGATGTTCTTTCCGATATGTATTTCAACTCGGTATTTGATGCAGATGAGCTCGAAAAGGAAAAGAACGTCGTCATTGAAGAGATTAGCATGTATGAAGACACACCAGATGATTTGGTACATGATTTGATTGCACGCGCTTCGTACAGCACACACCCGCTAGGCTATTCAATTTTGGGTACGGAAGATGTCCTACGCAGCTTGAAGCGTGACGATTTGCTTAGTTATATTGACCAGCATTACCTGCCTACGAATACGGTGATTACGGTCGCGGGTAATTTTGAAGACAGTTTGATTGAAGATATTCAAAAGCGCTTTCAGACTTTCTCACGTCCAGGCAGTATACCGACCTTGTCAACTCCTGATTTTGCTGGAAATGTGATCGCACATAATAAGGCAACAGAGCAAGCGCATTTGTGCCTGTCTTTACCTGGGTTTAAAGTAGGACATTCCGAAGTATACTCATTGATCTTGCTGAACAACGTGCTGGGTGGAAGCATGAGCTCGCGTCTATTCCAAGAAATTCGAGAAGAACGCGGCTTGGCATACTCTGTTTATTCCTATCATTCGTCTTATAAAGAAGCGGGTACGTTCCACGTGTATACAGGAACGGCACCCGAGCAAGTAGGACAGGTATTTGACATCGTCTCGCGCGTCCTGCGCGATGTCGCTGATCATGGAATTACGGACAAAGAGCTAAACAAGGGAAAAGAGCAACTGAAAGGCAGCCTGATGCTCAGTTTGGAAAGCACGAATAGCCGTATGAGTCGACTTGGCAAAAATGAACTCTTGCTGGGCCGACACCTTAGTCTAGATGAGATCATCGCCAAAATTGACCGTGTTTCCCATGAATCTGTTTTGGCTGTGGCGCAGCAGCTGTTCCGTTCCAAGATGTCTATGGCGATGGTGAGTCCTCTCGATGGCTTCCCTGAAAACGTGAAAAACGATATTTTGTTGTAAACAAAAATCCGGCATAGCCCGGATTTTTTTGCGTATATCAACAGTAAATGAAAGGACAAAGGGGGCTTCTCCATGCGTTTAAGCGAGTTGGGTGGGAAGGAGATTATCGGACTGGACAACGGCGAGAAAATGGGAGTTATCAGTGATTCCGATTTAGTCATTCATCCCGAAAATGGTGCGATTCAATCCATCATCCTGCCAGGAGGTAGTTTCTTTGGGTTCGGCAAGAAGCGAGAGGACCTCGTCATCCCATGGAGTTCCATCGTAAAAATTGGGCCAGATATGGTCATCATCCAGCTTAATGCGCCTGAGGCACAAGCTTCTCAAAAGTAGGCGCTACTGTCACCGAAGTAACAGGAGCGGAATAGGATGGGGGTAGACCGCATGGATTTCCGTCAACTTTTCCAAAAGGAAAACCTTTGCGTTCCGATCATTTAATGCAGTAAAATGTGTGGAAAGGGGAACGCAGCATGCTAACGGGCATACATGTTGCCTTCATCGGCGGAGACGCTCGCCAGTTGGAAGTCATTAAGCGATGCATACAACTGGATGCTAGCGTCACGTTAGTTGGCTTCGACAACCTGGAAAGTAATTTTACAGGGGCAACGAAGAAACCATTAACATGCGATGTGTTGAAAGACGTGGACGCCCTCATCTTACCCATCGTAGGGACCGATGACCAAGGATACGTGGAAAGTATTTTCTGCTCTAAACAACTGCAGTTGCTAGACGAACATGTGGCGAGTCTGCCGAGTCATTGCGTGGTTTACACGGGAATGGCAAAGCCTTATCTGAAAAAGCTGTTGGCTTCCACCCAGCTTCCTCTCGTAGAGCTTTTGGATCGTGATGACGTAGCTATCTATAACTCTATCCCTACTGTAGAGGGAGCGTTAATGATGGCGATTCAACATACGGATATTACGATTCATGGATCACAGTCAATTGTTTTGGGATTGGGCCGAACAGGTTTGTCCATGGCTCGAGCATTGCATGCGTTGGGGGCCCGCGTAAGAGTTGGGGCCAGACGTCAAGAACACTTGGCACGCATTTATGAGATGGGATTGACTCCCTTCCATATAAGCGAAGTAAGGCAACAGGTTACGAATGCAGATTTCATTTTTAATACCATCCCGCAATTATTACTCACGGCAGAAGTGATTGCTCAAATGCCTCAATCGGCGTTTATTCTTGATCTTGCCTCCAAGCCAGGAGGAACAGATTTTCGTTACGCTGAAAGACGAGGTATCAAAGCTCTTCTTGCTCCCGGATTGCCTGGAATCGTTGCACCTAAAACCGCTGGACAAATTTTGGCCCAAACATTGTCTCGTCTGATTGCGGATCAAAGGAAAGCGCCAGGAGGGGATGCAACATGAGTAAGCTTCAGGGAAAGACCATTGGATTTGGTTTGTCTGGATCGCATTGCACCTTTGAGGAAACCATGCCGCAAATTAAGCGATTTGTGGATGCTGGAGCACGGGTGGTTCCGATCGTATCGAATACGATTATGACCACGGATACACGCTTCGGTACTTCGCAAAGCTGGCAGCAACAAATCAAGGAACTAACAGGCGAGGAACTTATTTCGACGATTCCTCAGGCTGAGCCGTTGGGACCTTCCAAGTTGTTGGATGTCATGCTGATTGCGCCCTGCACGGGCAGTACGACGAGTCGACTGGCGAACGCCATTACGGATAGTGCCGTACTGATGGCAGCTAAAGCGACCATGCGTAATTTGCGACCTATTGTGATTGCCATATCCACCAATGATGGTCTGGGATTAAATGCAGCCAATATTGCCAAGCTGTTGGCTGCGAAAAATATGTATTTCGTGCCGTTCGGGCAGGATGCCCCGGATAAAAAACCGAATTCGCTTGTAGCTCGTATGGATCTCCTATTGGAAACATGCGAAGCAGCTTTGGAAGGTCGACAATTGCAACCCTTGCTCATCGAGAGATTTAACTACTAATAAGACTACAGAAAAAACAATAAACCTGCTTTTTCGCGATTAGGAGGAGAGTAAGAGATGGCAAACCAACTGACTTTCAATGTTGCTGTAGTCGGTGCGACTGGTGCAGTCGGACAGCAGATGATTCAACTATTAGAAAAGCGCAACTTCCCAATCAAACAGCTTAAGCTGCTTGCTTCTGGACGTTCTGCAGGAAAAACAGTCACCTTCAAGGGGCAAGAAATTGTACTGGAAGAGGCGACTCCAGACAGTTTTGCAGGGGTTGATTTTGCCCTGTTTAGTGCTGGTGGATCGGTCAGTAAGGAACTGGCTCATCACGCAGTGCGTCATGGTGCAGTTGTCATTGACAATACCAGTGCATTCCGGATGGACCCAGATGTTCCTCTCGTTGTGCCAGAAGTAAACATGGATGCTGCGCTCGCTCATAATGGAATCATTGCGAATCCGAATTGCTCTACGATTCAGATGGTTGCCGCTCTAAAACCCTTGTATGATCGTTTTGGTATAGACAGAATTATCGTTTCTACTTACCAGGCAGTATCTGGTGCAGGTCAATCTGCGATCGATGAATTGCTTGACCAGAGTCGAGACATTTTGGATGGGAAAGATCCGCAGTGTAACGTACTTCCCGTAGGCAAATTGCCTGTTCATCATCAGATTGCGTACAACGCGATTCCGCAGATTGATGTGTTCACGGACAATGGTTTTACTTATGAAGAAATGAAAATGGTTAATGAGACCAAAAAAATCTTCGGTGATGACACTGTACTTGTTTCAGCTACTTGCGTACGTATTCCAGTGGTCTACGGTCATAGCGAGTCGGTATATGTAGAGCTGAAACAGGATTTCGATCTGGCAGAAGTAAAGGCTCTGCTGAAAAACGCTCCGGGAATCGTGTTAGTAGATGCACCGGAGGAACAGCAGTATCCACTCGCTACTGATGCAACAGGCAAACTGGAAGTATTCGTGGGCCGGGTGCGTTGTGATCTCCATCATCCTCGTGGACTGCATATGTGGATCGTTTCTGACAATCTTCTCAAGGGTGCAGCATGGAATACAGTACAAATCGCTGAAGAAATCATAAAAGCAAGAGTATAGGGGAGAGGTTAGTGAAGATTCTCGTCCAGAAGTTCGGTGGTTCTTCCTTGACGACGGAGGATTGCCGGATGCGGGCAATCTACCATATGGAAAAAGCAATTGATGAGGGCTATGCCCTCGTCGTTGTCGTATCGGCGATGGGGCGCAAGGGTGATCCATATGCGACCGATACACTTTTGCAGTTGGTTCGTGCGAATGGGAACCAATTGCCGAGTAGAGAAATGGATATGCTGATGCATACCGGAGAAATCATCTCTGCTACAATCATGTGCAGCATGCTGAATGCACGGGGAATTAAAGCAACGATTTTGACAGGCGGTCAGGCAAATATAGTGACGAGCGACGACTTTATGAATGCGCAAATCATGTCGATCGATCCAGGTCGCATTTTGCAGGACTTGCAGGAAGGTCAAGTTGTGATCGTTCCAGGTTTTCAGGGACGTACAGCCGAGTGGGAAATTACGACACTGGGACGGGGCGGAAGCGATACGACTGCAACCGCTCTCGGTGTCGCCTTGAAGGCTGAAACGGTGGATATTTTCACCGACGTGGAAGGCATCATGACGGCGGACCCACGTATCGTTGAAGAAGCGCAGCGGCTCGGGATGGTGACTTACACGGAAATTTGCAACATGGCTCATCTGGGTGCAAAAGTTATTCATCCTAGAGCGGTGGAGATCGCGATGCACGCAAACGTGCCGATTCGTGTTCGCTCTACGTTTTCGGACGACCCCGGTACACTTGTTACGACTATGCTGGAGATCGGGAAAATGGGCTACACTGTAAACGACAGAGTCGTCATGGGAATTGCTCATGTACCGAACATAACTCAAATCAAGGTCGCGAACAAAGAAGGGTCTTACGATACACAGCTGCAAGTCTTCAAAACGATGGCAACCTATAACATCAGTGTAGATTTCATCAATGTGAATCCAATGGGTGTTGCCTACACGGTCCATGATGAAATGGGAGAAAAAGCTGCTCGTCTGTTAACGGAAATGGGATACGAGCCGCAGCTTTTGCCGCATTGCGCAAAAGTGTCCGTGATTGGGGCAGGGATGACGGGCGTGCCCGGCGTTATGGCGAGGATCGTGGAGGCACTTACACAAGAAGACATTCAAATTCTTCAATCGGCAGACTCTCATACAACCATTTGGGTACTCGTGCATGAGACGGATATGGTGAAGGCGGTTCGCGCACTTCATCAGCAGTTCAACCTGCATGTTCAACATAAGTAAGAGTATATCCTGACTTAAATACCTACTGATCACGATAAGAGGAGTTGGAAAGGTAGTGGCACGTTTTGGTAGACTGCTTACCGCAATGGTAACGCCTTTTAATGATCAACTTCAAATCGATTACGATAAAACAGAACGTTTGATTGATCATTTGATCGCAAATGGTACGACGGGGATTGTCGTCAGTGGAACGACTGGCGAATCTCCGACTTTGTCTCGTACCGAAAAGCTTGATCTGTTCCGTCATGTGGTTTCCTACGCAAAAGGAAGAGCCCACATCATTGCTGGAACAGGTAGTAATGATACAGCTTCTAGTATAGAGTTCACTCAAGCAGTACAATCCATTGGCGTAGACGCTGTAATGCTTGTTGCACCCTATTACAGCAAGCCATCTCAAGAAGGGCTTTACGCACACTTTAAGGCATTGGCTGATGCTACCGAGCTACCAATCATGCTGTACAATGTGCCAGGACGAACTGTTGTCAATATGACAGCGGAAACAACTCTGCGTTTGGCTCAATTGCCAAATGTCGTTTGCGTGAAGGAAGCCTCCGGCAACTTGTCGCAAATGGCGCAAATTATTGAACATGCTCCGGAAGGCTTTGAGTTGTACAGTGGTGATGATGGCTTAACCTTGCCGATCCTGTCTATCGGGGGAGTGGGCATTGTCAGTGTGGCGAGTCACGTGGTTGGCCGCCCTATGACGGACATGATGGACGCTTATTTTGCAGGTAATTACGCCGAGGCAGCAAGACTCCATCGAAAGCTATTGCCGATTTTTGAAGGTCTCTTTGCCTACCCGAGCCCTGGTCCGACCAAGGTCGCTTTAGAAAAGCTCGGCGTTCAAGTAGGGGGCGTTCGACTGCCTTTAGTCGAGTTGAACGAACAAGAAAAAGCATTTGTGCATTCTCTGCTTGTGTAACTCCATAGAAGATCAAGAGCCATTCCAGCCGGGGATGGCTCTTTTTCCTTGTGTTCATGATTTCACTTCGGGTATAATAAGAACAAGTGATTTGGGGCGGTTTTTTTGAGTGGACATGACAACTAAATATAGGAGGTTACACGTTTTGGCAAAGTCGAATCACTCTGTTCTCGTTTTCGCCCTGGGCGGAGTCGGCGAAATTGGGAAGAATATGTACGTGGTACAAAGCGGTGACGACATCGTAGTGATTGATGCCGGATTGAAATTCCCAGAAGAGGAAATGCTGGGGATTGATATGGTTATTCCGGATATCACCTACTTGGAGGAACATCGCGACAAGGTTCGGGGTATTATTATTACGCATGGACACGAAGACCACATCGGCGGCCTCAGCTACGTGCTGAAGCATTTGAAAGTCCCGGTTTATGCGACAAAACTTACCCTTGGTTTAATTGATGCAAAGTTAAAAGAAGCGGGCATCCTAAACGAAACAAAACGCGTATTGATCAACAGCGACTCGGAAGTCGTTCTCGGAAAGATGAAGGCGACCTTTTTCCGCGTAAACCACAGCATCCCGGATTGTGTAGGGGTATGCCTGGATACGCCAGAAGGTTACATCGTTCATACAGGAGACTTCAAGTTCGATCAAACACCTGTTAACAATCAGGTAGCTGATCTGGCAAAAATGGCGATGATCGGTGACAGAGGCGTTTTGTGCTTGCTCTCTGACAGTACGAATTCAGAACGGCCTGGATTTACCGGATCAGAACGCTCTGTAGGCAAAGCACTCATGGATGTGTTCAGCAAAGCATCTGGACGTATTGTTGTTTCTACGTTTGCATCAAATGTTCACCGCATTCAACAAGTGGTGGACGCTGCAGCACAGTTCAACCGTAAATTGACGGTTGTTGGCCGGAGCATGCAAAATGTTATTAATATCAGCAGAGACCTGGGATATTTACTAGTTCCTGAAGGCTTGATTGTTGAGATCGATGAAATCAACAAGCTGAATGCTGAACAAGTCGTTATTTTATCAACTGGAAGCCAAGGAGAGCCTATGTCCGCGCTCACTCGGATGGCCCGATCCGCCCATCGGAAAATTGACATCCTTCCAGGGGATACCGTAATTATTGCAGCCACTCCCATTCCAGGGAATGAAAAATATGTGGCGCGCACGATCGATCAGTTATCGCGCATTGGTGCAGATGTCATTTATGGTGGCCATGGACCAAACGGAACCGTCCACGTCTCCGGTCATGGTAGCCAAGAGGAATTGCGCCTGATGCTTAACTTAATGAAGCCTAAGTACTTTATTCCCGTTCACGGTGAATATCGCATGCTGAAAACACATGCCTTACTCGCTGAACAGGTTGGCATTCCTGAAGAAAACACGTTCTTGCTGGATAACGGCGATACAGTTGAATTCTTAGGGGGCAAGGCCCGTTACGGTGGAAAAGTCCATGCTGGCAACGTTTTGATTGACGGCTTGGGTGTTGGTGATGTTGGAAACATCGTACTTAGAGATCGCAAATTACTGTCACAAGATGGCATACTGGTAGTTGTCGTTACACTCAGCAAACAAAATGGCACGATTTTGTCAGGTCCAGACATCATTTCTCGCGGTTTCGTATACGTGCGTGAATCCGAAGAGCTGCTGGATGAGGCAAATCGCATAGTGACCCAAACACTTGTCAAATGCATGGAAGAAAATGTGAATGAATGGTCTTCACTGAAAAATAACGTAAAAGATTCATTAGGTCGTTATCTGTACGAGCAAACGCGCAGACGTCCGATGATCTTGCCGATTATCATGGAAGTGTAGGATCACGATAAAGAGCTGGAAATCCTTTGGGAAAAGGGTTTCTGGCTCTTTTTGCCTTTGGGGGCGCATGATTTTTCTTCCGCTTATCCATACTACAGAGGAAAGTGAGGGAGGATCATCCATGTCGAATCAACAATTTAGCGATTTTTTAAATAGGCCGCCGTTTGGGAACACAGCGGTAACTAGTAAGGAATCCCAGCCACAATCACCAACTGATGATCAGGAGCAGCCATCGGAAGCACCTGCACAGGAAGATCCGAAGAAAAAACTGCTGGATTCCATTACGCAACTGGGCCAGACAAACGTCCCACAGCTCGAAAGCAATATTTATTGTATGACCATCATCGGACAAGTAGAAGGGCATATTCAGTTGCCCCCACAAAATAAGACGACGAAATACGAGCACCTCATCCCTCAATTGGTTGCAGCAGAACAAAACAGTAAAATAGAGGGCGTACTCGTTATTTTGAATACGGTTGGTGGGGACGTGGAAGCGGGCTTGGCAATTGCGGAAATGGTTTCATCCTTGTCCAAACCGGTAGTCACACTCGTACTCGGCGGTGGTCATAGTATCGGTGTGCCAATTGCTGTAGCCGGTTCGTACTCGTTTATTGCAGAAACAGCCACGATGACGATTCACCCGATCCGTTTGACGGGTCTTGTGATTGGTGTGCCCCAAACGTTTGAGTACTTGGACAAAATGCAGGATCGGGTAGTTAGCTTTATTTCCCGTCACTCCAAAGTTTCAGAAGAAAAGTTCCGTGAGCTTATGACCCGAACTGGTGAATTGACACGAGACATAGGAACCAATGTGATTGGCGTGGATGCGGTGAAATATGGATTAATTGATGAAGTCGGTGGTCTTGGTAGCGCGCTGAAAAAACTGAACGAACTGATCAAAGCGCAAAAAGGCGAGGAGAGTGTACTCCAATGATCTTATACTCCATCATTCCGATGGAAACGGTTTTTGAGAACATGGAGCAAGTCGAGAAACAAGAGCTGAAAGAGATAGCGGTGGGTCATGCCACGATGCTCATTGAGCAAACCGGACCGTTTGAAGGAAAAATCGTTAGGCTGATTAGTCCAGATCCACAAGATTACCTGAAGGAGCAGTACGCGCCCGGACAAAAAATTCAGTTTCAACCTGAATGGCTCGCCTAAGAAGTCCTGTATTTCTATGAATTTCCTGTGTTATACTAGTGATGTACGAACAGCAGCCGAACACGCGACGGCTGCCTTTTTTAACGAATAGGAATTTATAAAATAAATTCCGGAGCGCATGGAAACTTTCCGCCAAAATGCGGTCGCTCTACGTTCGGTACATAACGAGTATAATGACGAGGAGGAGGCGTGCCATTGAGTAGGAGAAAAAAAGAGCGTTCACAAGCGGCATTGGCCTCAGTTGTCAAAATAGAACTGCTGGGACTTCTCATCATCGTGCTGTCCTTGATCGGGCTATTGGAGAGTGGATGGCTGGGCAAAAATGTATTGGCATTTCTATTTCGGTTTATTGCGGGCTCATGGGATTTCATCATTCCTGTTCTGCTAATCGGTATGGCCATACATATGATGTTTACAAGAAAATCACCGAAGCTTTCTTACCGCGTCTTAGGGATAGCGCTTATTGGTGTGGCGATTTTGACCTGGGATCACATGATTTTGTACAAACAAATTACCGCAGATGGAAAATTTGCAGAGCAAAGCATTATTAAGGTTACATGGGACAGAATTTGGCTCGATCATGGTCAGAAAGTGTCCACCACTGGGGTAGGCGGGGGAATGATTGGTGCCCTGTTTTTTGCGGTGACAAATGGTCTTGTTGGAACCATTGGTACCGGACTCGTGATTGTTTTCCTTTTCCTCGTGGGACTGATGTTTCTGTTCAATCTTTCCTATGTAAACATTCTGATGTTTGCCAAGGACAAGCTCGCTTTGTTTTACGGAAAGGCGAAGAATACAGTGAAGGACTCTGTACAGCTTTTGCAGGAAGAGAGCGAGAAGCGAAAGAAAGAAGCAAAGGAAGCCGAAGAGGCTCGTAAGCCAAAGCAATCGGAGGCAGAGAACGAGGCGATTGCTGTTACGGCGTTGAAAGAGCAAAAATCTCATCCACAGCCTGCTCGTCAAGAGGAGGAAGCCCAGCAACTGAACGCCCCGTTAATTCGTGATTTTACGGATCGCATTGCATTGGAAGAAGATGAGGAACCGATTGGTCCTGGTCATCAAGCGAGAGCTGCACAACCGAAAACGAATCAGGAAATTACGTTTGCGCTCGAAGGAGAAGGAGAAATCTTCGGTACAATCGATACCGGAGAAGAACAGAACACCATACCGTATGAGCTGCCGAATTTGCAAATGCTTGCAAGGCCCAAAGCGAGTTCAACAGGTAAAGACGTCGATCATACTTCAAATGCGGCAAAATTAGTGCAGACACTAAAGAGCTTTGGCGTCAATGCAACTGTTTCCGAAGTACATCGAGGACCGGCTGTTACACGGTACGAAGTTCAGCCTGCTACAGGGGTAAAAGTAAGCAGGATTGTCAGCTTGACGGATGACCTTGCGCTGGCCTTGGCAGCAAAAGATATCCGCATTGAGGCACCGATCCCAGGAAAATCAGCCATCGGTATCGAGGTTCCGAACTCGGAGGTAGCGGTCGTATCACTACGAGAAGTGTTGGAAGCACCCGAGTATCAAGATGCACCAGGGAAGCTTACCGTCGCTCTTGGCCGAGATATTTCCGGAGAGCCGATCGTAGCAGATTTGACCAAGATGCCCCATTTGCTCGTAGCGGGTGCGACGGGAAGCGGTAAATCAGTATGCATTAATGGATTGATCATGAGTATTTTGTTCAAGGCCAAACCAGAAGAAGTTAAGCTGATGATGGTTGACCCGAAAATGGTGGAACTGAATGTGTACAACGGAATTCCGCATTTGTTGGCTCCAGTTGTTACTGACCCGAGAAGGGCTTCTGTTGCATTGAAAAAAGTCGTGGCCGAGATGGAGCGACGTTATAATTTGTTTGCCAAAACAGGGAGCCGCAATATTGAAATGTACAATGCACAAGTGGAAGGCACGCCGCTTCCCTATATTGTCGTCATCGTCGATGAGCTTGCGGACTTGATGATGGTAGCTCCGGGAGAAGTGGAGGATGCGATTTGTCGACTCGCGCAAATGGCTCGTGCTTCGGGGATTCATCTGATCATCGCGACGCAACGTCCTTCCGTAGATGTCATTACGGGTGTGATCAAGGCAAATATCCCATCCCGCATTGCCTTTGGCGTGTCTTCGATGGCTGACTCTAGAACGATTCTCGACATGGGAGGAGCAGAAAAGCTTCTCGGTAGAGGAGATATGCTTTCGCTGCCGATGGGGGCATCCAAGCCGACCCGTGTCCAAGGTGCCTTTGTATCTGACAAGGAAGTAGAAGAGGTCGTTCGTTTTGTAAAAGAACAGCAAGAGGTTCGCTACAATGAAGAAATGATCCCGGGTGACGTGCAGGAGGAACAGCAGCCAGTCGTGGATGATGAGCTGTACGATCAAGCCGTCCAAATCGTTTCAGAAGCCCAAACGGCATCGGCATCCTTGTTGCAGCGTCGTCTCCGTGTCGGTTATACGCGAGCGGCACGATTGATTGATATGATGGAAGCTCAAGGTGTAGTCGGTCCTTATGAGGGAAGCAAGCCTCGAGAGGTTCGTCTTCCACGGCCGTCCATAGAAAGCAATATTTCATAGAAAAAGTCCCTGTCACGATTTGTAACAACAGGGACTTTTTTCCTAATTTAGCAGGAAAATCCCTGTCGAAATTAATCATTTTGCATTATTATTCATAAATATTTGGCTTGCATGATACTCGCCCCTCATGTAAAATTTCTAAGAGATTGACGGAAATTGTTGTTATTAAGTCTCAACGAATCAGAGGTCTGACGTCCTACCTGTTGGGTGGCTTGCGGACAGCAGGAGTGAATGATGATGAGCATCAAAGGGAATGTTCGATCACTGTTTCTCTTGGTAATGGACAAGATCAAGAGTGATATCGAAACCGGACTTCTTCGTCCTGGTGAGCGCCTCCCTTCTGAAGCCGAACTATCTAAACAGCTTGGTGTAAGCAGGGCGACGCTTCGCGAGGCACTCCGACTTCTTGAGGAAGAGAAGATTGTCATTCGTAGACACGGTGTAGGTACCTTTATTAATTCTAAGCCTGTTTTTTCAGGCGGGATTGGGGAACTCTTTAGTGTGACGGATGCAATTGAGCGTCAAGGATATACGGCAGGAACCTTGATCCTGAAAACATCCTTTGGCGAATCCGCAGAAGAAGAGAGGAAGCGGCTGGCCTTAAATCCGGGTGAAGGCGTTCTCATAGTAGAGCGAATTCGAACGGCTGACGGTGAGCCTGTGGTTTATTGTGTAGACCGCATTCCTGCATATCTGGTGCCCGGGGGCTATGCGGCAAGTGGAGAGTCTATCTTCAAATGGCTGGAGAGCGTAACAGGGGTAAGGATCGCATACGCAGTAGCAGATATTGAACCCATGGGCTACAATGAAAAGGTTTCCAACCTGCTGCATTGCGATAAATCTGCTCCCATGCTCTTGCTCAAACAGATTCATTACGACGAAAGTGAAAAGCCAGTACTATACTCCCATAATTACTTCAGGGCTGACAAAATTCACTTTCATGTCGTACGGAGACGGTTGTAACTGTGGGGGCAACCTCACTCAACAATTTCATCAACTAAAAACAGGGGGTAATTTCAGATGAAGAAAGTTCTATCCGTGCTTTCTGTGGCAACACTCAGCCTGTCGCTCGTTCTCGCTGGGTGCGGAAGCAAACCAGAAGCACAGCCTCAAGGCCAAACTGGTAGCAGTGGAGGCGCTCCAGCCGCTAAAGCTATCAAAGTAGGTATGGTTACAGACGTTGGCGGTGTAAACGACAACTCCTTTAACCAGAGTGCTTGGGAAGGGCTGCAAAAACTCCAAACCGATATGAATCTCCCGAAAGAAAACGTAAAGTATCTGCAATCAAAATCAGATGCTGACTATGTACCAAACCTGACTCAATTTGTAAAAGACGGTTGGGATCTGACTTGGGGTATCGGCTTCCTGATGGGTGACCACCTGAAAAAAGTAGCAGATGAAAACAAAAATGCAAAATTGGCGATCATCGACGCTGAAGTAGATGCTCCAAACGTAACATCTGTTCTCTTTAAAGAGCATGAAGGCTCCTTCCTTGCTGGGGTAGTTGCAGCAAAGATGACCAAAACGAAGAAGGTTGGATTCGTGGGTGGCGTTGACATCCCGGTAATCAAACGTTTTGATCTTGGTTTCGAAGCGGGCGTAAAAGCTGTAGATCCAAGCATTCAAGTAGTGAAAGTTTACACGGGTGCTTTTGACAAACCAGACATGGGTAAATCTACTGCTTCCTCCATGTACGGTCAAGGTGTGGACATCATCTTCCACGCTTCCGGCGGTACAGGCGACGGTGTATTCAACGAAGCAAAAGATCGTAAAGCTAAAGGCGAGAACGTATGGGTAATCGGTGTTGACAAAGACCAATCCCTGACTTTCGGCGACGAAGTCACGTTGACTTCCATGGTAAAACGTGTTGACGAAGCAGTTATTCGTGTATCGAAAGACCTGTCTGAGGATAAATTCAAAGGCGGAGTACAATGGCTCGGACTGGCTGAAAACGGTGTAGGTCTGGCGGACACTTCCACGAAGAACGTTCCTGAAGACGTACTGAAGCTCGTTGAAGAATACAAGCAAAAAATCGTTAAAGGCGAAATCACAGTTCCTGATAAGTAAAAACGAAGGAAGCTGCAAATGGACAAGGCTGGTTTGAGCTACTGGCCTTGTCCTTTACCTTCACACTAGACCCGAAAAATGGGGTGAGCATGCATGAACTCGGTAAAAAAAGTGGTTGAAATGAGAGGGATCACAAAACGGTTCCCAGGCATTGTTGCGAATGACAGTATTACACTGTCTGTAGGTAAAGGTGAAATTCATGCGCTACTCGGAGAGAATGGCGCGGGCAAGTCAACACTCATGAATATCTTGTTTGGTCTATATCAGCCGGATGAAGGCGAAATTCTGATTAACGAGAAAGTTGTACAGATCACAAGTCCAAAGATTGCAAACGAACTTGGTATCGGAATGGTTCACCAACATTTTATGCTCGTAGAAACATTTACAGTCACGGAAAACATTGTGCTAGGAAATGAACCGAAAAACGGGTTGAAGATAGATATTCAAAGCGCTGAGAAAGCGGTAGAAAAACTGTCGAATCAATACGGGCTCAAAGTTGATCCGAGAGCAAAAATTCAGGATATCTCAGTAGGGATGCAGCAGCGTGTAGAGATTTTGAAAACGCTTTATCGCGGTGCCGACATCTTGATTTTTGATGAGCCTACGGCTGTATTGACGCCGCAGGAAATCCATGAACTTATCGAGATCATGCATAACTTGGTAAAAGAAGGTAAGACGATTATCCTGATCACACACAAGCTGAAAGAAATTATGGCTGTATGTGACGCAGTTACGATCATTCGTCGAGGAAAAGTTATTGACTCCGTATTGGTAAAAGATACGAATCCAGACGATTTGGCTGCGAAAATGGTTGGTCGTGAAGTGAGCTTCCATGTCGATAAAACGGAAGCAAAACCAAAAGAAACGATCTTGGCCGTAGAGCAATTGACTGCGATGGGCAATCGTGGTGTGAATGCGCTGAACAATCTTAGCTTAGAAGTTCGCTCCGGTGAAATTCTCGGAATTGCAGGAGTCGATGGAAATGGCCAAAGTGAACTGATTGAAGTATTAACTGGTTTACGTAAAGCAACAAGTGGGCGTGTCCTTCTTAATGGCAAAGAAATTACGAACCAAAGTCCGCGCAACATCTCGGAATCAGGACTGTCGCACATTCCTGAAGACAGACATAAACGAGGGTTGGTTCTTGATTTCACCATGAGTGAAAATATGGTATTGGAAACGTACTTCCATCCAACGTTTTGCAAAAACGGTTTTCTTAATTATGGCGCCATTGACAAGCATGCGGCCAAGCTCATCGAAGAATTCGACGTTCGGACTCCGAGCATTTACACGCCAGCACGAGCGCTCTCGGGGGGAAACCAACAGAAGGCAATTATTGCCCGCGAAGTGGACAAGAACCCGGATTTGCTGATTGCGGCTCAGCCTACTCGTGGCTTGGATGTAGGGGCTATCGAATTTATTCATCGCAGACTGATTGATCAACGCGATCAAGGAAAAGCAGTTCTCTTGCTTTCCTTGGAGCTGGATGAGGTTATCAATGTGTCCGACCGGATCGCAGTTATTTATGAGGGAGCCATTGTGGGGATTGTTGATGCAAAATCGACAACGGAGCAAGAACTCGGCTTAATGATGTCCGGCGGAAAAGTAATGCAAGGAGGGGGAAACGATGAATAGAGTTATTGCAGTCTTCACGAAAGAATCGTTTCTCGTTCCTGCCGTTGCGATCATTCTTGGTCTTTTGACCGGAGCAATCGCAATGCTGGCAGGTGGATTTAATCCAATCGATGCCTATGTGGCTTTGATTAAAAAAGTATTTGGAAACGCGTATAACTTTGGTGAAACGATTCGCCAAATTACGCCTTTGATCTTTACAGGTTTGGCTGTAGCGTTTGCTTTCCGTACAGGTCTCTTTAACATCGGGGCAGAAGGTCAATTTATCGTAGGGATGATTGCTTCTACTGTCGTAGGTGTTTCTTTTGACCTTCCAGCTATCATTCATGCTCCGCTTGCTATCTTAGCAGGTGCTGTAGCAGGTGGTTTGTGGGGTGCCATTGCCGGTTATTTGAAAGCAGCACGTGGTGTCAATGAGGTTATTACCAGCATCATGTTGAACTGGGTAGCTCTTTACTTTGCAAACTGGATCATGAATGCCTTCTTTATTCCAGCAGGCAAACAAACATCTGAAGAAGTAAAGGATTCTGCGATCATTACTATTGGCTGGCTCGCTGAAATGTTTGACAATGCTCGTTTGCACTGGGGTACACTGATTGCCGTACTCGCAGCTATTTTCTTCTATATCATCCTTTGGAAAACAAAATCTGGTTTTGAATTGCGTTCCGTTGGCTTGAACCCGCATGCTTCTGAGTATGCTGGTATGAACGTGAATCGTAATGTTGTAAAGGCCATGTTCATTGGTGGTATGTTTGCAGGGATTGGTGGAGCTACTGAGATTTTGGGCGTTTTCCACTATCAAGCGATTATGACGCAGCATACGGGCTATGGATTCGATGGAATCGCAGTAGCATTGATTGGCGGAAATACTCCATTCGGGGTTATCCTTGCTGCCATATTGTTTGGGGTTCTTACATTCGGTGCGAGCGGTATGCAGTTTAGTGCGGGTGTACCGTTTGAGTTGATTCGTGTCGTGATTGCTTCTGTTATTTTCTTCGTTGCCGCACATGGCATCGTGAAAATGTTTATTAAACCGATCTTGCTGAAGAAAAAGGAAGGTGGAAACTGATGGATTGGGGATTAATTCTTAGCAACCTCTTTCATGATACCATCGTGTTTTCCACTGCCTTGATTTTTGCCGCATTGGGTGGATTGTACTCCGAGCGTTCTGGTGTCGTGAACATTGCGCTAGAAGGTATGATGATTATCGGTGCTTTTACCGGTGCCGTAATGACCTTTGCTTTCCAAGATTCACTGGGTGCCTGGGCACCGTGGGTCGGATTTATTGCGGCAGGGATTGCCGGTTCTATTTTTGCACTCCCGCATGCCGTTGCTTCGGTTACATTTAAAGCGGACCAGACCGTCAGTGGTGTGGCCCTGAACTTCTTGGCAGCTGGACTTTCCATCTACCTGACCAAAATTATTTTTGACGGAGCAGGTCAGACACCGACATTGAACTCAGTGTTTAACAAATTCAGTATTCCTGGGTTGAGTGAAATACCGTATATCGGACATGCCATTTTTGAGGCGTATCCAACTAGCTTTTTGGCTTTCATTGCTGTTTTCGTGACGTGGTATGTCGTATTTAAGACACCATTCGGATTGCGCTTGCGTTCTGTTGGTGAGCATCCACGTGCTGCTGATACAGTAGGGATCAATGTGAAGAGAATGCGCTACACGGCTGTTATGATCAGTGGTATGCTGGCTGCATTGGGTGGAGCTACCATTTCTTTGACGACAACCAGTAACTTTTCCCATAACACGGTTTCTGGACAAGGGTTTATCGCGATTGCGGCCTTGATCTTTGGTAAATGGCATCCAATGGGTGCGATGGGAGCAGCATTGTTCTTTGGTGTCGCTCAAGCGATCAAGTCTTTGGTGCAAATCTTTGGATTGACCAATTACATTCCTACTGAATTTATCTTCATGCTTCCGTACGTACTGACGATTCTCGTGATGGCTGGTCTGGTAGGACGATCCAGTGCTCCAGCGGCCCTCGGCAAACCTTACGATACGGGATCGCGTTAATCATTCGTTGACAAAATTTAGCGTCTAGAACCTGTCACTTTCCCTGTGCAATAATTTTTGTGACTGCTTGCGGTCGGCAAATTGTTTGTGGGGAGGGAAAAAGATGAACCGCTGTCTACATCAGTACAGCAGTTATCGGTGGAACAGGATTCTAGGCGCTTTTGTTTTTTGCCTGATGATAGGAATATCCGGTGGAATGGCTTCAGCAAAAGAGCCAGGACCGGTCATTTCTGTTGTTGTCGATGGAATGGGAGTCCAATCAGATGTATCGCCAATCCATCGAAATGGGCGTATGCTCGTTCCGATACGGGTAGTAGCGGAGGCAACAGGCTCAGAAGTAAGCTACGATGCCAACGCGCAAAAAGTATTGCTCAACAAAAAAGGCAAGCATATCACCCTTACAATTGGAAGCCAGACTACATACGTAGATGGAAAACGTATGAAGATGGATGTTTCCCCCAGCATTGTGAATAAGCGGACGCTTGTTCCGATCCGATTTATTTCCGAGGCATTTGGCTATCAAGTTCAATGGGATGAGACGTCAGCTGTTGCATACATACAATCCAAACCTGTGGAAGACAAGGCTATGAGTGTGACATACTCCTTGAATCCATATGTCGTTCAACAGGGTGATACCTTATCAAAAATTGCAACTCGCCACGACACGAACATGAGTGCCATTCAGAAAAATAACCCTCTCTCTTCTGATGAGTTATTGGTGGGCCAAATTTTATTTTTGCCAGAAGGTGCACAAAGAGCTGAACATCCCATTGCCACAAAAGTTGCAGATGATCAATTGATTGGGAAACAATTTCGGTTTCCTTTCCACGATAATAGTTGGTACGAGCCGTATGGGGATAGCTTTGGGTCCGATCGAGAGTGGACCGAGTCGAATAGCGGCAGTGTCCGTAATCACGAGGGCATCGACATTATGGCACCGAAAGGAACGCCGGTTTACTCGGTATCCGATGGGACGATCAACAAAGTGGGCTGGAATACGTATGGTGGCTGGAGAGTAAACATTACAGATGAGAATGGCCAATATCGGATGTATTACGCGCATTTGCAGGCGTATACACCTGGATTGCATGTAGGGAAAACGATAAAAGCAGGACAGCTGATCGGTTTTGTTGGCGATACAGGCTACGGTGGAACTGGTACAGTGGGAATGTTTGAATCACACCTGCATTTTGGCCTCTATCGTAACAGTACGGGGAAAGCGATCGATCCGTATGATTACTTGCGGATATGGGAGCAAAATAAAGTGGAGAGTCCCCTCTAATATTGGGACAAACTACTACGGAGTACCTTCACGAATAAAAGGAGGCCCTTCGTATGTGGACATGTCCGTACTGTGGAGGAAGCCACGGCTTACCCTTTCACGATGAGCAGTTAGATGGCATGCTCTGTCTCTCGTCTGATTGCGGTCGATTTGTTGAAGAGGGTAGCACATCGGATGATCCCGGGGACTGGGATGCAATGGATATGTAAGGAAAAGAGTGAACGCCCTTCGTAAAAAGGTGCGCTCGCTCTTTTTTTATACAATGGAAGCGCTGTGATTTGCGTATTACGGGACTTGCGTGAGCGCATAGGATGAAGCACTGGGATATATAATGGAAGATTCTGATGCTTGATGCCCTGACAATTGGTTACAATAGAGAAGAGTATGAGTAAGCTGATGGAGAAGGGAGATTGGACTATGACTGCTACTACAACCGAAATTGCATTTCAAAGCTCCCAAATCAATGGGATGAACGTACATATCCTTCCAACCGAAAAGTTCAAGACAACGACAATCGTGACGATGATTGAACAGGCGCTATCGGAGGAGCACGTAACGAAAACAGCATTACTTGCGATGGTTATGAAACGTGCCAGCGCTCGTTTTCCGGAAACGAAGCTATTGCGAGCACATTTGGATTTCCTGTATGGTGCCATTTTTGATGTCGATGTCATGAAAAAAGGCGAGCGGCAAATCCTGCAAATTTATATGGAAGTACCGAATGAAAAATATTTGTCCAATGAAGCTTCACTTTTGGAGCAGGCCATCGAATTCGTAGGAGATATGCTGGTCAGACCGTATGTACAGGACAACGCTTTTTCCGAAAAGTACTTGGCACAGGAAAAAGAGACGCTTCGTAAACGGATGGAGAGCTTGATCGACGACAAAATGAAGTATGCGAACCAACGAGTGACAGAAGAAATGTGTAAAGGTGAACCATTCTCTCTTCTCGTCCAAGGCCGTGTGGCGGATTTGCCGAAGATCACTGGTCAGGAGCTGTATCAATACTTCAAAGAAGTAATGACGACGAATCCGATCAATATGTTCGTGGTGGGCGATGTTGAACAGCAGGAAGTAAGCGAGGCAATTCGCAAGCATATCCCATTGGAGCGCTCCCAAGTAGGAGAACTGCAGATCGGATCGACGGTGAAGGATGTATCAGCTGAACGCGAAGTGATCGATCGACTCGATGTCAACCAAGCAAAGCTCAATATTGGCTGCCGAACGCAGATCACTTATAAGGATGACGATTACCCGACGCTACTCTTGTTCAACGGGGTTTTAGGCGGTTTTCCTCACTCCAAGCTGTTTGTCAATGTCCGTGAAAAAGAGAGTCTTGCTTACTATGCGGTATCCAGACTAGAGAGCCACAAAGGGATTCTCATGATTATGTCTGGGATTGATGTTAGCAAATATCAGCGTGCGGTTGAGATTATTAAGCAGCAGCTTGATCTGATGCAACAAGGAACCATATCGGATGAGGAAATGAGCCAGACGCGTGCGACCTTGTCTAACCAGTTCCGTGAGCTTTTGGACAGCGCACGCGGGATGATTGATTTTACGTACAATGGTGTGATTAGTGGGCGTCCTCGGAAAATCGAAGAGCTTTTGGCGGGGATCAACGAAGCGACCATCGAGGATATCAAGAAGGTAGCAAGCAAGGTGACGATCGACACGATTTATCTGCTGCGGGACAAGAAGGGAGAGGCATAAGATGCAGACCACTGTCTTTGAACAAGTAAATGAAACGGTATATCATGAAACTCTCCAAAATGGGTTGCAAGTCTATTTGGTTCCCAAACAGGGCTTCAGCAAAACATACGCTGTGTTCACTACGCGTTACGGCTCCATTGATAGCCATTTCCGCACCCGAAGCGGGGAAGAAATCAATGTTCCCGACGGCATTGCGCATTTTCTTGAGCACAAAATGTTTGAGAAAAAAGATCGGGATGTGATGCACGAATTCAGTAAAAACGGGGCGAGCTGCAATGCGTTCACGAGCTTCAATCGTACAGCTTATTTATTCTCGTGCACAGATAAGTTAGATGACAATCTGAATCTGCTGCTCGATTATGTGCAGGATCCGTATTTTACAGATGCCAGCGTAGAAAAGGAAAAGGGAATCATCGGCCAGGAAATCACCATGTACGATGACAATCCTGACTGGAAGGTGTACATGAACCTCCTAAAGGCCATGTACCAAAAGTATCCGATTAATATCGAGATTGCGGGTACGATCGAGACGATCTCTCATATTACTAAAGAATATTTGTATCAGTGCTATGAAACGTTTTATCATCCTGCCAATATGCTCCTATTGGTCGTAGGCTCCTTCGAGCCAGAAGCAATCATGAAGCTCATTCGTGAAAATCAGGGAGCAAAGGAGTTTTCTCCTGCGCCACAAGTCACGCGCGTTTTTCCAGAAGAGCCGTCAGCGCCAGCGGAGGCGAAAGTAGAAGCGTTTCTAACCGTTGGTCTTCCTAAATGCATGATTGGAATCAAGGAAAAGGAAAACGGGCTAACCAAGGAAGCCTTGTTAAAACGCGAGTTGACTACTAAACTAGTATTGGACATCGCGTTCGGCACAAGCTCCGCTGTCTATGAGCGCTTGTATGACAGTGAGCTGATTACGGAAAGCTTTGATTTTGACTACAGCAGTGAGCAGGATTATGCGTATACGATCATTGGTGGAGATACACCTGATCCAGAGCGTTTAGTGGAAACGATCAAAGTGGAAATTGAACAATTGAAGCAAACCGGAATAGCTCAGGATGATTTTGAGCGTGCGAAGCGTAAAAAAATCGGAAACTTCCTGCGTTCTCTAAATTCCGTGGAGTTTATCGCTAACCAGTTTACCAGCTTCAAATTTAACGGAAATGATCTGTTTTCCGTAGTGCCGACCTTGGAGTCGATCACACGCGAAGATGTGGAAAAACGTTTGAAGGAGCATTTCTTAATCGAGCAGATGGCTGTTTCCATCGTTCGTTCCGCTTCGCCACAGGAGTAATGTATTCATGTCTAAGCAAGAGACGCCGTGGGCGTTCATTACGGGAGCTTCCGGAGAGATCGGGCAGGCGATCGGTGCCTACCTGATTGATGCGGGGGTTCCCCTTTATCTGCATTACAATCGAAATATGGAAAAATTGGAGCCCTTGGTGCAGAAATGCCAGGAGCGGGGTGTTCCATACTTCATTCTCCAAGCTGATCTAAGGGACCCACAGCAAATTGCGGCGATGTTTGCTCAGATGCAGGTTGCACCACTATTAATCGTAAACAACGCCTCAGTGGACGATGTCGGCTTATTTACGGATGTGACTGTCGAGAAATTTGATGAGCTCATCGCTCTTAATGTTCGTTCTGCTTTTTTGGTCTGCCAGGCTGCTGTTCCGGCCATGCTGCGCGAAAGGTATGGACGTATCGTCAATATTTCTTCCATTTGGGGGCTTACGGGCGGTTCATGTGAGGTGCTGTATTCCATGACCAAAGGAGCAATCAATACGTTCACCAAAGCCTTGGCAAAGGAAATGGCACCAAATGGAATCACGGTAAATGCAGTCGCTCCTGGAGCTATTGCTGGCGGAATGATGGAGCGCTTTTCTCCAGATGAAATGGAAATGATCGCGGAAGAAATACCAGCTAACCGTCTCGGACAACCATATGAGGTAGCCGCAGTCGTGCGCTTTTTGCTGTCGGCGGATTCCAGTTATGTGACGGGACAAGTGATTAGTCCAAACGGAGGATGGTACACGTAGAAGATAAGTATGCATGAATAAAATAGGAGAAATGATGGAATTCTACCTTTTGTGTGGGCAGCTAATCTGTTCGCAACGTACAAAAGGAGGGAATTTCCCTATGTCGATTCTTGACAATTTCAGCGACTGGAAATCGTTTCTCGGAGATCGGGTAGACCAAGCGAAACAAGCCGGGATGGAAAGCGAAACACTTCAAAATGTAGCTTATCAAATTGGTAGCTATCTGTCTGAGCAAGTAGACCCGAAAAACGATCAGGAGCGTCTGTTGAAACAGCTGTGGGACGCAGGTGATCAACAGCAGCAACAAGCTTTGGCATCACTCATGGTGAAGCTTGTTCAGAATCGCAATGACGCGAACGCTGGCAGCTAGCCATTCAAATCCCCTACTCTTGGGGATTTTTCTTTTCGCGGATTGTCGAATGAAACGAACGTGATATACTACATAAGAAGAGAATTCTGGTTGGCGGAGAGGATTGCATATGGAAGCGAAGAAAGAATGGTACATGGAGTATGAGATTGCCCGTAACCGTCCTGGTCTCTTAGGGGACGTATCTTCTATTCTGGGGATGTTGAACATCAATATCGTGACGATCAATGGTGTGGATACCATGCGTCGAGGTATGCTGCTCTTGACCGATGATGATGAAAAAATGGAGGTTTTGCGCAACGTGGCGCAAAAAATGGACAACATAACCATAACGAGGTTACGTCCCCCGACCATGCTGGATCGCTTGGCTGTGCGTCACGGTCGCTATATTGAACGGGATAGCGAGGACAAAAAAACCTTCCGCTTTGTTCGTGAGGAGCTGGGCTTGCTGGTCGATTTCATGGCAGAAATCCTGAAGAAGGAAGGTCACCAGCTCATCGGGATTCGTGGCATGCCTCGCGTAGGGAAGACTGAATCCATGATTGCTGCCAGCGTATCCGCCAATAAACGTTGGACATTTATTTCCTCTACTTTGTTGCGCCAGACGGTGCGCAGCTCCTTAGCCATTGATGAAATGTCTACTGATCATGTATATTTGATAGATGGAATTGTCTCAACGCTGCGATCGACAGAAAAGCACTTTACCTTGCTTCGGGAGATTATGAACTTTCCTGCCGCAAAAATCATTGAGCATCCGGATATATTCGTAAGGGAATCAGAGTATCAACTTGATGATTTCCATTACATAATTGAGCTGCGTCATCATCCGGATGAAGAGATTACCTATGAGCTTATCAACAATCGCGGCTTTGATAATTTCGAAATGAATTAAGGAGGGGCAGCTGTGTCTGAGCTAGGTCAAGTCCTGCAAAGGGCCCGCGAAGAAAAAGGAATCACGCTCGACGACATCCAACGTATCACCAAGATACAGCGGCGATATTTGGAAGCCATTGAAAGGGGTCATTTTCACGTACTACCTGGCCACTTTTACGCGCGTGCTTTTATAAAGAGTTATGCGGAAGCTGTCGGTCTAGACCCGAACCACATCCTGACTCACTTTCAGTCCGATTTGCCGGCCCAGCCACCTACAGAGCAAGTAGAGCGACTGCGTCGCAGACGAGTTGCTTCAGCGAACAATCCATTACAAGCGGGGCGATGGGTTACCAAAACCTTGCTCGTCTTGTTTATTGCCTTGATTATCGGGGTTATTTATTTCGCTGTCGTCAACAACAACGGAGGTCAGTATACTCAGCCAATGCCGGGTGGAACAGTTAACCCTGGAGCGGAGATTGTCACGCCAGGCAATGGTGGTGGAGCGGCAACATCCCCGATTGCTCAACAACCGAAGCCTCCTTCTATTACCACACCGAATCCTGAAACGGGAACAATCCCACCTGAGACTGCTACAGAAACTCCTCAGGCAACCATCACATTCGAATCGCAACAAGGATCGATGTATAACTATTCCTTGCAAGGTGGAGAAAAAATCACAGTTTATGTGAAGGTGAAGGCAGAAACAAGCTGGTTTGGTATTTCGGAAGGAAAAGGCAAAACGTATGTTGAGCAGGGCACGCTCAAGAAGGATCAGGAAAAAACGATTGAGTTGGGGAAATCCGCTTATATTCGTTTGGGAAAACCGACTGTAGTGGAATTAAAGGTGAACGGTGTCTTGGTAGACACGTCTAAAATGAAGTCAATGCCGTCCAATATTACGATGAAAGTAAAAGAGGCGGTCACCCACTAGGCAAGCATATGCTTGCCTTTTGTACTTTTCTCTTTTTTGACACTTCCTTTAGGCTTATATTATACTGGATAGGTGTAATATGGGTTGGTGTGACCAATTGGAGGAAAAAAGATGACAGAGAAGGTAGGCACGCGTGAAAAAGTAGCGATTGTTACGCTGGGCTGTGAAAAGAATCTCGTTGATTCGGACATGATGGCCCATCTGATAGATGAAAAAGGTTATGAACTAGTTGATAACCCGGAAGAAGCAACTGTGGTCATCGTCAATACCTGCGGTTTCATCGATGCAGCCAAGGAAGAATCCGTAAATAAGATTCTGGAAATGGGTGAATTGAAGGAATCCGGCAAGCTGAAATCGCTTGTGGTGGCAGGCTGTCTCACACAACGTTACAAAGAGGATATCTTGAATGAGATTCCTGAGGTGGATGGCATTGTCGGAACAGGCGATTTTATGTCGATTACAGGTATTATCGAAGAATCTCTTGAGGGCAAGCGACCGATTTTTGTAGGAAACCCCATTTTTACGTACGAAGATGTAGTGAAGCGGAAAGTAAAACAAGGCACGTACACCGCATATATTAAAATTGCCGAGGGCTGCGACAACGCCTGTACGTTTTGCTCGATTCCTTTGATGCGTGGAGGATTCCGCAGTCGTACCATCGAGTCCATCGTGGAAGAAGCTCGTCATTTGGCCGCACAAGGGATCGTAGAAGTAAGTCTGATCGCACAAGATTCTACGAACTATGGAACGGATATTTACGATGGAAAACTGATGCTTCCTGAACTTTTAAACCGGTTGGCAGAAGTCGAGGGCATCGAGTGGATTCGTCTTCACTATGCATATCCTGGATTTTTCACGGATGAATTGATCCACACCTTTGCGACCAATCCAAAAGTGTGCAAATACGTTGATATGCCTTTACAGCACTCGGAAGACCATATTCTGAAAAGAATGCGTCGCCCTGGAAGACAGACGGACATTCGTGCGCTGGTAGCAAAAATTCGCGCGCAGGTTCCAGATGTTGCACTGCGTACCTCTTTGATCGTAGGGTTCCCTGGGGAGACAGAGGAAGACTTTGAGCGTCTGAGCGAGTTTGTGAAGGATATCCGATTTGATCGACTGGGTGTGTTTACGTACTCCAACGAGGATGACACTCCAGCTTCCCGTCTGCCTGACCACGTAGACGAAGAGGTGAAGGAAAAACGTGCGAACATGCTGATGGAAATTCAGCGTGAAGTAGCCGGAGATCGCAACGGACGCTTTGTTGGTCAATTTTTGGATGTTTTGATTGAACGTTATGAAGGACGTAACGATATTTATGTAGGTCGAACACAGTATGACGCTCCGGAAATCGATGGTGAAGTATTCGTCACTGGTTTTAAAGGCGAACTGGGCACCATCGTAAAAGTAAAAATTACACACTCCTATGAATACGATCTAGCCGGGGAGGTAGTCTAGGTGAATCTCGCCAACCGCATCACCCTCGCCAGGATTTTTCTGGTGCCGGTAGTTATGTTTTTTCTGCTGGTGCGTTACAACATCGGGACATTTTCGATTGGCAGCCTGACGATGACGTATAATGAGCTGATTGCGGCTTTGGTGTTTATCCTAGCAGCCAGTACGGACGGACTCGACGGTTATATTGCACGGAAAAAGAAAATCGTGACGAACTTGGGGAAGTTCTTGGATCCGCTTGCTGATAAGCTGTTGGTTTCTGCAGCACTCATTTCGCTGGTAGAGATGCAGCGTTTGGAAGCGTGGATTGCGATTGTCATTATCAGCCGGGAGTTTGCGGTAACGGGTCTACGGCTAGTTGCTGCGGCAGAGGGGCAGGTAATTGCTGCGAGTGCATTGGGTAAACTGAAAACATGGGTGCAGATCGTAGCGATTACGGCTGTCATGATTCGCAACTTCCCATTTGGGTTCTTCGGCATTCCGTTCGACGAACTAGCTACTTGGGCGATGGTGATCATCACGATTTACTCCGGGTACGACTACTTTGCGAAAAATCGTAACGTGATCCAATACTCGTAATGCGGGTATTGGTCTCTTTTTTCACAAGACTCTTCTCTTGAGCGTTTGTAAGTGATAAACTGTTAGTTTAGAGGCTTTTCTATCTCTCAAAGAGAATGGATGAGGAAGATGAGAGCGGAGATTATCGCGGTAGGTACCGAACTTTTGTTAGGCCAGATCGCTAACACCAACGCACAGTTTCTTTCTCAGAAGCTGGCGGAAATTGGCGTGGGAGTTTATTTTCATACGGTTGTGGGAGACAACACGGAGCGATTGCTACAAGTGATTCGATTGGCATCAGGGCGATCTGATCTCGTCATTTTTACGGGTGGGTTAGGGCCGACTCAAGATGATTTGACGAAAGAAACCGTGGCGGTGCATGTGGGCATTGGATTGGAAACGAATTCAGAGGCCATGGAGAGAATTGAAAAATTCTTTTCGCAACGTGGGATTGTCATGACGGAGAACAATCGTAAGCAAGCGCTGGTGCTTTCTGGCAGCCATGTATTCTCTAATGATTTCGGGATGGCGCCGGGGATGGCGATCCGTCATGACAGTAGTACGTTCGTGCTATTGCCTGGACCACCAAGCGAGCTGTATCCAATGGTGGAGAATTACGTGATGCCTTACTTAACCGATTTGCTCCCCGATAAACAAGTGTTTCATTCTCATGTACTCCGGTTCTACGGAATAGGGGAATCCGCGTTGGAGGAAAAACTGCTCGATCTGATCGAAAAGCAGGACAATCCAACCATCGCGCCATACGCCAAAGAATTCGAAGTAACGCTGCGGATTACGGCAAAAGCTGCTACAGTCGAAGAAGGGGAAGCCCTAATCTTGCCTGTAGAAAAAGAAATTCTCAGCCGTGTTGGCCAGTACATGTACGGGATGGGCGAGAATTCGTCCCTGCATGATGTGCTGGTTTCTGAGCTAAAAAAGAAAAATGAGACGATTGCTTGTGCAGAAAGCTGCACAGGAGGAGCAATTGCCTCGTTGATCACATCTGTGCCAGGAAGTTCGCAAGTGTTTCGTGGCGGGGTAGTCTGCTATACCAATGAAGTGAAGAAACAGCTGCTCGAGGTACCTGATTCCATTTTGCAAACAGATGGGGCAGTCAGTGAGAAAACGGCTCAATTACTGGCTGAACATGTACGAGAAAAGCTGGGAGCTACTTACGGTATTTCTGTTACGGGAGTGGCTGGACCCGATCCATCCGAGGGCAAGCCTGTTGGCCTTGTTTACGTAGGGATCGCGTCAGAAGGAATTCCTACAGTTGTAAAAGAACTGCGCCTTGCCGGAAGAAGGCATGCAATCGTTGGGCGTGCCGCTAAATACGCGTTGTTTTATGCGCTGCAAATGCAAAAAGAAAGGTGATTTTTTCATGACGATTTTTTCTGATTTTCCTTTACATAAATCTATTCTGCAAGCGATTCACGATATGGGCTTCGAGGAGCCATCACCGATTCAGGCAGCTTGCATTCCAAAAGTTCTGGATGGCGGAGACCTGATTGGTCAAGCACAGACAGGTACTGGTAAGACTGCTGCATTCGGGATTCCACTTGTAGAAAAGATTACGCCTGCCAATCGTGTACAAGCGATCGTGCTGACCCCAACTCGTGAGCTGGCTATCCAGGTAGCGGGAGAGCTCTTGCGTATCTCCAAATACAACAAAGTTCGTACGCTGCCAATCTATGGCGGACAATCGATCGGACATCAAATTCGTGCACTACGTCAAGGTGTACAAATCGTTGTAGGTACTCCTGGCCGTGTTATGGACCACTTGCGCCGCAAAACATTGAAGCTGGATCACGTACATACACTCGTTTTGGATGAAGCGGATGAAATGCTGGACATGGGCTTCATCGAAGATATCGAGACGATCATCACACATATGCCGGAAGAGCGTCAAACCTTGCTGTTCTCTGCGACGATGCCGCCAGAAATCAAGCGTTTGGCTACCCGTTACATGAAACAGCCACAAACGATTGCAGTGAGCCGTGAAGAAGTAACGGCGCCATCGATCGAACAGGTATATTACAAAGTGTTTGACCGTAACAAAGTAGAGAGCCTTTGCCGCATCTTGGACAGTGAGGATGTTGAGCTGGGTATCATTTTCTGTCGTACTAAGCGCGGTGTAGATGAGTTGTCCGAAGTGCTGCAATCCCGCGGATACCTTGCGGACGGCTTGCATGGCGACTTGTCACAGGCACAACGTGACAAGGTCATGAATGCGTTCCGTGAGGGCTCGATTGAATTCCTGATCGCGACAGATGTAGCAGCACGCGGTATCGATGTAGGAAACGTTTCTCACGTAATCAACTACGATATTCCACAAGACTCTGAGAGCTACGTACACCGTATCGGCCGTACAGGTCGCGCTGGTCGTAAAGGAATTGCGATGACGTTGGTTACGCCTCGCGAAGTAAGACAAATGATGTTTATCCAAAAGCAGACAAAAGCACAAGTGCTCTCTCGCAATGTTCCTTCCCTGGAGGAAGTGGCTGAGCGCAAACAAGAGCAATTGCGTGAACAGTTGACTAGTCTTTTGGAAAGCGATGCAATCGCGGATATGTATCAAAAGGTAGCGGATGCTCTCGTAGGTCAATACCCGGCTGAAAAAGTAGCAGCTGCTGCATTGCACCTCGCATTCCATACCGAAGCGGGACAAGGGCAGGAAGCAGAAGCGTACAACTTTGGTGAGACGGGTGCAGCAAAAGGCATGGTTCGTTTCTTCCTGAACGTAGGCCGCAATGCGAACATGAAGCCACAGGATCTGGTACGAGAGATCTCTGAATCTGTTGGTATCCCCGGAAAATCAGTAGGTCGTATCGATATTTTCGAGAACTTCACGTTTGTTGAGGTTCCAGAAGAGGTAGCGGCATTCGTATACGAGTCACTGCGTCAAACACGCATCAACGGGAAACGAATCAATCTGGAGCCTGCAAAGCCTCGCGGAGCGAAGCGTTCCTAATTAGCGAGTCCTACAAAGCAGCCATTTCACTGGGAATAACCAGGAAATGGCTGCTTTTTTGCAATACGAATATTTGTTCGTAAAAAATACTTGGCAAACACTTCTGTCTCGAGGTATGATGAAGACAAGCAAAACAGAAGCGAAAAGTTGAAAGGGTGTGTACCATTTGTCAGATCGTCGCGCAGCTTTGGAGAGTGCATTGCGTCAAATAGAAAAGCAATTCGGTAAAGGTTCCATTATGAAGTTGGGGGAAGTATCCAATATTCAGATTTCTACGGCTTCTAGCGGTGCACTTGCTCTAGATATCGCACTTGGTGTGGGTGGGTTCCCACGCGGACGGATTGTTGAGATTTACGGACCAGAGTCTTCTGGTAAAACAACAGTAGCGCTTCATGCCATTGCAGAAGTGCAAAGACAGGGTGGACAAGCTGCGTTTATCGATGCTGAGCATGCCTTGGATCCGGTTTACGCTGCAAAGCTGGGTGTGAACATCGACGAATTGCTGTTGTCCCAACCAGACACTGGTGAGCAAGCTTTGGAGATCGCGGAAGCACTGGTGCGCTCTGGTGCGGTAGACATTATCGTAGTCGACTCCGTTGCGGCACTCGTACCAAAAGCAGAGATCGAAGGCGAGATGGGAGATTCCCACGTAGGTTTGCAAGCACGCTTGATGTCCCAAGCACTTCGCAAGCTGTCTGGTGCCATCAACAAGTCCAAAACGATCGCGATCTTTATCAACCAGCTTCGTGAAAAAGTGGGAGTTATGTTCGGGAACCCAGAAACAACTCCAGGTGGACGCGCTTTGAAGTTCTACGCGAGTGTTCGTTTGGATGTTCGTAAAGCGGAATCTATCAAAGTCGGCAACGACATTCTGGGTAGCAAGACAAAGATCAAGGTCGTCAAAAATAAAGTTGCTCCACCATTTAAGGTTGCAGAAGTGGACATCATGTACGGTGAAGGTATTTCCAGAGAAGGTAGCATTCTCGACATCGGTTCCGAGATCGATGTAGTACAAAAGAGTGGCGCATGGTACTCCTTCAATGAGGAGCGACTCGGTCAAGGTAGAGAGAATTCGAAAGTCTTCCTGAAAGAAAATCCGCACATTGCATCACAGATTGAAACAAAGGTGCGCGAATACTTCAGCCTGAACCCTAGTTCTGTTCCAGAAGCAGAGGCAGAACATGACCCAGAGCAAGATGAAGAGCCTACATTTGATCTGGAGTAATGAAGAGTGGAAGAGCAGCCTGTCGATGAGACAGGCTGTTATTTTAGCTTTGCGAAGGAGTGACTCATCATGAAGAGCGGCCTGATCACTGCCGTTCATCGAGATATCAAACAAAAGCAACGCTATCATATCGATGTAGAGGGCGAGTATGCCATTACCGTACACGAAGACATACTGGTAAAGTACAACTTATTTAAGGGAACAGAATTAGATGAAGCTTTTTGCCGAGAAGTCCTGATGGCGGAAGAAAAGCATAAAGCGTATTTAGGTGCTTTGCGATACCTCGGTATACGCCCACGGACAAGCAGTCAGCTGCATTCTTATTTAGTAGAGAAGGGATTTTCTACGCAGATTGCAGAAGAGATATGTCAGCGCTGCAAGGATCACGGCTACATCGATGATGAAGCATTTGCGAAGCAATGGGTGGACGAGCGATTGCGTTTGAAGCCGAGGAGCCCGTATATGCTGCGTATGGAGCTTACACAGCGTGGAGTGGACAGAGCGATTGTAGAGGACGCAATAGGTGGCGTGTCTAGGCAGGCTGAACTCGATGCTGCCCGCGCATTGATAGAGAAGAAGGCGCGACGCATAGAGGGCATACCGAATCCCGACGAAGAACGCAAGCTGCTGTCCATGCTGATGCGCAAGGGATTCTCTCATGCGATCATTCAACAAATGCGTGAAGAATTGCGTCATAGAAGCGATAGTTAGGGCCAACTCTATTTGCATGATCTTGACAATTCTTGTTCACAAATAATAAAATAGGTTTGTATTTACTTGGTGTATCATAACTTTTGTGATTTGCTCACTCGTTGCCTATGAAACAACTGAACAACCGTGCGAGAGAAGTACGGGTTCAGAGGACCGAGTAAAATCAGTCTTGTTTTTTAGCCGAATGTTCAAATGTGAGAGCACTCCATGAAAAACAAATGCTTGGAAAGCGGGGAGATGTCTTACAATAAGGAGGTGAAACGAAAAAGCCTATGGATCCTATAATTACTGTTGTCATTGTGCTCGTTGCCCTGCTGATCGGCTTGGGTGCTGGCTACTTCACTCGTAAATCGATTGCGGAAGCGAAGATCTCCAGTGCAGAAGAAGCTGCACGACAGATCGTGGAGGAAGCCAAACGGGACGCCGAGGCCGTTAAGAAGGAGAAGGTGCTGGAGGCAAAGGATGAAGTGTTCAAGCTTCGATCCGAAGCAGAAACGGAATTGCGTGAGAGACGCAATGAGATCCAGCGTCAGGAACGACGAATTCTACAAAAAGAAGAATCGTTGGACCGCAAGATGGAACAGTTGGAACGCAAAGAAGAAGAATTGTCTGAGCGTGACCGTGCCATCGTAGAACTGCAAAGCAAGGTAGAGCACTTATATAAAGAGCAAGTATCAGAGCTAGAACGAATCTCCGGCTTGACGCAGGATGAGGCGAAGACGATCATTCTCACAGATGTGGAGAATACTGTCCGTCACGAAATGGCTGTGATGATCAAGGAGATTGAGACTCAGGCCAAGGAAGAAGCGGACAAGCGTGCTCGTGAGATCATTACGACCTCCATTCAACGTTGTGCAGCAGACCACGTAGCAGAAACAACCGTTTCTGTGGTTACGCTGCCAAATGATGAGATGAAGGGACGTATTATCGGACGCGAAGGACGTAACATTCGTGCTCTGGAAACGTTGACTGGTATCGATCTGATTATTGACGATACGCCAGAAGCAGTCATCCTGTCTGGCTTCGACCCGATTCGTCGGGAAATCGCCAAGACAGCGTTGGATAAACTGGTCGCAGACGGTCGCATTCACCCAGCTCGCATCGAGGAAATGGTGGAAAAAGCGCGTCGCGAAGTAGACGAGCGAATCCGTGAATACGGTGAGCAAGCAACGTTTGAAACAGGCGTTCACGGCTTGCATCCGGATCTGATCAAGATTCTCGGACGATTGCGTTATCGTACAAGCTACGGTCAAAACGTACTGAAGCACTCTATGGAAGTGGCACATCTCGCCGGTTTAATGGCGGCAGAACTGAAAGAAGATGTGAAGCTGGCCAAACGTGCAGGTTTGCTGCATGATATCGGAAAAGCGATTGACCATGAAGTAGAAGGTTCACACGTTGAAATCGGTGTAGAACTGGCTAAGAAGTACAATGAGCATCACGTAGTAGTGAACAGTATTGCGTCTCATCACGGTGATACCGAACCAACTTCCGTCATTGCTATGCTCGTGGGAGCTGCTGACGCTCTGTCTGCCGCACGCCCAGGTGCACGCCGTGAGACATTGGAAACATATATCAGACGTTTGGAGAAACTGGAAGAAATCTCTGAGTCGTTCGATGGCGTAGAAAAGTCTTATGCGATTCAAGCAGGACGCGAAATTCGCGTGATGGTTCAACCTGATAAGATTGACGATGCGGAAGCTACCCGTCTGGCACGGGATATCACGAAACGAATTGAAAATGAACTTGACTACCCAGGTCATATTAAAGTAACGGTTATCCGTGAAACACGGGCAGTTGAGTATGCAAAGTAAAGTGGCTGCGTGCCACTTTACTTTTTTTGTAGCATACCAATGACTTGACGAAGTCAAGTTTTCTAATGAGCAGAGGAATTGTGTATACTAGCAATGAGGTGATTTGGTAATGAAGTTATTATTTATTGGAGATATTATGGGCTCGCCTGGCAGAGAGATCGTGAAAACATATCTGCCGTTACTGAAACGAAAATACAGCCCTACCTTTATCGTAGCGAATGGAGAGAACGCCGCGCATGGTCGCGGGATCACAGAGAAAATTACCAAGGAGCTTTTCGAGTGGGGTGTTCACGCGATTACGCTCGGGAATCATACGTGGGACCAAAGAGAAATTTTCGATTTTATTGATGATGAGCCGCGGATGATTAGACCCGCTAACTTCCCAGAAGGGGCTCCTGGAAAAGGGATTACATATATCAAGCAATCTGAAGGGGAACTAGCGGTTATTAATTTGATGGGGCGTACGTTCTTGCCACCGCTCGACTGTCCGTTCCAAATGGCTGACAAGTTAGTAGAGCAAGCCCGGAAGCGCACGAAGTTCATTTTTGTAGACTTTCATGCCGAAGCCACATCGGAGAAGCAAGCAATGTCATGGTACCTCGATGGGAAGGTAACAGCGGTCGTGGGGACACATACCCATGTGCAAACCGCTGATGAACGTATTTTGCCTCAAGGAACCGGATTTTTGTGTGATGTAGGAATGTGTGGCCCAAGTAACGGCATTTTGGGGATGGAACGCGAAGCTGTTATTAAGAAATTTTTGACGCAGCTCCCTGTTCGATTTGAGGTAGCGCCAGATCCAGCGCAGTTGAATGCGGTGCTGATTACCCTAGATAAAACGACTGGGCATGCGAAAAAAATGGAACGAATCAGAATTGACTCTGACCACCCGTTTATGGAATAATGGGAATAAGATTAGAATTTTTTGAATCTTTCAAGCAAGTTAGCAGGAATTTTTAGGGGTTATGCGAATATCATTCTAATGATGACAGGATTCCTATCAGACGGGAGGTTCAAAAAGGATGGAAGTATTAAAAGTTTCAGCAAAGTCTAACCCCAATTCCGTTGCTGGTGCCCTTGCCGGAGTTCTTCGTGAACGAGGCGCGGCTGAGATCCAAGCCATTGGCGCTGGGGCGCTTAATCAAGCTGTGAAGGCAGTAGCAATCGCACGAGGGTTCGTAGCGCCGAGTGGAGTTGACCTCATTTGTATTCCAGCCTTTACCGACATCGTGATTGATGGAGAAGAACGAACTGCAATCAAGTTAATCGTAGAACCCAGATGATACAACTGCAAATGCTTCACCTGCCTGTTTGTTCGAAGAATGAACAGGTTTTTTCGTTTTTCCAGAAGTATGACCTCCGAAGTTATCGAAGAGAAGGAGCGTTTCCATATGAAAATCTTTGATGCGCATTGCGATGTATTATGGAAGATATGGCAGAATCCCGAACTGGACTTTTATAAAGAAGACAAGCTCTTGCAATCTGGTTTCATTGCTCTTGAAAAAGGGAATGTAGACATACAAGTGCTTGCCTGTTTCGTCCCTTCTCAGGTGCCGTTTGGACGACGTTTCCATACTGTACTAGAAATGATCGATATTTTTTATCAAAAGGTGGCGAGTGATAAATTCCGGCCCATTTTCACGAAGGCAGATTTGGCTGAATGCGTATTAAAGCGACAGAAAGGGGCTATTCTGTTTGTAGAAGGCGCGCATGCATTAGAAGAGAGCCTCGTTCAGCTACGTACGTGGTTCCGGCTTGGTATAAGAGGAATGACGCTGACCTGGAATCATGGCAATGCCCTAGCGAGTGGAAATGGAGAGCCAAATCCAGGGGGACTTACTTCATTTGGAAGAGAAGTCATAGAAGAAATGAATCGGCTGGGGATGATCATTGATGTTTCGCATTTGGCCGATCCAGGATTCTGGGATGTACTAGAATGCTCGAGCGCACCAGTGATCGCTTCACACTCGAACGTGAGAAGCATATGTAATCACTCTCGTAATTTGACGGACGAGCAGATTCGAGCGTTAATCGCCAAGGATGGGGCGATCGGCTTGACGTTTGTAGACTTCTTTACCGTATCGGAGAAGCGCACGGTCTGGATCGATGACTTGCTGCGCCACTTGGATCACATCTGCGCATTGGGTGGCGTAGACCACGTAGGTTTTGGCTCCGATTTCGATGGGATTACCGAGACGTTTGGAGACATGGTATCCGCAGCAGATTATTCCCAGTTACTAGAAGCTTTGTTAAAACGTTATAAAGAGGCGGAAGTATTGAAATTTGTGCAAGGAAATTGGTTGCGTGTTTTCGGAAACGTGCTACAATAAAGCATGAGGATATTAATGTACCAAGTTCAACATTAAAATTCAGGTCAAAAGTAAGTTGAGTAAAAGCACTTGCAATTTGACATGGACAGGACTACAATTGTTACTGTCTATGCACAGAAATGTCACATCTTATCAGTCTTTTCAAGGTGTGATAGGCAGCTTTTCTCACAGTCACTGAAAGGGTGGAATCTGAATGATTAGTCAACTTTCCTGGAAAGTTGGAGGACAGCAAGGGGAGGGCATCGAGAGTACTGGTGAGATTTTCTCGATGGCGATGAACCGGATGGGGTACCATCTGTATAGCTACCGTCACTTCTCTTCCCGTATTAAGGGTGGACACACGAACAATAAAATTCGCGTGAGCACAACGCCAATGCGTGCGATCTCTGACGATCTGGACATTCTCGTAGCGTTTGACCAAGAGACGATCGATTTCAATGCGCATGAGCTGCGTGAAGGCGGTATCATTATCGCGGATGCGAAATTTAATCCAAAGTTGCCGGACGGCCTAAAGCCAGTTCGCTTCTTCACTGTACCACTGACTGAGATCGCTGATGAGCTGGGAACTTCCCTGATGAAAAACATGGTGTCGATTGGTGCTTCCAGTGCCATCCTTGGCATTTCAGTGGAAAGCTACCGTCCCATCGTTGAAGATATGTTCCTCCGCAAGGGCGAAAAAGTGGTTGAAAAGAACATGGATGCCATTCGCCGCGGTTTTGATTTTGTAAATGAATTGACTGGTGGTCAACTGCCTGAGTTCCAAATGGAAAAGGCTGATCCACAAAAACAACTGTTCCTCATCGGTAACGATGCGATCGCTCTGGGTGCTGTAGCAGCAGGCTGCCGTTTCATGCCAGCTTACCCGATCACACCTGCTTCCGAAGTAATGGAATACTTGATTAAAAAGCTGCCTAAATTGGGTGGTACTGTTATCCAAACAGAAGATGAGATTGCTGCTATTACGATGGCAATCGGTGCTAACTTCGCGGGTGCTCGTTCCTTGACTGCTTCTGCAGGTCCTGGTCTGTCTCTGATGATGGAAGCAATTGGTCTGGCTGGTATCACGGAGCAACCTGTTGTTATCGTGAACACGCAGCGTGGTGGCCCATCTACTGGTATGCCTACCAAAATCGAGCAGTCCGATGTGAATGCTATGATCTACGGTACACATGGTGACATTCCAAAAGTAGTTATCGCGCCAAGCACAGTAGAAGAGTGCTTCTACGATGCAGTTGAAGCGTTTAACATTGCGGAAGAATACCAACTGCCTGTTATCCTGATGACAGACTTGACGCTGTCCTTGGGTAAACAAACTGTTGTTCCATTTGACTACAGCAAAGTAGAAATCCGCCGCGGAAAACTGCTTGCTGGACAAGAATTGCCAGAAAAAGAGCAAAACGACCTGTTCAAACGTTATGAAGTAACAGAAGACGGCGTTTCTCCTCGTGTAATTCCTGGTCAAAAATACGGTCTGCACCACGTAACTGGTGTTGAGCATGATCAAACTGGTCGTCCATCTGAGAATGCTGCAAACCGTATTCAACAAATGGATAAACGTATGCGCAAAATGGAAGGCGTCCTGAAAAACTTCAAAGGCGCTGTAACAGCAGATGCTCCTCACGCTGAAGCGGATGTTCTGGTTGTAGGTATCAACTCCACAATCGGTACCATTCAAGAAGCAAAAGGCCGTCTGGAACAAGAGGGAATGAAAGTAAACCATGCACAAATTCGTTTGCTGCATCCGTTCCCAACTGAAGAAATCAAAGCACTGGTAGATAAAGCGAAGAAAGTTGTTGTTGTTGAGCACAACGCTCAAGCGCAAGTAACAAGCTTGCTCAAACAACACGTTGGAAACGCTGAAAAAATCGAATCCGTGCTCAAATATGACGGTAACCCATTCCTGCCGAAGGAAATCTATGCTGAAGTGAAGGAGCTGGTAAAACATGGCGACTATGAAAGAGTTTCGAAATAACGTAAAGCCAAACTGGTGCCCAGGCTGTGGAGACTTCTCCATTCAAGCGGCTATTCAACGCGCTGCAGCGAACGTAGGTCTGGAACCTGAAAATCTGGCGGTTGTTTCCGGTATCGGTTGCTCTGGTCGTATTTCCGGCTACATCAACTGTTATGGTTTCCACGGTATTCACGGACGTTCCCTGCCAATCGCACAAGGTGTGAAAATGGCGAACCGCGAGCTGACAGTTATCGCAGCAGGTGGAGACGGGGATGGTTTCGCGATCGGTATGGGCCATACTGTACACGCTATCCGTCGTAATATGAACGTTACGTACATCGTAATGGATAACCAAATCTACGGTCTGACAAAAGGTCAAACCTCCCCGCGTTCCGCGACTGGTTTCGTGACCAAGTCTACACCGGCAGGTTCCATCGAGTCCTCCATTTCTCCAGTTGAACTGGCGCTGTCTGTAGGTGCGACATTCGTTGCTCAATCCTTCTCCAGCGATCTGAAGGGCTTGACTGAACTGATCGAAAAAGGTATCCAACACGAAGGCTTCTCCTTGATCAACGTATTCAGCCCTTGTGTAACCTACAACAAGGTTAATACGTACGACTGGTTCAAAGAGAACATCGTACCAGTAGACACGATCGAAGGATACGATGCACATGACCGTATCAAAGCAATGTCTACTTCTATGCAATACAAAGGCCTGATTACAGGTCTGATCTACCAAAACACTGAGCAAAAACCTTACGAAGCTCTCGTAAATGGCTTCAAAGAAGAAGGTTTGGTTAACCAAGACATTCGTTTGTCTGAAGAAGACTTCGAAAAATTGGTTAAAGAATTTGCTTAAGTTTGATAGAGTGAAAAACCTCTCCTTAACGGGAGAGGTTTTTTTGTTACACGCGATCGCGCCACTGCCTGTACACGAGCATGACGAGGAAAAAGACAACCAATTGACCAAAGAGTGGATACAGGAAACGGAGTAGTGAGCTAAACCCAATAAAACTAATCAAATAGCAAATGAGCAAAATCCCGAGTAAAATAGTCGGACCTCGAAGGGGGGTAACTTGTCTAATTTGTTGGGCTAGACCAAAAACGTTGGCCACAAGAGTTGAGAAAATTTCAGCATACACCAATAGGGAGAACAAAAAGGGAATAGTTGGTCCCAAGCCTTGCAGCACAGCGATCATGGGCATTTCCGCGTGATGGATTCCCGGCATTTTTACAGAGAGAGAAGCGTAAGCGAGCAAAAGCAGAAGGCCTATTCCCAAACCTCCTATGATTCCCCCTAGGATAAGCGGTTTCTCCTTGGTACTCTGTCTGCCCATCGGAATCAAAACCGCTTGTGTAAGTGTGACATTTAAGGCAACATAATAAAAGGGAGAGCTAAGCCACGCCCAAGGTCGTAACGATTCAACGACGACATTCGTATCTAACCATGGCTTCGTATATAGGAAGACAAGTACAGTAAAGCCAATGAGCATCGGAACAAAAATGCTGTTCACATGATGGATGGCAAACAGCCCTTTTTTCGTCACGAAAAAAATCAAAATCATGCTAAACCAAATGCCGATTTGGGGAGATAATCGAAATGACTCCCAAAAGATCGCACCCGTAGCAGCGAGCATAACGGAGGTAGTGCCTAGCAATACGGTTAAAAGCAAGGTATTAAAAACAGTTCCAAACGGATGCCCAAATAAATAGGTGCTGACTTCTTGATAGGAATCGGCCTGAATCCGATAGGCAATCAGCATGACGCGGATGCCGGCCCAAATAAACAGCGTTGTCGCCAGAATGATGCCTACCAAGCCTTGTGTTCCATATTGAACAAAGAACTCTACAATTTCTTTGCCTGAGGCAAAACCAGCTCCTACGACTGTCCCAATATACGTAAAAGCGATCTGCCATGCGGCTCTCCATGTTCCTTGCATCTCAGACCTCCTGTCCCACCTTATTCCATCCTATGAGAGGGAGTGAACCGAATATGCGCGTTACCATGTTAGGCTATCAATCTCCTTATCCTGGCCCAGGGGGTGCTACTCCGGGTTATCTGATTGAGACAGAGCGTGTCAAAATTCTTCTCGACTGCGGCAGCGGTGTTCTTGCGCAGTTAGGCAAGTATTTGCCCATTTATGAGCTGGATGCCGTGTTCTTATCTCACTATCATCATGATCATGTTGCGGATGTAGGAGTGATGCAGTACGGTTTGATGGTTCATCAGCTATTTGGTCAAAGACCTGCTGACAAGCCGCTTCCGATCTACGCACCAGCGCTGCCAGTGATCAATGCTCAGTCATTGGTGTATCGAGATGCGACCACATTTACCCCAATCACCGATGAAACGTCTGTTACCATTGGGGACGTAGTGATCACTTTTTTACGGACAGACCATGGTGACGGAGATCCATGCTACGCCATGCGTTTAGAAGCAAATGGACGTGTTCTCGTATATGGAGCGGACAGTGGACCAGGTACAGCCTGGGAGGCGTTTGCAAGCCACGCGGATTTGTTTATTTGCGAGGGGACGTATCTGGATTACAATTTACCGGCGAAGCCAAATGGGCACCTGTCTGTTCGCCAAGCGGCAGAGTTGGCACAATCCCTATCCTGCCGTTCTTTATTAGTTACGCATTTGTTTTACGGCTATGACGAGACTCAAGTAATCGCGGAGGCCGATGCCTTTGTCGCAGGTCCAGTTTATGCCGCGCGCATCGGTCTGCAAATCGATTTATAACGTTGTTTGTGTACATAGAGAGGAGAGTTGAATTTGTTTCCAAATGTATTAGAAGTTGCACGTAAATTAATCCGTGAACGCGTACAAGTAGGAGAAACTGTTGTAGACGCCACGATGGGGAATGGAAATGACACCTTATTTCTTGCGCAATTGGTGCAAGAAGAAGGGAAAGTAATCGCCTTCGATATCCAGCCGCAGGCGATCGAGAAAACGCGAGAGAGGCTCGAGAGAGAAGGTCTGGCGAACAGAGTAGAAATGAAGCTCACCAGTCATGAGGAAATTGACAAGCTGGAGATTCGTGCCGCAGCAATCATGTTTAATTTGGGCTATTTGCCGGGTGGAGACAAGGAAATTACAACTCAAGCGAGCAGTACCATTCAGGCGATTCAATCAGGGCTGAGGGTGCTCAGACCAGGCGGAATCATGACAGTCATGATTTATTGGGGGCATTCGGCGGGAGAGACGGAAAAAGAGGCAGTGGAAGCATTTTGCCACGAGCTAAGTCAATTGGATTATTTGGTTTTAAAATATCAATATATCAATCAGCAAAACCAAGCCCCATTTTTACTGGCCATCGAGCGCAGGGGACAATAAAAAAACGAAACGCGATCCTTTCCCGGGCAAGCGCAGCATCCGACATCATTCCTATGGGAATGTAATATTTTGTCGGGCCGCCAATAGGTGTACAAAAATAGGCACGCTCTTGCCCTTTCTGGCACATACCCTATGTAGAGCAATGTGGCAAGGGGGATCTACGTGGACAGAATCGGGATAATGTTGGATTGGGCCCTTTTGGAGAAAGGAATTCATGGCATCAAGTCATATGAGCGTCTGCCTTATTATGTCGAAATCGGTAAAGAGCTTGGATTGGAGCCTGTTTTTTTCCATCCGCGGCATGTGAAGCCAGGAGATGAAAGGGTCAAGGGATATTTTTGGAACGGAAACCGCCTCGTCTCACAACTTGTTTCAATCCCACGAGTCATCCACAATCGTGTTTTGACAGGGGATGCAAAAGCGCGGAATGTGATTCGAAGATTGAGCCAAAAGAAAACGGTGTTCAATGGCTTGGTTGTACGGGATAAGCGGAAAGTACACCAGATGCTCTGGAAAAACGAACAAATTCGCAGCTATCTGCCGCATACAGTGCCTTATTCCATGGAGCATTTGCGTCAGTTTTTAAATAAGTACCAGGTGGTGTACGTCAAGCCTTCGATTGGATCAGTCGGAATTGGGGTAGCACGTATTGAACGGCATGGAGGCAATTATCACTTCATTGCTTCGAAAAAACGGCAGATCTTATCTCATTCGCAGATATTCTCCACGGTGCGACGTTGGGTTGGTAACAAAAGATTTTTGATCCAGCGAGGAATTCCTTTGGCCCGCTATGGAGGCAAAACGTTTGATATTCGTGTTTCTGTGCAGAAAAACAAAGAGAAACAGTGGACTGTGAGCGGGATGGTTGCCAAGGTCGCCAATACGAAAAACAAGCTGAGTAATCTCTCTCGAGGAGGGACTGCAGTACCGTTTTCGGAAGCTTTGGTACCCATCTTTCCTGAGTTGAAACAACAACAAGCTGTCATTGAAAGAGTTGGCATAGCGGCGGTGGAAATTGCGGAGCAGTACGGTCGGCATTTTTCATCATTAGCAGACTTAGGGATGGATATGGGAATTGACGAGAGAGGCAATCCGTATTTAATTGAAGTCAATGTGCGTGACCAACGCTATTCTTTTTTCAAAGCAGGGGAGAAGGAGATGTTTAAACAAACATACCGTCATCCACTGGAATATGCGCAGGCATTGCTCACGGAAAAAAAGAAACGGAAACATCTACTCCTAGCGCCGAGCCAATGGGTCTAAAGAAGAAAGGCAGACGAATGTGAAAAAGACGGTGGCATTTATTGCCCCGTCTTTTCGTATACGGTGACCTACGATTCTGCCGGCTGTTGTTGGTCAGCCAAAGGAAAGGGCAGATTGCGAAAGTGACGATATACCAAAGCCAATATCGATTTTCGAGTCAAGATTCCTTGGAAATAGTGCTCGTCGTCTTCAATACAGACGAAAGGGTGATTAATGGATACTTCTAATGCTTTCAAAAATTCATCGGTGTCACGCAATCGAGGAACCTTCGCATCCATCACATCATCTACAATATGTTCGGACATACGCTCAGTCTCGAAGCGTTCCAAACCAAGAGTCTTATTCATGATCATATTCGTGCTGATTAACCCATGCAAACGATATTGATGATCCAGTACAGGAACGGCTGAATAGCCGGACTTGATTAGGACTAGCAGGGCGTGCTCAAGCGAATTACCTAGCTGCACATGTGCGACCTTTGTGGACGCGATTATGAGATCTTTGATCGGAATATGTAACAAAGGGATCTCTTGATTCATTCAGATCCACCACCTTTTCTTTCTGTCGTCTATAGCAGTAAGAACTGCCTGTGGTCCCCTTCTATGATACCGTAAGCGAGGTACAAACGGTAGGGCTACATTTAGAAAACTTGGCGTGGCCAAGGCTCTGGCGGGGCTAAAGACGAAAAAAGCCCGGCAGTTACGCCAGGCAAGTAATCGAGGTGTGGAACAATCGTCCCTAGTTCTAGTATGAGAGATCAGGTGGTCTTTTACATTAGGAGTTTAGAGGAAACCAGTTCCTCTCTTACGCTTTATACGTTTGATTTTTGAAAATGGGTTTGGCTTCCACCCGTTTTTTTCGATTCAACCAAAAGGACAGCGTCGTCAACTCGTAAAGGAAAATACATAGTGACGGTGTAATCACGAACATGCCGAGAACCAATGATGGCGTCGACCAGCCTAGTCGATGAATGACGTAGCTCTGCAGTAAGAACAAGATCAACGGATGAACCAAATAGATAGCCATATTTTGTTTGGCCAACCGGGCAAGCCACGGGCCGAGTTTAGGCAGTTTGCCAAGATATCTGGATGCAGGGTAAAAGCTGATGATCACACAGAGTGTGTATATCAAGTAAAGCGGCTCGAAAATATTCATACTCTCGTAATAGCTCTTGGAGCCGGAAAGATAGCTATACGCCATCCAAACGGCTGCACTTGCCATCACAACGATAGAAGGTATTTGAAGGTGTTTCACCCACGTCCGCCATTTTTCCACATTCATCCCGGCGTAAGCGCCGAGTGCAAAAGTAAATACGTACATGAAAACATAATGCTGTCCGTAAATATACGTGTGCTTCATGAGGGACAGGAGTGGGTTTGCAGCCCAATCAATCGCCCATAACGGCGTAATGAACAAATAGTGGTAGAGAACGTATAGACCAGCTTGGCCAATAAATAGGGCGATGATCCAACGGAAATTCAAGTAACGTTCCACCCACGGTTTGATCAGGCAAAACAACAAGCACAGTTGCAAGTAAAGCGGAAAGTAATACAGGTGGTAGAACGAACTGCCATTAAACAGACTTTCGAAAAACGGCCCAACCAGCACGGCCGGGTCAAAGGTTTGATGTTTAAAATAGGTGAAGATGGCCGTCCAAATTACGTAAGGAAAAATAACCGCTCGCCAGCGTTTTTTCCAGAAAGCACGCCAATCCAATTGTCGGTTCTGATACCAGTAAAACAGCAGCATTCCAGTTGCAAATATAAACAAAGAGCGACCGAATTTTAATAAGATAATTAGAACGGCTTGCAAATCACTATTACACGGATACGTCTTCTCATTGGCGAGAAAAAAACTGAGGATGTGAATCATCAAGACAGTAAGCGCCCCAAAAACAAAAAGGGCATTCAGATCCTGAAACGTCCCCTTTCGATTGCTATTCATAATTCCTCCAGAATTTTACCGGCAGCACCTGGAGAATCAAAAGTAAGTAAAATGCCCGTTATTCGGGTAAGTGCCAGTCAGGTGCGGCCAGTTCTTTTGCGGTATAAGAAAATAAGTGTAATCGCTGTGACAAATGATGCCTCGACTCTGTCACTAACTCATTTTGCACATAAAAGGGGGTAGGTGATACAGCCCATTCAGAACGGATTGTGTCCAATAGACGTGCTTTTACATCATCCATAGTGGCCAATTTCCCGGTCAAACTCGCAAGGCTGCCAACGGTAGAGGCATCAATGGAAGGAATTGGCTTATGACTCTGCATTTCTTCCAAGCCGGCGAGATGGTAAAAGCGCTCCATCCATTCCCCTCGAGGCCGATCGTCGACGTTGATGCATAATTGCAAAATAGAACCGTGTCGCGTGCGTCTTTGTGCCATACCTCCGATTTTTTTACCGTGAATGGAAAAATCGTATTCCCCCGCACAGTAGGACCCCGTCACTTCTCCAAATTCCAGCTTTCCGTAATCACGCAGGCCCACATCAAGAAGCTGGGCAACAAACGAGAAGAAGGAGTCAATGGAAATCGAAGTGTCAGGCAATAAACAAGCCATATTGAGTACGCCAGCATCAAGCGGAACACAAGCTCCACCAGACGAGCGAAGAACACAACCAAAGCCATCTTGACCGAACTTACGCAAGGCTTGCTGGAGATGAGGAAGCTTGGCATCTCTGCGGCCGAGATACAGTGCCTGATCGTACACCCAGAGATGAATGACAGGTGTTGCTGATTCAGATTGCATACTGGCTGCCAACGCTTCATCACGGATTAAAGGCTCAAGCGGACTATCCTGGTAGGTACCGGAGTCCATCCAGCGAAACGGTTGATTAACAGAAAAAGACATAGGAAGGCTCCTTCACAGGACAAGAATAGCTACCATTATAACATCAGAAATGCGTTTATTTCTACGTTTTCGCTATCTTTTTTCCATTTGGTAGAACATGCATGTTGAGTAGAGTGAAAAAATACCCGACAGGCCAGGATAGCTTGTCGGGTGGAAAATGGGTCTTTTATTTTGTCTCTTTAAAAGAGAAATTGTCCAGGTAAGTCGTTTTGCGAGGAGCACCTTTTGTCGCTTCTTCTTGCAGGTACAGACCGAGTTTTTTGCCTTCTTGTTTCACATATTGTTGACCGAATAAGTATTGATCGTTCAAGTAAATGGAAACGGTGTTGTCGGTGACAGTTACCTTCAAGCGATTGCTTGATTTCAGCTTGTAGGTGCTGGATGTAATGATGTCAATATCATCGTCTTCAACGTCATTTACTTTTCCTAAAACAACGCGATCTTTTTGGATGAAGACGACATTGGCTTTCCCATCTTTACCGTTGAAGTAAAGACCGCCTAAACCTTCACTGCCTACCACATTCACATCGACGCTCAATTCATAATTCTTGACGTTGTCAGACTCATTCCAGCGAAGTGGCAGGAGGTAGTGATCCAGATCATCATCATCAGATGTAGCTGTCACTTGTTTGCTATCGACATCCCAGTTTCCTGTCGCTTTGTCTGTATCCCAGTTTTTCAATTTGGAATCAGAGAAGGAATCGCTGATATTGATTCGCTCTGGTTCTGGCTTAGGTTGCGGTTGACCAGGGTTAGGGAAAACAATTTTGCTCTCATCATCGTCACGATCCAAAATAGCGCGATAGAGCAGAGAAGCAGCTTCCGCACGAGTAATCGGATCTTGTGGACGGAAATTGCCATTGTATCCTTTCATCAAGTCGGTTTGGATCGCAATCGCAATATACGGACGCAGTGCTGAAGAAATATTGTCGTAATCACGGAACTTTTTCAATTGATTCATGTCAGCTTTGTACTTTTGATCGTAGCCCAACAGGCGTACCAATGCGACAGCAATGTCTTCACGTACTGCCGCTTGATCTGGCTTATACGTGTAAGTGGAGCCGGATTTGTAACCTGTCAAGTAAGGCTTGGCGTATTCCACATACAGAAATGCCCAGTGATGACGCGGTACATCTTTAAAGGTTTGGTCGACGTAGTTTTTGTTTATATCTACATCTGCTGCTGCGATCATAATTTTTGCAAATTCGGCGCGGGTTACCTCATTGTTCGGTCTAAATGTCCGATTGTCGTACCCTTTGATGATCCCTTTTGCCGCCATCTCCGTAATTTCCTTGTAGGCCCAATGGCTACGTGGAACGTCTGAGAACGAAGGAGTGGAAGCGGCACCGACGACTGGGATAACCGTTAAGAACATCAACACCGACAAAAATACGGCTAGTGCTCTTTTCATGTTAACCTCCTCAAAATGGCAATGTAGTTTTTGGTGACTGCTATTCAGACGGCTAGTGGGCTTGTATTGTTGCAGAAGAAAAAACATTATGGTGAAAATAGGAAAAAAGACGGAGTTCCAAAAAAATGGGCAGGTAAGGAGGAGCATGTACCAATGGTAAGGGCATGCTTGTTTGATTTGGATGGAACGCTTTTGGATCGGAGCGGTCGTTGGATGCATTTTTGGCACGACAGTACGAACGTAGAACTCATAGATTGAATGCCGGACTGATAAGTGGAACGATCAAACCAAAACAAAAGCAGTAGAAGATACGAAGCGAAACAGATTTATTACTTTGTTGAATACGATAAGGGAAGCTAAGCGCCGCTACCTTGTAATTCAGAAATCGCGGCCAGGGGTCGATGGGATAAAGATCATCTTCATAAAATGGCGTGACTGAAATCACTTCTGAGGCAACGAATCTCTGCTGAAGGAAATCGCTTCTAAGCAAGGATCGATTATTAAAAAAGAGCATCCATCGTGCTTAATGTTATTTACATTTTTACTTACTTGACGGAGCTAATGAACGACTGATAGTAAGAGGGTTTTTTTAGTAGTAAATGATTGTGGGTGAATTATTTTCGTAAAATTATAAATTATATTGACGTTACAAGTGCTATGATTTAATTTATTTCTTATATAGTTTTCCGGCGAGATTATTCAAGATCAGCCAACACACTTTATGCCATGGAGGCGGGGGATGTGCTGCGACCAGTATCTGTCGAACGCAGTCAAGTGCGTGATTTCTCAGGATTTCTCCAGCAAGTGCGAACGGCCGGCACGAGAGTTCCATTGACATCACGATGGATGCTGTACATCTCCGCGCCTTTCGAAATCAAGCAGACCAAGTGGCACCGCTGTTTTATCGCCAGGGTGCGGTCAGAAGCGGGGAGCGATTGGGAGAATCGTTCGGTTTCGCGCTCGGACATCCGGACAGCAGTGAGACTTTAAAATTCGTGTGCGACTATGATGCAGGTTGTTACAACGTTACGCTATTGAAGAATGGATTCGTGGCTTTACATTACCAATAAAAGTCTGAATTTTCATTATTCTTATCGACTTGAGGATCGCTCACATGCTTTTCCGAAAGTCGATTTGATCCAACCCACGGAAGAGAAAAATGTAGAGAAGTGGCTGGGTTTGAAGATCATCTGGCACGATCCAGACAGTGACGTTCATGTCCATCGACCGGTTTCTGCCGGAAGAATCGGCGGTGGATGTTTTCAGCATGTTTTATAGCGGACGGCTAAGAATGGATTTGAACATAACCAGATTGGGGACCCATTGAAGATTCTTGTTCAATTTACAGATAATAATCGACATGGCAAAGCATCTATATGATTGTTTACTTGAACATAAACGAAATCCAAAAAAAGAACGGCAACCGGATCCCTTTGTTGCCTTTCTAAAGGAACTAAATCATCCCTAGTATTTGTGTGTCTGGATTCTGAGATTTTAAAGAATGGTTTAAAATAGATTCAATAGTAGAATGTGGCGTTGAGTTTTGATGATACTTTTAAGAGAGTGGCCACTATGCATCCTTCCCCTACTAATACGTTGCTTGACACGTTGCAAGGGCTTTCGAATCGAGCAACGCCAAATTGTACGACGTGTAGCATAGAAAGGACAGAGAAGAGGAAGTTGATCCTCTTGCATTGTCAGAAAGAAGAGTGAGCCTCACATGATGAACATTTACGCTGTGAAATGTCCTGCTGTGATCGACCCAGAATTGTACAACAGCTTTCTACAAGGACTTAGCAAAGAAAAACAGGAACGGGTCAGCCGCTACAGGAGGCTAGAAGATTCCTATCGTGCCTTGCTGGCGGACGTCCTGGTACGTTCTCTCATTTCTGAGATGTGCGAGATTCCGAATGAGCAGATCGAGTTTGTCTACAATGCATATGGGAAGCCCTCCTTTAAACAATTTCCTAGCTTTTGCTTTAATGTCTCGCACTCTGGGGAATGGGTGGTATGCATCACGCATGTTTCACAGGTGGGGATTGATGTAGAGCAAATTTGTAGTCCGGTTGAATTCGAGCTCGCCGAACGTTTTTTTGCATCAACCGAGGTAGAAGATCTTTTTGCGAAACATCCTGATGAACAGCTGGCTTATTTCTATGACCTGTGGACATTGAAGGAAAGTTATATCAAAGCAGTAGGCAAGGGGCTGTCGATCCCCCTGCAATCGTTTTCCATTAGAAAACATCCTGACAATTCCATCACGCTCTCGCAGCAGGCATCGGATGTTGCTTGGTGCTTTCGGCAGTATGAGATTGATCCAGGCTATAAACTGTCCGCTTGCGGGATGACGAATCAGTTTGCAGATCAAGTAATCATATTCGATTTGCAGGATTTGCATCAGAAAATGTTTCGCTCATGCATGTAGAAGTCATTTATGTGAAGAGGAAAGGGGTGTGGAAAGGGTGAAACTGTTCTGCCTTCCGTATGTAGGCGGACAGGCGCGTATGAACGTGTACAGTTCTAGCCGCGGCTGATTGTGAGAGAGTCCAGCGTGGCGGTTATCCGTAAAGCGCGGTTGATACGTAGGTGAAATTTCAGATGACCAGCCGTGTAAATGTCAGGAGACGGTACCTGCGTTTGCTCGGCTTTTTTCATACGAAGATTTACTTCTTGGGAGTAGTAGAGAAGTCAGTCAATCGGTCATTGTTGCGTGTATTTTGGTAAGTTGCCCTTTCACTATCTATCATGCGTGGACACTAACTACGGGCAGGGGGATGCTTTGTGGAAATGTAAAGATATTATCCGGGTCATAACGGGGCTTGACTCGGGTCAGTCGATCGTAGTTACTGCCGTAATATGCCCTAGGCAAGTTCTTTATGGAAAGATCTGGCGTATTCACGTAAATCCCTAGGGTAAAGGGCAACGTAGCTCGGCGAAAGTTCTCTGCCCAGCGGGTTTCCCGTTTTGCCCCTTCCCTCTTTTACCAAAGTTGCAAGGGGCGTCATTGTATACAGAGCTCCACGATAGGAGAAAGCCGTTGCGCGATTTGGTACCTTGGCTACAGCCCCTCCCAGGCCATGAAGAAATAGAGAAGCTGTGTTGGTAGGTAGTGATTCTATGAAACGCCGGATGATGGAAATCCTGGTATCGGGTATCCGCTATCCGCTGAAAGACGTTTGGTCCAACACTTTTAAATGGCGAGGGAGAAGGTGGCTGGGTGGCCGCTACTCGGTTTACAGACTCGATCTAATGGGGCCTTCAATGATAACCTTTCTTGCTGAACCAGCCCGAAGCAAAGGTTGTAGCAACTGTCGAAGTTTTTTGGCTGAACCAAGGAAAACCGCTTGCATCAAAATGGGAAAGCTTGCTGAAGAAGTCGCCTTTAGACATTTGCAGCCCAGTGGATATTCCGAGGGGGGAAAGCTTTTCATTGGAGCCAGGAGCCGTGTAAAGTCCCTCCCCTTATTCCGTTTTGAACGGTGGCTGTGCCACGTTTGCGATCGACGTCTCCTCGATGCATATCACTCATGTCGATGATGATTCCATCATCGACCACGGACAACTCTTCGTAACTGTTGTGTCCGGATCGCATGCGGATCGGCACGTTATGATGGCGCGCCCAACGGACTGCATTCACAACGTCTAGTGTCTTCTTAGCAGGACGATATCCCGTGGGAATTTGTTGAAGACGAGATTGCATTCTTAATATCCCTAGCGTGAGGCTCTTGCCAGGCGCCATTTCTTGTTCTTGGTCGGACCCACAGTTAGTCGAGTCGGGAGAAACCACGTTTCCTTTCCAAACAGAGTCAAACCCGCAGCTTTAGCTAGCAACGTAGACGCTTGGTTATCGTGCTGGCATCTGCCATTTGCTATGAAGTCTGATTGAAAACCTTTCCTAAGAATTGTTATTTTTGATCCATACAGTCTTTTTTTTGTGATTAGTCTAGGAGCAAAAAGACCTATCATCGCAGTTCCGACTCTTAAAATAAATGTCCGATTCATGCAAGTTTGGAACGTACTTGGCCCCTTCAGCTAGAGCTTGGCATTATGATTGTCTCTATACAGGGAGAACCCTCTGCTTCCTAAAGAAGAAATCGAAATTAAATTAGTCAGATATTCGAGTGTAACAAACTTTATCCGGATCACGAGTCTTTCGTGGACAGGATAACCAAGATGAAGGAATGGATATCCAATCGTTGCTACAGCACGCACGCTTTTCAAATGAGAATACCATCTTCTCCCCTTACGTTGATGTTCCACGTAAAGATTTCTAATTGACTGATTGAACGACCAACATTTAACATTAGATACATATAGTTGCACTAAAAAGGAGGATAGGTGTATTACATAATTGCGTAACAGAAAAACCTTGTGTGGGCAAACATATAAATTTCAGCCCCAATACTAGAGAATTTTCTAGCTTTACCCAAAAAAGTTTTTTAGTGAAAGCTATTATTGCATATGCTCGAATGAAACTATGGAAATAAAGGAGCAACAATTATGAATCCCATCAAACTCTTTGCGATTCCTTATGCTGGTAGTTCAGCTAATTTTTATTTAAAATGGAAACGAGCTCTCTTACCCGAAGTGGAAATTGTCCCGCTGGAACTTCCGGGACGGGGATCGAAAATAAAGGAGAGGCCTTTTACATGCTTGCAAGAAGCTATAGAAGATTTACTGGAAAAAATAGAACGAGAGAGCAGTTCCCAGCCATATGCACTGTTTGGACATAGCATGGGTAATTTGCTGGCGTTCGAATTGATGCATCGGATACGGAAGGAGAAATTGCCATTGCCGATATGCGCATTTTTATCCGGACGACGTCCTCCCCACATATTTGAGGAGAAGAAACGTTACCTTATGTCCGACGAAGATTTTGTACAGGAATTAGTGACGATGGGGGGGACCCCTCAAGAAGTGCTAGAAAACGCTGATTTACTGCAATTGTTCTTGCCTATCTTACGCACCGATTTTCAATTGGTCGAAACATATGTTCCGGTTGAAGGAAGAGAACCTCTTGACGTTCCGCTCGTAATTTTCAGTGGAATCAATGACTCAATTGCCAACGTTGAGGACATGGAAGGATGGAATTCCTACACGACGTCTTCCTGTCAGATCGTTCATTATGACGGCGGGCACTTTTTTATCTTTGAATATACGGATGACATCATTAAGAGGTTGAAACAACAACTCGTATTGTTTGTTTGATTTTAAAATCAGATTATTCTAAAAGATCACTCAGAAAAGGATGGCTGAATAATTCGATGTTTATACCTGTTTACTACCCTTTGTCGCATCCCCAAAAACGAATCTGGTTTATAGAAAAATTTTATCCTCACACCTCGATGTACAACATTGGTGGACTAGTGCACATTCATGGGAAGGTGAATTTTTCGGTATTAGAAGAAGCAATTCAGCTTTTCATCAAGAAGAATGAAGGCCTGCGTTTGCAAATAACGGAACAAGAGGGAGAGCCGAGTCAGTATGTGATGCCGTATGTGAAGCACAAACTTCCGTATCTAGATTTTTCCCGGAAAACAGACCCGATGAAAGCGGCAGACGAGTGGGCGGAGATAGAATTCCAAACCGGTTTTCAGATTAACAACACACCGTTATTTGATTTCGCGCTTTTACATATCTCAGAGGATCACAATGCTTACTTTGTAAAACTCCACCATATCGTTTCTGACGGCTGGACGATCTTGATTATGACGAATCAAATCAGTACGTTCTACATGCAACTCCTCAGAGGGGAACAGGTGGATGGCAGTATTACCTCTACTTATCTTCATTATTTGGAGCAGGAGCAAAATTATCTAACGTCCTCTCGTTATGAAAAAGACAAAGCCTACTGGAATGAAAGACTAAGCAATTTTCCAAGGGCATTCCTCAGCAGAAGCTCGGACTCCGTGGCGGGTAAGCGTTTGCGATTCTATCTGGAAGCGGATACCGCGCATTCCGTGTACGAGTTCTTGCAGACGCGTAAATGTTCGCTTAACTCCTTGTTTGTCGCTATTGTCTTCATTTATCTGGCAAAAACGACTAGAGAGGATGACATCATAATAGGCGTGCCTGTCCTCAACCGCTCTGGTGTCAAAGAGAAAAATATTGTTGGGATGTTTACCAGCAACATGCCGTTTAGAGGCACGATCAACCAAACAATCAGTGTCGCGGAGTGGATAAATGAAGTGCAGGCCGATATGTACCAGAGCCTGTTCCATCAAAAATATCCATATGATTTGTTCGTCCAGGACCTTCAATTGACCCAGCAAGGCTATGATCATTTGTTCCAATGGTGCGTCAACTACTATAACACAAAGCTAAACAATGAGCTCGACGGCGCACCGATTGAGAACGAAGAGTTCTACAGCGGAAATCAAAACTACTCCTTGCAGTTGGTCATCAAAGAATGGTCGGGAACCGACAAGCTAGAGCTTCAATGGGACTACAAAACTAGCGATTACACAGAAAAAGAGATCAATCGAATGTTCAGGCAGATGGTGAATCTCTTGAAGCAGGCCATTGCACAACCGGACAAGCCGATCAAATCCCTGCAACTGCTGAGCGAAGAAGAGCGTCAGGAATTGATATACAACCGCAACCAGACCGTAGCTCCTTATCCTCATGAACCCGTGCACTTTCTGTTCGAACACCAAGCGGCAGCCACACCAGAGGCAACAAGTGTTATTTTCCAAGGCCAAACCGTTTCCTATGAAAAATTAAACAATCGTTCAAATCAACTCGCGCACACCCTGCGAAATAAGGGAGTGGGACGTGGGTCACTTGTCGGCTTGATGTCTTCACATTCCATTGAGACGATCGTGGGAATCCTCGCTGTCCTTAAGGCAGGGGGTGCTTATGTACCAATTGACCCGACGTACCCGTTGGAACGCATAAATTATCTACTGAATGATAGCGGTACAGCCTTGATTCTGACAAACATGTGCATACCGGAAGGGGTTACGTTCAAGGGAGATGTGGTGAATTTGGTCGATGATAGCTTGTACAGCTCAAATTGTACCAACTTGGACCACGTCAACGAACTGAGCGATCCGGTCTATGTCATCTATACTTCAGGATCTACAGGCAATCCGAAGGGAACGATCATCGAACATCATGGTTTGATTAACTACATTAGCTGGGCCAGTAAGACTTACATTCGCTCTGCAGATGACGTATTTGGGCTGTATTCCTCGCTAGCTTTTGATTTGACCGTTACCTCGATTTTTACACCGCTTATCAACGGAAACGGGATTGCCATTTACCCCGAAGATAAGCAAGAGTTCATTCTACACCGGATATTGCGTGAGAAAGTGGCGACCATCATCAAGTTGACACCGGCTCACTTGTCACTGATCAAAAACCAAGACAACCGAGGATCCACCATTCACACATTGATTGTCGGCGGGGAAGACTTGAAAGCTGCGCTTGCCCATGATGTAACCAAGAGCTTCGGTGGTCATGTGAAGATCTTCAATGAGTATGGACCGACCGAAACCGTCGTCGGCTGTATGTTTCACCGCTATGACCCGGCATTGGACATGGGCCCGTCCGTATCAATCGGCAAACCGATTGCGAACGTCCAAATCTATCTGCTCGACGCCAACCTGCAACCGGTGCCAGACGGGGGGACAGGGGAAATCTATATATCCGGAGACGGTGTAGCCAAAGGGTACCTCAACCGTCCAGAATTGACCAGCGAACGTTTCATCCTCAACCCATTCCGCCAAGGCAGCCGCATGTACAAGACTGGGGACTTAGCCATCCGGCAGGAACACGGGTCTATGTTTTATCTAGGCAGAAGCGACACGCAAGTCAAAATTAAAGGATACCGCATTGAGACGGGTGAGATCGAGAATCGACTGCTCCAATATCCCGGAGTCCGCGATGCTGTTGTAATCGACTGTATCGACACGCAAGGCAATAAGTACTTGATAAGCTATCTTGTGATGGAACAAGTCGTATCGGCAGTCACGCTCAAAAACTATTTGGCCGAGAGTATGCCAAGCTACATGATCCCCGCCTACTTTGTTTTGATAGATGAAATCCCTCTCACACCAAACGGTAAAGTGAACCGCAATAACCTGCCTGACCCAACCACCATCGAAGCAGTGTCGCTTGATCAGCCCGTCACCAACCAGGTGATCGCCGATAAACTGCTCATAATCATGCGTGATGTCTTGCAAATAGAGGAACTCAGCATCCGCGACAACTTCTTTTTGCTTGGTGGTGATTCAATCAAAGCGATTCGCATCGTAGCGAAGCTCCGTGCCGAGGGACTGCACGTGCAAGTTAAAGACATCTTGTCCTATCCCGTACTGGCAGAGATCGCAGCAACCATTGATGCGAAGCAACCAAACATCGCTGAACAGGCACCAGCCGAAGGCGTGTCGAAACCGCTCCCGATCAGTGAATGGTTCTTTCAACAGGATTTTGTCGACCCACATCACTGGAATCAATCAGTATTACTCACGATGAAGCAAGCGGTGAGCCCTGATGCCTTAACTCGTGCCTTCCGCCAACTGATTGTGCAACATGACACCCTGCGCCTCGTTTTTGACCCGGCACAGCAAGCGCTGGCCTATGATGCAAGTCTGTTGAAAGCAGAAGTTCCGATCGAGACACAAGATCTGTCTGGTTTTGACACAGAAGCACAAAAACGCGAGCGGCAGCAGCATGCGGAAGCAACCAAAGCCAGCCTCCATCTGGAAAAAGGCTTTTTGTTTCGTATCATGCTATTTAACCTCGGACAAGGGACACAGCAGCTGCTGATCACTGCACACCATCTGATCATCGATGCCGTTTCCTGGCGTATTCTGCTCGAAGACCTAACGACCTTGCTGGAAGCAATGAAACAAGGACACATCGGGAAACTCCCAGCCAAAAGCCACTCCGTCCAAGCATGGGCAGACGCTCTGGCCGACTACAGCCAGACGCAGCATATGCTCGCCGCTGAACAAGCCTATTGGCAATCGGTTTTAACAGGACCATCCATAGCGTTCCCAACGGATCACAACCACGACATACATGAACTGGCTCAATGCGAAACCATTTCTGCAGAGTTGTCTCAAGATCTGACCCGCCAGCTTACAGGTGAGGCTAACAAAGCCTACAACACCCACGCCAATGACCTGCTGATCACTGCTCTTGCCGCAGCCATCGACCACTTTATTCAAAAAGGGGAAGTCATGATCGAACTAGAGGGTCATGGACGTGAACCGTTGTTCGACCATATTGATCTGTCGCGAACGATCGGCTGGTTCACCTGTATGTATCCGGTTCGTTTACAAGTAAGTACAACAGATCCCAGCACTCTGATTAAATCAATCAAGGAACAACTGCGCCAGATTCCGCAAAAAGGGATCGGATACGGAATACTGAAATATCTGTCCAAAACCATTACTTATGACACTCACAGCCTCGTCCGTTTCAACTACCTCGGTGACAGTAACATCAGTAATGAGTGGTTTACGCTCTCAGACAAAAGTCATGGGGCGGAATCCAGCCTATCTAATCACATCACGTCTCTCATCGATATCAACGCGGTGATTACTGACAGCGTGCTGACCATCCGTCTTGTCTATAGCAGGAACAATTTTACTTCTTCCACTATGGAGCGCTTCCTTGCCATCTTCCTGCAAAAAATTGAGGAGATCGTGAACTATTGTTGCGGAAAAGAGAATACCGAGTTCACGCCATGCGACTTTAATACCGTCGAGTTGAGCCAGGACGAACTGGACGGACTCTTTGAATAAACGTAAGTGAGATTAGACTCGGTTTATTGATTCGCTTTTCCTGGGAAAACGCAAAAATCAACATAAACTGCCTTATCCCTATTGTGTGGACAGTTTGGTAGATACCCGTACTGAATACAGGAGGGATTTTTCAAGAGGAAAAAACAAGACATATGCGCGGAAATTTAATTTGGCTGTCGTAACATCCAACCTGAGGACAGTATAGGGTACTACGATCTCCTAGCAAGTTGATAAAAGTATGATGGACCAATTGAAAGGGGTGAGGGAATAAATTCAATAATTAGGAATAAAAAGAATCTATACTAAACGATATCCAAATGTTAACATTGAATAAATTGGAAGTTAAAACTTTTCGGTGATTTCTGAATAGAAAAGAAATTCCTGCTAAAATCCCTACCATCGAGAAACTGGTAATTATGAAGCGAAAGGTGAATGAACCATGGAAGCAACCAAAGCCAAAATCCGCACATTTTTAACTCGATTTTTCCGTAAGCGTGAGCTGCGAGACGATGAAGATATGTTCGCACTAGGCTTCATCAACTCTCTTTTCGCGATGCAACTAGTAATGTTCCTCGAATCTGAATTCAGTATTGAGCTTAACAATGATGACCTCGATCTAGAAAATCTCAAATCCATCAATGCCATTGCAGAACTCATTGAGAAAAAACAGTCTCAATTGTCAATTTTATCGGAAGCTCAGGTGGAGACAACCTATGATACTTGAACTGACCCAAAAACAACAGACCTGGCAAGAAGAAATCAGGGCTTTTGTCAACAATGAGATTGTTCCTATCGCAAATCAATATGACAAAGAAGAGGTCACTCCACCGGAGTTGATCATGAAGATGGCTGATCATGGCTATCTGGGGGCATTACTCCCCCAAGAGTACGGTGGCCGCGGTCTTGATTATGTTTCCTTAGGAATTTTGAACGAAGAGGTTGGTCGTGGATGTTCATCCGTGCGTAGCCTGCTGACTGTGCACGGCATGGCCTCACTCTCCATCCTCAGATGGGGGAATCAAGAGCAGAAGGACCGCTGGCTGCCGAAGTTCGCTACTGGTGAGTTACTCGGCGCCTTTGGCCTGACTGAACCGAATATTGGAACAGATGCTAAAAACATCGAGACGACAGCTGTCTTGTCTGGCGACCACTACATTCTCAATGGAAAAAAGAAGTGGATTACATATGGTCAAATCGCTGATCTCTACCTAGTATTCGCTCAATGCGAAGGGCGGCCGACCGCCTTCCTCGTAGAACGTAACAGCCCTGGATTTACCACACACCCAATTAAAGGCGTGATGGGTACCCGTGCCTCTATGCTGGCAGAACTTCACATGGATGAGTGCCGGATTCCAAAAGAAAACATGTTGAGTCGCGTTGGATTCGGTCTGACCTACGTCGCAACAAACTGCCTCGACTATGGTCGCTTCACGATCGCATCGGGTTGCGTCGGTATCGGACAAGCGTGTATTGACGCATGTCTGGAGTACACCGCTAGCCGAATCCAGTTCGGTTTGCCAATCGCCAACCACCAGCTAATCAAAAAGATGATCGCAGAAATGATCACCAACGTGAAAGCCGCCCGACTATTGTGCCATCAGGCTTCCTTTCTGAAAGATATTGCACACCCAAACTCCATGAAGGAAACCTGGATAGCCAAATATTTTGCCTCGACTATGCTTGCCAAAATCACCACAGATGCCATCCAAATTCACGGCGCATATGGGTGCAGTGAAGAGAATTCACTCCAGCGCTACTATCGTGACAGCCGCGTGATGGAAATCATCGAGGGAACCACTCAAATGCATGAAATTATTATCGCCGACAGTATGTACTAGACACGTGTTTTTCTCAGGGGGAATAAACCATGGTACAGTCAAAGTTCGAAACCGGACTTGCTGCTGAACAGAAGAAAATCAAATGTCTCGTCTGGGACCTTGACCATACGCTGTGGCACGGCGTCCTGCTCGAAGACGACAACGTAAAGCTGCGCGAGAACGTTGTAAATGTTATCAAAACCCTTGACAGCCGCGGTATCCTGCAATCTATCGCAAGTAAGAACGAATATGGGCAGGTCATGGAAAAGCTCCAAGAATTGGGCCTCACTGAATATTTTCTCTACCCGCAAATAGACTGGAATCCAAAATCTCAGTCTCTCAAAGCTATCTCTGATGCACTCAATATTAACTTAGATACCATTGCTTTCATCGATGACCAGCCTTATGAGCTAGAAGAAGTGGCTTTCACTTATCCAGAAGTTCTCACTATCAACGCTGATCGCCTAAATGAAATCCTTGAGATGAAAACATTCACACCGACCTTTAATACAGAAGATTCCAAACAGCGCCGCTTCATGTATTTGAGCGATCTCCAGCGTAAAGTAGCGGAAGAAGAGTACATGGGTCCACAGGAAAGCTTCCTCGCTTCTCTCAATATGGTATTGTCCATCGTACCAGCGTCCGCTGAAGACCTGCAACGCGCTGAAGAGCTGACCGTCCGCACAAACCAGCTGAACACAACCGGCTACACCTATTCATACGAAGAACTGGAAGGATTCCTCAGATCATCGCAACACAAGCTGTTTGTCGCAAGCCTCGACGACAAATTCGGTACCTATGGCAAAATCGGTCTCGTACTGATAGAGATAACCGAAAACGTCTGGAATCTCAAGCTCCTTCTGATGTCTTGCCGTGTAATGTCTCGTGGCGTAGGTTCCATAATGCTCAACTACATCATGCAATTGGCTCAGAAAAACAATGTTCGCCTGCTTGCCGAATTCATCAGGAACGACCGCAATCGTATGATGTACATTACGCTTAAGATGGCAGGTTTTCGCGAAGTCGCTAATGAGGGCAACAAAGAAGTGCTTGAAGCAGGTCTGTCACGTTCACCTAGTTTCCCTGACTATGTAAAGATCCACGTAACGGAATAAGTCAAAACATTGAATAGATGAGTGAGATGAAATTAATCTAGTTGTTTTGCCAACCATACATGGGTGAAACAAGTCTCTCTCTGTTTTGACACAGCCTTCGGACACACCTCTTCATCTCATTATCATCCACCAGGGAATGTTTAAAAGGAGTGAATGCTGTGTTTCAAAAAATCGGTATTATCGGCGCTGGTACAATGGGAATCGGAATGGTTGTGGACCTTTCCTTGCATGGCATCGAATCCGTTCTTGTAGACATGGACGAACGCGCCCTTGAAAAAGCAAAGAAGGAAATCCTTCAAACCATCCGCTTCGCCCCGATGATAAAAAAATGTGTACCTCGTCTCACCCAAGAAGAGGTGCTAACCAAAGTCACTTTCAAAACCAGCATAGAAGATGTCAGTTCGTGTGACTATATTGTCGAAAATGTCACGGAAAACTGGGACATTAAGCATGCAGTCTACCTAGAACTGGACAGAGTCTGCGCACCTGAAACCATTTTTGCGGCGAATACCTCCTGTATCTCCATCACCAAGATAGGTAGCATCACCAAGCGTCCTGAGAAGGTGATCGGCATGCACTTCATGAATCCTGTTTTCATGAAGCAAACCATCGAGGTGATCAAAGGATTTCACACCTCCGAAGAAACCATCGCCAAAGCAGAAGTGTTCCTCACCCAACTGGGCAAAGAAGCGATCATAGTCAACGATATGCCAGGCTTCGTCTCCAATCGCATCTCCCACTTGTACATGAACGAAGCTGTTTTTGTCGTGCAAGACCAGGTAGCAACCCCCGAGCAGGTGGATGATATCTTCAAAAAATGCTTCGGTCACACCATGGGGCCACTCGAAACTGCTGACCTGATAGGCTTGGACACGGTTCTCAACTCTCTTGAGGTGCTCCATTACGACTTTCAAGACCCGAAATTCCGAGTTGCACCACTCCTTCGCAAGATGGTAGACGCGGGCTTGCTTGGACGAAAGTCGGGTAAAGGTTTTTATCATTACCAATAAATCAGATACTATGATCACTTGCGGTCTAGAGATTCAAGGTTTATCCTTCCTGACAAAATCTGCCTCGGGAGTGAAAAGCGACTTCAATACTTCATCAAAAAGCCTTATTGAGCAAAGGTTTCCATACGCGGAGGGGTGTATGTCCAAATGAGTGTAATCCGAGTAGGATTGTTGGGCTTTGGTACTGTTGGAACAGGTGTGGTAAACACAGTTCGAGCTCAGGAAAAGAAGCTTACGGAACGGTTGGGTAAAAGGGTGGAAATCGTGAAAGTGCTGGTTCGCGATGTAACAAAAACGCGGCAGATAGAAGTGGAGAACGACCTGCTAACCGACCGTTTTGCAGAAGTGCTGGAGAGCGACATTGATGTTTTGGTCGAGGTAATAGGCGGTGTGGAGCCAGCTTATCAGTATATAGCAGAAGCACTCAAGCAAGGTTGTCACGTGGTGACCGCAAACAAGGAATTGTTGGCTAAATGCGGGAATTCGCTGATCAATCTGGCCAATCAATATCAGGTTCATTTCGCTTATGAATCTAGTGGAGCTGGCGGAATCCCGAATCTCGGTGTTTTGCATCATTTCCAGTTCGCAAATGAAATTACTTCTGTACAAAGGTTTGCGGATATGGACCCAATGGCTGACGTAGAAGGCTTTGACCCACAATATGAACTCTACCTTCTGTCGCAGTTGCTGCTGTTTGGAGAGGCACCTCCCCTGAACTCGGTGGCACGAGAAGGAATTTCCCAACTGACAATCTGCCAGCTGCAGTTTGCTAGGGCGCTAGGCTATCGGATGAAACTGTTGGCACAAGCAAGCAAAACGGACAGCGACCTTGACTTATCCGTGAAACTTACACTACTGCCGCTAGACCACCCGCTAGCTTCGATTCAGGATACATACAAAGCAGTGCAGGTCACTGGTAACACCGTGATAGAGGATTTGGCATACTTGCTTTCACAGCCGTATATCCGACAGCCTGAATGGAGAGAAGGTAGAACGAGTAAAAGCTGTAGACTAAGCGATATTACTACAGAGATGGAAAAACGATTTTTTTTCTTGGAAGCAAAAGATCCAACCCTTACCCCGTATCAGGTAATCCATTTTCTGCAATCTGAAGGTGTTCGCATACACAAGCAAAAAACTGAGTTTAATGCTGGTGAGGTAATCCGTATCGGAATGATAGCCGAAGGTTTCAATGCAGATCATGTTGCCGCTTTGCAGGAAAGCTTCCAGCTCCAGATCAAGCAGTTTCCCATTTTTGAGAATGGAGATCTACAAAAGTCCGAGGAACAAGGGAGGTCGAAATTCGAGCGGGAAGAGCTTGTCATTGACCAACTGGTCTAGCTTGCAAACGATCTGGCATAATCTCAATATCATTTTACGTATAAATACTAGAATGATTTCCTAAGTAACCAAACCGAAAAGAATTATTGTATATTTATAGTTTTCTATGATTATTGATTCAGTTAAATTTCAATCCTATTATAACGAAATTAAAAATAATTAAGATGATTTACTGCATAGTACTAAAGATTTCGAAAGATTGCAGAGTCAAAGAGGTGAACAATGGAACGCATAGCACTATTATTTCCAGGACAAGGCTCCCAGTTCGTCGGAATGGGAAAAGCTTTATGTGATGAATTTCCAGTTGCATGTGCCACGTTTAAGGAAGCCAATGAAGTTCTGGGATACGACATTACCCAGATTTGTTTTCAAGGTAATCACTCGTTGCTTAACAAAATTGAGAACTCACTTGTTGCCATGTTGATTTATGGAGTAGCCGCTTACCGTGTGTATCAGCAGGAAATAGGTATCAAGCCTGATCTTGCGGCCGGCCATAGTTTGGGTGAGTACACAGCACTGGTATGCAGTGGGGTCATCTCCTATGCGGATACCCTTAGGGTTGTGCGCAAGCGAAGCGAACTGGCAATGGAAGTAGCATCAATGGGTCGCTATAGTATGAGTCTGATCAACAACTTGGATCATATGCTGGTGGCGCGTTTGTGTGAACGACTGTCCTCTGATCAGCAGTTCGCAAGCATCGCAGCGATCAACGCTGCCAATCAAGTATTGATCGCTGGTGACGAGCAGGCCGTAATGAGCGTGGAGGATGCGGGGATCGAGCGAGGGGGAGAGATCACACCATTTTTGATGAGCCCACCGTTTCACTGCATGCGGATGAAGACTGCGGCAGATAAGCTTGCAGTTGAATTGCAAAATCTGATTTATTATGACTTTGCATTTCCTGTGATATCCAACGTAACAGCGCGTCCCTACCAACATCCAGAGGAGATTTGTGACAACCTGATCCAGCAAATGACTCATCCTGTGCAATGGCAACAAACCTATTCATACATGCAAGAGCAGGGTATAACCACCGCGATTGAGATGGGGCCACAAGCTATCATCACTAATCTCACCAAACAAAACGCCCCTCTAATCAAAGGGTATTCCTTCGGAAAAAACGAAGAACGTGATCTGGTGATAGAAGCACGGAAGCTATCTGCCTTAAAATATGAGACCCAGAATGCGACAGTGTCGATGGCGAGCTATCGCGACTTTATTTATAGTTGCCTCGTGGAAGCCGTCGCCACACGCAATCGCAATTGGAATGAGGAAGAATATCAGGAAGGGGTCGTCAAGCCATACCAGATGATTAATGAAATCGCTGAAGAGATAGACCGGAGCAACGCAGCGCCTAGCGTCGAACAAATACGTCAGGCACTGTCCCATTTGAAGACAATCCTAACAACCAAACAGCTTCCTCTAGATCAGCTTCAACAGCGACTTTACAAAATAATAGAAGAAACCCGTACAAGTGATATATTTCTGCAAAATATGACAGAAATTTCTGTTGATTATTACAAAAACGTTGACATAATTCGAGGGATATAATAACGTTAAAACATACTAAAAATTGAAAAAATTACTATATTCACAATCTATCACAATATCGGCTCATGCTTTCATAGCGGTCATATGAGCATGAATCACAGGGTATTTATGCTTACTGGATGGCAATAAATAACTACCTAGAAGCGGAGCATATCATCTGTCGACTGTCTCCGGTCTACGGTCCAAAATCTGTCACACTGAAGAAAAAGGGCAATCACTTCTTGCGGTTCTATGTTTGTATAGGTGAAGTCCATTCTTACTTTGGGAGCGATTGATGATTAAAAACTCGAAATAGTGCATACGGGTCCAAAAAACAATATAAGCGGTGATCATTTGAGAAACACAGTTGAAGTATACAGTGATTTTAAATTGCCAATTTCGCAAGACTATCATTTGGATGAAATATTACAAACCATGAAGAGTCTTGAATGTAATCACTTTACAGGTGTTTTGCTTTCCTATAAGAACAGTACACTTGACCCATTTGTCGTGGCTTGCGCTGTTTTGCAGCATACTACCACATTTACTCCGCTTGTAGCTGTTCAGCCTTACAACATGCCTCCACACTCGCTTGCCAAGAAAGTACACGCGATTTGCCATTTATATAACCGAAGAATCAACTTGAATATGATCAGCGGTTCGATCAAGCAAGATTTGCTGGAAGTAAAAGAGTCATTGGATAAAAAAGGGCGGTATCATCGCCTTGTCGAGTACACCAACATCATCCGCAAGTTGTTTGCCTCATCCGAACCCCTTACATGGGAGAGTATCAATTATCAATACGATCAACTGACTATCAACAGTGCGTTACCGTCAGAGATTATACCAAAGCTTTTCGTCGCTAGCGGTAGTCTCTCATCCTTGGCTATGGATGCAATTCGTTCCTGCGGGGATTCTGCCTTGATGATTCCCGATTGCCTTGATCAGTTTTTGCATGACTTCCACTTTCCACTTAAAGATGCCGGATTAGAGTTTGGAATAAAAATCAACATTATCGCCCGTCCAACTGCAGATGAAGCCCTGCAAGTCGCTAAACAAGAAAAGACGATCTTCCGAGTTCGCCAGTTGTTCAAAAGCCAGCGACAGCAGGCAGGCATGTATTCGCTGTTGGAGAAGGATGTGTTTTTCCCCCGTACGGATATGGATGGTGACTCCTCGTTAGTGGTCGGCAGCTATGACAAAGTAACGGAATATTTGACACGCTATGTGGAATACGGCGTTCGTTCCATCATTATAGGCAATGCTTATACAAGCCCGGAAGAAATGAAGCATTGTGGAGAAATCATCGATCGCCTGAATCACTGTGTCGCGGCCTCCTAACCGCAAGGAATTACGATGAATGCAGAGGGGTAGAAACAACTGTAGGTGTGCAGCGTTCTCTTCATTCAATTTTACGTTCGCGCAGCAGAAAAGGAGTGAAGGAAACGTGTTAAAAATAAGATGGGGTTTGGCGGGACTATTAGTGATGTTCACCCTGATGCAATGGGTTTCTTCCATGACAGTCTTTGCCGAAGGGACGACTGCAGACACCAATTCAACGACAACCTGGTCTCAAATCGAGGCATTTATTCAGGAAAAGATGAAAGAGGGAAATATCCCGGGGGTCGCCGTTTCGGTGGTTCAAGGGGATCAAGTCGTTTATGAAAAAGGCGTGGGATATGCTGATGTCGAGAAACAGCTTCCCGTAGGGCCAGAAACGCTTTTCGAACTAGGCTCTACCAGTAAAGCGTTTACTGCATTAGGTATTCTAAAGTTACAAGAAAAAGGGCTCGTCAACCTGCAAGATCCAGTCACGAAATATTTACCTTGGTTGACCCTGCAATACAAAGGAAAACCGGTAGAAGTCACATTAGAACAATTTTATCATCATACCAGCGGAGTACCCTTTAGAACCATCGCTGACATTCCAATTGCCTCGGGAGATGATGCTCTGGAACAAACTGCGCGAACGTTGATTAATGAAGAATTGGATTCGTTACCTGGCGATCGATATAACTATGCCACGATCAACTACGACGTGCTCGGTCTTGTCATCGCAAAGGTGTCGGGGCAAAGCTATGAAGCCTTTATGCGTGACGAAGTGCTTCAACCCCTTCATATGAATCAGACGTATCTTTCACGCGCAGAAGCCTCGCAACACGGTTTGGCCCAAGGGTACAAATACGAGTTTCTCGAGCCTCGTCCCTATGATGCTCCTGAATATCGAGGGAATGTGCCAGCCGGTTATTTGATCAGTAATGCAGAGGATATGGCTACTTGGCTCCAGACTCAACTAGTTTTGAGTACAAATGGGTCTTCTTCTGCGCTCATCAGAGAATCCCATCAGCCCAACCTGAACGTCCTGCCTAGCATTGACGGCTCCTATTATGCTGGAGGCTGGTTCGTCAAGCAACATGGCGGCGTGAAAATCTTCCATGACGGCGGCAATCCGAACTTCTCATCCTACATCGTTTTGCTTCCACAAGAAAAATGGGGAGTAGCGGTTCTTGCAAATTCCAACTCCGCTTACACCCAAACGATCGCGGAGGGTGTCTTGGATTTGGCTCGCGGCAAGCAGCCAGCAGAGGATACAACACAAGAGTTCATCTTCAATAGGGTTGATCAGCTTTCCGTCATTCTCTTATCCATCATGACGCCGCTCTTCTTGCTCACCTGTGGAATGATTGTGAAAAAACTAATCGAACTTATTCGTAAGCAACGTCGTTTTTCCGGCAAACCATTTATGACCGCAGTGCAGTTCGGCTTTTTTGGTGTCTTTTTGTTCGGTTTCTATTATGTGCTGAATTCCGTTCCTAACGTGTTCTTCAATGGCATGTCGTGGAATTTCGTTGAGGTATGGGGGCCACAGAGCCTGTTAATAGGGCTGTCATCGACTTTTATTGCGGTGTTCGCTCTTTGTATTCATTTCTTGCTTAGTGCGATTTTTATCAAACCCGACGAAAAATCTTTCTTTTCTCTGGTTATTCTCAGTGTGGCCAGCGGTTTGGGTAATGCTTTGATTATCTTCGTCATCAATGAGTCGTTCCATTATTCCAACGGCTATGAAGCAGGGCTTTTGGCATACTTCGCACTGGGTATTGCGATCTATATCATCGGGCAAAGATTGGTACGCGTCAAATTGATCCAACTGACCAACAACGAAGTCTATTCCAAGCGCTTGACGATGATCAACAAAATTCTCAACACATCTTACCAGCGTTTTGAAGAAATTGAGAATGAAAAAATCTATGCCGGTCTTAACAATGATACTGAATTGATTAGTAACTTTGCCAATGTGCTGGTCACCGGTTTAACCAATTCAGTTACATTGATCTGCTGTTTTGTGTACTTAGGCATGGTTAACTTCTACGGCATGCTGACATCTGTTGTGGTAATCGCTTTGGCAGCCGGTTTGTATACACTCGTCGGCCAAGCTTCGAAAAAGATTTGGGAGGATACACGCAACCTGCAAAATACATTTTTCCGTCTTATTACGGCTATTGTGAAGGGATACAAAGAGCTTAACCTCCACAGTGGTAAACGCCAGGATTTTCGCAACGATATATATACATGCTGTGAAGAATATCGTGACAAGCGGATCGAAGGTGACACCAAATTTGCCAACGTTTTTGTGATTGGTGAGTTACTGTTTACAATTGTCATTGGTATCGTGGCGTTTATTTTCCCATTGATCTTTTCTGATATCCGCACGGATGTTCTGCGAAACTATATCTTCGTTTTCCTGTATATGACAGGTCCAGTGCACGGGATTATGAATACCGTTCCGACACTGATCCAGATGAGGATCAGTTGGGAGAGAATCAACGGCCTGATCAAGCAAATAACTTTGATGGAATCTACCAGAACCGGAGCAAAACCAGTTGGACATGTAGAGACTCTGGAAATGAAAGACGTCAAGTTTCGCTACCGTTCGCAAAATGGGGAAACATTCTCCGTCGGTCCCATCAATCTGACTTTGCGTGGGGGAGAAATCACCTTCATCACTGGAGGAAATGGAAGTGGCAAATCTACTTTGGCCAAGCTGATGACAGGTCTTTATGAAGCAGACAGCGGGGAGATCTACATCAACGGGGAAACGATCAGTCGCGAAACGCTTAGTCAGCATTATTCGGCGATTTTTACCGATTTCCACCTGTTTGAAAAAATGTACGGGATTGATTATGTCAAAAAGCAGGAGAGAATCAGCCACTATCTGAAAGAATTGCAATTAGACGATAAGATAGAGATCGTTGATGGCAAATTCAGCACAACACAACTGTCTACCGGCCAACGCAAGCGTCTAGCCTTGCTGGTGACATATTTGGAGGACCGTCCAATTCTCTTGTTCGACGAGTGGGCAGCTGACCAGGATGCAAGCTATCGCGAGTTCTTTTATATGGAAATTCTACCGCAGTTGCGTGATGAAAACAGATGTGTCATTGTGATATCCCATGACGATCGTTATTTCCATACAGCAGATCGACTGATCAAAGTTGATTTGGGGAGAATTGTTCAAAATGACGACCAACGAATCGCAAGAGAAAATGTTATGACACTTTCCCAAGCATAATGTAGATTTGGCAATCAAGCGAAGGAAGAGGCGGACTGTCAAGATGAGTCGATTCGAGAAATTGGATAAACAAAACATTGAGGATATTGTAGCCTTATCACCGGTACAGGAGGGAATTCTTTTTCACTATCTGAGCGATGGAAATAATGTCCTGTATGTCGAACACATGTATTATCAGTTGACTGATGACATCAACACCGATTGGTTCAGGCAAGCATGGCAGGTGGTTGTAGATACGAATGAGATGCTAAGAACCGTATTTCGATATGGCATCAGTGAAAATCCAATCCAAGTAATCTTAAAGCATTATCACCCGCCGATTGCTGTCTATAACGAGGTCTTGAGCAAGAACGAAGCGGAGTCGATCCGTAAGTCGATTCGTGCGAAAAAGATGGACATCGGAAAAGCTCCGTTCGAAATTTATTTACTAAAGCTAGCTCCTGGACTCTATGAGATGATACTTCGCTTTCACCACATCTTGTTTGATGGCTGGAGCAATGCGGTGCTACTCAAAGAGTTTATGGCTGCCTATCGTGCAATCAAGAGCCATACACCGCTTGCCCCGGTGTGTAAGACGAAGTACAAACAGTTCGTCGTTTGGAATCAAAAACGAGATCGTGACAAGCAAAAAGCATACTGGAAAAGCTATCTGGAAGGCTTTGAGACAAAGACGATGCTCCCGATTGTTGGGTACCAGCAGCAAGAGAATGTGGAGATGGCGGAATATCAGGTAACCCTCTCAGACAAGCTGAGGGAAAATATGGAGCAAGTTGCCAAGCAATACCACGTGACAATTGCTACTTTGCTCTATTGTGCGTGGGGCGTCGTGTTGCAACGCTACAACAATACAGATGATGTCCTGTTCGGAACGACAGTATCAGGGCGGATGGCAGAAGTGCCAGGAATCGAAGAGATCGTCGGTCTGTTTATCAACACCGTGCCGTTACGCTTTTTGGCACAGGCCAATGAGCAGGTGAGTACCATTTTGCAACGATTGAACCGCTCCTTGGCAGAGCGCAATGCCTATGAGAGCACGCCATTGGTAGAGCTCAAATCTTGCGTTGATTTTGACCGGAAAGAGAGTCTGTTCGATTCTATCATGGTGATAGAGAACTACCCGCTAGATCAGAGTTTGATGCAAGCGGAACAAGACTTTCACATCGAATTTGTCGGGAAAACAGAAGTTACCAATTACGATCTGACTATCGAAGTGTCGACACACGAGCAGATGAGTATCCATTTCATCTATCACACAGCAAAATTTGACCCTAAGCTGATTGAAAAGATGGTTCGGCATTTTACCAACATTCTTTTCGAGTTGACCAATCGCCCTGATGAACCACTTAATAATCTTGAAATGCTTTCGGCTGAAGAATGTAAACAATTGTTGAACGAGTTTTCTACGTTTCAGGCTCCTTATCCTAAGGAAAAGAGCCTTGACGAACTCATCGATGAACAGGCCGCGAAAACACCGGACAAAATTGCCTTGATCTATCGGGATAAATCGCTTACTTATCAGGAACTGTGGGACAAATCTACCAAACTAGCTAAGTGTCTGGTGAAAATGGGTGTAGTGGAAGACCAGTGCGTGGGTCTGATGACGGAGAGTTCGCTGGAGATGATGATTGGGATACTGGCAGTTATGAAAGCAGGAGGGGCCTATCTCCCAATTGATGTGCAATATCCCAGAGACCGAATGCGTTATATGCTCGAAAACAGCGGGGCGGGTATTTTACTGACTCAGTCCCATCTAATGGGCCAAGTACTATTTGCAGGCAAAGTCATTTGTCTGGATGACCCTGCAATCTATGAAGCAGACGATCAAGCAGAGCTTCCGGAGAAAAGGAACCCGGACCGGCTGATTTATATGATCTATACGTCAGGTACAACCGGACAACCCAAAGGGGTCATGGTGAAGCATCATGCGTTTGTTAATCTGATGACCTGGTACACAGAGGAATTCTTTATTGATGAGAATGAGCGCATCTTGCTGATTGCTCCGGTTGGCTTTGATCTGGCACAAAAGAATCTCTTTGCCGGTTTGATGAAAGGCGGGACGTTGATTCTCTATCCATCAGGATTGTTTGACTACAAGGAAATGGCAGATTTGATCGACAACCAAAAAATCACGCTGATTAACTGTACGCCGAGCGCCTTTTATCCATTGCTTGATTTTACCCAGAATGATCAATACCAAAAGATCAAAAGCTTACGCAAAGTATTCCTCGGAGGGGAATCGATTAATTGCCAAGCCTTGGCTCCTTTGGTGAAATCGGAGTATTACACTGCGGATATCTACAATACCTATGGTCCAACCGAATGTACGGATGTGGTTTCGTTCTATCTTCTTGATTTTACGAAGCCGAGTCAAACCATATCAGTTCCGATTGGCAAACCAGTATATAATACTTTCCTTTATGTGTTAGACCGATTCCAAAAGCTGCAACCGGTTGGGGTACCAGGAGAGTTGTACATTGGGGGAGTAGGCGTGGGCCGCGGGTATAAGAATAACCCAGAGCTCACCAAGCAAAAATTTGTCCCGAATCCCTTTGTTCCGGGAGAATTGATGTATGGTACTGGAGATTTGGTGAAATGGCTTCCAGATGGGAACTTGGATTTCATCGGACGCGTGGACAATCAAGTGAAAATCCGCGGGTACCGCATCGAGCTTGGAGCCATCGAGAAGACATTATTAGAACATGAAGCTATTAAAGAAGCAGCTGTGATTTGCAAGGAATGGAACGGTGCGAAATATTTGGTTGCTTTCTATGTGCCAACGGTTGAGCTTTTGGTACGGCAAGTCAAGGAGTACGCTGAGAACAAGCTTCCAACCTTTATGCTTCCTCAGACTTTTGTCCAGTTGGAAGCTCTACCGTTGACACCGAACGGAAAGATCGACAAGAAAAAACTTGCGCAGTACGAGCCGAATATGGAGATAGAAGCCGAAGCTTTTAAGCCTACGTCAGAAGCAGAGGAATTTTTACTGAATATTTGGCGAACGTTGCTGCGAAAGCAACAGATTGGTGTCCATCACAGTTTTTTTGAGTTGGGCGGGGATTCCCTGTTGCTGATCCGCATGCATGCAATGATTGAGAAGCATTATCCTGACCGTGTGACGGTAGCCGATCTGTTCGCCTATCCGACTATCGCAAAGCTGAGTCAGTTCTTGACGAAGGCAAATGTAAAGGAGAAGGAGCCGCTGTCATTGCCGAAGCTTCCGTTGCCGATAGAGTACTTCGGCTCGAGGAATACCGATTCAGGAGAGGCTTTCTTTACCTCAACTCCAAATCAACACCTGTGGGAAAAAGTGACCGAGATCGCCAGCCAGCAGCGTATAACTAGCCTCGATGTTCTCATATCTGTTGCCTTGTTTTTTTTCAATCAAGTGAGCAAGCAGCAGGTGATTACGTTGCACAGCATGTCCACAGATACCACAGAAGTATGCAATGTCACAGCTGATTTTGCGGCAACGGCTAATTTTACCGAGCTGTTTCATACGGTCGCTAGGCAACGCGCCAATCCAGCACAGTCGTATCCACTCCGTAAGGTCTGTGCAACGCAGCGGGCAAGTGACAAACAGAGTGTCACGCTCTTATTTTATGAGGAACACCGCATGCCGCAGGATGTGGATTTGACAACGGTCTATGATCTCTATTTTGGCTTACAACAGAAGCCGGAGCAGGTGATAATCACCTGTCACTATCAAAACAACCACCTGAACCGACAGAAAGTGAGACAACTTTTCCAATCTTATATGACTGTCCTTGCACAAGTATTCGAATCATACTCGTCTGTAAAAAGCTAAAGATATATCGTTATGTGTGAAATAAATTTGAAGTCAAACGGCTATATGCTGAGGGAGAGATATCTATTGGATTTCCTATCAATTAGCGTAGACCAAATCTTACAAAACAGTCAGACGCAAATAGATGAGATACAGGACAAAGATATCGCCGTGATCGGTATCTCCCTGCGCTTTCCGATGGCAGATACAGTCCAACAATTCTGGAACAACATCAGAAACGGTGTAGATTGCGTCCAAGCGATTCCAGCAGCACGACGTAAAGATGTCGACAACTTGCTGCGTCACCTCAATAAACTACATCCGAGCTTGTCCTATGCCAAAGGAGCATATTTGGATCGAATCGATACGTTTGATCATACCTTTTTCAAAATTTCTCCAAACGAAGCTCGTTTGATAGATCCCAACCAGAGAATTTTTTTGGAGACGGCGTGGAGTGTGCTAGAGGATGCCGGGTATGGTGGCGACAGCCTGGCTGGGACTCGGACGGGCATCTATCTAGGATATGGTTCGGATGGGGACTATAAACGCTATATCGCTGAGATCGAACCGGAATCTATAGCATTGGCTACGACGGGAAATGTACGTCCACTGATCGCCAGCCGTTTGTCGCATATCATGAATTTCCGTGGGCCAAGCATGATTGTCGATACGACATGCTCCTCCTCGCTAACGGCGGTTCACCTGGCTTGTCAGGCGATCCGTAGCGGCGAGTGTGAGCAAGCCATTGCAGGCGGTGTGCAAATCCATTTAATCCCGGTCCGCAATGTGGAGATCGGCATAGAATCCTCCACGGGTCATACGCGAACGTTTGACGACAGCTCTGATGGTACAGGTACGGGCGAAGGGGCGGCTTGCGTGTTGTTGAAACCGTTGCACAAGGCATTACGCGACGGTGATCATATCTACGCGGTGATCAAAGGGAGCGCGGTGAACCATGATGGCACTTCCGCCAGTCTGAGCGCACCTAATGCCACGGCGCAAGAAGATGTCATGATCAATGCATGGCGTAAGGCTGATTTCGATCCTGAGACCATTACCTACATGGAAGCCCACGGGACGGGAACTAAGCTCGGCGATCCAATTGAGATTGATGGGATTAAGAGAGCCTTTTCAAAATTTACTGACAAAAGGCAATTTTGTGCTATCGGTTCGGTCAAATCGAATATCGGACATCTGGACAATTCGGCTGGCATTGCTGGGCTGCTCAAAGCGATTCTTGCCTTGACCCATCAGGAATTGCCGCCGACGCTTCATTTTACAAGGCCCAATCGGAATGTGTCATTTGAGGATTCGCCTGTTTACGTCAATGACTGCTTAACAAAATGGCATGTGAACGACCACCCCCGGCGCTGTGGCATAAGCTCCTTTGGCATCAGCGGAACCAACTGCCACATCGTATTGGAAGAAGCACCACCGAAAATGCACATCACGAATTCGGAGCCATGCCCTACCTGGCAGGTACTGACGCTTTCAGCCAAAACAGAAGAAGTGTTACTTACGCTCGTAAACCGGTACCGAGATGTACTTACTGAGACTGACAATCGGTTAGAAGATATCTGCTATACCGCAAATACTGGCAGAGGTCATGATGCACACCGTTTGGGCATTCCGGTGCGCAGCTTAGAACAACTTCAGTCAGCACTTGCGACCATCAGTTCAGTAGGCCTCACGGAAGAAACGCTTAAAACACAAGGTATTTGGTACGGCAGCCATCGTATGCTCCTCAACGAGCACGAACAACGTGAAGGAAGAACTCTTACAGAAGAAAGGATGCAAATGCTGAGTGCCAAGGCCAACGCCGCCGTTCATCAATGGTTGCAAAGCGGCAAGCTGGACCAAGACCTGCTCCATAAATGGCTCGACCTATATATCGATGGGGCCAAACTTGATTTTGGAGCCTTATTCACCGAAAAAAAATACTACAAAATCCCATTACCAACCTATCCGTTTGCCAAAACACGTTGTTGGCTCAAAGTGGGTACTTCGTCACAGAGCAATGCTAAGCTTTTCTACGAATCAATCTGGAAGCAGAAAGATCTGCCAATGGGCACACCATCCATCGGAGACGGTTCTGTACTGATTTGGAAGGATGAAATGGGTATAGGTTCACAAGTAAGCCGACTTCTGCAACACCAACAGATACGGGTGATTGAAGCTGAATTTGGAGAGCAATTCAGAAAACGTTCAGACAACACATTTGAGGTGCGGTCCGATTCGCTGGATGATTACCACAGACTGTTTCAGGAGCTAAAGGATGTTCAGATCAGCCAGATATTGCATTTTGCTTCGATTACAGCTGATTGCGAGGCAAAAACGATTGACCAGCTAAACGTCCATCTTAAAAAGGGCGTCATCGGCCTCTTTTATCTGGTAAAAGCGCTAGGGAATCAAATGAATCGAAACCCGTTAAAGCTGACGCTGATTTCGCAAAATGTCTACGAAGTGACAGGGTCGGAAAGTTATTTGCGACCTGAGAGCGCTGCCCTGTTTGGTCTGGGAAAAGCGGCTCATCTGGAGCTTCCGGAATTGACCTTCCGATGCATCGATATAGAAGAGGATGCTAGTGTAGAGCTGCTTGTCCACGAACTGCGGTTGTCCACGCAGGACTTCATAGTGGCTCTGCGTGACGGAGCACGTTATGTGGAAGAGATCAACGAGTTAGACGCTTCCACTTGTGGTCGTGATCGAGACGTCAAGATCAAAGAAAACGGTGTATATCTCATTACTGGCGGCCTGGGGAAAATCGGTCTTGCATTTGCCAAACATTTGGCTACACGTCAGCATGTGCATCTAGTCTTGATTGGGCGTACCCGTCTTCCAGAGCGTGGGCTGTGGGAACAAGTCGTGCGATCTGGCGAAAAAACGGAGTCAACCAATAAGATCAAGGAGCTTCAATCACTTGAACAAGCAGGTGCAACGGTAGCTTACTATCCGTGCGATGTGGCAAGTGAAACCGAACTGGAAGCAACCTTGCAACTGATTCGTGAACGATTTGGAAAAATCGATGGGATCTTCCATTGCGCTGGCATTGGTAGCCGCATGCAAGGCAGTCCGATCAAAACCGAATCGATTGACATATTTCAAAACGTCATTGCTCCGAAAATACAAGGAACCTGGCTATTGAATCAATTGACGATACAGGACAAGTTGGATTTCTTCTATTCATTTTCTTCCTCGATCACGATTGTGGGCGGAATTGGCAGCAGCCATTATACCGCTGCCAACTCCTATTTAGATGCCTTTTCCCATGCTCGCAACAAGTATGGCATGCGTGCGCTGGCGCTGGGGTGGGCGGCATGGGGGGAAGATGGAATTTTAGATAATCACAAGCATTTATTTCAGATGCTGTCGGACCAAGATGGCATCGAGGCTTTTGAACAGATTATGGATATCAAGAAGAGCCGGGTGATTGTCGGACGGATGAATTATTCGTCTTCCCTTTTTGAAATCGGCGAATACCTGCCATTCCGCTTGTCTGATCAACTGTATACGACCGTCTATAACCACCGCTTGTCTAACCAGGACCAATTCCCGACAACAGCTGTGAAAACGAACGTAAAAGACGAGGTCAAACTGATAGGCGTACCTAGCGACTCTTTTGGAGAGGTCGAGTTGCAAATTGCCCAAATCTGGCAAGAGGTTCTGGGCTTTGAGGAGTTCCATCTCTATGACAACTTCTTCGAGATTGGGGGCGACTCGATCATGATCACCAAGGTGCATGCGAGTTTGGAGAGGATTTACCCCGGAAAAGTCGTGATCGGCGATTTATTCTCTCACCCGTCGATTTCCAAGCTCGCCGCATATATTCGTGCAAAAGAGGGTGTGCAACGACCGAAGGACAGGAAAGAAAAGAAGGAGCCTGAAAAGTCTGCTGATTTGACAGGGGACATTTCCGACTTGTTGATAAATATCAAGAGAGGAAAGATATCGATTGAAAGCGCGGTCAAAAGCTTTCAGTCCTTGGAGGGCCAATCATGAAGAAACTAACCCAGACTATATTTGAAAAAACCGTATCAGGAAAAATAGACGAACAAACCGGAATTGAATTGCTGACGCTTCTCAAGCAAGAAGAAGAGGCAGAGGCGGCAGATGATATTGCGATCATCGGGATGTCTGCGCTATTGCCATCTGCATCGAATGCGGAGCAGTTTTGGCAAAATATCAGCCAAAAAAAAGACTGTATCATTCCGTTCCCGCAATCCAGATGCGACGACAGCCTTCCTTTTCTCACTACGTACACACATGTAAGCCCGGATTCTGCTGAGTTTCAAGAAGGCGGTTTTCTTGATGCGATAGACAAGTTTGACTATAAATTTTTCCGTTTGCCTCCGAAGGAAGCAACTTTGATGGACCCACACCAGCGATTATTTTTGCAAACAGCTTGGGAAGCGATTGAGGATGCAGGGTATGGCGGAAGACTGACAGAAACCAAAACAGGCGTCTATCTCGGTTATGCCAACTGGCCGGCCTACGGGCAAACCATTTCTCTGTATGAGCCTGACCTGACCAGCATGGTGATCCCGAGCAATTTGCCATCGAACATCGCTGCACGAATTTCTTACCTGTTAAATCTAAAAGGCCCAAGCATGCTGATCGACACAGCATGCTCCTCATCATTGGTGGCTACCCATATCGCTTGCCAGGCGCTCCAACGTGGAGAGTGCGAGCTAGCCATCGTCGGCGGGGTGAAGGTCAACTTGTATCCAGTAAAAGGCGTTTTGAGCGCTGGCATTGAGTCGGATGATTTCCGTACCAGGACGTTTGACCATCAGTCGTCCGGCACAGTTTGGGGAGAAGGCTCCGTGGCCTTGCTGCTGAAACCGCTGCGCAAAGCACTCGCAGATCGAGACATGATCCATGCGGTAATCAAAGGTTCGGCGATTAACCAGGACGGGAACTCCGTAGGGATTAGCGCTCCGAACATGGAGAGGCAAGAACAAGTGATCGTCAGTGCTTGGGAGAATGCGGGGATTGATCCTGAAACCATCACCTATATTGAAGCGCATGGCACAGCAACCCGCTTAGGCGATCCGATTGAAGTGGAAGCGATCAACCGGGCATTCCAACGTTATACGGACAAAAAACAATTTTGTGCAATCGGCTCGGTTAAAAGCAACATTGGTCATCTGGATTATCTCTCCGGGATGGCGGGTTTGGTCAAATCGATCTTGGCACTCAAACATAAAAAGCTGCCGCCAACCTTGCATTTTACTCGGCCTAATGCCAACATCCCGTTTGAGGATTCACCGGTTTACATCAATAACATGCTACGGGAGTGGGAAACGGATAAGCATCCACGTCGGTGCGGCGTCAGTTCGTTTGGATTCAGTGGAACCAACTGTCACGTGGTGTTGGAAGAAGCTCCCGTTTATCCACTAGAAAGCGGGAGGGACGAAGAGACCGTTCACCTGCTGACGCTTTCAACCAAGAGCGAAACCTCACTTCGTCGTTTGGTGGGCCACTTTCAAGACTACCTGTACCATGCTGATGATGTTGTGCTAAGTGATCTTTGCTATACCGCTAATACGGGACGGGAGCATTACGACTACAGACTTGCCCTCGTTTTTTCTGATCAAAACGATTTACAGGAGAAGCTGCAAGTCATCGTCGATAGTCCATTCGAAGCTCTCGATGTGGCCGATGTATATTACCGCAAAATCAAAAGGAGCACAGGCAAAAAAGAAGCGCTGGAAGAAGGAGAGCTGTCCTCTCAGCAAATGCATGATTTGACCAAAGCATTACAGCAAAAACTGATTGATCACCGAGGGGCAGGACTGATCGACGAGCTGTTTTTGCATGAAGTAGCGATCTCTTACATACAAGGGGCTCAGGTGGATTGGGAACAGCTCTACCTGGACAAGAACCCTTACAAGCTGAATCTGCCAGTTTATCCGTTTGATCGGGAGCGTTGCTGGTTTGATTTCGGTTCGGCAAGCTATGCAGCCTTCACTGAAACAGCCGCTACAGTTACCAGTGAAGGTGTCAGATTCGCATCTAACCAAAAGTCGACTTCGTTAAAGCAGGTCACGTTGACCGGACGAAAAGATAACAACTACACCGTAACCGAACAATTCATCGGAACCATCTGGGGTGACGTTTTAGGGCTGGATGACATTAACATCCATGATAGTTTTTACGAATTAGGTGGGGACTCTGTAATCGCGATGAACGTGATTGCTGCAATGGAAAGAAAAATCGGAAAGAAGCTGGAGATGTCCGGTCTGTTTGAAAAGCAGACGGTCCACGACTATGCAGCATACCTGGATGAAAAAGGATTCGGTGACAGCAAACTGTGGGAAGAAGCGTCAGGTACGGTGTCGGTTGAAGATCCTAATCCAGAGGATTTCGACCAGACGTTCCCATTGTCGGAAGTGCAAATGGCATATTTCATAGGGCGTAACGACAATTTTGAGCTGGGTGGCGTCTCCACCTATAGCTATTTGGAAATTGAGACCGAGTGGGATATGGAGAGGTTAAACAGAAGTTTGCAGAAGATAATCGATCGTCATCCAATGCTGCGTGCTGTAATCCTTAATTCGGGCGAACAGCAATTCCTCCGCGATTGCGAGCCGTACTACATCGAAGTTCAAGATATTAGCGGCTTGGGACAAGAAGAACAGCTAGAAGTGATTGAACGAGAGCGGCAGATACGTTCCCACTTCGTCTTCGATACGGAGAGGTGGCCGATGTTTGAGTGCAAAGCCTTGAAGCTCTCCGACAAGAAACACTACCTATTCGTCGGTTTTGATGCCTTGATCGTGGATGGCAGCAGTGTGCAGATCATCTGCAAGGAACTGGTGGAGGGCTATGAGCAGCCAGAAAAAGAGCTGGCACCGCTTTCTTTCACCTTCAGGGACTATCAGATGGCCTACAGTAAAATGAAGCAAAGTGAGCCATATCTGGCGCATAGAGCCTGGTGGCTGAACAAGTTGCCTGACTTCCCGTCAGCTCCGAAACTGCCGATGAAAGCAAGCTTGTCCAGCATCCAAAAACCACAGTTCCGTCGCTTTCGCAAAATGTTTTCGCAAAAAAAGTGGCAACAAATTCGCAAGCTCGCGCAGGAGAAGCATGTGACGCCATCGGTGCTGTTATGCAGCATGTATGCGGAAGTCCTTGCCTTCTGGAGCAACCAACCAAAATTGGCGATCAATTTGACCTTGTTCAACCGACTTCCATTCCATCCTGACGTTCCGAACATCGTCGGTGATTTCACCTCACTGATTTTGTTGGATGTGGACACCACCTCAAGCGATTCGTTCTGGGAACGTGTGATGCTTGTACAGTCCATACTAATGTCCTCACTCGAGCACCGTTTCTACGATGGTATCGAATTTATACGCGACTACGTGAAGTATCACAACATGGAAGTCGGAAAAGCTGTTATGCCATACGTTTTTACCAGCATGCTGAGTAACCGGGAGGGTGGAGACGGTTATTTGAGTAAGCTGGGTACGATTAAAAAAGGCATTTCCCAAACGCCGCAGGTCTTTTTGGATAATCAAGCCTCCGAAATGGACGGGCAGCTTTGCATCACATGGGATTACGTTGATCAATTGTTTGATGAGAAACTAATCGCAGTGATGTTCGATCAATATGTTTCGATGATCGATTCAATGGCAGAAAAAAAAGACATGCCGACTCTGGAGATCTCATTTGCCGACCGTCAATTGATTGCCGAGTATAACGACACCACTGAGCCGATCGAACCAACTACTCTGCATCAGTTGTTTATTCAGCAGGCGAAACGAGTACCGCAAAACATTGCCGCCATGGATGAATATACACAGATTTCTTATCGTGAGTTGGACGAAAGATCCAACCAAGTCGCAAATGCCCTTGAGAGCCAAGGGGTCGGTCTGCATGACTTTGTGGCGATCTCTGCGGAACGAAGAGTGGAAACCGTTATCCATATACTCGGTATTCTGAAGATCGGGGCAGCCTTTGTGCCAATTGATCCAGAATACCCGGCTGAACGCAGGGACTATATCTATAAGTACAGCAATTGCATCGCCATGATCGACTCAACTATGGACGTGTCTTCCTTTAGCAATGTCTACGAACCGAGCGCCGACACCTTCCATGTCAGAAACACTGCATATGTAATCCATACATCAGGAAGTACAGGAAATCCAAAAGGCGTAGTCATCACGCACGCTGCCGTAACCAATACAATTCTCGATATCAACCAAAAATTTAACGTTACAGATACGGACAAGCTGATCGGCCTTTCTTCCTTCTGTTTTGACTTATCTGTGTTCGATTTGTTTGGTGCGTTAAGCGCGGGAGCCAGCTTGTACATCGTGGCTGACTCACGAGACATGAGCGAGATGATCCGATTGATGAACCACCACCAGTTTACGGTGTGGAATTCGGTGCCAGCATTTATGGATCTATTGATGGAGCAGGTTCCAGACGACTTTCTCAATGAAAGTTTGCGTGTCGTGATGTTAAGTGGTGACTGGATTCCCGCACAACTGCCAGCCCGTATCGTGCAGAAATTTACACAAGCCGAAGTCATCAGCTTGGGCGGTGCAACGGAAGTGTCCATTTGGTCGATTTATTACCCGATTAAGGACGTAAAAAGACATCAACTCAGCATTCCATATGGGTATCCGCTTGCCAATCAAACCTTATATGTGCTTAACCACCGCATTGACTTTTGCCCAGTAGATGTAATGGGTGAGCTCTACATCGGTGGGGTGGGACTGGCCGAAGGTTATCTCAATGAAATGGAAAAAACCAATTCAGCCTTCATCAAGCATCCGACGCTCGGGCCGCTTTATCGCACAGGTGACTATGGCATACTGCGTCGAGAAGGTTATATCGAATTTTTGGGCAGAAAAGACCATCAGATCAAAATCAGAGGCTTCCGTATCGAGTTGGGTGAAATCGAGAACAGCCTGCTAGCTTATCCTGGCGTGCAACGTGCCGTCGTCTTGGTGCGTGAGGAAAAGGGGAAAAAGCTGCTTATCGCCTACTTCACTGCAAGCGGGAAGATTCCATCGGCGGACCTGAAGGCCTTTGTGGCAAATAAACTGCCAGAGTACATGGTGCCAAGCGGAATCGTTCAACTTTCCGAAATCCCGTTGTCAGCTACGGGAAAAGTGGATCGCAAACTATTGCAAGCACTCGAAGTTTCTCTGGATTTGGGCCACACCTACACTGCGCCACGCAATGAGACGGAACACCAATTGGTACGCATTTGGCAAGAGATCCTCAATGTGGAAAAAGTAGGTATTCAGGACAATTTCTTTGAACTTGGCGGAGACTCATTGAGATTGCAACGGGTCAAAAATCGGATTGAAAACAAGTTTAATTTGAAAATATCAGTAAGCAAGCTGTTTGAGGAGCCAACCGTGGAAGGTCTCGCCAAGTATATTTTCGCTATGGATGTATACGATTCGATTGCTACTCCGGTTCAAGTCCAGTTGGAAGCAACCGCCAGCGTTCAAAAGGCGAACGTGGAGAAGGCCAACGTCTATTATTGGTCGCCTGTTGTCCACTGGCAGCGCAATGGCGACACGATCAAGATTGGTTCCTACGAAGTCAAAGATCCGGCTCTCGTACAGCTGCTCCCAGAAATTTATTTCCTATCACAAAAAGGTGTAACGGCAGACAGTTTGAACCAAATCTTTAACCACCTGACGCAAGCCGCCCTGCATGACTTGATGCAAGAACTTGTTGATCGACGGATTCTGATCAACTCACTGCTTACACCGATGGAGATTTTCGCTACACAAGAAACTCTGTTTTCTCATCCGTATGGCGAAGAGATTCTCTACGATGCCCAAGCTTTGGAATCTTACAAACGCAACATTCAAGCGAAACGTACACAGGTGAGTACGTCTGAGGAAATTGCGCTGACTCAAACCAAGCCTTTTCCAGCGTACATTAGCAATCGCAAATCTCATCGTGTGTTTGAAACGCAAGAGGCGATTCGTTGGGAAGACTTCTCCCATGCGCTATCGATCCTCAAACAACATCAGGCCGACCCGAACATTCGTTACTACTATCCGAGTGCCGGTGGAATGTATCCTATTGATACTTATATCTATGTGAAAGCGGGCCGGGTCGAAGGACTAGCGGAAGGAATTTACTACTTTAATCCAGTTCGCAATTCTTTACAGCTTGTCAGCAACGGAAAGCTGGAAATGGAAAAAATGCATTATATAGGAAATAAGGAAATCGGTCTGCAATCCGCTTTCACCGTATTCTTCATTTATAAACCAGAAGCGAATATGCCGAAGTACGGGTTTAGAGGGTATTACTATGCTGTGCTCGACACTGGCGTAATGAGTGCGATGTTTGCCCAAGCAGCCGAGTTGAACGGGCTTGGAACCTGCTCGATCGGTGACCTTGATTTTGACAAGATCAGAAAGTATTTCCGATTGAATGATAATCAGGTATTCATTCATGCGATAGAAGGTGGCTTGAAGGCCCAGCAACAGTCCATTCGACTCTTGCCAAAACAGGAATATTACGCAGTCTCCTCTGCGCAAAAGCGGATGTACATCCTCAATCAACTGGATCAGGAGGCGCTCGGCTATAATACACCCGCCGCCATGATGCTTGTGGGACGATTGGACAGAACGAGACTGGAAGAAGCTTTTGAAGCGTTGGTCAAACGTCATGAAGTATTGCGCACGTCCTTTGCCTTCGTTGACCAAGAGCCTGTTCAAATCGTCCACGACTCGGTCTCTTTTCAAGTGGGGTATGTGGAAGCCGCTGAAGAGGAAACATCCCTTTATGAAATGATCAGGCAGTTTATCCAACCGTTCAACCTGGTTGAAGCTCCGCTATTCCGTGTTCAACTGGTGAAAGTCGAGGAAGAGAAGCATCTGTTGTTCTTCGACTTGCACCACATCGTGACAGACTGGACATCGTCAGGGATTTTGTTGCATGAGTTCGCAACTCTATACAATGGCGGTGAATTACCAGCGTTGTCGGTTCAGTACAAAGAATTTTCCGCTTGGCAGAACGATCAGCTGGAAAACCATCCAAAATTAAAGCAACAAGAAGATTACTGGATGCGCTTGCTTGAGGGGGAGCTTCCTGTACTGCAATTGCCGACAGACTACCCACGACCTGCTTTGCAAAACTATGAAGGGGCACAAGTTCGCTTGTTCATCGACACATCCCTTGTGAACGGACTAAAGCAAATCAGCCACGAAACCGGCTCTACATTGTACATGGTACTGTTGGCCGCAGTAAACGTGCTGTTGTCCAAATATTCCGGTCTAGAGGACATCCTTATCTGCTCGCCAGTCTCTGGACGGGAGCATGCTGATCTGGAATCGCTGCCGGGGATATTCGTCAACACGCTGGTGTTACGAAACGAACCGCGAAGTGCTCTGTCTTTCCGCGAGTTTGTCGTCGATTTGCGAGGTCGTGTCCTCGAAGCGATGGAAAACCAAGCATATCAATTCGATTCTTTGGTCAATAAACTTGATCTGGCCCGTGATACCAGCCGTAACCCAATCAGTGACATGATGTTTATCATGCGGGAAAACTGGGTGACCGCGCTCCAACTACATGAGCTGCAAATCCAACCATATGAGTTGGAATTGCATATCAGCCGCTTTGACCTGACATTTGAAGCGATTGAACAGGCTGACGGTATCCAGTTGGACTTGCTATATCGCAGAAGCCTGTTTGAACCAGCTACGATTGAAAAAATGGGACACCACTTCATCTGCATACTCGAACAGATCGTACAAAATATTCAACTACCGCTGTCCGAGATAAGTATGTTGCCAAAAGCTGAATATCAACAGCTGCTGACGCTGCACGACACAACTATCCCATATCAACGAGATAAATCGATTGTGCAATGGTTTCAAGAACAAGTGAATCGTTCACCTGATCGAACGGCAGTCATCTACGAAGACCATGGTATGACCTACCGTGAATTGGATGAGCGAAGCAGCCTCTTGGCAAAATTGCTCATCGCCAAGGGAGCAGGGCAAGATCAGATCGTTGGGATCATGGTAGAGCCGACATTGGATTTGATGGTTGGGCTGTTTGCCATTTTGAAAGCGGGCGGAGCGTACATGCCGATTGACCCTGCCTATCCACGGGAGAGGATTGAGTACATGCTCCAAGACAGCGGAGCGCATGTCTTGTTAACACAGTCCTGCTTGCTTCCGAATGTTCATTATGCAGGTGACGTGCTTTGTCTCGACGATGAGAAGGTGTTCCAAAAGGCGGATGAGCTGCAGTACGCATGGGAGCCAGTCGCTCATGACCCCGATCAAACCGTCTATGTGATCTACACGTCTGGCACCACAGGTAATCCAAAAGGCGTAAAAGTCAGACATCACTCGCTCGTCAACCTGCTCACATGGTTTACCGAGGAATTCGACATCAATGAACAAGAGCGTATTCTGCTAATTAGCCCGATCGGTTTTGATTTGTCGGTGAAGAACCTTTTCAGCGCTCTGTTAAAAGGGGGAACTCTGGTCATCTATCCGAGTGGTTTGTACGATTACAACACCATGTCAGACACCATCGCCAAACAGCAAATCACGCTTATCAACTGTACGCCAAGCGCATTTTATCCCTTAATCGAATTTAATAAACAAAATCAATTTGAGCGAATCAAGTCTTTACGAAAGGTATTCCTCGGAGGCGAGCCGATCAACTGCCAGTTTTTTATTCCATGGCTCGAATCAGAAAACTGCCAGAGCGAGATCGTCAATACATACGGTCCGACTGAATGTACAGACATCAGTGCCTTTCACCGGCTGGACAAGGACAAAATCTACGGATCCGTCACCGTACCAATCGGCAAACCGGTGTACAATACCAGCCTGTATATCGTTGATGCGAACAACCACCTTGTTCCATATGGCTTACTTGGAGAGTTATGCATCGGTGGTGAGATGGTGTCCAAGGGATACCACAACAAACCAGAACTAACTGCAGAAAAATTTGTCCCCAATCCGTTTGTGCCGGGTACTCTGATGTACAAAACAGGTGACTTGACAAGATGGTTGCCAGACGGAAGCATCGATTTCATCGGACGAGTTGACAATCAAGTGAAGATTCGCGGCTACCGGATAGAATTGGGTGAAGTTGAGAAGATACTGCTTAAACATGAAAAAGTAAAAGACGCAGCTGTGATCGTCAAGCAGACGCAAGACGACAAATACCTGCGCGCCTTCTATATTTCCGAAGAATCGTTATCAAGCCACGAACTTAGAGTCTACGCGCAAGAACAAATGCCGCATTATATGGTTCCACGCAGCTTTACCTTGCTGGAACAATTGCCGTTGACACCAAATGGAAAAGTGGACAAAAGAACGCTTGGTCAGTTCGACGAACAAGCCGAGATGCCACAAGAGGGCTTTGCACCGAAAACGGATGTGGAAGAACATCTTTTCTATGTATGGAAGCAGTTGCTTAATACTCCCTACATCGGGGTCAACGACAGTTTTTTTGATCTCGGTGGTGATTCACTCTTGGTCATCCGAATGCACGCTATGCTGGAGGAAACTTATCCAGGCAAGCTAAGCGTCTCTGATTTGTTTTCGTACCCGACGATTTCCCGCATGGCAGCGTTTATCAACCAAAAAGCGGAGCAAAAAAGCATTCAGCTTCAGACCATGCCACTTCCTGCCGATTTTCTGCCTAAGCGGCAAGACAATCAAGAAGCCAAGTCACTCAAGGTAAGAGTAGATGAGGATACCGCAGGCCAAGTCAAGACCGTCGCGGCGAAGCTGGGAGTCGTGACTCCAGTACAAGTTATGTTGGTTGCCTATGTGATGCTGCTTGCTGAAATCACCAGCGAGTCATACGTAGCTGTTCAGATGATGAACGGTCCCGACAGAGAGGTAAATCAGTTGACGATTCGGCTGGCCGAGGTAAGAGAATTGGCTGACCTGTTCACGGTCATGCAGAACGGTTCACCTTATTCGATGAACGAGATCAAACAGCTGAAGCCTGATCACGATGAGGCCTCGATTCTCCCGTTGTTCTATGTCAATCAGCATATAGAGAAGCATCTTCTCAAGCACTACGACCTCTGTCTCAAACTAGTGGATGACACAGACGGCTACAGCTTGATTTGGGATTACAATTCTCGCAGGCTCGACACAAACAGGGTAGAAGGATTGATCCATGCCTATGCCGCAATTTTGAAGCTCCTCAGCCACAAACTTTTGTCGTAACGGAGGATTTTTACTATGCTGGAAAAGCTTTTGGGAGTAACAAAGGATCAACTTTTTTCCAACCAAGATCCAACCATCCAAATCGAGAGCATCACCAAGAATGAGATTGCTGTCATTGGTATGTCGGGAAAGTTCGGAAAAGCGGAAAACCTGAAACAATTTTGGGATCTCATTAAGAAGAAAACAGATTTCATTGGCGAGCTTGATAGGAAACGAAAGCCTGATGTGGCGGACTGCTTGCACAGCCTCGGACTGAACGAACACGATGTTGTTCATACGGTGGGTGCCTTTTTACCCGAGATCGATAAGTTTGATCCTGCTTTTTTCAATATTTCTCCCAAAGAAGCCAGCTTGATGGACCCTCAACAACGCTTGTTTTTAGAAACGGTGTGGGCTGCACTTGAAGATGGCGGGTATGGCGGAAAAAGCATCGTAGGCAGTCGAACTGGCATCTATGTTGGCTACTCGGAATCCAAACCGACGTATGAGAGCCTGTTGTGGGAAGCAGAAGCCTCACTGGATGCAGGTGCGTTGGCTGGCAATGTGAAATCTGTAATCGCCAGCCGCATCGCCTATCTACTGGATTTACGAGGGCCGTGCCTGTTGGTGGATACCGCATGCTCCTCCTCATTAGTAGCCATTCACCTCGCTTGCCAGGCGATCCGGCAGGGCGAGGTGGAAATGGCCGTAGCAGGGGGGGTAAAGCTGTTAATGGTTCCTCAACGTCTGGCAAATCATGAAAACGTCGGGATTCAATCCTCTGATGGTAGGGCCCGATCGTTTGACCATGATTCAGAAGGAACTGGCACAGGTGAAGGGATAGGGGCTGTCTTGCTCAAGCCACTCAACCAGGCGTTGGCCGACAACGATCACATCTATGCTGTAATCAAGGGAAGTGCCATCAACAACGATGGCACTTCCCTAGGAATTACTGCCCCCAATGCCCTTGCACAGGAGGACGTACTAATTCGCGCATGGGAAGATGCAGGGATAAATCCTGAAACCATTTCGTACATAGAAGCACATGGGACAGGAACGAAGCTGGGCGACCCAATTGAGATTGACGGATTGTGCCGGGCCTTTCGCAAATATACGGACAAAGCGCAATTTTGCGCGATCAGTTCAGCAAAATCAAACATTGGTCATCTGGACAACACAGCAGGCATCGCCGGGTTTATCAAAGCAGTCTTGGCTCTTTATCACAAGCAGCTACCACCGATGGTCCATTTTCAACGGGCGAATCAAAAGATCAGCTTTATCGAGTCACCTGTCTATATCCAAGATCATTTGAGTGATTGGGACACGGACGAAAATCCGCGTCGCTGTGGTGTCAGCGCTTTCGGCTTGAGCGGTACCAACTGCCACGTCCTGTTGGAAGAAGCTCCAGATCTGAACAAGCAAGTGAAAACAGCAGTACAGGGGAAAGAGCTCCTTGCCTTCTCGGCTAAAAACGAAGAACGTCTGCGAGCGATCATTAGCCATTATCTAGCGTTTTTGTCACACCATCCTGATGTTAACCTGCATGACCTGGGTTACACCGTCACGACAGGGAGAAAACATCATACGCACCGAATCGCCATTCTAACCGACAGCATCGCTCGATTGCAGATGCAAATGGAAAAAATTTTACTGAACGCGAACGGTCTAAAGGATTTGCCAGCCTATGATGTGTCGTATGGATTGTCGGCATCAGCCAAACAGAACGAACCCGCCGATCCTGTGATGACGCGCTATACAGAAAGCGGTAGAACAGATGCAAAGGCGCTTTCTGAGCTTGCTCGCATGTATGTGCAGGGGGCAGATGTAGATTGGGAGTCGCTTTACGGAAATCAGTCCTGCTACCGCATCAGCCTGCCAACGTATCCGTTTGAGCGGAAACGCTGTTGGTTTAATCAGGGACGTACAAGCTTTATCAAGACTGGTTGGTCACGTTTGATTGATAAACGTTTGGTTCGAACGAAGGATCAAGATATCTATGCCACTGAGATGAATGTGGAAAACGATTGGCTTTTGAACGAGCATCGTTTTGGGGGACAAAGCCTGCTGGTCGGGACGGCTTATCTGGAGATGGGCTTGCAAGCCTTTTGGCATACATCCCGTGAACAGCCCGTAAGGTTCAAAGATTTAACCTTTCTGCAACCGATGTATGTTCAAGAAGAGGAAACAAGAGAGGTTCATACTATTTTAAAACAGGAAAACAACCAGTTTACCCTCTCGATTCTCAGCAAAAGCCAAAAGCTGGGCGAAGATGACGTAGAAGAGTCAGAGTGGATCGAGCACGCGGAAGGACACATCAGCGCTGTTTCTCATGGGGAGTTCGTCTCCATTTATTCGCTTGATGAGTTGAAACAGGACATGCCAAACGAAGTGACAGCTCCCGGTGTTCCTGAAGAATACAGAGAACAGTCGGACTCAGAGTCCACCCTCCATTTAGGTGCTCGTTGGTACAGTCTACAGCAGGTTCACAGTGGGGACAATAAGCTGCTGGCCTTTTTGGAACTTCCAGACGATTTCACCGACGATTTGCATCAATTCTGTCTGCATCCACCTCTATTAGATACGGCGTTAAACCTGAAAGTGGAGCAATCAAGGGACGGTGAATTCTATTTCCCGTTCCACTTTAAGGAAATTCTGGTCTTTTCCGCGTTGCCTAAGCGATTCTACAGTTACATACGCCAGCAGGAAGCTCCAAAAGACACACTGATCTTTGACATCACGCTCTTGGACGAACAGGGACAGGTGCTAGTCGACGTCACGGGTTATATGCTGAAAAAAGGATACAAGCAAGTCAGCAATCCAAGCTATCTGAATCGCCTCGAATGGGAGCAAGAGGTGATTGTGGAACATGTAGAACCGGGAACCGTAGCCAGTTTACGTAACGGGCGTGTATTGGTGATCACGGCAACTGACACAAATGACCAGCGTTACCTGCAAGCATTGCAAGAGGCCGGGGCCGACGTAATCGTGGCCGAGCTATCTGAGACACAAGATATGGAGCGGCTGCTCCAAGAGATGGATGTCAATCAAATTACACATGTTCTGCACATGTATGCTTTCCGTAATTCGCACACTGACGATGCACTCTACAATTTGTTCCATCTCGTACAAGCCTTACATGCCGAGCGCGGCAATGAACCACTTGAATTGCTGGTGCTGACGAAACAAGCGTGTAAGGTGAAAGGCAGCGAGAACGAGCTTTTCCCAGCAGGGGCTGCCTTATTCGGACTAACCAGTTCGATACGACAAGAGTTTTCAGAGTGGCGTTGCAGCTGGATCGATACAGACGATACGACACCGGCTGAATACGTGCTTGCAGAATTTGACCAGCCTACTTTTCGTGATACTGCATACCGGGACGGAGTCAGATATATCCGAAAAATAATTGCTCTGGACGAACAAAGTCAGGAAACAGAAGATCTTCAGCTACAATCTGAAGGAGTCTATCTTATTACAGGCGGAACGGGAGGGATAGGTTTAGAGATTGCCCGTTACCTTTCGCGCAAGCAAAAAGTAAAGCTGGCTCTACTCAATCGCACACCATTTCCACCGCGTAGCCATTGGGACGAATTGCTCGATTGTAACGAAGACAACCAACTGTGTCAAAAAATCAATACGCTGCGCGAAATCGAACAGAGCGGAAGTGAAATCCTGCTCTACAGCGGGGATGTTACGAGTGAACAACAAATGCAGGCAATACTCTTTGAATTGCGGGGAAATTATCGCAGGATTAACGGTGTCATCCACTGTGCTGGGGTTGCGGGTGAAGGATTGCTACTATTAAAAGAGGAGCAGCAAATCCGCAACGTGGTTGCTCCCAAGACTGAAGGCACGCGCATTCTCGATAAGCTGACACGTGTGGATGAACCCGATTTCTTTCTGCTGTGCTCCTCGGTCACATCCCTGATGGGGCGCATAGGACAAAGCGATTACGCCGCTGCCAATGCCTTTTTAGATGCCTATGCAGACTATCGTAACCAGCACGCCGGGAAAACCCTGACGATCAACTGGCCAAGTTGGATTGACACGGGAATGACGGTTACATATGGAGTAAATTACGAGGATGTAGTGAAACCGATTGAAAAGAAAACCGCGATTGCTGCATTGGACAGCGTCTTGTCCACGAATCTGCAACGGGTGATCGTCGGAGAGATTAACTACACTACACTGGCTCAATTTGAAACGGAAATTTCCCTAGGCTTGTCTGAAGGGATTGCCAAAAAATTAGCTTATACCAAGCAAAAGCTGAAATTGGAGCTAAGACCGATGAAAGCATTCAAAAGTGTCCAACCGGTCAAGCTGAAGGGTCGTGAATACGACGACTACACAACTCATGAGAAGCTTCTCGCTGAAGTCTGGGCAAACACACTGGGGCTGGAAGAGATCGACATCCACAACGGGTTCTACGACCTCGGTGGTGATTCGATCTATGCGATGAAGATTGTCAATCATTTCAACAAACAATCAGAAAAAGAAGTAAGCCTGACCGATATTTTAGAGCATCAGAATATCTTTACCATAGCCAAACATCTCGACAATCAGGGAGTCGAACATTCTCTTTCTGGGATCCTGAAGGAAGCGATCAAACCAGCAGCCAAGCAGGAACGGTATCCAGCCACCACCAGCCAGAAGCGAATTTTTGTCATTCAACAATTCGTGAATACCGGTATTGCCTACAACATTCCGAAAGTAATGAGAATTGATGGAAAAGTAGACCCTAAACTGGTGGAAGATACCATTCGCCAGCTAATCGAGCGGCATGAGATATTGCGTACCACATTCGAAATAGTCGATGGGGAGATTTGCCAAATTATTCATGATCATCTGAATGATTTCGCCTTAGCCCGATACGAAGCAAGTGAAGAGCAGATTTCCGACGTAGTTCGCGATTTTATCCAACCGTTTGATTTGAAAAAGGGGCCGTTGTTTAGAGTCGGGTTACTGCATCTGGCGGAAGAAAAGAATGTATTGTTATTTGATTTTAACCACACGATCATGGATTGGGCGTCCTATAATCTTTTCATTTTGGATTTCTGTGATCTTTACCAAGGAAAAGCAGTGTCGCAACCAGCCATTCAATTTAAGGATTTCGCCATCTGGCAGCGTCAACTGCTTCATTCCCCGTTTATCAAGCAACAAGAACAGTATTGGCTGGATACTTTTTCTGAACCGCTGCGCCCCTTGCAACTGCCGACTGACTACCCGCGTGCGCAAGTTCGCTCATTTGCCGGGGACAGGGTTGAGTTTGCATTCGATCAAGCGTTGACGGACACTCTCTGTCAGTTCGCAAGCAACAATGGAACCACTATATATATGGTATTGCTTGCTTTGTACAACATTCTTTTAATGAAATATTCAGGCACAGAAGATATTGTCGTCGGTTCTGCCATCTCAGGTCGTAGACACGTGGATCTAGAAGAGGTTATTGGGATGTTCGTTAACACCTTGGCGATCCGCAACCAGCCGCAAAAAGAGATGGCCTTCCGTGAATTCATCCAGCAGGTAAAAGAACACGTGTTGAAGGCCTACGATAATCAAGATTATCCCATTGAAGAACTGGTGGGAAAACTTCAGATCAAAGGGGATATGTCGCGTAATCCGCTATTTGACACGATGTTCATTTTCGAAAACATCGATGTTGAAAAAATGTCTATCGGCGAATGGAGCGTACGCGATTTGGACTTCGATTTTGAGATTGCAAAATTTGATTTGACTTTATATGCGCTACAGGACCAAGTATTGAAATTCAGTCTGGAATATTGTTCAGATCTGTACGCCAAAGAGACCGTAACCAAGATGGGTCAGCATTTCATCATGCTGACTGAACAAGCCCTGGAACAACCGGACCGCAAGCTCTCTGAGATTTCGTTTATGACTGATGCGGAACGCCAACAACTCCAGAAACGGCTAAATCGTGACTCCACCATGGAAAAAGCGGAGGAACATGCGGACAGATCATGGGAGACGGACTGGGATGGAAACTTCAACTTTTAACAGCAGTCGGAAGTAGAGGAGGATCTATATGACAAGCCTGGATATGCAGTTATTACTGTCGGAACAGAAATATGCGAACCAAGAGAAGTATTGGCTGCAAAAAGTAAGTGGGATGAACTTTACAGGATACGGGGGTGTCTTTCGGTCTGCCCAAACAGATCCATATCAATACGGGCAAGCCGAAATCACAATCACAGGAGAACTGTGGGAGAAGGTGCTTCATCTCGGCAACCATTCTAGCTTGTCACTATATTTCGTTTTGCTGACCTCGCTAAAGGCTTTGATTTTTCGCTATTCCGGCAATGAGGACAGTATTGTTGCCGCTCCTGTCTTTAAACAAAAGCGTACTTCTGATACCCTGAATGATTTGCTGATTCTGCGAGATGTCATCACCGGTGACATGAGCTTTCGTGAGCTATTGCTGCAGATTCGAGCAACTGCGTTACAGGCGGTGGAACACCAGGATTATCCGTATGAACGAATCTTGGAGCTTGTACGTCAAGCGGAAGGACAAGCTCCAGAGGAGTACGCAATTCCATTCGTCTGCCGCCTGAAGGACCTGCATGACGAATTTCCGGTAAATATCGCCCGGCATGCACTGACCTTCTCTTTTGAACGACGGGGAGAGGATGAGCTCAAGGGGACGATCACGTATAATGCAATGCGTTTTGACGCGGAGGTCATCAAACGATATGCAAGTCATTTCGTAAACACATTGACCTACGCCGTATCCAACATTACGGCACAACTGAATGAAATTCCGCTGGCGAGTCAAGAGGAATGGGCGCTGCTGGATGAATACAACCAGACAGAATCGTCTTATGTATCGGAAAAAATGATCCACCAGCTTTTTGAAGAACAAGTGGAAAAAACTCCAAATGCCACAGCACTTGTGTTTGGAGAAGCAACCTTGACCTATCTGCAACTGAACGAGCGAGCGAATCGATTGGCTCACAAGCTCATTGCGTCAGGTGTGACCCGAGAGCGGATTGTGGGCATCATGATCCCACGTTCGATGGAGATGATCGTGGGTATGCTTGCCATCTTAAAAGCGGGCGGAGCCTATTTGCCGATTGATCCAGAGTATCCGTCAGAGCGAATTGACTATTTCTTGCATGACAGCGGCGTTAATCTCCTGCTTACTCGCCCTGAATTGTCCAAGAATTTGCATAAAGATGTGAAGGTGATCGATCCCTTCGATGAGCACGTGGAGCAGCCAAAACACAATCCGGCTTGTACAGGCTCCTCAGCGAACCTTGCCTACGTCATCTACACCTCAGGTTCAACTGGCCAACCGAAAGGCGTCATGATTGAACATCGCTCTGTTGTCAACTTTTTTCACGGTATGAGAAAATCCATCGACTTCTCCGCAGGTATGACGATCTTGGCGCTCACCACCTATTGCTTTGATATTTCTGTGTTGGAGCTGTTGCTGCCCTTGAGCTGCGGACTGCGAGTGGTGATTGCTGATGCAGCCCAATCCTTGAAGCCCGACCTTTTAGCTGAACGCATACGCCAAGAACGAGTCGATCTGCTGCAGATGACTCCATCACGTATGCAGTTGTTGCTCCATAGCGAAAGTGCCCGTACTTGCCTGTCAGATGTAGTGACGATCATGCTCGGCGGCGAACCTGTCTCAGCCGCGCTCGTAAAACAACTGTCCGCTTTGAGTAATGCTCGTCTCTTCAATATGTACGGACCCACGGAGACCACTATTTGGTCCACTGTCCAGCCTTTGTCGCCAGATCGACCAGTGACGATTGGCAAACCGATTGCCAACACACAGGTACATGTAATTGACACACACATGAACCGACAGCCAATCGGCGTAGCAGGGGAATTGTGCATAGTGGGAGACGGTTTGGCAAGAGGATATCTGCACCGTGCCGATTTGACCGCCGAGAGATTCATCGCCAATCCATTCCGCCCGGGCCAGATCATGTATCGTACAGGAGATTTGGTACGTTTGTTAGACAATGGAGAGCTCGAACACTTGGGCCGTGTCGATGACCAAGTAAAAATCAGAGGGTATCGCATCGAACTTGGTGAGATCGAGCATCAACTGATAGCCAACGATTCGGTACAGGAAGCGGTGGTGCTGGCCAAGGAGTCGGAGGAAGGCAACAAGTTCATGTGCGCTTATCTGGTTGCGGACCAAGCGATTACCCCCCAGCAGATTCGAGAATACTTGCTGACGAAATTGCCGGAATACATGATCCCGTCTTATTTTGTCAAAGTGGACGCAATGCCTTTGACCCCCAATGGCAAAATCAATCGAAAACAGTTGCTTACCATAGATCATGAGAGGGATCTGGAGCCAAATTACACAGAACCGGAAAATCAAGTAGAACAAAAGTTGGTCTCCATCTGGTCCGAGGTGCTGAATATTGACCCCAAAAAAATAGGGATTCACAACAGCTTTTTTGATCTTGGAGGCAACTCCATGCTGTTTGTTCAAATGCTCGCGATGGTCGAAATCGAATACCCTGGAAAAATCTTAGCGACGGACTTGTTTATGAATCCGACTATCAAGCAGATCGCTCGTGTTATCGTCAACCAAGAAGTGACCATTCAGGCCAATGTGACACTAAAGCGAAATCCCTTGCCATCAGAATTTTTCTCCCATGGGCAACATGAAGGGGAAGCTTTGTCGTATAGCGCCAGCCTGCAAGGCCGAGAGCTGGCTCGCTTGAAAGGTGTGACCAAGAATCGTGGCGTGGAACAGGAAGACGTGCTGTTAGCCGCTTATTATTACCTATTCAGCGAAGTGATGAGCAAGGCAGATATTACGCTGTACACTATGCTCGGCCAAACGGATAGCCTGCAGCAATTTACTCTTATTTTTGATGAAATCGAAAGCATTGAGGAATTGGTGCAGTGGGTTCATCAACGCTCTGAGCGCGCCCCCCAACAGGAGTTTCCAATCAAGGCTATCCATGATGTCAGCCAGGAGGAGGACCGTTACTCTGTGGCCCTGTTGATGTATAAGAAAAGCTTGCTTTTAGCAAATGTGAACTTGTTGCAGCACTTCGACATTTTTCTCGAAATCAACGAGCACCACGATCGTACGGATGTAACCTTTGAGTACAATGGCAGCCGCATGAACCAAATGGCCATGCAACAACTGGTGAAAGGCTACCTGATGATTATCCAGCTGCTCGTGGATGAGCTGGAAAAAGCAGGTACTAGTCCAGAAAAGGGATGAGAACTGTATGAAAAAAAAGCTACTCAATTTCAGTCTTGATCAAGTCGGGACGCTCGAGCAAGAAGGGCAGATTCAGATAGATGAAGTATCGAAACGTGATGTTGCCATCATCGGCATGTCAGGAAAAATCGCACAAGCGGACAATCTGGAAGAATTGTGGAATTTTATCGCGCAGGGAAAGGACTGCATTAGAGACTTTCCGATGTCACGGCGTGTAGATACCAATGCATATCTGAAATACAAGCAGACGTATGATCCCCAAATGCAGTACTCTTCGTTTGGTTTTTTAGAAGAAGTCGACAAATTTGACTACAGCTTTTTTAACATTCCACCCAACGAAGCGAAGTACATCGATCCCAACCAACGCTTGTTTTTACAAATGGCCTGGGAGGCGATGGAGGATGCAGGGTATGGCGGCGACAAACTTAAAGGGACGAATACCGCTGTCTATGTCGGATTTGACGGTGACATGCCCTATAAGCAGTTGATTGCTGACGTAGAGCCGGATGCGCTGGCATTTGCCTTGACTGGTACTTTGGCGCCGATTATCGCCAGCCGTATTTCTTATCTGCTGGATTTGAAAGGTCCAAGCATGTTAGTCAACACCGCTTGTTCATCTGCATTAGTCGCCACCTATATGGCTTGCCAGGAAATCCGCAACGGCAACTTCGATATGTCCTTGGTCGGTGCCGTCAGCCTTAACCTAATGCCGATAAAAGCCTCGACAACGCTCGGATTGGAATCTTCAGATGGACGCAGCCATACATTCGATAACGATGCAGACGGCACAGGCGGGGGCGAAGGCGGAGGTGTAATCATGCTTAAATCACTGAGCCAAGCCTTAAAAGATCGCGATCACATTTATGCTGTCATCAAAGGAGTGGCCATCAACCAAGATGGCACTTCTAATGGAATGACTGCTCCACACCCTGGCGCACAGGAAGAGGTGATCGTCAGAGCATGGAAAGATGCCCGTATTGACCCAGAAACGATTACCTACATCGAATCGCACGGGACAGGGACAAAGCTGGGTGATCCAATCGAATTGGAGGGGATCTCCAGGTCATTTCGCCGATTTACCCAGAAAAAACATTTTTGTGCTGTTAGCTCCATCAAGACGAACGTTGGTCACTTGAACCATGCGGCGGGAATAGCTGGGTTGTTAAAAGCAGTGCTGTCTTTGAAAAACAAACAGCTCGCACCTTCGCTTCATTTTAGGCGGCCCAACAAAGGGATTAATTTTATTAACCTGCCTGTCTATGTGAATAACGAGCTTGACGAATGGAAAACTGATGGGCCCCCCAGAAGATGTGGCATCAGCTCGTTTGGTTTAAGCGGTACCAATGCACACATTGTTTTGGAAGAAGCCCCTTTGCCAAAGGAACGTATCCGATCTGCCGCCCATATCCCGCATGTGCTGGCTCTTTCAGCTCGAAGTGAAGCTGCATTGCGCGAGCTGGTAAAGCGATACGCTGAATTCGTGGCAAGCAATGATAACCTTATCTTGGAGGATGTTTGCTATACAGCCAACACCGGACGTGGCCATTATCAATATCGATTGCTGATCACTTGCGTTGATTTGAAGGAACTCTTAACGAAGCTTATGACACTGCTCAACGCAAATTGGAACGAAGATCTCCTGTCCTACGGAATCTATTGCAGCATGTTCGACACCATGAGCGGCAACCTAGACAGCAAAAAACAGGGCGAGTTGACCGAAGACAAAGCAGAGGTCCTAAACATATCGATAAGCGAAAAAGTGGATACCTTTGTGAGGGGCAACATGCGGGACCAAGCTTTGCTGATCGAGATTTGCCAGTCCTATGTCCGAGGGGGGCTGATTGACTGGGAAGCTTTTTATCAGCACGAAATGTGTCACCGCATCAGCCTGCCCGTCTACCCGTTTGAGAAAAAACGTTGCTGGGTGGATATTCCTTATACGGAAAGCCCACATGCCGACGAGGACGGCCTGTTTCATGTCATAAAGTGGGAATCGTCTGACCTACAACCTGGTGCCTATCCTCCAAAACAAGGCCGTGTACTTTTGCTGGCTGACGATTCAGACATAAGCGCCAAGCTCTCCATTTCCCTCAGCGAATTGGGACGAGAGGTGATAATGGTCGAACAGGCGGACGAATACCAGAAGCTGAGTGACAACCATTATTTCATTGACGGTCTTGCAGGTGGGTACGAGGCTCTCATGGATGATTTGGCAGACAATTTGTTTACGCAGGTCGTTTATCTGCAAACCGACCGCTCCGGAATTCATTCGCTCACCGAGATGAGGAAAACGCAAAAGAAAGGTGTTTACAGTCTGTTCCAACTTTTAAAGGCAATGCTGAACAGACAAATCGATCAAGAGATCGAAGTCCTGCTACTTGTGCCGTATGTTCATAAGGTTGACAACAGCGAACCGACATTCTGCCCAGAACACGCACCGTTGATCGGATTGGGCAAAGTTGTAGGGATGGAAAGCTACAATGTTACATGCCGTTTTATCGATATCGATGGTGCTGTCACTCCCGAAATGCTGGCAGCAGAAATCCAAACAAGTGAACAAAAATACGGTGTCGCCTACCGAAATGGCAAGCGCTATGTTGAGGTCCTGTCCAAAACGGACTTAACCGATACACCCAACCTGACCACCGATATCCGTGAAAACGGTGTCTACGTGATCACGGGTGGTCTAGGGGGACTTGGTTTGGAGATAGGCAAATTTTTGGCGTCAAAGAAATCTGTCAAAGTCTGCCTGATTGCCCGAAGCCCGCTTGAAGACCACTCAGAATGGCCGGTCCTGTTGGCTCAAACTCAAGACGAAAAGCTCCAGCATCGCTACAAAACCCTAATGGAGATGAAGCGTCTAGGCAGTGAAGTGATCTATTACCAGGCCGATGTTTCGGAGGAAGATGCATTAGCACAGGCCCTTGACGACATCCGTTCCTGCTTTGGTCCAATCAACGGCGTGATTCATTGTGCTGGTGCGGTGGGAGAAGGCCTGATTATCGGGAAAGGGGAAGAGCTTTTCCGCAGCGCGATCCAGCCAAAAGTGGAGGGAACGTGGCTGCTCGACCGTCTGACAGAAGAAGACCAGCTTGACTTTTTCTTGTCTTTCTCCTCGATTACATCACTTCTAGGCGCTCCTGGTCACGGTGCATACAGTGCTGCCAACTCGTATCTCGATGCGTTCGAAGCGTACCGTAACAAGCTGGGGAAACGGACAGTCACAATTAACTGGGCTGCTTGGAGAGATACGGGGCTTGCCAAGGATTACGGTGTCAATGTGGATGGTCTGTTCAGAGTATTGCCAACCGAAGAAGCACTACAAGCCCTTGAGCACGTTTTGTCCAAGGATATTACACGGGTCGTGATCGGGAAGGTTAACTATGAGGATGAGGTAATTCTTTCAGAGTTTGATTCGCCGATGAAGCTGTCTGATGAAATCCTCGACATTATCGAATACAAGAAGCAAGCCTTTGCTCCCCAGAAAAATGCACTGCGTAGCATTGAGTTAAAGACAGTGACATTAATCGGGCGCGACAACCATACCTATACTGATTGGGAACAATTGGTCGCTGATATCTACGGCAGCGTCTTGGGATATGACGAACTTGATCTGAATGATAATTTCTACGAACTGGGTGGCGACTCCATTGTCGCTATCAAAATCGTCAACTGTCTCTATGACAAGCTCAAAGTCAAGATCGAGCTTACACAAGTACTGAGAAATTACCCGACGATCATCAGCCTGGCTGACTTTCTTGAAAGCTTCTACACTTCGGCCGAAGCGAAGCAGTATCCACCGATTGTGCCAGTGACGAAACACGATTTCTACCCAGTGTCAGCAGCGCAAAAACGTATTTTTACATTAGCTCAAATCGACAAGGAAAACCTGGGCTATAACATGCCGTCCGCATATCTGATCGAAGGCGACTTCGACATCCAGCGCTTTGAACGGGTGATTCATACGTTGATCGCAAGACACGAATCCTTCCGTACCTCCTTTGAAATGATCAATAATGATCCAGTGCAAATCGTACATGCGGATTGCGATTTCCAGATTCAGTACTTCACCACTTCTAACAAAGACATTGGCGAATTGTTGGCGCAATTCATCGCTCCATTTGATTTGTCCAAGCATCCGTTGATTCGTATTGGGTTAGTAAATAAAGCACAAGATCAACACGTATTGTTGATTGACATGCATCACATCATCTCTGACGGGACTTCAATCGGCACCTTGATTCAGGAGTTTGCCTCTCTCTACGAAGGTTTGAGCCTGCCAAAACCAATTGTACAGTACAAAGATTTCGCGGTTTGGCAAAATCGGTTGCTTGATTCTGACCTGATTTTGCAGCAGGAACAATTCTGGCTCGACACTTTCTCCGGGGAGCTGCCATTGCTTGAACTGCCAACGGATTACCCCCGTCCAGCGGTCATGAGCTACGATGGGGACAACTACGATCTCGAGATCAGTCCCGCCCTGACGTCTAAACTGCGAGAGACATGCAATAAAAACGATGTTACGCTGTTTGTGCTATTCCTTGCAACTTATAAGCTCTGGCTTGCGAAACTGACCAGACAGGAAGACGTTATTGTGGGTACCCCCGTTATCGGACGTAATGAACCGAGTGTGGAATTTGTGATCGGAATGTTCATCAATACCATTGCCCTTCGCACTTATCCACAGGGACAGAAGAGCTTTGCCCACTATCTCACCGAGGTGCGGGACAACATCCTGATGGCTTTTGACAATCAAGAATATCAGTTCGAAATGCTGCTAGAAAAATTAAAGCTGACTCGGGACTTGAGCCGGACTCCACTATTCGACACCCTTTTCAACATGCAAAACACTAGCTTCGATTACGGAGTCAAGGTAGGGGAGATGAAGTTCAGCCCGTATCTGTTTGAGAATAAAACGGCGAAATTTGATCTCACTATCCACTTGGAAGAGATGCCGGACAAGGTACTCCTCAACTGCAATTATCGCACCGCCCTGTTTAAACCAAGCACGATCCAATACTTGATGAATCAATATCTAAACTTACTCGAACAGGTGGTTGACAATCCTAACCGTCCTCTTGAGGAATACCGCCTGTTTGAGAAAAGTCAGCTGCAAACGAAAAACAGCGTACAAACTGAAGTGGTTTCTGAATCATTTGAAGCTGAGGTCTATTCGTCCATCGTCCAACGCTTCGAAGAGCAAGTCGACAAACACGCTGGAGCAATTGCGGTAAAAGATAAAGCCAAGACCTATTCGTACCTGGAACTCAACCAAACCGCCAACCGCATTGCCCACGCAATTTTGTCCTATTTACCGCTGACGAGGGAGCAACAGCCTGTCGCCATTCTGTTTGGACACGTGGCCGAGATGATTGTGGGAATGTTAGGTGTATTGAAAACGGGCAACTTCTATGTACCTCTGGATCCCACGTTCCCTGTGGATCGACTCAAGGACATGCTGGAACTCTCAGGAGCCCGTCTGATCGTGACCAATCACGAGTACGAAGACCTGGCTGCTCAACTGGCTGCGAGTGATCTTGAGATCCTAACAATTCAGGCGTTGGAGAAGAACCGTAACATTTCCAGCATGAATCCGAACTTGCCGATCACAGCAGGTCAACTTGCTTACATCATGTTTACTTCGGGATCAACGGGTAAGCCAAAAGCGGTGATGCAAACTCATCACAATGTCCTTCATTTCATTGCCTGCTTTGGCAATGATCTGCAGATCAGCGAAGATGACCGCATCGCACTGTTAACTTCCTACAGTCATGCTGTAGGCGTTCTGGACATTTTTGTGGCAATTCTGTTCGGGGCAGGCGTGTATCCGTACAATATCAAAACGGAAGGCAGTATGGATAAGCTTCCCGCATGGCTTTTAGATCAGCAGATCACGTTCTATCATTCCATTCCGACCGTGTTTCGCTATTGCATGATGGCGGGTGGGGAAGAGACGCGGTACGAACATATCCGCCATGTAATTTTAGGCGGCGAGCCGGTGTACCAAGGTGATCTTGCCTTGCACCAACGACATTTTGCTGATCACTCATTGTTGGTAAACCTGTACGGCGCCTCCGAGATTCTGATCGCCACTTCCTATGTGCTCAAGCACGGTTCCTCCATGACTGGCTACGCGCTGCCTGTTGGGTACCCTGTCGAGGGAGTCGAGATCGCGTTGTGCAATGAACAAGGTGGAGAGACTCGAGTTTTTGAAATCGGTGAAATCGTAGTCAAAAGTAAATACCTCACTTCTGGTTACTGGAAGCTCGAAAATAAGACACGAGAAGTCCTGTCTTTTGACAAGGATGACCCATCCGTGGCGGTCTATCGCACCAATGACCTTGGGCGCATGCTGCCGGACGGAAGCATCGAATATATTGGGCGAAGAGACTTCCAGGTCAAAATACGCGGTTACCGTGTAGAACTCGGCGAGATCGAAACCATTCTCAACCATATGGACAACATCGCCAAAAGCGCAGTGATCGTTACGCATAACCAGGACCACGAAGCCCAACTGGTCGCCTACTACGAAACCTACGATGGAAAATCACTCGAGACCGTAGATGTCAAAAACGAACTGACCAAGTACTTACCTGATTACATGGTGCCGACCTACTTGATCCATCTGGATAAAATTCCGCTAACTCCCAATTACAAGATCGATAAAAAATCTCTCCCGAACATACAGACTCTCCCATTCAGTACACAATTCGTGGACGCTGCTGATGAGACGGAGGAGGTGCTCATCCATATCTGGAAAGACATCCTAGGGATCGAGTCAATCGGGGTTAACGACAACTTTTTTCATCTTGGCGGGCATTCGTTGAAAGCCGCAGTGCTGATCTCTCACTTGCACAGAGCCTTTGACGTAGAAATTCCGCTGCGAGAGATTTTCTATCGTCAAACGGTAAGGGAATTGGCTTCCCACATCAGAGAGTGCAATCGAAGCCTGTACACGAAAATCCCGAAGGCTGAGGGCCGTCCGTACTATCCAGTGTCCTCCGCCCAGAAGCGCCAATACGTCCTCCACATGTTTGAAGGAGCGCAGACAAGCTACAACATCTCCCGAGCGCATGAAATCATCGGCGATGTCGATGTAGAGCGGTTGGAGAGCATCCTGCAACAATTGATCAACCATCACGAACCATTGCGCACTTCGTTTGCAATGATAGAGGGGGAACTTGTTCAGGTCATTCAGGAAGATGTGACATTTGCCATCGAGCAATTGGAAGCAGACGAAGACACCCTTGAATGGGTCGCCGCCAGCTTTATTCGCCCATTTAATCTGGGCCAAGCGCCGTTGCTCAGAGTCGGGATCATACGCCTGTCCGAACAACGGCATGTGCTCTTGTACGATTTGCACCACATTATCGCAGATGCTACTTCCGTGCAACTTTTGTTAAGAAACTTTTTTGATCTGTATAACGGACAAGAGATGCCACCCCAGCGCATCCAGTACAAAGAGTTCTCGCTCTGGCAAAAAGAACAGCTGCAAAGCGTACGCATGACCAAGCAAAAAGCGTACTGGATGGAAACCTTGTCTGGCGATTTGGCTGTCTTGGATCTGCCGACGGACTTTACCCGGCCCCTCTTCAGGAGCTATGAGGGCGACACCTTCTCATTCAAGATTGACGCTGAACTGACAGGGATGCTGCACCAACTGACGAGAGAGACGAACAGCACTTTGTTTATGGTGCTGATCGCAACCTATAATGTCCTGCTCGCAAAATACTCCGGACAAAACGAAATCATCGTCGGTACGCCGATTGCAGGCCGTAATCACGCAGACTTGGAGCAGATGATGGGGATGTTTGTCAACACCTTGGTTCTGCGGAACTTCCCTGACGAGAAGAAGACATTTGTAATCTTCCTAGATGAAGTGAAAGCGCATGCTCTGCAAGCGTTTGAAAACCAAGACTACCCGTTTGAAGAGCTGGTCAATGCACTCAATGTCAAGGTTGACCCAAGCCGCAATCCGCTGTTTGATACGATGTTTACATTGCAAAACATGGACATGTCGAACATGTCGAGTGACGAGATTGCATTTCGCCCCTATGAGTTCCATACGGAAAGTACACAATTTGATCTGCAGCTTGAGGCGATCGAATCGGAGGAAGGCATTCATTTCAATTGGTGCTACTGCACCAAATTGTTCCGACGGGAAACGATGGAACGGATGGCAACTCATTTTGTCAACTTGCTTCAGGAAATCACGAAAAACAAAGAACGCACGATTGCCAAGCTGAACCTGTTAAGCCAAGCAGAACAAGAGCAGCTACTCAACACCTTTAACCAAACCGTACTTGCGTATGAACAGGATCAAACCGTGGTACAGCTCATCGAAGTCCAAGCAGTCTGCACCCCTGATAAGACGGCTCTAGTCTGCGGGAACACCACACTTACCTACCGTGAGCTCAACGAACGGGCCAACCGAGTCGCCCGCACCTTGCAATCACAAGGCGTGCAGCCATCCGATATCGTTGGCCTGATCATGCAAAGATCTGTGGAGATGATCGTGGGACTGCTCGCTATTCTCAAAGCAGGTGCTGCATACGTGCCGATTGATCCAGATTATCCGCAAGACAGAATTGCGTACATGTTGGAAGACAGCCAAGCAAGAGCGCTTCTCACGCAACAAGCATGGAGAGAAAAGGGAACGTTTAACGGAACGGTCATCTGCATTGATGACGCCCTGCTTGATGATGCAAGCAATCTGGAGAAACTGGCTACACCAACCGACCCAGCGTATGTCATTTACACGTCAGGTTCAACAGGGCATCCAAAAGGAATCATGATCGAACACCGCTCTCTGGTCAATTTCATCGCGGGCATTCGAGACCGGATTGATTTTGCCGCAAATAAGCCAGTTCTTTGTGTTACTACGATCTCCTTCGATATATTTTTCCTGGAAGCTATCCTGCCATTGACGGTTGGCGCCAAGGTTGTAATTGCCACAGAACAGGAACAACAAGACATGCATCAACTGGCGCGATTGATTAAAGAGCAACATGTGAATATGCTCCAAATGACACCGACACGCATGCAGCTGTTGCATGCCGCAGATGACACATGGACAAAGCAGGTAACAGAGGTCATGATCGGCGGTGAAGGATTCCCGCTGTCACTGCTCACCAAGCTGCAACTAAACATGAATGCCCGAATCTTTAACATGTACGGCCCAACCGAAACCACAATCTGGTCCGTCGTTCACGAACTCACGCAAGAAACCGAAATCAAGGTGGGGACGCCTATCGCCAACACCCGATTGTATATTCTCGGTGAACAATTGCAACTGCTGCCAATTGGCGTTGTTGGGGAGCTGTATATCGCAGGAGACGGTTTAGCGCAGGGCTATTTCAACCGTGACGACCTGACCCGAGAGAGATTCGTTGTCAATCCTTATGAGGACGGCCGCCTGATGTATCAGACAGGAGACTTGGCTTGCTGGCAAGAAGACGGAACGGTTCAATGCCTCGGACGCCTCGATCACCAAGTCAAATTGCGGGGATACCGGATTGAGCTGGGTGAGATTGAAGAGGTGCTTTTGCAGCATCCAGACATTACCGAATCCGCTGTGGTTGACTATGAGGATGAATCACGGGAGAAATACCTCTGCGTCTACTACGTCACCACTGGTACAGCGACAGAACAGGATGTGAAAGAATACTTGGCCCAAAAACTTCCTGTCTATTTTGTACCTGCCTACGCCGTTCGATTAGATCAGCTTCCACTTACAGCCAATGGCAAGATCAACCGCAAAGCCTTGGTCAGACCAGACTACAAAGAGCAAGTAATGGTTGAATATGTAGCTCCTCGCAACGAACAGGAAGCGAATATTACCCGGATCTGGCAAGAGGTACTGGGAGTGGAACGAGTTGGGATTAAAGATGATTTTTTTCAACTCGGAGGCAACTCGATCAAGGCCATCCAAATTTCATCGGCCCTGTTCAAACAAAATTTGCAACTTGACATCAGAGACACGTTCCAATATCCGTGCATCAGTGAATTGGCGCCCCACATACATCAATTGGCAAGCGTTAACGATCCAATCGACTCAACCGGTTTCATTCTGTTGGCACCGATGCAGCGTGAATTAGCCAATGAGATCATCATGGAACCCAATAGCAAGGCTCACTCTGTCATGCTGTACAGCAGAGAAGGCTTTGATCCGAAGCTAGTCACCCATGCCTTCACTGCCGTGGTCAACCATCACGATGCGCTGCAAATGATCTTCCAGCTTGACGACAATGAACTGTTGCAAATTCACAAGCCAGTCGACCGCGCACACTTCATCTTCGAAAACCTGGACATAAAGGCAGACCAGGATGCCCGTGCGATCATCGCTGCAAAAGTCACTTACATGAAAAGTCATCTCGCAGGAGTAAAGCCTCCATTTATTCGTCTGGGTCTGTTCCAAACACAAGAAGGCGATTACTTGTGCATTCTCATCCATCAATTGCTCATGGATGAGTCATCGTGGCCGATTTTGCTGGAAGACTTCACACAAGCTTATGTCAGTCTCATGAACAAACAGCATCCAGTGATCGAGAAGAAAAGCGCTTCGTTCCGCGAGTTTGTGAACCATTTAAGCTCCCATGCTAACCAAATTGACCACGAGCAACCAACTGGTTACTGGGCGTCTCTTGATCGAACGCGAGTCCCTGCGTTGCCGACTGATTTCGACATCTCGACGGCGGATTCCCAAAACGATGCCCATATCCTGTCTGCAGAGCTGAGTGAAGAGGAGACCTACCAGTTACTCCATCACACGAGTCACGCTTATCAAACAGACATAAATCATCTTCTGTTGACAGGATTTGGCCTCGCGCTTGCTGATTGGTCGAATCAACAGCTCTTCTTGATAGACGTCGGAGAACGCGGGCGAATACTGAGCGAAGGAACGCTCGACCTGACACGGACTGTGGGATGGATTAACTCTACGTTGCCACTTCTGCTGGACATGGGGAATGAAAAAGATCTTTCGTATCAAATCAAGAATGTCAAAGAGACCCTGCATCGGGTCCAAAATGGTGGATCAGAGTGGTTATTGAATATTCAAAAGAAAAGCAAAACTGAAAAAACTAATAACAAATTAATTCCATCTAAAAATAAAATATGTTACAATTTTTCCTGTAGATGGAATCAAGAAGATTTAGACTTCTTCCAAATGGATCAACAATATGAAGCATTAAGCGGTCATACTCTGTCAAATGATGGCAATGTAATCTCCCTGACTTGCAAGATCGTTGAAAAACGGCTGATTATGTCTATCCGATACAGCCGCTCTCATTATCAAAAAGTTACGATTCGACGCTTGCTAGAAAAGTATCGACAACAGATGCATTTGATTATCGCTCATTGTAAGGCAAAGGAGGACACAGAGTTAACTCCGTCCGCCTATGGAAACAGTGAGCTGACGATTGAAGAAGTGGGAGAGATTCTCCAGATGTTTGAAAAATGATAGCACCTGGGAAAGAGGGTAGGCTTTTGGATTCTGGGTTGAAAGTACAAAAAATCTATAATCTAACCCCTATGCAGGAGGGGATGTTGTATCACTCCCTGTTGTCACAAGACTCTCATATGTATTTTGAGCAGGCCACTCTAACGATTACAGGCGAGTTGGATCTGGAGCTGCTGGAACAAAGTGTGAATCTCTTGATTTCACGTCACGAAGTACTCAGAACCAACTTTGTTCATGAAAAACTAAAAAAGCCCCAACAGGTCGTCTTTCAAGAACGTCCTATCAAGCTTCACGTCGAGGATATCTCGAGCTTGTCAAAAGTGGAGGAGATTGGATATCTAAAGCAGTTCATTCAACAGGACAAGCAGAAAGGATTTGATCTGTTACGCGATCCACTGCTCCGTTTTTCAGTGATCAAAGTAGCTCCGAAACAATATAAACTGATCCGTAGCTACCATCACATCATCATGGACGGCTGGAGCCAATCAGTGTTTACGCAGGAATTGTTTTCGATCTATTCTCAGATGAAGCGGAACACTCCGCTTCATCTCTCCCCTGTGCAACCGTTTCAAGTATATATCGACTGGATAAACAAGCAGAACAAAAAAGAAGCGTACAAACATTGGCAAAGATATCTGCAGTCTTATGAAGAAACTGTTACCTTGCCGATCTATGGCACACCACGTAAGGTTGACACCTATATACGCAGTGAAACCTGTTTTGACTTTAGTGAGGATATCCAGTACAAACTGTCGAATCTGGCAAAACAACACCGAACCACCCTGAGTACTGTGATGCATATGCTGTGGGGCTTGTTGCTTCAAAAGTACAACCATGTCAACGATGTCGTATTTGGTTCAGTAGTCTCAGCCCGACCGCCGCAGGTTGAGGGAATTGAGCGAATGGTGGGTCTCTTTATCAACACAGTTCCATTCCGGGTGAAATCAGAGCCAGATTTGACAGTGTCTGCATTACTCCGCCGCGTGTCAGCGGAGTCGCTCGCATCCCGAGCCTATGAGTATGTGTCCCTGGCTGAAATTCAGAGCCAATCCGTTTTGAAACAAGACCTGCTGAATCACATTGTTGTTTTTGAGAATTATCCACGTTCGAAGCCTGCCCAAGCTGACGTGGAAGCGGGACCTGGGATCGAGATCAGCGATGTAGAGATTTCTGAACAGACTAACTATGACTTGAATGTCATCATCGAATCAGAGCCGAAGCTGGCAGTCCAGTTCAACTACAACGCAAACGTTTTCGATGCCGCCATGATTCAAAAGGCGGGCGAACATCTTCAGGTTATTGCCAGTGCAATCACTGAGAACCCCGACATCCGCATCCAGGATCTTGAAATCCTGACTTTAGAAGAAAAACATATCATTCTACACGCATTTAATGATACAGCAGTACCATATGACTCTGACAAACCGGTCTATCGCTGGATAGAAGAGCAAGCAAAAAAAACGCCTGATCAAACGGCCATCGTCTTTGGAAATGAGTCGCTTACTTACCGACAAGTGAATGAAAAAGCGAATCAGTTGGCCCGGCTGTTACGCAGGCAAGATGTACAAGCTGACAGCATCGTTGTACAAATCTCCGACCGTTCGTTTGAAATGATCATTGGACTCCTGGCAATCTGGAAAGCTGGGGGAGCCTACCTGCCGATCGACCCGTTTTATCCAATGGACCGCATCCGCTATATGATGGAAGATAGCGGAGCTACGATCCTTTTGACAGCCGATCCCCAAGGACTCGGTACACATCATTTTCATGGAACGATCATCGACCTGCGTGATCCTGATCTTGCTTGTGAAGAGAGCACCGACCTAGAGCAGTGCGCGTCGACTGAAAACTTGGCCTATCTCCTTTACACATCAGGTTCGACGGGGAAGCCCAAAGGGGTCATGGTGAATCACCAATCGGTTAGCAACTTGTTGAGAGCACTTATCGACCATATCGATTTCCGTTCGGGAAAAAGGATTGTGTCCGTTACAACACCGGCCTTTGATATTTTTGTGGTCGAGACGTTCATTGCATTGGCATTGGGTTTGACCGTCGTGGTGGCAAGCGATGAAGAATTGCAAGACCCTGAGTTGCTCTGTGAGCGGTTGGTGCGCAGCCAAGTGCAGATGATTCAAACTACGCCATCGAGAATGCAGTTGTTGTTTAATCATTCGGACTTTTCTGACCGCTCCTTGCATGTAACAGATATCATGATAGCAGGGGAAGCCTTTCCAGAGACACTGCTCTCACAATTGGCTACCTATGTACCAAAGGCTTCCATTTACAACATATACGGCCCAACAGAGACAACTGTGTATGCCACTCTTCATCCTCTCACCATCGATCAACCGATCACGATTGGTAAACCGCTTGCCAATATGAAGGTTTATATTATGGATGCTGACAACAATCTGATGCCGATCGGGATTGCCGGAGAGCTATGTATAGCGGGAGACGGCCTGGCCCGAGGATACCTAAACCGCTCGGAGTTGACGGCGGAAAAATTTACGCAAAATCGCTTCGGAGAACTTATCTATCGGACTGGAGATTTGGCCAGATGGTTGCCCAATGGGGAAATAGACTATTTAGGCCGGATGGACAGCCAGGAAAAAATTAGAGGCTTCCGCGTCGAACTCAATGAGATCAAGCATTGCCTCAACCAGCATCCACTGATTCAAGATGCAGTCGTGACGATTCGCAACGATTCTCCATCGGAGAAGACGATCATAGGCTACTATATTGGGGAGCAAGACATCGATGTCTCTGAACTGATCGAGCACTTGCAAAAAACCTTGCCCTACTATATGATCCCGGCTTACTTCGTTCGCGTGGACGAGTGGCCATTGACCCCGAGCGGCAAAATCGACCGCAACCAACTGCCCGAAGTAGAGGGGAGCCGTTCGTTTTCCACAGGCGAATTCGTTGCCCCCACGACTCAACTGGAACTGGAACTGTCCGCCATTTGGAGGGGTGTTTTGGAATTGGAGACGATCAGTGTCCATGACAACTTTTTCCAAGTCGGAGGAAACTCGATCAAGGTGGTGTGGATGCATTCACAGATCAACACCAAATTCCCTGGTCGTGTCCGAATCACCGATCTGTTTGCCTATCCAACCATCGCCAAGCTATCTGCTTTTATCGAAGAAGGCATGAGTGATACGCTCGTCCTGCAACCACAGATGTTTCCGCAGAGACTGCTCATGCAGAATGGCGAAGCAAGCGAGGATATGGAGTTACACGTGATGTTGCCGCTAGAGGTTTCTGCCATCCTGCATGATACCGCAGAGCAGGCAAGTGTCAGCTTGGAGGACGTCTGTCTGGGGACATATGCTTATTTCCTATCTGAAATTACGGAATCCTTGCAGGTCTCGCTGTATACCACAGCTCTGCAAAGCAGTCAGATCATTCCGCTTCACATCGGAATGGACAGCATAGACGACTTGTCTACACTCTTTACCCAAATCAGCCATGGTCGGGCTGCACAGTCAGCGAGTGGACGAACGCAATCAATTGAGGCTCCACCGACTAAGGAGGGGTTGTACCTTCTGTTCTATTCGGATGCTTTCCCGCCAAGTGTTGGGGTTGACCCGTTCGACTTGCGCATGATCATCAAGCCGCAGACAGACCGCATGCAAATCGTATTTGAATACCGTTCTTCCAGAGTAGAAAGCAACACAGTGAAAGAAATGCTGCAAAGCTACGCACAGTTTCTTTCTAATCTGGCCTCCCATTCCGTTTCACAATAGAAAGGATGAGTCTTTTTATGACAAAAGTAGGAGTTGTTTTTCCAGGACAAGGCTCACAGGCAGTGGGCATGGGGAAAAAACTGTATGAGCAATTCGATCTCGCTCGTGAAGTGTTCGAAGAGGCAAACGAAGTACTTGGATTCGATCTGAAAAAAATTTGTTTTGAAGGCACCATGGAAGAGCTGACCAAAACCGATATCACTCAACCGGCCATCCTGACAGCGAGTGTTGCCGCTTACCGGGTAATGATGGAAGAAGCGGGAATTGTGCCAGCGTATCTCGCGGGTCATAGCTTGGGTGAGTATTCGGCATTGACTTGCACCAACGCTATTTCGTTTGCTGATGCTGTGCGACTCGTTCATCTACGTGGAAAATTCATGCAGGAAGCGGTGCCTGTCGGTTTCGGAGCCATGACAGCAGTTTACGGCGTTGAGGTTGAACTGATCGACCAAGTCTGCCGACAAGTTTCTACCGCTGAAAACCTAGTCGTCATCTCCAATGTGAACTCCACTGACCAGATCGTCATCTCGGGTCATGCGATTGCCGTCGAACAAGCAAGTGTGAAGCTAAAAGAGCAAAAAGCCAAACTAATACCACTCAAAGTAAGTGCGCCATTCCACAGCCCTCTGATGCAACCAGCCGCTGACTGCATGAGAGAAGAACTGGAAAAGGTTATATACAACGACTTGACCTATCCGGTGCTCTCCAATGTGACGGCATTGCCATATGTAAGCAAGGAAAGCATCATTGACAACCTGACCGAACAAATCGTACAACCGGTTCAATGGCTTGACTCGATGAAATACCTTGAACGGCACGGAGTAACAACCCTGATCGAGATGGGACCGCAAACTGTACTCCGCAACTTGATGAGAAAAATCGCTCCATCCGTAGAAGCATACACCTACACTGACGAAAAGGACGCAGCAATCATCCGTGAAAAACGAGTGGCTGCTGCACCAGCAGCAGAACCGGATAAACTCAAGTTCATGATTCGCTGTCTGGCGATTGCCGTCTGCACCAAAAACAACAACTGGGACAATGAAGCCTATAGTAATGGTGTAATCCAACCTTATCGCAATGTTCAGCGTATGGTCGAAGAATTGGAGCAGAATAACCAAGAGCCAACCTTTGACCAGTTCAAAGCAGCCTATGAAATGTTGCAATCTGTATTTGAAACCAAGCAAACCCCGCAAGAAGAGCGTGATGAGCGTTTTGAACAACTTTTTTCCGAAACAGGAACGAAAGAGTTAATCAAGTTGTTAGAAACACAACCTGCCTTGTAACTCCAACGGATTCCTTTTTGAAAAAGGGAGGGGCAGACATGCTGAACAAATTTTCTGATATAAAAGGAAAAAAAATGATTTCCTTTGGCCAAGCAGATCAGCCACAACGAATGGTAGACGAGGTCAACAAAAAAGACATAGCCATTATCGGGATGTCAGGAACGTTTGGACAAGCTAAAGATTTAGAAGAATTCTGGGAAATCTTGGAAGAGGGTAAAGACTGCATCCGCCCCATCCCTGAAGAGCGTAAAAAGGATGCGGACGCTTTCCTTCGCTTGCAGGGAATGAATGTCGATAAGTTGACCTATCATGAAGCTGGTTATATGGAATCGATTGATCAGTTTGATCCTCCTTTTTTCTCGATTTCTCCAAAAGAAGCCAGTTTTATGGACCCCAACCAACGAAAGATGCTCGAAAACGTCTGGGGGACGATTGAAGATGCGGGATACGGTGCACAAAAGATTCGCGGCACGAGAACCGGAGTATACATCGGCTACTCAAGCGACCCGCTGAATGATTATAAAATGATGATTTTTGCCGCGAACCCAGCCGAGATATCCACTTCTTTTGCGGGGAATCTAAAATCCGTTATTGCAAGCAGGATATCTTACTTGCTGGATTTGAAAGGTCCGGCACTTATAGTGGATACCTCCTGCTCCTCAGCGCTCGTCGCTGTGCACCTTGCTTGTCAGGCGATCAAAAACGGTGAATGCGAAATGGCCATTGCCGGTGGAGTCAAGATCAATTTGCTTACCGTAAAAGGAGACAGTATATCCAACGTTGGAATCGAATCATCAGATGGCAGAACACGCACATTTGATCATGCCTCGGATGGTACAGGTATGGGAGAAGGAGTAGCATCCATCTTGTTGAAGCCGCTCCACAAAGCTTTGCATGACAGGGACCATATCTATGCCGTGATCAAAGGAAGTGCCATTAACCAAGATGGAGCATCCATCGGGATTACGGCGCCCAATGTGTTGGCGCAAGAAGATGTGATGGTTAAAGCATGGAAGGCGGCAGCCGTCGAACCAGAGAGCATCTCCTATCTAGAAGCACACGGGACAGGCACGAAACTTGGTGATCCGATTGAAATTGACGG